>CAKZWF010000042.1 GCA_937921865.1 uncultured Pseudomonadales bacterium | reverse complement strand
GTTACTGCGCTGCTTGGCCACTGGCTTGATACCGCGGTAATTGTGGGTGTGGTGTTCATCAATGCCGTGATCGGCTTTCTGCAGGAAGGCAAAGCCGAACGGGCACTGGATGCGATTCGCAATATGTTGTCCATGCAGGCTCTGGTGCTACGAGACGGCAGACGCGTACTCATTCCAGCTGAACAGCTGGTACCAGGTGATGTTGTGCTGCTGCACTCGGGTGACAAAGTCCCTGCAGATATACGTCTGTTCTATGTAAAGTCTCTGCAGATTCAGGAAGCTGTGCTCACTGGTGAGTCTCTGGCTGTTGCCAAGGAAGTGGATGCCGCGCCAAGCGATTCCCAGATTGGTGATCGCCGCTGTATGGCCTACTCATCGACACTCGTGACTTACGGTGAGGGCCAGGGTGTCGTGGTTGCAACCGGTGATGCTACCGAAATTGGCCGCATCAGTATCCTGCTGTCTGACGTACAGCGCCTGATCACACCTCTTATCAAGCAGATGTCTTCGTTTGGACGCTGGTTGTCCGGCGCCATCGTCGTGGTCGCTGCGCTGACCTTCCTCTATGGCATAGGCATGCAGAGCTACACAGTCGATCAGATGTTTTTGGCTGCTGTTGGTCTGGCAGTCGCTGCAATTCCCGAAGGCTTGCCAGCAATAATGACCATTACGCTGGCGATCGGGGTACAACATATGGCGCGCCGGCGAGCCATTGTCCGCAGGTTGCCAGCTGTTGAAACGCTTGGCTCGGTAACGGTTATCTGTTCCGACAAAACGGGCACGTTGACCAAAAATGAAATGACTGTGCAATCGCTTGTCACAGAAGAAAACCAGTATGAGGTTAGCGGTGTTGGTTACGCACCCCGTGGGAACTTCACCATAGCCGACGCGGCGGTCTCGGCAAAAGATGATGCACTGCTTTCCGATCTGGCGAGAGGTGCAATTCTCTGCAGCGAGGCGAATCTGCATGAAGATGAGGCTGGATGGGTGGTTGATGGCTCACCAACCGAAGGCGCGCTGCTGGCAATGGCGATGAAAGCGGAATTCGATCCAGCGACAGAGGCGCGGAATTTGCCGCGCGTCGACCACATCCCGTTTGAGTCCGAGCATCGTTTCATGGCTACGCTGCACCGCGATAGTTCAGGTAATGGCTGTATCTATGTGAAAGGTGCGCCGGAACGGATCTTCAATATGTGCAGCTTTCAGAGATCTGCAGCAGGCGACCATCCGTTGATTGCTGAATTCTGGCATGAGCGCATGGAGGAGATTGCCGTACGTGGCCAGCGGGTCATAGCTCTGGCAACCAAGCCTGCTACCAGCGAACAGCTCGAGCTCGGTTTCAGCGATGTGGAAAGTGGGTTGACGTTGCTGGGACTTTTCGGTCTTGCGGACCCACCACGCGAACAGGCCATCAGTGCCGTAGCCAGCTGCCAGGCAGCCGGTATTCGCGTCAAGATGATCACTGGCGATCACGCTATAACCGCCGGTGCTATTGGCAGCATCATCGGTCTACGCACTGACGGGGGAATTCTCACGGGCCATGATCTTGATGCAATGAATGAACAGGAGTTGTGTCGACGAATTGGTGAAGTCGACATATTTGCTCGAACCAGCCCTGAGCATAAATTGCGGTTGGTCCAGACGCTGCAGAAAAATGGTGAGGTTGTCGCGATGACAGGGGATGGTGTCAACGACGCACCGGCCCTGAAGCGTGCTGACGTTGGTGTAGCGATGGGCATGAAGGGAACAGAAGCCGCCAAGGAGGCGGCCGCTGTGGTCCTGGTAGATGACAATTTCGCCTGCATCGCCGATGCGGTAGAAGAGGGTCGCATTGTCTATGACAATATTAAAAAGGCCATCACCTTCATCCTGCCCACTAACGGTGGTGAGGCATTTACGATCATGGCAGCCATTGCGATGGGGCAGGTGTTGCCTATCACTGCGGTACAGATTCTCTGGGTGAATATGGTGACAGCCGTGACCCTGGCGCTCGCGCTGGCGTTTGAGCGCGCTGAGTCCAATGTGATGCAACGCAGCCCGCGAGCGCCCTCCGAACCGCTGCTATCCGGTTTCCTCTTCTGGCGCATCGGCTTTGTCTCCGCCATTCTGGTAGCAGGCACTTTCGGAATGTATCTGTGGGAGCGGGACCACGGCGCCGACGTCGCGATGGGCCGAACAGTGGCTGTGAATACCCTGGTAATGTTCGAAGTGTTCTATCTGTTCAACACACGATTCCTGCGCGATTCTGTTCTGAATATCTCCGGTTTGTTCGGCAGTCGGCCGGTGATGATTGCCGTGGTATTGGTAATCTTCTTCCAGCTTGGATTTACTTATGCTCCGCCCATGCAGGAACTCTTCGATACTCGCGCTCTGAGCCTGCAGCAGTGGGTGAGTATTACCGTCGTCGCTTCCTCAGTTCTTTGGCTTGTTGAACTGGAAAAATGGCTGGTGAAGCGGCGTGCCAAACCCCATCTCCTTTGACTTTCAGCCTGCCAAGCTCGTTGCCCTTGCTCAGTCGCACACTGTCTTTTCGGATCCTAAAAAACAATTGGGGTCGAACCGGGGTTTACAGATCTTCCCTCTCCAAACAACCGGACGTATCTTGTCAGCTCGATTAAACAGTAAAGAGATCGGATCTGCCCATGGGTGATCTGCCGGTTGCCATTGCGCTCGACCTGGGCAGCACTCGATTCAAACTGGGTGCACTCGACGCTGACGGTAATCTCGACGTTGTTTTCACAGCGCCTGCTCCTCAATTGAACGGCAGTGGTCTGATACGCGAAGGGCGTCCGGAGGAGTTTCTGCGCACCGCCACAGAACTGGTCGATCAGGCAGCAGCACGCTGGCCGGGTCATTCACTCGGGCTGGTTTCGCAACGATCTACCTTTACGGTCTGGCATCCTCAGTCAGGACAGCCGCTGGCGCCGATGATCTCCTGGCAGGACCGTGGTGCGGCGAGCTGGTGTGATGCTCACATTGATTTGAGAGAGTCTATCGCCCGCCAGTCCGGGCTGCTGTTGTCTCCTCATTATCTTGGTCCGAAGCTTGCCGCGCTGCAGCAGTCACATCCGGAAGTCCGTCACGCGCTCCAGGAGGATGGTGCTCTTGTCGGCACCCTCGATGCCTGGTTGATGTGGCACTGGAATCAGGCCAACAGGCATCAGACC
>CAKZWF010000041.1 GCA_937921865.1 uncultured Pseudomonadales bacterium | reverse complement strand
CTCAGGGCTGTTTACCCGCTCAGGGCGGTTTATCCGCTCAGGGCTGTTTACCCGCTCAGGGCTGTTTACCCGCTCAGGGCTGTTTACCCGCTCAGGGCTGTTCGACCTCTAAGACTGAGCGACTCTCAGTTCGGTGCGCAGATCGCTGATGCGCTGGTCGAGTTTGGCGTGCAGTTGGATGTTGCCCGGATTGACCAGCCGCCGAGCATACTCAAGGTGCTGTATGGCTCGGCCATACGCGCCGTGCAGCGCGAAAAATTCTGCCCGCGCACGATGCACACCAACGATATCACCGGCTTTGCCGGATACTTCCGCAAGGTCATACCAGACGTCGATATCATTCGGCCGCCTTGCCGCCTGCCGGTCCAGAACATCTTCGGCCATCGGGTACTGGCCACTGTGGGTCAGGTTATCCGCATAAAGCATCGATAGCGGCGGGTTGTCCGGATACAGCAACAGATACTTTTCCAGCAGACCCTGCGCCTGTTCGTATTTGCCGGCAGCGGTTAGCAGTTCAGCGTAGGCGGAGACAAACAGCAGTCTGTCCGGGGCTTCGGTGAACAGGATATCGGCAATCGCGATGGCGTCGGTATGCTGTTTAGCTCGGCTCAACGCCAGTGCCAGACCGTACTGTGCGGTTTTTGATTCCGGGTTGTCCTTTACCGCTTTTTCGTAAGTGGCGACTGCGGCTTCGGGTGAGGCAGCATAGTGAATGATTGCCCTGGTGCGCATCAGCGCGTAGTCGGGTGAGTCCGGATAGTCCTTTTTCGGATACTGCAATGCCTGGGTGCGGGCGTCGGCGATCCGAGTTTCACTCAATGGGTGCGTGAGCAGAAATTCCGGCGGTTTGCTGCTGAATCGATAGGCTCGATTCATTGATTCGAACATTCGGCGCATGCCATCCGGGTCCAGATCCGCGTTCACCAGTGTGTTCAGGCCTATCCGGTCTGCTTCAGTTTCCCGGGAACGGCTGTAGCGCAGATAATTGGATTGGGCCACACTTTGAGAAGCACTGATGGCGGCGATGCCGGCGTCACCACCGGCGGTCATACCAATAGCGATCGCCGCAATCATGCCTGCCAGATTGGGCAGCATCGCTGCCTGCTGTTCTTCGATGCCGCGTGCGAAATGGCGCTGACTCAAGTGGGCCAGCTCGTGGGCAATCACCGAGGAGTATTCATGGACATCAGCGGCATAGAGGAACAGGCCGAGGTTGATGCCGACAACGCCTCCGGGAGCGGCGAAAGCGTTAACCTGAGGGCTGTCGATCAGCACGACCTGCAGGACTTTCTCGCGCAGTTCCGAATGCTGGGCCAGAGCTGCGATCTGTACCTCAACGTAGTATTTCAGTATTGGATCGTTGATGGTGCGCAGGCTTGAGTGGATCTGTTTGAGAAAGCCCCGGCCAATCTGTGCTTCCATCGCCGGCGAAACCACCCGGGAGGAGCCGTCGCCCAGTATAGGCAGATCGACATTGGCTGCCCTGCTCTGAGTGGAGCCGACAACAGCCAGCCACAGCAAAACCAGCACGCCAATGGCGCGCGCTCGGGTTGAAGGGCTTTGCGGGCGGCTACTCATAGTTCTAATCATACTGTATGGACGCCATCAGGGCAGGGTAAGTTCAAAACCGGTTATCATCCGCAATACGAATGTAAGGACAACAATGAGCGATAGTCAGATCCTTGATGTTACGGGCCTGAACTGCCCGATGCCGCTGCTGAAAGCCAAGCAGGCGCTAAATGCCATGGCAGCCGCGCAGCGGCTCAAGGTACTGGCGACCGACCCCGGGTCCGTTCGGGATTTCGAGGTGTTTTCCCAGCAGAGCGGCCATGAACTGCTCGAATCCCGCCAGGAAGGCGATACCTACATATACGTGCTGCAGAAAAAGTCCGTCTGATGCGTTTTCTCGAAGTTATTGGCGGCTGGATAAATCGCCACTTTTCCAACGAAGAAGCGATCTATCTGGTCGTTTTTCTGGTGGTTGTATTCCTGGCGCTGATCACCGTTGGCGGCATGCTGGCGCCCGTCCTGACCGGTCTGGTGCTGGCTTTTCTGCTCCAGGGGTTGGTGAAAAAACTTCAGTCCCTGGGTGTCAGTGAAAGATTAGCTGTTTATTTGACATTTTTGGTTTTCATTGGCGCTCTGGTTGCGTTGCTGATCTTTGTGCTGCCGTTGATCATCCAGCAGCTGGGCGCGCTCCAGGCAGCGCTACCGGCAACGGTGCGGCGTCTGCAGGAGTTGGTCCGGGATCTGCCTGAGATGGCCCCTGGCTTCATTTCCCCTGATCAGGTTGATCTGTGGTTGAACATGGCGGCGAATGAAGTGGGTGGACTTGGCCGAGGGCTGGTCAACACCATTGTGAGCCAGGTGCCCTCTGTAGTTGGGCTGCTTATCTACCTGGTGCTGGTGCCGACATCAGTATTCTTCTTTCTGAAAGATCGCGAGCAGCTGATGGGCTTCCTGCTGTCCCTGCTGCCTGGCGAACGCCGCCTGCTGAATTCGGTTGGCGCAGAAATGAACCAGCAGCTGGCCAACTATGTCCGTGGCAAGTTCGCTGAGATTGTCATAGTCGGTTCGGTAACCTTTGTAGTTTTTCAGATTATGGGTCTCAACTATGCTGCGCTGCTGGGGGTCGTCGTTGGTCTTTCGGTGCTGGTGCCTTTTGTCGGTGCCGCCGTGGTTACAGTGCCGGTAGCCATAGTCGGGGTAATTCAGTTTGGCTGGAGCTGGGACTTTGCCTGGGTGATGATCGCTTACGCAATTATTCAGGCTATCGATGGCAATGTGCTGGTGCCGCTGCTGTTCTCGGAAGCCAATGATCTGCATCCGATTGCGATCATCATGGCAGTCCTGGTTTTTGGCGGAATCTGGGGGGTATGGGGAGTGTTCTTTGCAGTGCCGCTGGCAACTCTGGTGAAAGCGGTCTTCAACGCCTGGCCGGAAGAGGTGGGTGGCGCCGGCCTCGGAACCGGCGATCCTGGTGCGCAGGAAGCAATGAATGAGCCGAACCCCCCGGTGGTCGGCGGTGAAGGTTCGACATCATTGTCTTGAGGTGCGCCATGGGCGCAAGTAACATGGCGCCGCCCGAAGTTCCCGGTGTTTACCACAATTCAGCATGATCACCCTATGAAGCTCCAAGGTAGCCTGGTCGCCCTGATAACCCCGATGCGGGATGATTCCAGCGTTGATTGGCCGGCGCTGGAAAAACTCCTGCACTGGCATGTTGAGCAGGGCACTCATGGCATTGTCTCAGTGGGCACAACGGGTGAATCGGCGACGCTCACGGTTGCCGAGCACCTCCAGGTGATCGAACGCACGATTGAAATTATTGCCGGTCGTCTGCCGGTGATAGCCGGTACCGGCGCTAACGCCACAGCGGAAGCCATTCATCTGACTCAGCAGGCGCAATCAGCTGGAGCGGATGCCAGTCTGCTGGTAACGCCTTATTACAACCGGCCGACACAGGAAGGGCTCTACCGGCATTTTATGGCCATTGCTGATGCCTGTGATCTTCCACAGATTCTCTACAACGTTCCGCCTCGAACCGGCTGCGACATGTTGGCAGCGACTGTCGGCCGACTCGCCGGACACGCGAATATTGTCGGTATAAAAGAAGCCTGCGGCGATCCTGCCCGGGTCAGCGAAATCCGCCAGCAGGTCCCCGAAGATTTTGTCATTCTTTCCGGAGAAGATGCACAGACGCTGCGAATGATGCAGCTGGGTGCACTTGGCACAATTTCGGTTACCGCCAATGTTCTGCCGGCGCTGATGGCGCAGTTCTGCGAGGCATTTTTAACCGGTGATCATGCTCTGGCCGAACAGCTCGATGCCCGTTTGCAGCCGATTCACGAAATTCTTTTTGTTGAGTCCAGCCCTCAACCGACCAAGTGGGCTCTGCATGAAATGGGCATGGTCGGTCCGGGTATCCGCATGCCGCTGATTCCGCTGAGCGAAGCGCACCGCCCCGAGTTGAGAGCCCGGCTGCAGGCGGCCGGAGCACTGGCTTGAGACTTATCTGGCTGTGTTTTCTGCTTCTGCTCGGCAGTGGTTGCGGCTGGTGGCAGGATGATAAAGGGGTTTTCGTCAACCGCGAAGACGACTACATAGACGTTGTGGAGCGCCGCCCGCTCATCATCCCGAACGACCTTGAAGCCGGGCAGGTGGCTGATCCGCTGCCAATCCCGCCGGCGAATACAGTTCTGAACGCTGAATACTACCCGGTGGAACCGCCTCGGCCGGACGCGATTTTTGCCAGCGATAACCGTGATGAGGTGCGTATCCAGCGTCTGGGTGCGCGGCGCTGGCTGGTGGTACCCGAACCGGCCACGACAGTATGGCCGAAAGTACGCCAGTTCCTCGCTGAAAATGGCGTTGGCATTGCCTGGGAAGACCCCCGCTATGGACGCATTGACACCCAGTGGCTGGAGATCGCCGATGGGTCCTATCGCGATGTGGTGCGCAGCGTAATCAGTGACATGAAGGATGAAGTTGGCCTCGGGGGTGGCGAAGACCGGGTGCTGCTGCGGGTCGAGCAGGGGCTGCGGGAACGGAATTCGGAAATCCATCTACGCTATCAGAATACTGAGTTTGAAGACGCTGACACAACGCAGGTGCGTGATCTCAACACTGTGCCCACAGTTGCAGCGGAAATCGAAACGGAACTGCTTAACGAGATGGGCGCCTATATCGCCTCCAAGGTCTCGGAGCAGAGTGTTTCCCGAGCAGCCCAGGTTATATCTGCCGGGGTCAAATCGGAAGTGACCCGCGATTCAACCGGCGAACCCGTGTTGGCGCTGCGGCTCGACTATGACCGAGCCTGGGCGACCATTGCCCAGGCGTTGAATCGTGCAGAGGTGGAAGTTGTTGAACTCGATCAACAGTCCGGCACCTACCATGTGTTGATACCGGACAACGTCTTTACCGGCCAGACATCCGGCTGGTTCACTGGTTTGTTTGGCGGTGGGCAGGAATATGATCTGCTGCTGCGGTTTAAGAAGGCCGGCGATAATCGATATTACGTTTCCGTTTTGGATCCGCAGGAACAGCCGGTGGAGCGGGCGTTGTCTCAGGAAGTGCTGGCAATGATCCGCGAGTTCTCCAGTTGACCCGACTGGCGTCCCTGGGCAGCGGCAGCCGCGGCAACGGGACCCTCGTTCACATAGGCAATGAACTGTTTCTGGTCGACTGCGGCTTCACGCTCAAGCAGACCGAAACCCGCCTGGCCCGTCTCGACGTAAAACCTGCGGAGATTTCCGCCGTGCTGGTGACTCACGAGCACAGCGATCACATTTCCGGTGTAGCGGCATTTGCCCACAAGTACGCGCTGCCGGTCTACGCGTCCTACGGTACGCTGCATTCGAAAGCCGCGCGAAAGGGTTCGCTGGTGGGCAGAGTGATCAATGCCCATAGCCCGGTGCAGGTGGGTGAAGTTGAGGTTATCCCGGTTGTCGTGCCACATGATGCGCGTGAGCCGATACAGTTTGTTTTTCGCCATGAACAGTTGAGAGTCGGAGTTATCTCGGACTTAGGTCATGTGACCCCGCATGTCATCAGTCATTTTCAGTCGCTGAATCTGTTGCTCATGGAAAGCAACCACGATCGGGATATGTTGCAGCGGGGACGCTATCCGGAATCTGTCAAGCGGCGCATCATGGGCAGATTCGGACATCTGTCGAATGAGCAGGCGGCACAATTCCTTGCTGAGATCGCTCACCCGGATCTTCAGGTGGTGGTCGGTCACGTCAGTGAAGAGAACAATCATCAGGATCTGCTGCAGGAGACCTTTGCGGGATTCCACAATGCGGTTCGCCACCTGGAGTTTGCCACCCAGCATGATGGTGCTGACTGGATCATTGCCAGCCAGGCTGCAACACCTTATCGAGCGGTCTCGCAGGCGATCTGATGGTGCTGTTATCATCCGCGCGCTGGAGAGGTGCCGGAGCGGCCGAACGGGCTTGACTCGAAATCAAGAGTACGGGCAACCGTACCGAGGGTTCAAATCCCTCCCTCTCCGCCATCTGCGCTGTCCGGAATCAGAGTCAGCTCGACTCGATGATTCTGCGCGGCGGCCTGATTCCAGGCGCCGGCGTTTTCAGCGCTTTGCGGATAGTCTACTTTGAGTCGGCTGCTTAACCGATCATGGGCTATCAGATTTAGTTCGATCCCGGGTCTCCGGGCGGTGGAAGTGTCATTGACGAATTCAGTGAATCCCGGACTCTGACGCTCTTCTGTGAAGCTCGATTCATCCAGAGGATGGCCAACCAGGTTGCACCCCAGCATAGGCAGGTCGGGCGGCGCGAGCTCATAGCCGCCGGCATCGTTGCTGACCAGGCAGAACGCGCCCAGATGGGACTCGACCACAACCTCGCCGGTGAAATTGATCGCTTCAAGCTGGTCGAGGAGTTCTGTCAGCTGCTGGGCGCGGGCATCGCTGAAAGCGTTGTCGTCGAACAACACGCGCTGGTTGCGATTAGCAGCCCAACGCAAAGTTGCCACAAGATCGTTTGACCGGCTGGGTTGTGCAGGCAGGTTTTCCGCCAGCAGCGCAAGCTCCAGGGCGCGTTCTGACATTTCCAGTTTTCCCTGTGCAGCGCTTAACGCCTGCTCCAGAGCTTGTTGCGACTGCGAAGTCTGCCAGTAGAGACTGGCAAGCACGATGACGGCGGCAGTCAGGCAGATCGCGAGGATTGAGTTTGAGGTCAGTCTCGACGGATTTTCGTCGACCTGATTGCTATGTGTTGTCGAGTCTGTCGGCTCAGCTGCTGCGTTGTCGGCATGCTGACGTTCATGGATTTCTGCTGCGACCTGACGCGCGAAATCCCGATGACTGTGCAGAATGTCGGCGCGCAGCGACAGATGTTGATCTTCAAGAATTCGGGTGACAAGAGTCTGCACAGAAGTGCCCAGAGCCTGCTGGTCGTATTCGCGATCTGGGTCTGGATCTGGAGAATGTCGGCTACGCTCTCGAACGGATGGCGAATCAACGGCAACCAGATGATCCTTAGTGGTGCGACGATCGGTCACCAGACCCAGTTGCAGCAGCATGTCGAACAGCACATGCGGCGCGAACTGCTTTTGCAGTACCCCGACCGCGCCAAGAGCCCGTGCCTGACTGACGTAAACCTCACCTTCTTTGGTGGTGTACATCATGACCGGAATGGTGGCAGTACGCGGGTCGCTCTTGATGGTGGTTAGTGCTTCCAGACCATCCATGCCTGGCATGTTGTGGTCCATGAAGATCACATCCACCAGTTCGCCCTGAAGCAGATCGATGGCGGCTTCGCCGCAGTCGGCCAGACAGACTTCCAGGCCCTGATCTTCCAGCAACCGTTGCAGCGAAATGCGGGCGGATTTTGAGTCATCCACCACTAGCGCGCGTTTGAAAGCCATCTCAGCCCCCGGCGTTGACTGCATGAAGTCTGCCGCCATTTCCGGCGCAATACCATGACAGTGTTATCAGATGTTGGCCGATTTACCCTCAATGAGCTGGGGGAGTCTGGACAGATCAGGTACAAAAGGTGATAGTCGCAGGCCGGATCGGTTGGAGCTGAAATTTGCGACTTTCTGCCACGGACGCGTCTTTTCTTTACCTGGAGACCGCCAGCGGTCCCATGCACATTTCTTCGGTGAACATTCTCGATGGCGAAGTGGCTTTCGAAGAAGTTTTTGATCACTTCGCCGCGCGCATGCACCTGCTACCGGCTTATCGTCGCAAACTCGCACAGGTCCCGCTGAATATTGCCCACCCGACCTGGGTGGACGATCAGGACTTTGATCTCGCCAACCATCTGATCCATAAAGCCCTTCCGGAAGGTACCAGCCTCGAAGAAGCCATGGATGTCGCGGTGGAGCTGAACGAACCCATGCTCGACCGTTCAAAACCCCTGTGGCTGACCTACGTGATCAGCGGGGTTCCAGGGCGAACGCTGATTCTGCATGAAACCCATCACTGCATGATTGATGGAGCGTCCGGGGTGGAACTGCTCGCGATCATTTATGATTTTGATAAGGAAGGCGATCCGGTGACACCACCCAAGCAGGGCTGGGTGCCGGAACCAGCGCCAGGCGCGGGCGAACTGTTCAGCGAGGCGCTGGGTGAAAATCTGCAGGCGTTGCGTGACACAGATTGGAGTAACCTGTGGAAGACGCCTGCCAATCAGAGCGAGATGCTGCAGCGGGCTACTAAAGTGGTCACGGATTTTGTCACCAAACCGGTTGTGACGGCACCCTTTAACGCAGGTCTCGTCGGCCCTCACAGACGGCTGGCCTGGATGAAGCAGTCGTTCGGTGAAATCCGCGAGATACGCCGGGCACTCGGGGGCACGATTAACGACGTGGTGCTTACCGTAGTCTCAGAAGCGGTAGCGCAATACCTCGATGAGCATGATGAGAAAACGGCTGATCAGCACATGCGCATCATGTGTCCGGTCAATGTACGCACCGAAAACCAGCAGGGTGCGCTGGGTAATCAGGTGTCCGCGATATTCCCCATTCTTCCCGCCTGGTCGATGGAACCCACTCAGAGGCTCGCCGTAGTGTGTGCCGAGACCACTAAGATCAAACAGAATCAGGAGGCGCAGGCGCTGACCCTGCTGCAGGACAGTGCACCGGAACCCTGGCCCGTGGCGCTGTGGCCTACTCAGCTGGTGGGTACGCCCATGGATCCTACCCGGCTGGCGGCGAATATGCCGATGCCGCTGTTGCCCCATGGTATCCGCCCGCCCAACATCGGCTATAACTTCGTCTGTACCAACGTGCCGGGTGCGCAGGTTCCCCAGTATCTCTGTGGTCATCAGATAACCGATCAGGTTGGTCTGCTGGTCCTGACCGGCAACGTCGGTTTCAGCGTAACGATCTTGAGCTACAACCAGATGCTGTTTTTCGGCTTCATCAGCGAGCCCAGATTGATGCCGGATGTGGAAAAGATTGCGCAGGGTGCGGAGCAGACTTTTAGCGCTCTGCTGGCGCAGGCGCGCCAGCGTGCGGACAGTCTGAAAGCTGACAGCGCCTGACACTGCTTCACTTCATCTTTTTAACGACGAGGACCACATGTCTGATCCAGCGACAACCGACAGTTACCCGAAAAAGATTCAGCTACCCGATGGTTCGACTGTTGAACTCAGGCGCATGACCCGAGATGATCGCGATGGCGTTTTAGGATTCGCTCGTGCGCTGCCCCAGGAAGATCTGCTGTTCCTGCGCGTCGATCTGACTGATGACAAGGTTGTCGATGATTGGGTGCAGAATGTCACAACCGGTCATTCGATAACCATCGTCGCCTATGATGACAAAGGCCTGGTGGGATATGCCGCCATCCATCGTAATCCGACATCCTGGACCCGCCATCTCGGCGAGGTGCGGGTAAACGTTGACCCGGTCTATCGAAGTCGCGGTCTGGGTCGAGCGCTGACTTCTCATGTATTCGATCTGGCCGGAGAGCTGGGTCTGCAGAAGCTGACCGCGCACATGACTTCAGATCAGCGGGGTGCCCAGGCAGCGTTCAGACGGCTGGGCTTTGTGCCGGAAGCGCTGCTTGCGGACTACGTCCAGGATCGAACCGGTACCACCAGAGACATGGTGATCATGTCTTTTGACATTGCGGGTCATACCGATCAGACCCTGGGCACGGTAAAACTCTGATAACAATCGATGCATTGGTGACCGCGAATGCGGCTGAGAAGATTCTGGAGGATTGCATCGCAACTTCGTTGTACGACATGAGTGTTGGTTCTTATCTGCAGATGCTCGGCGGTGCGGTGACGTTTCTTGACAAGGGCGCCAGCCACTTTGCAGACAGCGGTATCGAGCCGGCGGAAATTGTCAGCACCAGTCTTTATGAAGATATGGCGCCTTTTCATTTTCAGACGGTTTGTATCGTTCACCAATCGCTCGGTGCCATTAATGGAATGCAACAGGGTGAGTTTGGTCCGCCCAGCGGCTACCCACAGATGGATTACGCAGGTTTGCAGAAGCTGGTTGCTGATGCGCTTGATGAACTCAAAGCCCTCGATGCCGACGATGTCAATGAGCTGGCTGGTGGTGAGGTGATTTTCAAGCTGGGGGAAACGCAGATTCCGTTCAGTAACGAAAACTTTGTAATGTCGTTTTCACTGCCTAATCTGTACTTCCACGCGACAACGGCCTACGACATTCTGCGCATGAAAGGCGTGCCGTTAGGTAAACGAGATTTTCTGGGTCCGATGCGGATGGGTAGCTGAGCCGTTTTCAGAGGCTGATCGTGATAGGGACTGCCGCCTCACCCGGCTGTACACAATGTTGCTGGGGCACAGCCTTTCAGTTGCCTGCGAATCAGGCCAGGACTTTAGCGGTTTCCAGGGCTGCGACGATCAGCAGAATGGCACCAGCGAACTCTGTCCACCAGGTGCGCTGGGGAAGGGTTGCTGCTTTGACCCTGGCGCGAAGCCGGGGATCTGCGAGTTTTCGATTCATGTTCAGGTCCTCAAATAGGCCGGAAAAGAGTTACTTCAGGCGAGGAGTCTAGGCATCGGGTGTCGCTGCGGCGTGAACGGCCGGCTGCTTGCCGGTGCGCAATTGTTTTAGCGCACCGACACCGCCATACTTTCAGCACAGAAGTTCTGGCGGTATCCGCCCGGATCTGCGAATGGACAAGTTGATCACGATGAAAGCAGTTACTTTTTTTTACTCCCCGCTATGAGCTCGCTGTAAGGCGGCAGGTCTGTCGCTGGAGAAGGTGTGTGGTGATTTTGCCGATATTGAAATCACTCGTGTCGACGTCATGGAGAATCCTGGCGCGATGCTGGACCTCGGCATCCGCCGTCATCCAGCTTTTGTTTGTGGTGATCAGGTTCTGAGCGGTTTCTTCTTAGGCAAACGCCGTATTCGAAAATTTCTGGCTGCTCTCTAAGAGAAACCAGGCTCCAAGCTTGCTCGGAGCCTCAGCGGGCCGTTACGAAGGTTATGCTCCAGCGCGCTCCCGCCAGCAGGTCCAGGCCAAACGGCTGTTCCAAACAGTTCAGCTGACCCTGGCCTCTGGCCACAGGCGCAGAAAGTTCTCGCTGTAGAAGCGCGACTTGATCTGCTCATCTGCGTTCGCGAGGGAACGTTCGAATCGTGCGATGGGATCCCGCGTTCCTTCAACATGGGGATAGTCGCTGGAAAACAGATACAGCTCTGAGTTGGACTGGCCAACAAGATTTGCCACGTCTTCGTGTGGGAACGGCGTGAACCCCATCTGCTGCGTGAGTTGCTGCGACGGAGTTCGATCAAAGCGCACTGAAGTGTCCACTCGCCCATAGATTCGGGATACCCAGTCCAGCCTTCTGAGCATTTCAGGCACCCATCCGGCGCCCAGTTCAACAGCCGCTCCGCGCAGCCCGGGGTAACGATCCAGAACACCATCGAGAACCAGCATGCTGATGAACATTTCCGGAGTCTGATGCAGTACGGCTGCGTCTTTGGTACGGACGTTTTCCCCACCACCCATCCAGTCTTTGGTAGGTGCGCGACCGTTATTGCTCCAGGATTTCAGGACCTGCAGTGGCGCGCCGCCGACATGCAGCAGGAACGGTGTCCGGGATTCTTCCAGGCGTGCCCAGAAGCCATCGAAGTCGACGTGGCCGGGCGAACGATCAATGGGCGCTCGATGAGGCACCCAGATGGCCTTCAGGTTATTTTCAAGCGCCCATTCCAGCTCAATAATTGCAGCGTCCGGATCATCCAGAGGGACGATACCGACACCCATAAGGCGGTCATCTTCGGCGCAGAATTCAGCCATGTGGCGGTTGTGCGCCCGGGTTGCTCCGTAGCGCAGCTTTGTTGGTGTTTTGGAGCTGGGGTGAAACGGAAAAGCCACGCTATGGGTGGCAAAGACCAGCTGTTTCTTGAATCCAAGCAGGTCCATGGCGGTGCTGCGATCAGCGGCGTTGAATGCGCCTAAAGCCTGGATTTCTTTTGAACTCTCAATCAGCTTGTCGCCGAGCGCAACCTGTGCCTGTATGTGTTCGGCTGAGTGTTTGCCACCCTGGGCCATGATCTGCGCAACTTCTTCGTCGGTGACCAGAGAAGCGCTGTAGCTGACTTCGGGGATTTCGTCGCGAATGGCGGGGTCAGCCCGGCTGGTCAGAAAATCCGGCAGTTCCATGATGTGGCTGTCTGCGTCGTAGTATGGACGTTGATCGGATGCGTAGGCCATGTCAGTTCCCTCTTTAAGTCAGAGTTTTAAACTACAGGTTTCTCGGGTGCGGCGACAGCCCGCTGGTAAGGTGCGATGTCGAAGCCGAACATGCCGTAGCGGGCGGCAACTGCTGCCAGTGTTTCGGCGCACCAGTAGTCTGACCCGGGCTGAGGAAACCCGAGTACAGCGCGCTGCTTAAGGCTTGCCGCGGCAATCATTCGCTCCAGGTATTTGCTGTCCCGGTAAGCCTGCCAGGCCCAGCCAGTGTGCAGAGTGCTGATCCACTCAGCCTGGGCGCGTCGATAGGTGATGTTCTGCACCAGGCGCAGTGTTCCCGCCCGCATCGGGGTACCGCGATGCCAGGTGTCGTGGCGATAGAATAGAACGTCACCCCGTTTGAAAGCCGTGTACTGCTCGCGCTGATAAAGGCTCTGTCGCCAGGCTGCGAGCTCCGGTCGCTGATCGGCGAAGTAGTCTTCGGCGGCTTCCCGGTCGTTTATGTAGCGCAGGTCACCGATCCCGGGCGAATCGACGATGGGCCAGCGGTAAGCGGGATCCCGGGTGCCGTTTCTGGGTACCACCGCCGTGGCACCGCCGGTTTCGGCAAAGTCGCTCAGGTAGACAATCATTTCCACGGCTTCGGGCCGATTCCATGGTGTTGGATGGGCAAGGCTGTGGTTCGGATAGTCAACGTGGATGCGTTGATCAGCGTTGTCCTGAATAGCACTTTTCCGAGCGCCGCTGTCGTGACCGTACTTGGGCCAGAGGTCCGATTGGGAAAGACGAAGGTCTTCGACCGGGCAGTCCAGCAGGCTAGAAACTGCGTCGAGCAGCCTGTGGTGGAGCGTGACGTCGTTAAAGGCTGCAACGGTGGCGGGAAAGGTAAATGCTCCGGCGCTGCCGAAGTCAGTAAAGTCCGCTGCTTCGGGGCTGCCCGGCTTTGGGAAGTGGTTTACCGCCTCGCTGCGCAGCGCGTCAACCAGGTCAATGGGCAGTACCCCGTGAGCCAGGGTGAAGCCCTGGGTGCGCCATCGGGTTACCTGTGCTTCAGTCAGGGAGCCATCCGGGTGGGCGGGGCTGGCGCGGAGCGCTCGAGATTCGTCAATGGTTGCCGCCACTCAGTCACCCTCCAGGCGTTTGTGTTACGGGTCCTTGGGTTCGAAGGCAATCCGCAAAGGCTGGTCGCTGTCGAAGTGCAGATCCCGCTGCGGGAAGGCGATGACAATACCGGCATCGTTGAAAGCGTTATTTATATGTGTATGCAACGAAGACAGAATCGGCAATCGATCATCCACACTGGCAATGAAGCAGCGCGCCTCCAGATTCAGAGAATTGTCGCCAAAACCCAGGAAAAAGAACGTGGCTGAGGGCTCCTTGAGTACTCCGGGTTCTCCCACCACCACCTCGGTCAGAAGTTGAAGAGCTTTCTCCACGTTGCTGCCATAGGCGATGCCGACCGGTATCACCAGACGGGTGTGGGAATCGGACAGGGTCCAGTTCAGCAATCGACCGGTAATGAATTCTTTGTTCGGCACCAGCAGTTCTTTGCCGTCCCAGTCTCGGATGGTGGTCGCACGGATGCGGATTTTCAGGACTTTGCCCGACTGGTCGCCGATTGTGATCACGTCGCCAACCCGGATTGGCCGTTCGAAGAGAATGATCAGACCGCTGATGAAGTTGGCAACAATTTCCTGAAGACCGAAACCGATGCCGACGCCGAGAGCGGCCACCAGCCACTGAAGTTTGTCCCACTGCAGCCCGAGCGATGACAAGCCCGCAATCAGGCCTGTGCCGATGATGATGTAGTTGAGCAGGGTGCTGGTTGTGTACCGGGCACCGGGGGAGATGCTGGTGCGACTGCGCAGAATCATTTCCACCAGTGCCGGTACGCGTTTTGCTGCAAAAACAGTAAATGCGATCAGTGCGACTGCGGTAATCAGTGTTGTCAGGGTGATGGCGCTGGCGACCAATGCGCCATCAACCACTTCGGTTGAGTTCCACAGCGTAATGCGGCTGAATCCTGCCAGCGCCGGGAGCAGCGGTGCCCAAATGTAGATCAGGCCGACGCCACCGGCAACAAAGGTGGCGCTGGTGATCAGCTGTTGGGTTTCCGAACTGATGTCGCCAAGATCGGGCACCTGTTCTTCGATTTCGGACTTATCTTCACCATCGGCAGCTTCAGCCCGAAGTGCCAGCAGTTCGTTGAGCCGGAGATGACGCCGGGCAACGCGCGACCAACGGATCAGCACGGAGTGTATCAATAGCAGCGACACTACCAACCACAGAGTCAGGACCAGACACCAGATGATCATCGATACCGAGAAAACCTGGCCATAGACAATGGCGACAATTGCGGCCAGAAATATCAGGCTGAGTAGTGCACGAATTCGGTTCAAGGTGTCCTTAAACCAGATTCGGCCAGCGGCTCGCAGTTCAATAATCTGGTGTCTGCCGATGTGATAGCTGATCAACAGCAGAGCGAACAGCAATGAGGCTCTACCGATGATTTCATCACCGGCGGCCCGGGTGAGGCGAATGGTCAGCGCAGCGATGATCAACACCGGCAACCACCAGCGGATCAGGAAAGTGAATTCCGAGTGGATTCTGTCCATGGTTGTGGCTCGCCAGCCGAAGTGTACCCGACCGATACCAGCCGGTTCGCTGATGATCTGCAGCACATGGAACATAAGAATGATGAACGCGCTGGCTACGAACATGATTGGCAGACTCGTTCTGGCGCTGGTGGGTGTCGGATCGATGCTGGCGGCTATGGCTAAAAACACCAGAGGTATTGGCAGTGCGCGCAGCAGTGCGGTTGTAAGCGCTTTTAATGTGTGTCTGATTGAATCGTTTCTGGGTTGAGCAATCATGCGATTGCTGGTTTCCTGTGCAGCTTTCAAGCGACGTCGCAGCCCCCACAGCAGCAGTGCAATCACCACAATCAGTATCACCTTGGGGGTGATTGAATAGCCGGTGTTGCCGAGGGTTCTGGTGATGTAGACAATTTCTTCTGGAATAGAGTCGAGAGAAAGCTGCCACAGCGGCGGATGGTTCGGGATCCACAGCACCAGTCCTTCCAGATAGTCCCGATAGTCGCTTACCTGGTTCTTCAGTGCCTTATCGCCGCTGTCCAGGTCGGCCAGAGCCTGCAGATATTCGGACTCGGTAGCGATGGTATCGCGCATCCGGTCACGGTGGGCTTGGGTAAGACTGATCAGTTTGTCCATGGTGGCTTTGGACACGCTTGCCGGACTGATGTCTGATTCCTGCAGTTTGCCGTTTACATAACCTGAGGCACTGACCATGCGAGCGAGTTTTTCTTCATGGTCTATGCGGCTAATGACGGTGCCACCTGCCTCACCAGACACGCTCGAGTTGGAGGTTGCCTGTGAAAGGTCCTCTATTTCCTCCCAGTAGGTCAGCAGAACGCGCCCGAGGGTATCGCTGTCACCAGCGAAGTCGACAATTCTTCGTGCTGTGGCGTAACGATCTTCGACAGATCTGGACCATGTGGCGATCTGTTCGTTGCGACGCCTCGCCTCGTTCAGCCTGTTGTTGAGCTCAGTGCGTTCGTCTTTCAGCACTTGATCATCTTCAACAATCGCTGCCGCGATTATATAGGCGGGGTCTTCCTCAGTGAGACCGAGTTCGCTGAGATCGACAACCGCTTGAGTCGAATCTGCCAGCCGGGTCTCCAGTTCCTGTACAAGTATTGCCTGCCGCTGCAGATTCGCGACCAGTTCTGCACGTTCAGCAGACAGCGCGCTGTAGCGGGCCGGCTGGCTGGATAACTGTGCCTGGCGGGCTTTTCGCTCTGCGGACAGGGATTTGAGCTCAGCCGCGTTGCGCCATTGAGTGGCTTCGCTCAGGGAAGGTTTAGCGTTTGCATCGACAATAACGATGGCATCAGCTTCCGGGATTTCGTCTTCGCGCCGGTCTATTTCGATCAGTCGGGTGCGGGCGGCGTTGGCACTGGTTTCTCGCGCTGCCAGCCGTCGATCTAAGACTTCCAGGCGGGCGTTGTAGTCGCTGCGTTGTGCTCGCGCCGTTGTAAGCGTTTCGGCCAGCGCGTCCCGATCCAGTTCGCGCAGCTCCGTTGTGGGGTCGTAAGTAGCGTCCAGGCTATCCAGTCGCTCCTGGATTGCTGCAGCACGCAGGGGTTCGGTGGTAAGGGCGCTGACGTAGGTGCCAGTTTCCCGGTCCAGAGCCTCGGCCTGATTAAGCGCCGCGCGGGTCTGCTCATAGGCAACCAGGGCTTCATCAGTTGCTGCCGCACCGGCTTTTTTCAGGGAGGCAATACGTTGCTCGACAATGCTCTGGGTCAAATCGGTGGCATTTTGAGCAACGCTGAGCGGGCTGAATGACAGCAGGCACAGCAGCAGACTCCAGAAAGCTGTTTTGATGTTCGGCTCTATCATCAGACGGTTAGAGCCCAGTCTACTCAGCCGGTCGGGATAGACCAAATGGGCGATGACCAGGCGCGTTCCTGAATGGTTGCCTGCAGGTCAGATCTTGGTTTCACGCCGGCGCGAACGGCATCCCACGTTGACCACCGACAGGTCGGATTCTCCAGTACCCGCCCGTAGTAGAATGCCCGTTGATCAGGATCGAACGTCGGGTCCTGCCAGAGTGTTTGCAGCTCCGCTGCGCCGACACCTGAGGTGATTGAGCAGTCGGTGAGATCGACACGAGCACCATTGTCAGGACATCTGTGAGTATTCGGATCCACAATGCCGCCGTCCGCACAGGCAACGTCGAAGACCTGTTCATGGTGTTCACCCTCGACCGTCCAGCCTTTGACTATCTGCAATCGCTGCAGGGGCGCCGAGTTGGCATCCCGGGTCGCCCAGACTATCAGGCTGGGCGCCTGGTCAGTTCGGGCCGGCAGATCTGAACCCATCGCGACACCTTCTGCATAAGCGCGTGTAATCACATCCGGATCGTCCAGTATTGACGCTGCAAAGCCATAGCCGGCAAACAGCCTGATGCTCAGTCTGGGGCCGGAGGTCGCGAAGGTTTCTTTGCGACGGAAGGCACGATAGATGGCATCCCGGGAATTTTCCTCTGCCCAGACGCCGGTGAGACCTGATGCGCCCCAGGTCTCATAAGCGCCGGATGCGTACTCTTCGCCGTCTATTTCGGCGACTCGAAGACGACCGGCGTCTCGAATGATCGCAGCGTCTTCTGCTGACAGAGGCGCCGCGCCGCGCCGATCGGCAGTGGCGTCGAGCAGGCCAACCTT
Organism: uncultured Pseudomonadales bacterium; assembly: GCA_937921865.1. Classification (GTDB taxonomy): domain Bacteria; phylum Pseudomonadota; class Gammaproteobacteria; order Pseudomonadales; family Azotimanducaceae; genus SZUA-309. Next base: position 45,005 of record CAKZWF010000041.1, on the reverse strand, counting down.
GGAGAAGTAATTGTCTTCTTCCACAGATGCCGCGCCGGTATGGGTGTCAGAAGCGCCCACGAAACCGAATCGGTATGGATTGGCGATGCCCTGGTCTTCCAGTCGCAGACCATTGAGCAATGCTTCACGTGCATATGAACCGCTGGGCTCGCTGAATAGCTGGGTGGCGACCCGGAACGGCATGATTTCGAAGTCGGCCCATTCGTCGTTGTCGGAAAGTGCTGGATGAGTCTCGGATGTGCCTTTCACCTGGGTGATTTCGATCAACGGCTCATTACGCAGCCGCTGTTGCGCGTATTCGTCGTCCAGTGGATCGCCCGCCCAGTCGACCAGCTTGAACATCTGGCCGTTGGAGCCATTGGAATTGTGTGGAATAGCCAGAGATTCGATGCCCTGGTCACGAAGCCGGTCCATCCAGTCCCACAACCCTTCAGGGTTCTGGCTGTGAAAGCGGGAGAACGGCATAGCCGGCAGTTTGTCAGCGTCCCGGAAGATCACGTTGCGATGCAGGTTGCCGCGATCGTCGCTTGAGGAAGTGTATTCATAGGCAACAAAGGTGGTGAATCTGCCGGGGTCATTGTAGGTCTCAGCAGCTTCGACGATGTCTGCCCAGGCGCTGCGACTGATGTCGTTCACCAGCTCTACGTCGATACTGCCATCAGCGATTCCAGTCAGTGTGCGAGGCAGGAAAGTGGAAAATGCCGCGGTGCGTTGCGGCAGACTGCCAACATTCAGATTGGTCGAAGCGTTGAGATTGTGCAATGCCTGGACGTGCTCTAACTGGGCAAACTCAGTTGTCGGGTCGGCGGCTTCTTTTACTGCGCCGAGGAACATCGCGTGGTCGGTGACCGCATAGAAATCCAGTGGTTTGCTGAGTTGCACATCGAACCCTGCCGGATGTGCGATGGCTTCACCGCGTGCATAGCGGTAGGCGTCGTAGGGGGTTGCCAGAGTCCCGAACGCAAAGGCATCAAAAGAGTAGACAGTGTGTACGTGCAGGTCCCCATAGTAGGCATTGCGTTGCGCGTTAGCCTGCGGGTTGGCAACGACCACATCGGCGGGCATGGTCAGCTCGATACCTCCGAAACGGCGCTCAGGCGTTGTTGCGGGTTGCTGTGCTGCTGCGGCATCTGACACAGCTGCCGCGCTCTCGGCTGCCAATTGTGCTGTGTCACTGTCGCTGGGTGCCTGTTCGTTGCAGCCGAACAGCACAGCGCTGAAAAGCACCCACAGTGGTAGTGTTTTGAGTTTTCGTCCGTTCATCATCCAGCTCCCCTGCCGGTATCCTTCAAACAGTATAAACGGCCCGCTGTGGATTTGGCAGCTGCCGAAAGTGTGGTCTGCAGTTGTCACAAGCGGATGCTGTGACGGGGTCTGCTGCCAAACTGGCCGGTGATGTGTTCGAATGTTTTCTGCAGTTCAAGTCGAGGAGGCAACGTGCAGAATTCGGTTGGTCTGCGGGCGGTACGGCTCCAGGATCCACAGACGGATGCGACGATTCCAGTAATTTTTCTGTTCCCCAGCAATTCTCCTGCCGCCCCGACCGCACTTGGTCCCTATGAGCTTGACGTGGCGCCCGATGGCGAGCCGGCGGCCGGGGCCAAAGGCCTAGTGCTGATTTCTCATGGATCCGGTGGCAGCCCGCTGGTCTACCGAAATCTGGGCTGGGCGCTGGCTCAGGCCGGTTACCTGGTGGCGATGCCTGAGCATCCTGGGAACAACCGCAACGACAACTCTCTGGCCGACTCTGATCTCAATCTCAGCTATCGCCCGCGTCATCTGAGCGTCATTCTCGATCACCTCATTGGGCCAGCCGGGGCTGGCGCCGAGGGTCGGGTTGTTGTGATTGGTCACTCGATGGGCGGGTATTCGGCGCTGGCATTGGCGGGTGGTAAACCCAGCACCCAATCAGGTGAAGCGGTGCCGGTGCAGCCTGATGAGCGAATTTGCGCGCTGGTGCTGCTGGCACCTGCGACGGTCTGGTATCAGATGCCCGGAGCACTGTCTGATGTCACTGTTCCGATCATGATGCGCAGCGCCGAGCATGATCCGCATACGCCGGCCTGGCAGGCAGACATCGTGCGAACCGGGTTGCCCGAGGACACCGCGCTCGACGACCAGATTGTTGCTAATGCCGGGCACTTCTCGTTTCTAAGCGTGTTTCCAGACGAGATGATTACGGCTGATTTCCAGCCTGCGTTCGATCCGCCGGGTTTTGATCGGGCGGGCTATCAGGCGCAGCTGGCGGAGCAGGTGCTGACTTTCGTAGACAGCATGTATGGTTATAGCTAGATCTCGACGACACCAAACTGCCTGGCCGCAGGCTCAGCGGCTCTGGGCAGCGAGCACTTCGAGCAGGGCTTCGCCACTCGCCAACGTCGGGCCCGACATGCTCAGAATTGCAGCCAGGGTTACAGCTCCTCTCGAGTCGTTGCCACACGGATTCCAGGCAGCGCTTCCGGAGCCCGTGCAATTGCCGCGCGCACGATTCTGTCGACACCTCAGCCGCTGTGCAATGCTGGTCTGGGTAGCGCAGACTGATATGATCGCCGGATGAACGAATTGGAGTTGAAGCCCAGCGGACGATACCGGCAGCTGAAGGCGCTGGAATGGGTGCTGATTGGCGGTGGCCTGCTGTTGCTTGCGATCTGGGCCGGCGTCACCCTCTGGGGCACGCTGGCAAGCAAAGCTGAAGTGGCGCAACTGCAGCGATCTCTGGCGGTTCCGGACCAGGAGCTGTGGTCACAGGCTCGTAAACAGGCCTACCTGGAGAGTCTGGAGCGGGATCCGGGTGCGGCGATTGCGGTGTTGACCATCGACCGTCTGGATATCGAAACTCCGGTGTTCGATAGCGTCAATGAGCTTAATCTGAATCGTGGTGTGTCGCGAATTGAAGGTACCGCCACCCTGGCCGAAGCAGACAACCTCGGCATCGCCGGTCATCGCGACAGCTTTTTCCGGCCCCTGAAAGACGTCGAAATTGGCGAGCGCATCAAGCTCACTTCACCGCTGGGAGTTACCGAGTATGAAGTGATGGAAACTTTAATTGTCGATCCCGAAGATGTCTGGGTGCTTGATCCGGCCGATCAGGCAATGCTGACGCTGGTTACATGCTATCCGTTCTATTTTGTAGGCAGCGCGCCGGAACGATTCATTGTTCGGGCTGTTGCGGTGTCGGAAACATGAACGGGGAGCACTGATGGCGGCCATCAGTCGATCTTGACCACTTGCTGTCATTCCCACAGTGTCGAAAGATGAAACTGCATCTTAACCATCTGTGCCGGCGATCCGTCGTGCTGCTGGTGATGTGGTTATGCCCGTCAGCCGCCCAGGCAGCAGACCTGCCTGAAGCTATCGGCCGGGCAGCCCAATCCCTGGGTCTGCCAGATAGCACCATCAGCATTTGGGTGGCTTCAGTCACCGGCAGCGAGCCGATCCTGAGTTTCAACAGCGACATCCCGAGAAATCCGGCTTCCACGCTGAAGGTTGTCACCACCTATGCGGCTCTTGAGGGGCTTGGTCCGGCATACACCTGGAAGACGCGGGTATATCTGGATGAGATGGATCGCAACGGCCGGGTTCCCGGCGATCTGTGGATTCGTGGTGGTGGCGACCCGTACTTTGTCACAGAAGAATTCTGGAAGCTGGCTCAGGGGCTGCGTTCACGTGGCGTCACGCGTATTGAAGGTGATCTGGTTTTCGACAACTCCTTTTTCGATATACCCGCTGAAGACCGCGCGGCTTTCGATAGTCAGCCGGACCGCGTATACAACGTTCCACCACATCCGATGCTGGTGAATTTCAATGCAGTCCGGTTCAGGGTGATGCCAACCGAAGATGGCCGCTCGGTGAATGTCAGCGCGAATCCGCCATTGCCGAACCTGGAGCTCAGCAATCGACTGAAGCTGCGTTCCTACCCTTGTCAGGGATATCAGCGAGGGGTGGCGGTGGCGGTCACGGATACCGTGTCTTCGAGAGATCGGGTTCTTTTAGAGGGGCGTTTTCCCAGTGGCTGCAGCGAGTACTCATTAACGCGAACTGTGCTGCAGCCCGAGAGCTATGCCTATGGATTGTTCGATCTGTACTGGCGGCAACTGGGCGGTGAACTCAAAGGCAGCTGGCGTGCGCAACCCCTGCCTGGAGATGATCTGAAGCCTTTCTATGTACACCAGTCACGTCCACTCGGTGATCTGATCAGACTCGTTAACAAGTACAGTAACAACGTTATGACCCGTCATCTTGAATTGACGCTGGGCGCGCAGCTGTATGGCGCTCCGGCGACGATCGATAAAGGCCGTCGGGCAATCTATGAAGTATTGCAACGGCAAGGCGTCGACACCGAACGGCTGAGGATCGACAACAGCGCCGGATTGTCACGGGACACTCGAATCAGTGTTCGTCAGCTGGGCGAAGTCCTGGCCGCAGCTTGGCGCAGCAATTTCATGCCCGAGTTTGTCTCGTCGCTGTCCCTGGCTGGTCTGGATGGCACAACGCGCAACCGTTTCCAGAGCCGCAACACCCGGGGTCGTATGCACCTGAAGACCGGGAGACTCGATGATGTGTCCGGTATTACCGGGTATGTTACCGCTGATTCAGGCGCTCGCTATGCGGTGGCGGTACTGATCAATGGACCCGACGCGCACCGTGGGCTTGGCGAAGACCTGCAGGAAGTTGTGCTGGATTGGGTCTTAGCCCAGTAAACCCTTTTAGCGGAGAACAGTTCATGCCTACCGTACGTTCGAACGATGCCGACATTTACTATGAAGAGGCGGGTAGTGGCGACGCAATTCTGTTTGCGCACGGCGCGGGTGGTAATGCGGCCATCTGGTTTGAGCAGGTTGCAGAGTTTGCTGATCGCTATCGCTGCGTCACCTTTGATCATCGCGTCTTTGCCCGCTCACCCGCGGATCCAACGACCATCTCCACGCCGCAGTTCTGTGACGATGCTCTGGCGATTCTGGACGCTCTGGATATCGAGCGTGCCCACCTGGTGGGCCAGTCCATGGGTGGGTTCACCTGTCTGAGGCTGCTGCTCGATCATCCTGACCGGGTGGCATCACTGACGTTGAGCTGTACTTCAGGCGGTCTGCCGAATCCGGATCCGAGCCCGGCAATGCGGGGACTGACCAGTTCCAGCGGGCGGGCGACATCCGGGGTGATCGGCACCATGTCGGCCCGAACGGCGCAGGATCCTGTTCGGTTGCAGCTTTACGAAGCCATTAACGCCTTCAACACCGGGTTTTCCTGGGAGTACCTTCGCGGTTTACGGGGACCTGACCTGGCCGATCTGGCGGCGATTGTCTGCCCCGTCCTGTTTATATCGGGAGCTGAAGATCCGCTGTTTCCCAGCGATCTGCTGGCTTCGTACGTGCCGCATTTTCCGAACGCCCGGCTGGAGATTGTCTCGGATGCCGGTCACTCACCGTATTTCGAGCAGCCCCAGGCGTTTAATACTGTACTGCAGACTTTCATTGAAAGTGCATCCTGAGCGCCGGGTGAATCCTACCGGGATGAATACCCTGTGAGCGCAGTTCAGGTGATTCAATCGCACCGGAACCCGATGCCTGCAGACTGGTATCAGCCCTGTGTCGATTCGGTTCGCGACTGGTCGCAGCGCTGTGGATATGAATATCTGTGGCTTGACGATGCCATGTTGCGCCTGTTGCCCGAAGAGCTGCAGCGCAAAACTGCGCAGCAACCCGTTGTCGCTGCGGATCTCGGTCGACTCAGAGCCCTGCAGCTGGGATTGGAGCAGGGCTTTGACCGGGTGGTCTGGATTGATGCGGATACACTGATCATCGCACCTGAGCGGCTGCAGTTGCCCGATGTTGATCACGCCTTTGGTCGGGAGATCTGGATACAGCACGCCACCCGCGGTAACGAAAAAATTGCGCCTGGCGCGCTGTCACCGGACCGACTGCGTGTTTATGACAAGATTCACAACGCCTTCATGTGTTTTTCCCGGGGCAATCCGTTTCTGGATTTCTATTGCTACGCGGCCGAGCGCCTGGTGTCCAGCCATCAGGGTCCGATGGTGAGTCAATTCGTTGGCCCGAAGTTTCTGGCGACCGTGAATAATCTGCTCAAGTTGCCTGTTGTTGAGGAGGCCGCCGTGCTGTGTCCGCTGGTAGCCAGAGATTTGCTGGGAGAAGAAGTTAATCGTGCGGCCCTTCGACTGTTTCGACGTCACAGTACCCGGGCGCCGGCCGCTCTGAACCTCTGTGGTTCGATGGTTGCCACTGGAGAACTCAGCAACTCAGACATGCAGACTTTGGTCGATCTGTTCAAGTCCGGTTCGGAAGCTGTGTCCGATCTGGTGGAACCGGTTGGCGAGTGATCAGCCCTGAGTCCTCTGCGCTCAGTTGTCGTACCAGCTGCCATCGGGCATTGGTTTCATAAACAGATGCGTGTGCCAGTAGTACAGATCTGGAATGCTCTGATGCGGCGCTGTGCAGGTGTAGTTGGTCCGACCTGGTGGCAGTGCTTCCCTTGCGGTTACTTTGAGCTGCGTTGAATTCTGATCCTGCCAGCGGGTGCGGGCTGTGCCCAGTCGGGAGACAAAACAGCTCAGTCGGCTGGCGCGAAAAGGCCCCGCGGCCACCTGAAGATCCAACGTTGGCTTGTCTTCATCCGGGCTCAGCACTGTTGCCGGCAGCTTCGGAGACAGCACCTGAAAAGGCCGGGTATTCAGTTTTTCTGAAAGCCTCGCCAGGTCTGCATAATCGCCACCCTGGGGAAATCGTGGTGCGGCATAAGGGCTGCTGTGGGGGCCGACGGGGCCTGACTGCTGTCCCACCGCCAGGTAGCCGAGCTCACTGACCACTTCGATCAGTTCGGCGTCGAACTCGCCATATGGGTAAGAAAACAGCTTTGCGGGTCTTTTCAGCTCAGCCTCCAGGCGGTTCTGCGCAAACTGAATGTCTCCGGTAATTCGTGAGCGCCACTCTTCGTTGGATTCGTCAGTCTGTCGAGCCAACATGTGCTGATGTTTGTGACCATGATTGGCGATGGTGCCGCGGTGTGATTCCAGCTCTCTCAGTTCATCCCAACTCAGATAGCCTTCAGTGTCGCGGTCGATATCTTCAGTGCTGGCAAATACCGTAAAAGGCCACTTGTGATGCTGCAGGACAGGCAGAGCGTTGTGCAGTATGGAGGGGTAAGCGTCGTCGAAAGTGATGGCCAGCGTTCGGGGTCGGATCTTGCGGCCTTTACGCACCGCCGACAACAGCTTCGCCAGTGGCACCACCTTGTAGCCATTTTTTGCGACGTATTCCATGTGTTCGGCAAACAGTTCACGGCTGATGCTGGTGCTCGCGGGCATTGCTGCGTCGATATGGTGATAGAGCAGAATGTAGCCTGCGTCGTTAGCTCGCGCCCCTGCGCTAGCCAGCAGGCCGGTAACAAAAAGTAGCAACGTCGGGGTCAGTTTCACGGCTTCAATTCCAGTTTGTTGACTCGTATGAGGTTTTTGATTTCGTCGATGTAAGCCTGCCGGCGCTCTGAATAGGTTGCCAGGTTATCTGCTAGCTGCGATCCAAGCGGCTTACTACCGCTGGCACTCAGTTGCGCGCGGACAGCCCGCAATGATTGGTATTCTGCGTGAGTGTTCAGGTTGCGAGCGTAGCTGGTGAGAGAATCGTAGGGGCTTGGAAAGCGGGCAACTTCGTGCTTCATGCTGGTCTCCCGATTGCGCGGCATCATACCGCAACCGGCTTCCCAGCAGCGTTGTCCGAAGTAGTTGTTGCCCTCGACGGCAAATCGCGCTGTGCCCCAGCCGGACTCCTTGGCCGCCTGTGCGAGTGCCAGCGATGATGGGACTTCATCCACCCGCAGCAACAGTTCTGCCACGACCTCTGCAGTCGTCACTGCCGTTGTGTCGAGGCCGTATTCGTCTGCCAGTTCCTGGAGCTGCCGATGTTGCCACCAGCTGAGTTCATCAGCATCGGCAAGAGCCAGCAGGCTGCGCCGATCCTCGCTGATCGCAGAATTGGCACGTTGAATCAGCGGCAGAAAATACTCGAAAAAAGCCCGCTTGCGTTCTTCTCCGGCACTTATTGCCTGGAAGTCAGGTGCCGGACTGGTTGAAAAATGTCGCAGCACCAGAATTCCAGCGACAATCAACACAGCTACAAAAACGCTGAAGACAATAGTGCGGGAGTTCATAGCCATAACTCCATTGTCTCCGAATTTGCGGCTGAGAACAGTGTTCAGATAACGAGGTCTCTCAGCCACAGGATGGCAGGTTCGCGGGCGCGGAAGATGCTGGTCGTATGAGGCGGGTTGCGAACCGCCATGTACATCCGGGCAAAACCGAAAACCACAGCGTTAGGGGCAACCAGTGCGGTTCTGCTGGTGCCCAGCAGTGTCTGATACTCACCGGTGGTGCGTCACAGCGCAGATATCGCCGCAAAATTGAAATCTGTCGGACGAACATCAGGCAGGAATTCCACCAGTGCTCTCTTGCCGTCCCAGCTGTCGAAGATATCAGTGATGCGCAGACAGTAATCGCTGACGTCTTTCGGGGATATTGATCCGGTGAATTGGGAGCAGAAATCGTAGTCTGCTGGTGTTGCCGGAATTTCGAACTCAAACGGCATTTTCCGTTCCACCGGTGGGGTGTCAATCGGGAGGTCATCCTGACCTGTACGCAGGATACCGGTTCGACAACTGTAGTAGAATCGCCGCAAACGTACTTCCTTTCAATAAATCATGGACAATCAGAGCTTGGTCTTCGACGCAAATCCAGAGAATTTCCAGACAGAAGTTATTGATCGCTCCCAGCAGATGCCGGTAGTGGTGTTGTTCTGGGCGCAACAGGTAGGACCTTCGGCGGAAGCTAAAACCATCCTTGAAAAACTCATTGCCCAACATCCGGGGAAGATTGCGCTGGCGCTGGTGGATGTTTCTGTGGATCAGACCCTGGCACAGCACCTGCGTGTGCAGGGCCTGCCCAGTCTGCGGGTGATTAAAGACGGACAGCTGGTTGATCAGCATGAAGGGCCGCAGACCGAACCGGCACTCACCACGATTGTCGATCAGCTGACTGTGAGTTCAGCCGATGTTCTCAAAGCTCAGCTCGAAACGCTGCTGTCAGCCGGAGACTTCGCCACTGCGCTGGACCTGCTTCAGCAGGCGGTCGGCGAAGAGCCCAACAATCTGTCGTTTCGGGTTGAGCTGGCTGATGTGCTGATCCGCCAGAAGATGCTGGATGACGCGGCCCAGGTGCTGGCGGGAATACCCGAGGAGACCGAAGAGCGAGAAAGACCCGCAACGCGTCTGGAACTTGTGCTGGAGGCACAGGAGCTTCCGGATCCTGAAATCCTGGCGAGCGCCAGTGAGCAAGCGCCCGATGATCTGGAATTGCGCTACCAGCTGGCGATTGCCCATGCCGCAGCTGATAACTTCGAGCAGGCGCTGGAACAGGCGATGTCGATTCTGCAGCAGGATCGTGAATTTCGCGATGATATTGGTCGACTGACCATGATCAGAATGTTCAGCGTGCTCGGGAAAGGTTCAGAACTCGCCAGCGGATACCGCCGGCGCATGTTTAACTTCATGCACTGATTCACGTGTCTGCACCAGCAGGCACACCCAGCCCGGGGCTTTTGTGACCTGGGTCCCATCCTCCTGACATAGCCTCACCTATCCTTGGCGATAACAAACAGTACCAACAGGTGCTGGCAACGGTAAGTGAGGCAGTCGGCGACATGGATGCGCGCGAAGCAACTCAACTCGTGCTGGAATGGCGTGATCAGCGGCTTGTCATAGATGACGAGGCGGCGGTTGAGCTCGGGACCAGCGCAGATACAGATCTGGCAATCGAAGGAACCTTTGCGTCCCGTCAGCATGCTCTGGTTGAGCGCCGGAATCAGTACTACATTCTGATCGACCACAGCACTAACGGCACCTACGTGCAGACTGAAGACGAGCAGGTGACCTTTCTGCGGCGCGGTGAAATGCGCCTGTGGGGATCCGGCTGGATTGCGCTGGGCGAGCCTTTGAATGGTGCTACCGCCATTCGTTTCGACCATACCTGATCAGTTATGGACCTATTCTGGAATTCCGCAGCCCAATCCCACCCGGGGAAACGACGCAACTGCAATGAAGACGCGGTGTTGAGTCGACCGGACGTTGGTCTTTGGGCAGTCGCGGACGGGATGGGTGGACACCAGGCTGGTGATATCGCCAGCCAGGCGATTGCCGACGCGCTGAGAACAGTCACTCTCAGTGGCGATCTGTGTCTGGACGTCGACAAGATTGAGGACACTCTGATTTCGGTGAACGATGAACTGCGCCTGCATGCCCAGACCCAGTGCCAGGGGGGAACCGTTGGCAGCACGGTGGTGACGTTACTGGCGCGTGATGAAATCGGCGTAGCGTTATGGGCTGGAGACAGTCGGCTGTACCGGTTGCGCCGCGGTCGACTCGAGCAGATCACCCGCGATCACAACCCGATTTCCGATCTGCTCGACAGCGGTACTGTCAGCGAAGCTCAGGTGCTGTCGGCAGATACCAACATCATTACCCGTGCTGTGGGTGGGCAGGCAGACCTTAATCTGGACGTAGTGATTTTTGACGTGCAGCCGGACGACACTTTTCTGTTGTGCAGCGATGGGCTGTATCGGGAACTTGAAGTCACCGCGCTGCAACAGCAGTTGCACGGCGAAATACTCGACGATGTGGCGGATAGATTGCTGGAAATGTGCCTGGAAGGTCCGGCCCGAGACAACGTATCGCTGGTTCTCGCCCGTCAGAGGGATCGATATGCCTGAACCTCATGATCAGGATGTCACCATCATGCGCGCCGATACCAGCGTCTCGCAGAGCTATTCGGGCTCGCGAGCGTCCGGTGAAGCTGACGCGCCCAGGGTCTTAAAACAACGCTTCGTGCTCGAAGAGAAACTCGGCAGTGGTGGTATGGGCACGGTGTTCCGCGCTAAAGATCTGCGCAAAGTCGAAGCGCGTGATCGACAGCCTTTCCTCGCCATTAAAATACTGAACAACGACTTCAGGGAGCATCCGGAGGCGTTTGTTGCCCTGCAGCGGGAAGCGGTCAAGTCACAGTCTGTCTCGCATCCGAACATTGTTTCGATCTACGACTATGATAAATACGGTGATGTTCCGTTCATGACCATGGAACTGCTTGAAGGTCAGGAGCTCGCCGATCTGCTGCGTGCATACTCGGCCGGATTACCGGAAGACACGGCCTGGGGGGTTATTCGTGGGGTCTGCGCCGGACTGCGCCATGCTCATGAAGCAGGAATCGTGCATGCCGACTTCAAGCCAGGGAATGTTTTTGTGTCGCCGCGCAACAGCGCAAAAATCCTCGACTTCGGTATTGCCCGGGCGGTGCAGCTGACCGAATCCAGCGGTGATGACACCCATTTTGATCCATCTCAGCTTGCGGCGCTCACGCCGGCGTACGCCAGTCGAGAGATGCTCAACGGTGACAACCCGGAACCGCGGGATGATCTCTACTCTCTTGGCATTGTCATCTATCTGATTCTTACCGGACGGCATCCCTATGGCCGGATGTCGGCGGTGGAAGCGGCAAAAGAACAGCTGGTGCCGGAGAAACCGAAACGCTTGAGCTGGCGCCAGTGGAAGGTGGTGCGCAAGTGCCTGGCGTTCAATCGCCAGGATCGCCCTACGGATATGGCGGAAGTGGAAGAGCTGCTGTTCAAACCTTCACCCTGGCGTTCGCGTACCGCCCTTGCGGCAGCTGCCGCGTTCCTGCTGGCGCTGGGTGTCAGTTTTGTTTTCGAAGATGCAGAACTCACTGAGGTCAAACAGGAGGTTCGTCAGCTGACCCTGATTGATGCTCAGGTGGCCCGTATTTCGGATCTGCTTGCGCAACCGCGATTTGATGAAAACTGGAATCTTCAGCTAACTCAGGAACTGGCGACGTTGCAGGGTCTGGAAGGCTCCGGGTCGCTGATAGGGCCATTAAACGAGCGGTTGCTTGAGGTTTATGCAAACGCAATTGCCGACACGTCTGATACCGACGCAGCGCTCGCACTGCTGCGCAGCGGTCAGCGTTATGGTGTTCTTGAGAGTGCTGAACAACATGTTAACGCGCTGGCAGTTGCTGACTTAGCCCTGCTGCTGGATGCGGCTGAACCGACGCAGCAGTGGCTGGACCAGCTGCGTAGCGAAGTTGACAGGCTGCAGGTGCTGACGCCTCGGAACGCTCAGCTTGCACAGCTGCGACTGGACATTGCCGATGTGCTGAGCACGACTATTGCGCAGGGTGTTGCTGGTGAGCAACTCGATATTGCCCGAGCGCTGCTCGATCAGCTCAGCGTTATTGCGTTCGATATGGAGACTGTCGATCGCAGTGAAAGGCTGCTCGCCTCAGCGACCGTTGCCGAAGCGAAAGCGGTCAAGGTCGAACAGCAGGCAGCCCAGCAGGCATCTTTGAGTGCAGAATTCGATCGGTTGCTGGAAACGTCCTGTCTGCGCCTCGACCTGGACCAGCTCAGCAATCAGCTTGACCAGGTGGAAGGCGACGTAGCCCAGGCTGTATCGCGACTTGATGCCCGGCTGGGCGTCTGTCTGGCCCAGGTTGCGGAACTTGATCAGGATCGTGCTCTGCAGATGCAGGACCGGGCGAGGGAACTGTTCGGTGATCAATTGAAGGCAGTTGCCGAGAAGATTGTTGATCCCTGCAGCCTGCAGTACCTGGTGGGTAACGGCGCGCAGGCTGGACGACGTGGCTACTGCAGTGACGAACTTGCCGATGGCAGCCACGGTCCGCGACTGGTCGTGGTACCGGTTGCTGACGGTTCGAGCCGCTTTGCTATTACCAAACAGGAAGTGACCTGGGAAGATTTTCAATTGTTCTGCGCTGACACCGGGATTTGTGACGCGCAGGTGACTCAGCCGCGGCTGCCTGTTAGCCGGATTCCGATAGAGCAGGCCCAGGCTTTCGCCGCCTGGCTGTCCGCGCGTAGCGGCTTTACCTACAGGTTACCGACGACCCAAGAGTGGCTCTGGGCCGCACGTGGTCAACCTGACCCGAATCGCAACTGCCGGGTTCAGCTTGATGGCTTGCAGCGCGGGGTTGGCCCGATCGCAGCGAATACCGGTGCGAGCAACGAATACGGCCTGGTCAACATGCTCGGCAATGTCCAGGAATGGGTGATTGACGGCAACGACATTCGCGCCCTGGGGGGTGCCTTCAGCGACCCGATTCAGGATTGTGTGCCGCAGACGGCCCGTGGCCACGGTGGTGAAGCAGATGTCAGCACCGGGTTTCGCCTGGTCCGGGAGATTTCATGAGTCTGATGAAATTGTCTCCAGAGTCTGTGCGGCTGCGAAGAATTGCCAAAGCTTTCGCCGCGGGTGAATTCAGCCAGCAGGAGTACCGGTCAGCCCGGCGGGAAGTCATTGTCAATTTTGTCGCCGTGCCCGTGGATGATGACGATACTCAACCACGCGAAATAATCACCCAAAGCCAACCAGAACGTCGTATCGATACAGTCGCGCCGCGTCGGCGTTTGTGGCTGCTGACGCTGCTCGCCCTTGGCGCGCTGGTGGCAGCATCCGGAGTGTTTGCGGCTTCATCACAGATAGAAGCAGTCAGGGATCGTGACCCGAATCCAGCGACGAGCCCGAGATTGGAAGTTACCAACGTCGTGTTGGCGAATTTTCAGCCTCTGCCTGGAATCAGTCAGGAACAGGTGGACAATAGTATCTCGGCAAGGCTGCAACAGGTCCGGCAACGTCAGCAACCCGCCGAGCATGGCTTCAGCGATAGCGAACTGAACGAACTTGCCAGACTGTTGAGTGCCCTTGGTGTGCATCAGGCTGACGCCGACCTGGGCGTCTCTCAATGGGAGGATGTGCAGGCTCTGATCGCAGAGCAGAAGACCCGGCGTGGTGTTTCCGTCGCGGAGCTTGAAGAGGTTGCCGCAGATATTCAGTCACTTTACCGTGCGGCTGGCTACTTTCTCGCAGTCGCATATCTGCCGGCTCAGAACCCCAAAGAGGGCACAGTGTCCATTGAGGTTCTTCCCGGTGTGCTGGGTGATGTTGTTGTGGCGGGTCAAGGCGGCAAGGTGGCCGAACGCTTCAAAGATCTCATCGGTCAGCCGCTGAGCTCACAGGTGATCACTACCCGACTGTATGCGCTGAATCAGTCTCCCGGACTGCAGGCTCAGGTCAGCTTTGAGCCGGGAGAGGAAGTTGGCGAGACCACTTTGAACCTTGAGGTGGTGCCGCGAAAAGCCTGGCAGGGTTCAGTAGCGCTCGACAATTACGGGGATACTGGAACAGGTGAAAGCCGGCTGCTCGGAGACTTCAGCCTGCTCAACCCGACAGGCCGAGGCGATGTAATCGACGTTGGTCTGATGGCCAGTCTCGAAGGCGCAGACCAGCTTTATGGTTATCTGGGTTATTCGACCCCCGTGGCCGGACGCAACCAGTTTCACAGCCGACTTGCCTATACCGATTTCAGCACAGTGCTCGATTCCAGCGATCAGCGTGTGGACGGGGACGGTCTGCTCTACAACGTGGCCTTTGCGCGGAGTGCTGTTCAGACCCGGGAGCGTGGTCTGTCCTATCAGCTCGGTGGTGGCTATCACCGCCTGAACTGGGATGGCGATGATCTGTTTGCGGATGCGACTCAGGATGTGTTTTTCGTGAACGCGCAACTGAATGCACAAAGGGTCTGGGATGGACCACGAATCGCCGCTGACGGTTTACTGCGCTTTGAAGTTGGCAGCATCGACAACGATACCTTCGCAGGTCAGGACTCAAGTTACTGGCTGCTGAATCTGGAGGCTTTCGCCTGGCGACCGATGGATCTGCCGCTGCTACCCGGTGAACAGAAGATTTCGATAGAAGTGCAGGGTCAGATGGCGGATTCGCAGCTGCCGTCGAGTAAGCGACTGGCGCTCGGTGGTGCACTGGCCAATCGCGCCTTTCGCCGGGATACCTATGTTGTCGACCAGAGTGCGTTGCTGCGCCTTGATGTCCGTACACCGTTGAGCCTTGGGGAACTGTCCCTGTTTGCTGATGCGGCATACGGTGAAACGCTCAACGAACTGGATACCAATTGGGGTTATCTAAGCGGGCTTGGTGTCGCCTGGAGTTTCAGATTAGCGGGGATCGAAAGCAGACTTAGCTGGGCGGTCCCGCTTGCGTCTAATGGTAGTGGAGATATCGATGATGATGGCAATCAGATTTTCTGGTCTTTCAGCTACCGCCGCTAGCCTGCTGCTGGGCTTTGCCTGCGCGGCTGTTGCTGCGGAGGCACCAATGATTGACCTGGCAGTTGAGGGTGTGCTGATCCCGCCACAGGCGGAAGCGCCTTACCAGGTCTCCAGAGAGGGTGAGCAGAGGGTACGCTGGCTCGACCCGGCGCTGTTCACAGAGATCTCGCCACTGACTATTCCCGATGTCGCTGTGAAGCTGCCAGAAGACCAGCAGGAGTAGCTTGCATCGATCCAGTTGCTGTGGTTGCAACAAGTTAGTCAACGGCACACTGCAGCGCTCAGACGGCCCCCGCCAGCGATATTTCTTCGGCGCCGCTCGTGATTTTGCGAAACAACATGTTAGCGGTTACTAACGTTCGAGATGACTCGACCGGGTCAATTTATACACACCCGCCAAGATTCACCCGATATCCTCGGTAGATGCTCCGATTCCTTCAAATGTTGGGTAATGAAGGCTATGTAAGTGCCTGTAATAAAAGAATAATTTCGTATTTCTATAATTCTGGGAGTAAACTCAGCCTCGGATCGGGCGTCTGATCAATTGCGATTCAGAAAAACTTATCCAGAGAGTTATCCACAGATACGCTCATTTCACCGCGCTCGTGACGCGACGGAAAATGCTCCGGTACGGTAAAGTTCTGCGCTTGACGAGTAATGAGATGAGCGATGACACAAGCGCAGCTGCAGCTGGACGAAAAGCTGGCCGCCTATCGGGCGCGGGGAGTAAGCCGGGTCAAGCTCGGGCTGACCGATATTGACGGCGTCATTCGGGGGAAATATGTCAATCTCGACAAATTCCAGTCTCTGTTGGCGAAGGGCGGCGGCTTCTGTGACTGTGTCTTCGGCTGGGACGTTGACGATCAGCTCTACGATCAGGGCAGCTATACCGGCTGGCACACCGGCTTCCCCGATGCGGCTTTTCGCCTGATCATCAGCAGCGAACGCTGGCTTGAAGAAGAGGGCTGTCCCTATTTCATCGGCGAATTCTGCACTCCTGAAAGCGAAGGTGGTGATCACCCGCTTTGTCCGCGAACTCGACTGCGAGTGTTGCTGGAACGATTGGCCGGACACGGCCTGTCTCTGCGCGGTGGCTTTGAGTATGAGTTTTTTGTGTTTGCTGAAAGCGCTCATTCTGTTCGGGACAAAGGCTACCGTAACCTCCAGCCTCTTACGCCGGGTAACTTCGGTTATTCGCTGCTGAGAACCGGTGTCGAAGCAGATCGCTTCAACGGCCTGATGAGCTATATGGCGAATCTGGGTTGTGATATTGAAGGCCTGCACTGTGAAACCGGACCCGGGGTCTGGGAGGCGGCGCTTTCGGTCGCAGCAGATCTGGAAGCTGCCGATCGAGCCAATCTGTTCAAAACCTTCTGCAAAATATTCTTTCAGCGACAGTCCTGTATGGCGACCTTCATGGCCAAGTGGTCAATGGACTATCCGGGCCAGAGCGGTCATTTCCATGCGAGCCTGGTGAACGACGATCGCAACATGTTCCACGCTGCGGACAAGCCCGACGGGATGTCCCTGCTGCAACGCCAGGCGGTCGCCGGATTGTGTCGATATCTGCCCGAGCTGCTCGTGCTGCTGGCGCCGACCATCAACAGCTATACCCGTCTGGTGAGGGGAGCCTGGGCTCCAACCGCAGCCAGCTGGGGTCATGAAAACCGTACGACGGCATTCCGCGTCATCTCTGGCAGCAGCGCGCAGCGTATTGAAACCCGGGTCGGCGGCGCGGATGCCAATCCGTATCTGGTTGCAGCCGCGGTGGTCGCCGCAATGCTTGGTGGCATCGAAGGGGAACTCCAGCCGGACGAGCCGATCGTCGGCAATGCCTACGACCAGCAGCAGGGGCTGCCTGCATCCCGGCAGTTTCCCGGTGATCTGCGCACCGCCGCGCAGCGGTTCGGTGATTCTGAGTTTGCCCGCGACATGTTCGGGTCTGCCTTCACCGAGCACTTCACGATGTCGCGGCTGTGGGAGTGTCGGGAATATGAGCGCAACCTCAACAGCTGGCAGCTCGAACGCTACTTCGAGATTATCTGAGCAGTCGATGTCTTTGAAGATAGGCATTCTGCAGACCGACAGCGTCCTGGAGGAGTTTCAGTCTGAGTTCGGCGACTATCCGGCGATGTTCGCTGATCTGCTCAACTCGGCCGCCAGCCGCCTGGACGATCTGTCTATTGAACTGGTGGTGTATCGGGTCGCTGAGTCTGAGTTCCCCGACGCTGTCAGCCGGTGTGATGGCTATCTGATTACCGGGTCGCGGCAGAGCGTCTATGACGATCTGCCCTGGATTGGAGAACTTGCTGACTTTGTTGCGCAGGTGATGGCGGCCAACGTACGAATTGTCGGAATATGTTTTGGTCATCAGCTGCTCGCCCACTTTTTTGGTGGTTTGACTGAACCTGCTGCGGTCGGCTGGTCGGTGGGGGTACATGAGACCCGGGTGGTTGACCCTCAGCCCTGGATGCAACCTGAGTGTTCTGGGTTCGCGCTGCTGTCCAGCCACAAAGATCAGGTCGCGCGTTTACCGCAAGGTGCACGAATCATTGCCCGCAGCGATTCGTGCCCGTGTGCGGGGTTCGTCATTGGCAAGCGGGTCATGACCCTGCAGGGCCACCCGGAATTCAACAAATCCTATGCAGCTGCGCTGATGGGAAAACGTGAGTCCCTCCTTGGCGCGGAGGTTTTTGCTCGTGGCATGGACTCGCTTGCACAGGAAACACATTCGGAGATCGTAGGGCTGTGGATATTGAATTTCCTGCGCGGCGGATGAGCACTCTCACGATGATGGCCGGTCGGCTGGTATTTGTGGTGCTGATCGCCGCCCAGCTGGCCGGTTGCGGGGTAAAACTCGTCTACAACAACATGGACCGATTTGCCCGCTGGAACATGAGCGACTATGTCGACATGAACGACGAGCAGCGTGCCTATTTTGATGCCGAAGTTGGACGTCTGCTCTACTGGCATCGGACCCATCAACTGCCGGAATATGCGGATCTGCTGGAAACCCTGCCCACCACTTTTTCCGATGGCGCTGACCTGGACGAAATCCTCTGGGTCAGTGAACGGATGTTCGCCTGGTATGAACAAATCGAAGTCCGGCTGGTGCCAATTGCGGTAGAAATGATGCTCTCGCTCGATGATGAACAGGTGGCCGATCTGCCACGGCGGCTGGAGCGCGACAATGCAGAGCTGGCGGAAGAAGAAGCAGGACTCAGCCCGGCTGAGCTGGAGAAGCGCTGGCAACGGGAGTTCAGCGATGGATTCAGTCGGCTGGTAGGCAGACTGACCCGTGAGCAGAAAACCTATCTGTCGCAACAGTCAGTTCACTACATTCCCCAGTATGCGCTTTGGGCCGACTACCGTCGGCGCTGGCAGAACGATGTGCTGAAGCTGATCCGTGACGGCAGGGATGACGAAGCTGCGTTTGCCAAGGCGTTTGGCACGCTGGTTGACGCCCGGATTTCCGTCTATTACGGCGACGAGTTAACCGCCGTGTTCAAACACAACGAGGATCAGTATCAGGAGGTGACGGTCTGGCTGCTCAACAGTCTGACGGCCGGTCAGCGCGAAAAGTTACTGGTGAGAATTGGTGAGCTGGCAGAATCTTTTCGGGAACTTCGTGCTGAAGCACCGCCGCAGGCGCCGGGTGGACCGGATTGTCTGGTGCGCTGTTGAGGGGTCGGGTTGTAGGGCGAAGCCCGCGCCTTGACCGCTTCAGCGTTGCTGGCGTTCGTCGTCGAGCAATACCCAGGCGATCAGATAGGTGGCGATGACCAGTTTGGGCATGAACAGTCCGGTGACGATTGTGGCGATGCGGACGATGGCAGGGTCGGTGTTGAAGTAGTTGGCCGCGCCGGCACAGACACCCGCCAGCCAGCCGTTACGACTGTCGAGTCGGATCGTCGAGCGAATACGATTCATTGTCGAATTGGTCATGGTCTCAGTGTTCTCTTTCACGATGGGTCCCGGCCGGTTCACCGGCTGTTCGAATAGTGCAGTGATTGACGGGTTGTGATCAACCGCCAAGTAGCCAGTGGCCGAAGATCATCGCCGAACCTTCGAGGGTGTTGGGTGCTGGCGAGTAGCCTGGTTCGAAAGCCGAGGCAACCAGTCCGAACAGCAGGAAGACGACGGCCAGCAACAGCATTGCGAACAGGTTGGCTCGCGGATGACTGAGTCTGGACATGCGGATTTCGCTGAGGATGGATCGGCCTGGGTCGGGTTCTGGCTGTTCCTGAGTATGGGTTTTCACGTTGCTGCCTCTCAATTGTGCTGCGGTCAGATTCATTCATTCAATAGTCGTGCCAGAGTGAAAAACGGTTGCGATATCGGATTTATCAGGCCTGTGAGGCGATGGCAATCATGGGTGGTGGCGAATTTGACCAGATTTTGGCATACGACTGCTGAGGCGAGCCTCTTGCGATGCTCTCGGGCCTCGGGTTAGATGCGTAGACATGCTGACTGGGGAGAACAACATGGATATGCACTTTGCGACGGCGTGGGAAACCATCTCGGATCTGGTTCCGGAGCGCAGCGCGCTGATCAGCGATGGCGTCACTCGGAGCTGGCGTGACTTCGATCAGCGGGCCGCGGCGGTGGCGGCAATTCTCACTGAGCACGGCCTCGGGCCCGACAGCAAGGTGGGTATCTACCTCCATAATTCCAATGAATATGTTGAAGCGCAGTATGGCGTATTCAAGATTCGTGGCTGTCCGATTAATGTCAATTATCGTTACAAATCCGACGAACTTGTGTACCTGCTTGATAACGCGGATGTTGAAGCCATTGTTTATCAGGGTTGCTACGCGATGCGGATCTGGGAGATACGCAAGCAGTTGCCGAAGCTGAAGCTGTTGCTGCAGGTCGATGATCACACCGAAATGCTGCTCGAAGGCGCGCTGGATTTTGAGTCCACCATTGCCCGTACCAACCCGATGCCGCGAATTGAGCGCGATCCCAATGATGTCTACATGCTCTATACCGGCGGCACCACCGGTATGCCGAAGGGTGTGATGTATCCCGGCGGCGAGTTCTGTGCATTCCTGACGGCTATGGGGGCGAACGCCCGCGGCCTGCCGCCGCCACAGCAGATCAGCGATCTTGCCGACTACATTGCCGCCGTTGCGGAGCCGCCGGTTAGCCTCTCAGCCTGTCCGCTGATGCATGGTACCGGCATGTGGATTGGCTGCATGATGCCGCTGATGGCGGGCGGGTGCGTTGTCACAACGGCCAAACTCGGTCTTGATCCCCATCTACTATGGGCGCTGGTGGAACAGCATCAGGTCAGCGATATGGTCATCGTTGGCGATGCTTTTGCCCGACCCCTGCTGGGCGCGCTCGACGAAGCCGAAGCGCGGGACAATGGCTATGATCTGTCCTCACTTCGACAGATTTTGTCCAGCGGTGTCATGTGGAGTGCCGAGATCAAAGCCGGCCTGCTTCGACATCACGATATGGTCTTGAATGACATCATGGGCTCGACCGAAGGTGGCATGGGGGGATCGGTGACCTCTCGAGACTCCAAGGTGGCGACCGCGAAGTTCCAGTTGAACGACGGCGTCGCGGTGATTACCGATGATGGTCGGATTGTGGAGCCTGGTTCAGGTGAAATCGGCAAGGTGGCAACCAGTACTTTCGTACCACTGGGTTACTACAAAGATCCGGTGAAGTCAGCGGAGACTTTCCGGGAGATTGACGGCGTCCGCTACAGCTTTCCCGGCGACTATGCGACGGTGGCCGCTGACGGCACCATCAGCCTGCTCGGACGTGGCAGTGCCTGTATCAACACCGCCGGAGAAAAGGTATTTCCCGAAGAAGTGGAAGAAGCGGTTAAACGACACCCGGCCATTGCCGACTCTCTTGTGGTTGGCTTGCCTGATGAACGGTTCGGTGAACGGGTGGTGGCGGTGGCTTCCTGTCAGGAAGGTGAAAGCTGTGATGAAGCCGCGTTAATCGAATTTACCCGCGATCACCTTTCAGGCTACAAGGTACCCAAAGCGGTGCTGTTTGTGGAGCGGGTACAGCGGGCGCCAAATGGTAAAGCCGACTACAAGTGGGCCAAACAGGCCGCTGCGACTGCGTTCAAGCCCAGCAGTTAGGCAACGATTACAACACGGCCAGGCTTGCCACCCACATGAGGAACACAGCCATGAGCGGAAGGAAAACAGCCATGAGCGGAAGGAAATAGCCATGAGCGGACCACTCGAAGGTTTTCGTATTGTTGATCTGACCAGCATGATTTCCGGACCTGTAGCGACCATGATGCTGGCCGACCAGGGTGCAGATGTGATCAAGGTTGAACCCTTGAGCGGAGATCTGGTGCGCTTCATGGGGCCCAACCGAGCGGGCCTGAGCGCCGGATTCATTTCCGCCAACCGCAGCAAGCGCAGCCTGGCCCTGGATCTGAAGACTGCTGACGGCATGGCGGTCATTCGTAAACTGCTGTCGACTGCTGATGTACTCGTACAGAATTTCCGCCCTGGGGCGATTGAGCGCATGGGGCTCGGAGAAGACGCAGTTCGCGAGCTCAAGCCTGACATTGTTTATGTCTCTATCAGCGGTTTCGGTGAGTCAGGACCTTACGCCCACAAGCGGGTCTATGACCCGGTCATCCAGGCACTTTCGGGTCTTGCCGATATTCAGAAAGACGGAGACACGGGTCGGCCAAAGATGATCCGCACTATCATTCCGGACAAAACCACTGCGGTCACCGCCGCACAGGCAATCACCGCCGCTCTGCTGGCCCGGGAGCGGGGTAAAGGTGGCCAGCATCTGAAGATTTCCATGCTGGATACCATGGTCGCCTATTTATGGCCGGAGGGGATGGCGGGCTTTACCTTCGTTGGTAAAGAAGTCAAAGCTGCCCGTGCTCAATTCGCACAGGATCTGATTTTTCAGACCACCGATGGCTTCATCACCGCCGGTGCGGTTTCCGATGCAGAGTGGCATGGCATGTGTCGAGCTCTGGAACATGAGGAATGGCTTGATGATGAGCGCTTCAACACGGCTCAGGGCCGTATCGTCAACGTCAAAGAGCGATTAGCGATGACGGCCGAGGTGCTGCTGGAGCGCTCCAGTGCGCAATGGCTGGAACGACTCGACAGAGAAGGCGTGCCCTGTGCACCGGTGCTGCAGCGCCACGAGGTGCTTGAGCATGAGCAGATCCGGGTTAATGAGATGATCGAAGAGCATGAACATCCGGTGGCAGGTCTGCTGCGGCAGCCTCGCCCCGCGGCGCGATTCGACAAAACACCTGCGCAGATGCTGCGCCACGCGCCGACGCTGGGGCAGCACAACGACGAGCTGATTGAAGAACTCGGTTTTGATCTGACACAGTTGCGCTCGACAGGCGCCATTCCGGACGGGGGCGCCGCTGAGGCCTAGCCAGCCGAACGAAGTTTACCGACCGGCCGGTAGTGAATTGTCTCATCGCCGCCGACTCGAGCTTTCCATAAAGTCGTCTAGACTTGATGCAAAGTGATAAGAAAGTTGCGACATGCCTTCGATGCCGAAATTCGATGTCTCGCTGGATGAATCCGTAGCCATCCTCAAGCGGGTGCTGCCGCTGATGAGTCAGCCCCGCGCAGCCCCGGGGCAACCCGAAGGCGTGCGGCTATCGGTTTTGCGCTCGCCGCGCTAACATCTGCGCCGGAATTCCTTAAGCACCCTGATTCATTGAAAAGAAATCTGAACGAAGTCGCGGACGCCTCGTTCGACATTGCCGTGGTTGGTGGTGGTATCACCGGCGCCGGAGTGGCGAGACATGCGACCCTTGCGGGTCTGAAAACGGTAGTGCTCGAAGCGAGTGACTTCGCGGCTGGTACCTCGAGCCGGTCCACCAAACTGATTCATGGCGGTCTGAGATACCTGGCTATGGGCGATGTCGCGCTGGTTCGCGAAACTGCTCTCGAGCGCAAGCGCCTGTTTGAAATGGCCCCCCATCTTACCGAGCCGCAATGGATGGTGGTGCCCGCGCGCTCGCGGCTGGAACTGGCCAAGTTTCGCATCGGCATCAGCCTCTATGAGCGGCTGGGGGCGGTCGGGAGAGCGGATCGTCATATCAACTGGAGTCAGCAGGACCTCATTGCCGAAGAACCGCTGCTCAATCGCCAGGCGTTTCCGTTTGCCTGTCGCTATCGCGAATATCTTACCGACGACGCCCGGCTGGTCATGGCCACATTGCGGGGGGCAGCGTTGCAGGGTGCACAGGTCTGTAATCGGCTGGCAGTTACCGGGTTTGAGCAGGATGCGGACGGGGTGCGCCTGACCTGCCGTGACACCATTGGTAATGCGCCGGTGTCTGTACGGGCTAAGGTCGTCGTCAATGCCACCGGACCCTGGGTGGAGCAGTTGGCGGCAGGTTCCGGCGGGGGTTCGGAAATTCCCCGACTGCATCTTTCCAAAGGCGTACACATCGGCGTGCCTCGCGACAGATTGCCAGTCCGTAATATGGTCATGCTGACTGCTGACGACCGTCGACCCGTGTTTGCGATCGCGCGGGGTAATGTGACCTACATTGGCACGACAGATACCTCCGAAGAAGGCGAACCAACGCTGTGGCCTGCGGTGAAGCGTGCCGACGTGGAGTATCTGCTGAAGCCCATCCAGCGTTACTTTCCCGAGGCAAAACTGGATCAGAGCGATGTCGTCAGCACCTGGGCGGGTCTTCGGCCGCTGATCAATCAACCAGGCAAAGCCCCGAAAGAAATGTCCCGCAAAGAAGAAGTCTGGCGGACCGGCCGCCTGGTGACCATTGCTGGCGGCAAACTTACGGGCTTTCGCAAGATGGCAGAGCAGGTGATGGTGGAAGTTGCTCAGATTCTCGACAAGCCAGTGGACGTAGAGCAACCATTGCTGACTTTGCCTGGTGGGGAGCAGAGTGATCTTGGTGGTCTGATGCATCAGATTGCCGCGCGCTATCCTGTGGATGCGCAGGCTTCACGACGGCTGATGCGACTTTACGGCAGCGAAGTATTTGATGTGCTCGGAGAGAAGCCAACGCCGATTACAAAGGCGGTATTTGCCGAGGAAATTGTCTGGGCGGTCACTCAGGAGTGTGCGCTCAGTCTGGAAGACGTGGTCTACCGGCGTTTGCGCATTCCCTGGTTCCGGCCTGAAGAGACAGAGACGGTGGCCGTTGCTGCCGCTGACCTGCTGGCAGCCCACTTCAACTGGTCAGCACAACAACGTGACTGTGAGCTCGGCGCGCTGCGCTCGCGGGTCAGTTCTGATCTGTCATTCCGCCTGGACGCCTGAATTCGGTTAAACTCCGGCGTTTTCGCCAGCCAACATTTTTGACCAACGGAAATTTGCACCAACTCAACTTTGGAGGTTCCTGTAATGGCCATGCAGCACTCACCTTTACTGATGTCCCGAATTCTCGACCGGGGGGCAAAAGTTGCCCCAAACGAAGAAATTGTCACCGCCACGGCCGACGGCGTGCGTCGTCAGACCTATCGCGAAACCCGCGATCGAGCCCATCAGCTGGCACACGCGCTGCATGACGCAGGGATTGAGGTCGGCGATCGGGTCGGCACCTTCATGTGGAACGGCTCTCGTCACCTCGAGGCTTATCACGCCTGCGCCGGCATGGGCGCGGTGCTGCATACGCTGAACGTCCGGCTGTCTGATCACGATCTGGAATACATCATCAGCCATGCCCAGGACCGAATCATCATTGCGGATGCGGACACTCTGCCGCTGCTGGAAAAGCTGATCGGCCGGATGCCGAGTGTCGAACGGGTGGTTGTGGCGACTGAACAAGGATTCGAGGGCTGGCAGACAACGCTGCCCGATCCGATTGACTATGAAGACTTTATTGCCGGTAAGCCCACCGACTATGACTGGCCGGAAATCGACGAAAACTCCCCGCTCGGGCTCTGCTATACCAGTGGTACCACGGGTAACCCGAAGGGTGTCGAGTACGAGCATCGCTCTCAGTATCTGCACACCATGACCCAGTGCATGACGGACGCGATGGGACTGTCGGCGACAGACTGTGTGCTGGGGATTGTGCCGATGTTCCACGCGATGGGCTGGGGTGTACCCTGGGCGGCCTTGATGCTTGGCTGCAAGCAGGTCATGCCACACCGGTTCATGGATCCGCAGCGACTGCTGGATCTGATGGTCAGTGAAGGGGTCACTCTGTCAGCCGGTGTGCCGACTATCTGGCAGGGTGTGAAAGGCCTGATTGAGGCCAATCCGGGCACCTACGATATGTCGTCGTTGTCGCGTCTTACCTGTGGTGGTTCAGCACCGCCGCCATCATTGATCCGCTGGTACGCCGATGAACTCGGGGTGGAAATGATTCAGGGCTGGGGTATGACCGAGACATCCCCGTTGGCAACTTTGTCTCGCCGACATATGAAACGATCGCACCTTACCAAGGCAGAAGATGAGCTTTATGAAAACGTTGCCAAAGCCGGTCAGCTGATGCCCGGATTGGAGCTGGATATTTTCGATGAAGAATTCAACCGTTTGCCTCACGATGGCGAAACGGTCGGCGAAATCCTCATTCGGGGCCCGTGGATCTGCTCGGAGTACTACAACGATCCGCAGCCCGAGAAATTCCACGACGGTTGGTTGATCACCGGCGACGTCGGCAAGATCGACCCGGAAGAATATCTGATCATCAGCGACCGCTCGAAAGATCTGGTGAAGAGTGGTGGTGAATGGATATCTTCGGTCGATCTTGAGAATCACATCGTCGCAGTGGCGGGTGTCGCTCAGGCCTGCGTTGTGGCCCAACCTCATCCGAAGTGGGATGAGCGCCCGGTGGCGCTGGTGGTGCTTGATCAGGATGCGCAGGTCAGTGTTGACGCGATCGTCGAACACTGTGCTCAGGAATTTGCCCGCTGGCAGTTACCTGATGAAGTGCTGTTTGTCGATTCGATTCCGCTCACCTCGACCGGAAAGATGGATAAGAAAACGGTGCGTGCGGACCTTGATGCTAAAGGTTATCAGCTGCCCGATCTGCGGGAGCAGGTCGGCTGATTTTCTGCTGAGCGCTGCGCTTTCCTGTTAGGTGCCGTGGTTCTTTTTATACGCCGCAGTTCTTTAAGGCACCGCGGTTCTTTAAAACGCCGCGGGCGCTAGGGATCCTCAGATGACAGCGCTATCTCGACGAAGTTCTGATGCCCAGATTGTCGTGGAAGGTCTGGAGAAGCGGTTCCGGATTGCCAGGCGTGACCGTGGCTTGTGGGGTGCTGTTAAAGGCCTGGCGCGGCGTGACTATCAGGATGTACTGGCGTTGCATGACGTCAGTTTTCAGATCGCGGCAGGCGAACTGGTCGGGTATATCGGTCCGAATGGGGCCGGCAAGTCAACGACCATTAAGATTCTCTCGGGCATTCTGGTGCCATCTGGTGGGCGTTGTGAAATCAGTGGCCTGGTGCCGTGGCGGAACCGGGTTGCCCACGTAGCTAGGATAGGCGTGGTGTTCGGTCAGCGCACCCAGCTGTGGTGGGACCTGCCGGTGATCGAGTCGTTTGAATTGTTGCGGGATATGTATCGGGTTGATCAGCACCGCTATCAGCGGTCTGTAGACGAGCTGATCGCTCTGCTGGATCTGGAATCTCTGCTCGACATTCCCGTCCGCCAGCTCAGTCTGGGTCAGCGGATGCGCTGTGATCTGGCCGCGTCTTTAATACATGAACCTGAGATCATTTTTCTCGATGAGCCGACCATCGGCCTCGATGCGGTCTCCAAGCTGGCAATGCGGGAATTCATCAAAAAACAGAACCATGAACGCGGTACCACGGTACTCCTGACCACCCATGATATGGACGACATTGAAGCGCTCTGCAGTCGGGTGATGCTCATCAATCATGGCACGCTGCTGCAGGATGGAACGGTTGAAGACCTGCGCAGTGATCAGCGTCGGGTGGTCGTCGATTTTCAGGGTGTCCCGACCCTCACACCCGATCATCAGCGGCTGCTGGAATCGTCTCAGGGTGAACGGCTGGTGTTTGCGCTGGCAGGCGGCGTGACCGAGTTTCTGGGTGAAGTCACCGCCCACTATCAGGTGCGCGATCTGGTCGTTGAACATCCCCCCATCGAAGAAACGGTTGCCGAACTCTATCGTCAGGCCCGCTCGTCGCTGCGCTGATGCTGGGACCGTATCCTGCAATCATTGCTGTTCGTTTCAAAATGCTGCTGCAGTATCGAGCCGCTGCCTGGGCTGGTTTTTCTACCCAGCTGTTCTGGGGTTTCATCAAGGTGATGGTGTTTGCGGCGTTCTTTGCGTCGAGTTCGCTGGCACAACCGATGACCTTTGCTCAGGTGCTCGTCTACATCTGGCTCGGCCAGGCACTGCTGGCGTTGCTGCCGTGGAATGTCGATCAGGAAATCGCTGAGCAGATCAGGGGAGGCGGTGTTGCTTATGAGCTGTTGCGACCGCTGGACCTTTACAGCTACTGGTTTGCCCGGACCCTGGCGTTTCGCGCAGCGCCAACTGCACTGAGGATGCTGCCGATGGTGGTGTTTACGCTACTGGTCCTGCCGCTGATAGGACTCGAGGAGTGGGCGTTGCCGCCACCAGAGAGCCTGGCCAGCGGAGCTTGGTTTCTGGTGTCGGTGCTCGGCATGCTGGCTCTGAGCACGGCGTTCACGATGATCATGCACATCTGCCTGATGTGGACTATCTCCGGGGAAGGTATCAATCGCATGATGCCGGGTATTGTGCCGGTGTTTTCCGGGCTGATCATTCCGCTGCCATTGTTTCCAGACTGGCTGCAGCCAATTTTGTACTGGCAGCCGTTTCGCGGCATGGCCGATGTGCCGTTTCGGATTTACAGTGGCCATATCCCGGTCACGGAGGTGTTGCCGGAAATACTTAATCAGTGGCTGTGGTTTGGCGTTCTGGTCGGTTTCGGCTACTGGCTGCTGAATCGGGCGCGGCGGAATCTGGTGATTCAGGGTGGCTGAGCGGTCGTTGCCCCTGCTGCGCAAAGGCCGGCGCGGCACCGTGGCTGAAAGCCTTTGGCTGTACGGCCGTCTGGTCAGCCAGTCGATACGGGCTCAGCTGCAATATCGGCTGTCTTTTACGCTGACTGCATTCGGCGGTTTTGTCACCTCAGTGGTGGAAGCCGTCGGCATCTGGGCGTTGTTTGAGCGTTTTGGTTCCCTGGGTCAGTGGACGCTGCCTCAGGTCGCGTTCCTGTATGGGCTGGTGAACTGTGCGTTCCCGATTTCAGAAGCTCTGGCCAGAGGCTTCGACGTGTTCGGTAAAGAATTCGTCAAAACCGGCAACTTTGACCGGCTGCTGCTGCGACCGCGCAGCACGGTACTGCAGCTGGCCGGGCACGAGTTTCAGCTGCAGAGAATTGGCCGGCTGAGTCAGGGTCTGGCGGTGCTGGCCTGGGCAATCTGGATGCTCGACATCGACTGGAACATCGGCAAGGTGCTGCTGTTGCTGTTCACGCTGATCAGCGGTGTGGTTTTCTTCTATGCGTTATTCATCTTCCAGGCGACGATTTCGTTCTGGACCACAGAATCTCTGGAGATGATGAATACTCTGACCTATGGTGGGGTCGAGACCGCCCAGTATCCGCTGGCGATCTATCGTGGTTGGTTCCGTGGATTTTTTACCTATGTGGTGCCTCTTGGCTGCATCAGCTATTTCCCTTCGCTTGCCATCCTTGGCATTGCCGATCCGTTAGGCAGCAGTCTGATATTCCAGGTCTGCGCGCCGTTGGCAGGTTATGGGTTCTTCGCCGTGGCACTGCTCGGCTGGTCGCTGGGGATCCGCCACTACACGTCTACGGGCAGCTGAGTTAGGCTGCGCAGCTGTCCTGATTTGAGTACAAGATGAGTCGATTCATCTCTATCGCTGATGCTCGAGCTGGCCGTGGGCTGCGCATGGCCTGCCTGCGCGGCGTCCCCAGCCCCTGGACCGAAGCCGCCAAGGGTATCTTCCACGTCAAAGCGCTCGATTGTCAGTATGCGGCGCAACGGCGTGAAGATGAAGACAACGCCATAGCTGCATGGGCTGGAAATTCCAGTGTCCCCGTGGTGGCTTATGAGAACGAGCCGCTTAGAACCGGCTGGGCGGAGATTCTTCTGCTTGCTGAGCGGCTTGCGCCAGAACCGGCATTGATCCCCGAAGCTGCAGACCAACGTGCCCTTCTGTTTGGCCTTGCCCATGAAATCTGTGGCGAAATGGGCTTCGGCTGGTGCCTGCGCCTGCATATGCTTAAACAAAGTCTGAGCCATGATCCGGCGGGCGGTGAAGCAACAGAGGGTTTTCCTCCTCAGGTCACCAACTCACTGGCTGGCAAGTACGGGTTCAATCCCGCAGACGTGGCCATGGCCAAAGGTCGGGTGATCAGCATCTTAGGCCTGCTTGATGAGCGCCTGAAGAATAATCGCTATCTGCTCGGCAGTGAGTTGAGCGCAGCAGACATCTACTGGGCAACGTTTGCAAATATGTTAACTCCTCTGTCCGAAGACCTGCTGCCTGCAGCGCCGATGATCAGAAACGTTTACAACAATCGTGGCCCGGATCTGGACGCCGCAATGACGCAGCGATTGCGCGACCATCAAAGTCTGGTGTACGAGCAGTACCTGGAACTCCCGGTACCTCTTTAACGACGTCATAGGAAACAACCATGCAATTTAAAAACCGAATGACCGAACTGCTCGGTGTGGAAATTCCTGTTGTCCAGGCACCGATGGGCTGGATAGCACGCTCTCAGCTTGCCTGTGCTGTTTCGGAAGCGGGTGGGCTCGGCATCATCGAAACTTCTTCCGGGGAACTCGACGCGATACGTGAAGAAATCAAAAAGATGCGGACCCTTACGGATAAACCGTTCGGGGTGAATATTGCCCAGGCGTTCGTTCGGGATCCTGACATCGTTCAGTTCGTGATCGATCAGGGCGTGCGGTTCGTTACCACTTCTGCAGGCAACCCGGAGCGCTACACAGAAACGCTGAAGTCGGCGGGTCTGACCGTTTTCCATGTAGTGCCCAGTCTGGGCGCAGCGCTGAAGGCGGTGGAATGTGGCGTCGATGGGCTTGTCGTGGAAGGCGGTGAAGGCGGCGGTTTCAAGAATCCGCGCGACGTGGCAACCATGGTCCTGCTGCCTCTGGTCCGCTCAAAAGTTGATGTGCCGATCATTGCAGCCGGTGGTTTTGTTGATGGTTCTTCCATGGCGGCTGCTTTTGCGCTGGGTGCCGAAGCAATCCAGCTTGGTACTCGAATGGTTTCGGCAGCCGAGTCGCCGGTGCACGACAACTGGAAGAACGCGATATTGAAGGCGAAAGAAACCGATACCGTGTTTCTGAACCGACATCAGTCCCCGGCGTTAAGGGCTCTGCGGACTGAGAAAACCAGTGGTCTCGAATACGACACCGAGCGCAATGCCATGGCCGAATTCGGCAGCGCGCTGGATCTCTATTTTGGTGGTGATATGGAATCGAGTATAGCGTTGACGGGTCAGGTGTGTGGCAGGATTGATGAGATCAAACCGGTAGCGAAAATTCTTGCTGAGATCCGCGAAGAGTTTTTTGACACGCTTGGCAGCCTGTCGAAACGCTACATCACAGGTTGAACGGCTAAGCTGGTCGATTGGCTTGCGCCGCGCTATTTGTTGACGCCGCGCCATTTGCTCGCACCGCTCTTTTTGTTCACGCCGCCCTATTTATTCACGCCGCCCTATTTGATCACGCCACGGCGCTCCCGGTGCGAGTGAGCAGGTTCCGCGATGACATTGTCGATTGTGAAAGTGCCTTCGGGAATCTGTTCTAGCGGGGCGATCACCGGGGCGGAGAAGCCAGCTGTTCGCTTACACTACTTGTTGAGCAGCAGTTCAGCTTCAATCTCTACAGGGACATCGAAAGGTAGTTCCGCCATGCCGACCGCAGAACGGGTGTGCTGGCCGATCGTCTCACCAAAGACGTCGAGAATCAGCTCAGAGGCGCCGTTGATCACTGCAGGCAGATTGTTGAAACCCGGTGCTGCATTGACCATGCCGAACAGTTTCAACCAGCCTGCCACACGGTCAAGGCTGCCAACGGCCTGACGGATTGTTGCCAGTAGACCAAGCGCCACCAGTCGGGCCGCCTGCTGTCCCTGCTCAAGACTCAATGCACCTCCTACTTTACCCAGCGGTTTGGCCAGCCCGCCGTCGGCCGCCAGAGGGACGTGTCCGGACAGATAGACGTGATCGCCGTGGACGCGTATCAGTTCGAAGGGCAGGTTAGCTGTCTGCATTGGCTCAGGCAGACTCAAGCCGAGATCTTTTAAGCGCTGTTCGGGGTTCGTTGCCAAGGTATTTGCCCACCATGCTGTTTGGTCAGCGCCACTTTAGCGGAAAACGTGGGATCTGTGCGTCTGGTCACATCTGCTGCAACGTCGGTTTCTATACTGGTTTTCTGATCGGGTTTGTGTAGTACCGAAAGGGAGGCTTCCATGGCTTTGAAAATCATCCGGGGCGCGTGTACGGCGGCGCTGAGCGTCGGCATCATGCTGGCTCCTGCTGCGAGTGCTGATACCATTTTGGGTGTGTACGCTGGCGCTGGCAGTTGGCAGCAGAATTATTCTGGAGATATCCGCTCCGGTGTAACAGAGATTGATGTTGAAGACGATCTCGGCCTCGATGACGATTTCAACAACATGTTTTACCTGGCGGCCGAACATCCCATGTCATTCCTGCCAAATGTGCGGTTCAGCTACGTGGATTTCGACGTCGACGCTGACAGCACACTGTCACGGTCCATCGAATTCAATGACGTGATCTTCCCTGCCGGTACCGCTATCGGTACCAACGTCGACATGATGCAGGGCGACGCGATGCTTTATTACGAGTTGCTTGATAACTACATGTCGCTCGACCTCGGTCTGGGGGCACGCTACATGGATGGTAAATTCGAGCTGGTCTCCGATATCAGCTTCTCCGAAGCAGAATTCACCGCCGTAGTGCCTCTGCTCTATGGACGCGCCCGGGCGGACCTGCCGCTGAGCGGTTTCTGGATGGGCGCTGAGGTGTCGGGCATGGGCTACAGCGACAACAACCTGATTGATGCCAATGCTCAGATCGGCTGGGAATCTCCCATTGGTCTCGGTGCTGAGATGGGCTGGCGCCTGCTCAGCCTGGACATCGACGACGTAGATGACTTTGATAAGACCGGTATCGATATCAGTGGACCCTATATGGCGCTGAACTACCACTTCTAAACCGCTCCGAACTGCACAGCTGAGGTACGGGCGCCCAGGCGCCCGTTTTGTTTGGGTATACTCAGCCTCCATGGCCCTTGCGAAACTTCAAAAACAGCTGACCAGTCTGCTGCCTCGGCGATGTCTGATCACCGACCCGGCGGCGCTAAAACCTTACGAGTGCGACGGTCTGACCGCTGTGCGTGAGATCCCCGGGCTGGTGGTTCTGCCGGAATCGGAAACCCAGATCAAACAGATACTGGCCGCCTGCCTGGAACAGCAGGTTGCCGTTGTTCCCCGAGGGGCTGGCACCGGACTCTCCGGAGGGGCGCGCCCGATTGCGGACGGGGTAGTGATCGGACTGTCGCGCCTCAACAAGATCCTCGAAATCGATCTGGACAACATGGCTGCCAGGGTTCAGCCCGGCGTTCGTAATCTGGCGATCACCGAAGCGGTGGCCGAGCACGGTCTCTACTATGCGCCCGATCCATCCTCGCAGATTGCCTGTTCGATTGGTGGCAACGTTGCGGAGAACGCTGGTGGTGTGCATTGCCTCAAATACGGACTCACTGTGCACAACATTCTCGGGGTCAAACTGCAGACCATCGAGGGCGATGAACTGCTGCTGGGTGGCCCCGGTGGAGACCCGGAAGGCTACGATCTGCTTGCGCTCACCTGCGGCTCAGAAGGCATGCTCGGCGTGGTGACGGAGATCTGGGTCAAGCTGCTGCCTCAGCCGCCGGTGAAACAGGTGTTGTTGATGGCTTTTGAGCAGGTCTCCCGGGCGGCTGAATCGGTCAGCGCAATCATAGCCTCGGGGTTGATCCCGGCAGGTCTGGAAATGATGGATGAACTGGCAATTGAAGCGGCGGAGGCGTTTGTGCACGCTGGTTATCCGCTCGGCGCCAAAGCCATACTTTTGTGTGAATTGGATGGCGTGGCGGAGGAGGTGGCCGCTGACGCTGAACTGGTGAAAAGGATTGCGCAAGCGCACGAAGCGATATCGCTGGTCAGCGCCGAAGCACCTGCCGATCAGGCACGCCTGTGGGCCGGCCGCAAAGCGGCGTTCCCTGCTGTGGGGCGCCTGTCCCCTGACTACTATTGTATGGATGGCACTATTCCACGGCATCAGCTGGCCACGGTGCTGGAGCAGATCAATCAGCTGTCAGACCATTACGGGCTGCGGGTGGCCAATGTCTTTCATGCCGGCGACGGCAATCTGCACCCGTTGATTCTCTATGATGCCAATGTGCCCGGTGAGCTGGAAAAGGCTGAACTCATGGGCGGACGGATTCTGGAAATCTGTGTGGAGGCGGGCGGCACTGTGACCGGTGAACATGGTGTTGGCATCGAAAAACTCGATCAGATGTGTGCGCAGTTTGCGGATCCGGAACTTGAGCAGTTTTTTCGGGTGAAAGCGGTATTTGATCCGCCCGGTCTGCTCAATCCCGGCAAGGGCGTACCAACCCTGGCACGCTGCGCGGAAGTAGGGGGTATGCACGTTCACGGCGGCCGGGCGCCCTTCGCCGGTCTCGAACGTTTTTGAAAGTTCACAGCATGGATCGCGATCAGACAGAAGTTCTCATCGCCGCGGTTGCCCAGGCGGCTGCCGATGCACAGGCCATTTCTATTGTCGGTTCGGGGAGTAAATCGTTCCTGTTGCCAGACGTGTCCGCTGGTGCTGCAGGCAGCGGTGGGCGGTTGCTGAATGTCGCCGAACACCTGGGCATCATTGAATACCGCCCCGACGAACTCGTGATCACTGCGCGAGCGGGTACTTCGCTTAAGGACATCAGGCAGACTCTGCAGCGTGAAGATCAGCTGCTGCCTTTTGAACCGCCAGCGTTTCGTGACCAGGGTACCTTGGGTGGTGCGCTGGCTGCCGGGTTATCCGGATCCAGCCGGCCCTGGAAGGGAAGTCTGCGCGACGCAGTTCTCGGCGTCAGGCTGATCAATGGTCTGGGCGAACTGCTGCGCTTTGGCGGCAGCGTTGTGAAAAATGTCGCCGGCTACGATGTTTCCCGATTGCAGGCAGGTGCATTCGGCACGCTCGGCGTGTTGCTGGATATCAGTTTCCGGGTAATACCCGCACCCAGGATGCAACAAACGCAGGTGTTGGCGATGTCGGCAGCGGATGCGCTGGTGCAGATGCGGGCCTGGGCGCGACAGTCTCTTCCAATCAGCGGGCTGTGCCATCTCGATAACAGGCTGTGGGTACGTCTTCAGGGTGCTGAGAGTGCTGTGCGCAGTGCGGTCGCCAAGCTCGGTGGTGAATCTTCCTCTGATGCAGACTTCTGGTCCCGCATCGATAATCACCAGCATCCATTTTTTCAGAGCGAGGGTACGCTGCTGCGCCAGCGTGTCGCGCCTGCACAGCCGCTGCCGGAAAACTGGGATGGCCTGATTGAATGGGCGGGAGCGCAGCGCTGGCAGTTCCAGAAGGAATCCGCTTCAGAACCGACTTCCGACTGGCTGCCATTTGATCATCGCTTCGCCCGAGCCCAGTGTCAGCGTCCGGGTGGAAACATGCTGCTGGGCGACTATCAGCAGCGCCTGCGCAGGGCTTTTGATCCTCAACAACTCTTCAACCCGGAGCTCGGTCATGCAGACAGCGCTGCCTGAGCAGTATCGTCTAACCCCGAAAGGTCGTCGTGCTGAAGACATTCTGCGCAGCTGCGTGCACTGTGGCTTCTGCAATGCGACCTGTCCAACCTACCAGGTTGTTGGCGATGAGCTGGATGGCCCGCGTGGGCGCATCTATCTGATGAAGGAGATGCTGGAAACGCAAACGGTAGATCCGGTTGCCGGTCATCATCTGGATCGCTGCCTGACCTGTCGTGCCTGTGAGACCACCTGCCCGAGTGGTGTGGAATATGGTGAGTTGCTCGAGGTGGCACGGGATTTTCAGACCCGCCATTCGGATCGAGGGCTGTTCGAACGACTTATTCGCGGTTGGCTGATGCGCGTTGTACCGTATCCGCAGCGGTTTCGGCGCTGGGCTCAAGTGGGTCGTGCGTTTGCCTGGTTGTTGCCGGCGAAACTTCGTCATCAGCTGCCGTCAGCGGCGAAACGCCAGCAGGCTGTGACGAACCCGGAAACTCCGCGCGCCACAGTGCTGGTTCTGCAGGGCTGTGTGCAGAAGGTAGCGACACCCGAGGTAAACTCCGCGTTGCATAACCTGTTAACCCGCAACAACATTGCCGTCATCTACGCGGAGCAGGAAACCTGTTGTGGTGGCCTGCCGATGCACCTCGGCGAAGAAGCTGCAGCGAACGAGCTGGTTCGAGCCAATCTCGCAGCGCTTCGACAACATGTTCATGAGGTCTCTGCCATTGTCTCCACGGCCAGCGGCTGCGGGGTCACGCTGAAGGACTATGAGCGGTATCTGGATGCAGATGATGAGCTGGCAACGACTGCGCGGCATGTGGTCCGAAAAATCTGTGATGTCAGCGAGTTGCTTATGTCGCTCGATCTCAATTTTGACAAGCTGGACGACGTCCACCAGATCGCTGTGCATCTGCCCTGTACGCTTCAGCACGGCCAGCAGCTTGGTGACGGCGTAACGACGCTGTTGCACCAGGCCGGCTATGAGCTGCTGCCGGTTAAAGACAGCCACCTGTGTTGCGGATCGGCGGGAACCTACTCACTGCTGCAGAGTGAAATGGCTGACGAACTGCGCACCCGTAAGCTGTCAGCGCTGCAGCGCGAAAACCCTGATGTGATTGTCAGTGCCAATGTGGGCTGCCAGATGCACCTGGGTGCGCAAGCCGATGTGCCCGTCAGACACTGGCTGGAACTGCTGCGCTGAGCTGGTATATGACGAGCAAAGACCTGCAGCCAGAATTATGACTGAATCACTCGGACCCCTGCGCTTGCCGCAGACTCTGGAGAGCCAACGCCTGTGCATGCGAATCCCGAGTGCAGCGGATGCCGCTGCGCTGAATACCGCTATAACTGCCTCTTTTGAGCAGCTCAAAGACTGGATGCCCTGGGCGAAGCAGTTACCAACGCTGGCCCAGACGACACAGTTCTGTGTGGAAGCAGAACGCAGATTTGCAGCCTCCGAAGGTTTTGATGTGATTCTTGAAGACAAAGGCACTGGCGAAATTGTCGGCGCCAGCGGTTACCCGAGGCTCGACTGGCAGGTGCCGCGATTTGAAATTGGTTACTGGTGTCGCACAGATTGCACCGGCCAGGGATATATCACCGAAGCTACTGCGAGACTTGCCCGATACGCGTTTGACGAACTGGCGGCGGCACGAATCGAGCTGTTCATCGATGACCTCAATCTCGCCAGCATCGCCGTTGCACAACGTCTCGGATTTACTCTTGAAGGGGTATTGCGTTCGCAGGCACGAAACAATCTCGAACAGCTGTGCGACACTCGGCTTTATGCTGCCGTGGCCTCGTGCGAATTGAATCTGGGTCAGCCGCGGTAAGTGCCCCAACGCTGCCGGATCGCCTCGGCAGCCTCATGATCACCCAGAACAGTTCTGGCATCTGCAATCAGCAACCATGCCTGCTGCTGCAGGTCCTGCTGACCGTCCGCTAACGACAACGCCTTGTTTGCATACTGGATAACACTTTGGGGCTGTTCATTAGCCAGTTCTAATGTTGCCAGTCGCAGCCAGAGATCTGCCTGTCGCGGATTGATGCGTATCGCTCTTTCTGCATAGGCGATGGCTTCTGGCAGCGATCCGGCAGACTGGGCGCGCTCACTGAGTTGCAGCAGCGCAAGAGTTGCATCACCGGCGTCGGGCTGTTGTGCAGGTGCGGGTGTAGGTTGGCCGGAGGGTTGGGTATCAGTCCGGGTTTCAGTGCGATCTGAGTCTGAGGTCTCGCCCGGCGATGGTGTTGTTGGCGTGGTGGTGCAGCCGCTGGCGAGCAGGAGCAGCAGCAGCCAGGTCAGCGGTTGGCGCCGGAGCACCGAATGCTGTTGCCCGGGCCCGATCCTGCTGCGCATGAGAGTGTAGTGACTCAATCCGGCTGCACTCGCTGTGGTTAATCTCAACATAATTTCTCTGCGCCCGCAGCTGGTCAGTTTTTGTCGAACCAGGATTCGACGCTTCTCCGGAGTTTCTCAGTGAGATTGCGCAGGTTGATACCACAGCCTTCTTTGGCCTGCAAAACGGCGTCTGAGGGTAGTGGCACCCGAACCACATCAGCGCAGCCGTCGTTGGCCAGCAGACCGCTGCTGTATTCAATGTCCCGCCAGTCACGACCCTCCGCGAAGGACAGTGGCTTGACGCCCAGCCGGGTGAATACTCGATCCCAGATCTTCAAGGCGCCGGCCGCGCCGGTCAGGCGCGTGGACCGGTTGTCATCGTAGCCCAGCCACACGACTGCGATACGGTCTGCGTCGAAACCAGCAAACCAGCTGTCCCGGTAATCGTCCGAGGTGCCGGTTTTACCCGCCACTCCTGCGCCTGAAAAACGTGAGCTGCGCCCGGTACCGTTACGCATCACAATTTCCAGACCGCGATTGATTTCGGTGACCTTGTCGGAGCTGATCAGCTGATCGAGTTGAAACGGGTGGCGGGTTACCGGCATTCCGCTTTCGTCCAGAACAGAGATTACAGACTTCGGGGACATCGCGAATCCGCCGCTGGCGAAACTGCTGTAGAGGCCGAGCACCTCGATGGGAGTCATCGGTTCTGCGCCGAGCAGCAGCGAGGGAAACTGATTGGCTGGGGGAGAGCCGGCCAGTTCCTCAATTCGATTGGCAATCTGATCGACGCCGATACTCAAGCCCAGATTAACCGTTGCAAGATTCAGGGAATCGCCGAGTGCACGAACCAGTGGTACGGCGCCATGGATTTCGCCATCGAAATTTTCTGGTGTCCAGCTTCCCTGACCGCGCATTTCCAGAGCAACAGCAGCATCCTGGATTTCGCTGGCGAGGCTATAGCCTCGCTCAAGCGCCGCCAGATAAATGACCGGCTTGAGCAGTGAGCCAACCGGGCGGGCGGCGTTGATTGCTCTGTTGAAACCATCGACCCCGGCGTTGCGGCCGCCGGCCAGCGCTTCGATTTCGCCGGTCTGCGTATTGGCGATGACGATTGCGCCCTGAAGTTCTCCTGGCGGCAGCTCGTAGGCTGACTCCAGAACTGCAACGCCTTCTTCCAACGCAATTTCAACCGCATCCTGGGAGCGTGGGGACAGGGTGGTGAATACTCTCAGGCCCTCACTGGTCAGCGCCTGCTCGGCGTAGAGGTCGTTGAGTTCAGCGCGAACCTTGTCCATGAACGCCGGATAGTAGGCGCCGCCGCTGCGGGCGCCGACAATCACCTGGAAAGGCTTCGCCGCAGCCTGGTCTCGAGAGGTGGCGTCGATAAGACTGGCAGCGTGCATCTTGTCGAGTACCAGATCGCGGCGGGCGTGGGTTCGCTCCGGGTGGCGGTAAGGGTTGTAGTAGGAGGGGCCGCGAATGATCGCAATCAGCGTGGCCAGCTCATGAACCGCAAGCTCGCTCAGCGGTTTGTTGAAATAGAACTGAGAGCCGAGACCAAAGCCGTGTACCGCGCGTATCCCGTCCTGGCCCAGGTAGATTTCGTTGACGTAAGCGTTCAGCAGATCACGTTTCGAGTAACGCAGCTCCAGAATGATCGCCATGGCCACTTCGCGCAGTTTGCGGGTATAGGTTTGTCGATTGTGGAGAAAGTAACTTTTTACCAGCTGCTGGGTGAGCGTGCTGCCACCCTGGCGAATTTCTCCTGCGCCCAGATTGACCCAGGCTGCGCGCAGGATGCCACGCAGGGAAAAACCCCAGTGACGATCGAAATCCGCATCTTCAACTGCCTTGAGGCTTTCGGTGAGTAACTCGGGCACCTGATTGGGTGACAGCACAATGCGATCTTCGCCATGGCTTGGAAAAAAGCTGCCAATATTCAGCGGATCCAGTCGGATCAGGGGTACCGGTCGGCCGCTCGGATCGGTCATTGCCCCTACGCGGCCGTCGGCGAACGACACAGTGATTCGCTGACTGGCGCGCAGGCGCTCCATGAACTGAAAGCCGCGCAGGTGGATTTCGAGCCGGGTGCCGGTGCGTTTGTACATGCCGGGCACGTTCAGCTGGGCCTGCTGCTGGTAGCCCAGGCGATCGAGTTCAGCGCCGATATCACTCATCGACAGCGTAG
Organism: uncultured Pseudomonadales bacterium; assembly: GCA_937921865.1. Classification (GTDB taxonomy): domain Bacteria; phylum Pseudomonadota; class Gammaproteobacteria; order Pseudomonadales; family Azotimanducaceae; genus SZUA-309. The sequence goes on along the minus strand of CAKZWF010000041.1, from coordinate 5,493 downwards.
AACCGACGTAGATTTCCAGGGGTTGGGCGTAAACGACCGCCGGCACTGACCAGCGCCGACCGTCAAAAGTTTCGGTAACGAGGCGATCCAGATAAACAAGGTAGACGGCCGCAGCGATAACGGTTGCCAGGGTGACAAACGCGAACAATCTGATTAGGCGACGACGGAGCAATCCTGTCATCGCAGCTTCGTGGTGGGAGGTCGCCGCGCAGCAGTCAGTGTGGCGCCCTCGGGCAACCAGTTGGCCGACGATGCAGATGGCCGCCTGGCAGTGAAAGTTGAAAACGCGTCTGGCATGGCGTCAAGGCGCAGGAAGATCAGGATCAGCAACTTTAACATGGCTTGCTAAAACTCCTCTCGAAGAACACGGATTCGGTGCGGAAAGTCCATCAGAGAACATGGACCAGCCTCGCTGAATGATTCCTGAAACCGGCTGGAACCCGCTACCGGCAAGGGTTAGACTGGGTCTGGCAGGCGTGGCCATGGCGTCGGTCGCCCTGGGGATTACGATTTAGTACCCAGGTATGCAGAAGCACAGTTCAAAACAAGAATAATCTCTTTAAAGGGGTTGGAGAATTATGCGTTTCCTTTTCATTGCGTTGCTGTTCGTGGCGGCTCCGGGGTTGTGTGCGAATGATTATGCGTTCCCGATAAACAATCCCTTTCTCGCCACAGTTGTAGGCACACCTGAGCCACTGCGTGCTGAGCTGCCTGATAAAGCCAGACTCAAGATAAGGCGGCTGTCGCGCGCGGACTGGGAGATGCCTGAGGCGATGTGGTTCTCTGAGCGTCTCGAGTATTCATACCGCATGCAGCGCGGTCCGGCACCGATGATTTTCCTGATTGCCGGTACCGGTGGCTTCCACAATACCGGCAAGAATCTGCCGCTGTTGAAAGCGTTCTTCCAGGCTGGTTTTCATGTGGTCGGCATAACTTCGCCCACCCACAGCCAGTTTGTAGTCGCCGCGTCGACCACGGGCGTTCCCGGCCATCAGAAGAACGACGCAGAAGATATTTATCGGGTGATGCAACAGATTCGCGATGACATCGGTCAGCAGGATCGGGTCACCGGCTACCATATGGCAGGCTACAGTCTGGGTGCCACCAACGCCGGATTTGTTGCTGAACTGGATTCGAGGAAAAAAGTTTTCAACTTCGACCGGGTGCTGATGATCAATCCGCCGGTTTCAATTTACAGTTCGATTTCCAAACTGGACCGCATGCTGCAGAACATTCCCGGCGGCATGGATAATTTTGGTCTGTTCTTCAACAACGTCGTGCAGGCGATTACCGGCGCTTACAAACAATCCTCTACCGTCGAATTTTCACCTGATCTGGTTTTTGAAGCATTCAAAGACAACCCGCCCACCACAGAGGAACTGGGTGCGCTGATCGGAATTGCGTTCAGACTGGCATCTTCCGCGCTGATCTTTACTGCTGATCAGCGGACAGACTTTGGCTTCATCAAGCCGAGCAATGTTCATCTGACCAGAAACACCAGCCTCGGTGAATTCGGCCAGGTGGCTGTCAGGGTCGGCTTCACCGACTATTACCATGAATTCTTCTGGCCATTTTATGAGCCGCAGTATCCGGATGAGTCCCGCGACTCATTTGTTCGACTGCACTCTCTGTACGCCATCGAGGACTATCTCAAAGGCGCCCAGAACATTGCCGTTTTCCACAATCGTGATGATGTGATCCTCGCCGCAGGAGAAATCGACTTTTTTCCTGAAGTTTTCGGAGATCGGGCCACGATATTTCCGAATGGAGGCCATCTCGGCAACCTTGAGTACAGCTACAACATGGCGAAGATTGTGGGGTACTTCAAATGATGCCTCGAACAGTTTTCAGTATTGCCCTGGTCATAGGTCTTGCGTTGGGTGGGTGCAGCACCAAGCCGGTCATCATCAGCGGTGATGCCCCTGAAGAGCCGGTGTTTACCAGCGAACGCCTGATCGAGAGCGATGTTCAATCGCCTTTTGTGATTAACGATCCGCTGGAAGGCTTTAATCGCACCATGTACCGCTTCAACTACCATGCAGACCGCTGGGTGTTGATGCCGGCAGTGCGAACCTACCGTTTCCTGATTCCTCAGCCGCTGCGTACCGGCGTGAGGAACTTTTTTAACAACTTCTTCAATATACGCACGTTCTTCAACCAGGTGCTGCAGGGACGCCCGGTCCGGGCGATGCAGACCACCGGCAGGTTTGCGGTGAATACCACGTTGGGTATTGCCGGTCTGTTCGATGTGGCAAGTCATGCCGGCATGCCTTATCACCGCGAAGACTTCGGTCAGACCCTGGGGGTCTGGGGCTTCGGACCTGGTGCTTATCTGGTGTTGCCGTTCTTCGGTCCGAGTAATATCAGAGACGGTGCCGGTCTGGCGGTGGACTCCGCGTTCCAGAGCTGGTTGGACCCGCTGAATTTTGATGATCACCCGAGTCGTCAGTATGTCTACTATCCCCTGATGATTCTGGATACCCGGGACAAGGTGGCGTTTCAATATTTCCGAACCGGATCACCGTTCGAATACGAGCTGGTCCGACGGTTGATTCTCACGGTACGTGAAATTGAGGTGGCGAAATGAACGCGCTGATGATGGCTCTGAGACCAGTTTTTGTTGCGGTCCTCTGGCTGGCAGCAGCGGCGGCTATTGCGGCTGATGCCCGCACTGTGCGTCTTGGCATGACCACCTCTGAGTCTGGCGAGTTCCAGACCTTGAGCGGGGAATTCTTAAGCGGCGTGAAATTCTGGGCTGACGATCTGGTAGATCGCGGCGGTAATCGGATCGATCTTATTGTTTATGACGATGAATCGAACCCCCAACGAGCAGCCGAACTCTACGAACGGCTGATCACCGAAGACCAGGTCGACCTGCTGATTGGTCCGTTTTCGTCGACGCTGGCGATGGCCGTTGCCCCGGTTGCTGAGAAGCACAATTTCCCGATGGTGGTCGAAGCGTCCGCACCCGTGCTTTATGACCAGGGCTACCGGAACATTTTCGGCATTTACACGCCCGCGGATCGGAACATGAACAAGGTCATGGAAATGGCGGTTGCCAACGGTCTGGTGAGTGTTGCCATTCTGCACCAGGAAAGTGATTTTCCAGCGGCCGTCGCCGATGGGGTTCGCGCTCAGGCTGCGGGCAAGGGCCTGACGATCGTGTTTGATGATTCCTACGCGGTAGGGGCTGCCAGCCTGGATGCCGTTGTCGCGGAGCTGGCGAGAACCAATCCGGATTTGATTATCGTTGGTGCTTATCTGAAGGACTCGGTGCAGTTTGTTCAGTCACTGAAGAAAACGGGTTATGCGCCGAAAATGCTGGCAATCAGTGGTGCGCCTTCAGTTGCAGCATTCGGCGAGATGCTGGGCAGCGATGCTGATGGTGTTATTGCGACCACTCAGTGGATGCGGGATGGTGGAATTCCGGGATCGTTCGATTTCGGCTACCGCTATCGTGACCGTTATGGCCGCTACCCCAGCTACAACGCTGCGGGTGGTTACGCGGCGGGACAGATTCTGGAAGCAGCCGCCCGTCTGGCTCAGGTGAACATTTCAATGGAGCCGCAGGCGATCCGCGATGGCGTACGTGATGAGCTGGCGAAGATGAAGTTTCAGTCTCTGCTCGGCAGCTATCGAGTCGAAGACGATGGTGAACAGAGCGGCAACCCGATCTATGTGGTTCAGTGGCAGTGGCCCTATCGCAGTCTGATTGCGCCGGAAGACATAGCTCGCTGGACCCTCAAGTTTCCTTTTCCGGCTTGGTCTGGCCGCTGATTCCATTGCCTTAGATGGTTTGACAAGCCGCGTCAGTCCTGACGCGGCTTGTCACGATTAACAGTTACCGAAAGGTCTCACTCAGCGGGTGGGTTCTCTTCGGCTTCGCTGTCACCTGCCTGTTCCCGGGCAATCAGATAGTCTGCGATTTCCAGGGCAATCTTGCGCCCATTGTCCATATTGATCACATATCGGTCTGCGACGACCAGGGTGGGCACGCTGTTGATCTGAATAACTCGCTGGGCGGCGTCAGCTTCGCGTAAGCGGCGTCTGACTTCAGGTGAATTGAATGCCCGCAGAAACTCTTCTTTGCTGGCGCCGTTGCCATCGACAAAATCTGCAATCTGTTCTGCTGATAAAAACTGGGTAGCGCGATCGTGGATCCGTTTGAACAGCCGGGTGTGGTTCTGATCCATTATCTCCAGGTAGTCGAAGGTCAGATAGGTTTGTGCCAGCAGTGTCCAGACGGGTGAGAAGGCGACCGGAGAGCGAGTGAAACTGACGCCTTCCGGGAGTGTGACGAGCCATTCGTCAAGCATCGGGTCAAAATTCTTGCAGTGCACGCAGCCATAAGAGAAGAACTCGGTGACGCTGATCTCCTCGCCCGGTCGGCGGCGTTCTGTGGCATCCACAACCCGATAGTGTTCGCCTTCCAGAAATGCGCCCTGGGTGACTCCGGTACTGTAGATGGTTCCGTAGCCGAGGACGAAAATCACCACCACAACCACAAAAATCAGGATGGTATTGCGGGTGCGCAGGACGTTGGTGCCCTTTTTGCTCGACATGTCGAATTCCGTGCTGAAAAAGTCAGCGGGATTCTACCCGGGTCGCTGCTTGTTTTCCCAGTGTCTGTGGCATACTCGCGCGCTTTCTACGATCTGGTGCGCGCAATGTCTGAAAATGGGGAAAGCTACCAACTGTATCAATATGGCAGCTGTCCATTCTGCGTACGGGTCAGAGCCTATCTGCAACAGGCCGGACTGCAGGTGCCGTTGAAAGACACGCTGCTCGATCCGCAGGCTCGCCGGGATTTAATCGAAGGGGGCGGCCGGGGCACGGTTCCCTGTCTGAGGATCGAGAACAGCGCTGGAGTACGCTGGCTTTACGAGTCCCTCGATATCATCGATTACCTGCAGAATCATGCTGACCAACAGGCGCTGCAGGCTAACCGCAGCGGCTGAACTGTGCCCACAGCGGCGGGGACTGTGCCCACAGCGGCGGGGACAGTGCCCACAGCGGCTGGACATGCCCACGGCGGCTAACTCAGTGGCTGGCGCGCCAGCTTGGCGGTGGTTCGAAAGATCCCTGCCAGATGCCGTTACGTAGCGTCTGAGCCTGCAGCTGTTCGTCAGCGAACACCTGCCGGCCAATGCCCACGCCCAGTGCATGTCCCTGTTCCACCAGCAGGCGCGACAGGTTATTCGGGCGGTAGCCTTCGATGAACTGGTCGGGGGTTGCTGGCACCGGGCTGCCCTCGACGATAAGTTCACAGACCGCAACAACACGCGCTTCGCCAACATTGAACAGGGGATTGCAGATCACATCGTTCTGTTCAATCAGTAACTGCAGAGCCTGGGTGGCAGCCCGGCCGCAGGGGTAGTCGGCACCACTGCGATCCTGGCAGACCTGGTCTTTTTCAACCGCATCAATGCCGAACATCTCGACCTCGACACCGAGCATGAACAGGGTGTCACCGTCGATAGCGTTGGCAATCGA
>CAKZWF010000040.1 GCA_937921865.1 uncultured Pseudomonadales bacterium | reverse complement strand
TACAGAGTGGCTTCAGACATTTAATTTCTCCGTTCTTGCCAGTGTGAACCGGCCGTTTTGATACCGGTATCGAATCTCCGTTGGACACAAAGTTTATCGTAGATAATCAGTTCTGTCTTCTACGGGCGATAAGCAGACGTTTCTGCTAACAAGCGCCTGGATGCGAGTGTATTGTGCAGATAATGTCCGATTTCTGATACCTGAAAATATGCGAAGTCATAGCGCTTGCTGGCAGTCAATTGCTGACCTGGGGTTTCTGCCGCAACTCGAATCCGTTTCCTTCGCAGTCTTGAAATGCTGCCACTCTTACTGGCACGCCGCCGCTGGGTTCGCGCAACTCGATGAGCTTGCCTCCACAGCGCTCGATATCGACCTGAACGTCCTCGATGCTGTCTACTTCCAGGTTTAAACCGGCATGAGGCAAAGGTGCTTCCGGGTCTGAAGAGTTGCGGTGGAGGATGTGCAGTGCCAGTTCAATTGAACCGAAATCCAGCTGCGTCCAACCAGGAGACTCGGTGGTTGCTTTGACATCAAACGCTTGCATATAGAATTTTTTTGCGCGTTCCATGTCGTGAACGTAGTGAATCACTATCGGGTTTCTGCCTTTCATCGCTTTGCCGAATCAGCTCTGACTAAGTCGGTCGAACTGCCACACCGTGGGTCATATACGCGGCAAAACGCGGTCCAGGTTCATAGCCTGCCTCCAGTTCCGGCAGTAGAAACCCTGCATTGCGGATCAGGTCATCGGCTTTCCGGGTCAGATGACATCCGCCGCCAATTTTCTTCCAGAAAGGTTCCAATCGGCGCTGCCAGCGATGCACATCTTCGTCAGGTGACTGTCCGTGTTCGATGAAAAAGAAGCTGCCGCCTGGTTTTAATACCCGGTGCATTTCGCTCAGCGCACCGTAGACGTCCGGGATAGAGCACAGGGTCCAGGTGCAGACCAGGGTGTCGTAGCTGGCATCGTCTGCCGGGATCTCTTCTCCGGAGACCTGTAACAGATCGACCGGCGCAGCGGCGTCACCGGCTCGCGCGGCGGCCATCACAGTCAGCTCAGCAGCAGGATCGAGGCCAGTGATGGAGGCTACGTCTGCCGAATAGTGAGGCAGGTTCAGACCGCTGCCGATGCCAATTTCCAGTACCCGGCCTGTGGCTCGGGTGACATAGCGGCTGCGCAGCGCCTGCATCGGCGGCTGACGACAGGCTTTATCAATCAGTTTCGGCAGTATGTGTCGGCTGTAAAATCCCATGGGCTGCGTCCTTACTCTTTTTCGTAGACGAGGTTGCCGTTCAGGTAGGTCTGCAATACCTCGATATCCAGCAGCTGTTGCGCCGGCACAGTCATTGGATTGGCTGACAGCACAATCATGTCTGCCAGTTTTCCGGGTTCCAGCGTACCTTTGCGATCTTCTTCGAAGGTCAGGTAAGCAGCCAGCGTAGTGTAACCGCGCAGCGCTTCGAGCCGAGTGAGTTTCTCATCAGCGCCGAACACTCGTCCCGACATACCTTGGCGGGTCACTGCGGCATAGATGCCGGTCATCGGACCGATGGGCAGAATGTCGCTGGAGATCGCCACGTGGATGCCGTGGTCCATCGGAGTACGCATTGGATTGTTGGTTTCCAGCCTCCGGCCATCCAGGTTGTCGACATAACGACCTTCCAGTGTGTAGGTGAAGTTGGGTTGCTGGGTAACAGCAATGCCGTTTGCCGCCATGGTTGTCATGGTTTCGTCTTTAGGCATCACGGTGAAATGGTTGAGATAGTGCCGGTGATCTTCGCGCGGATTGTCCGCCAGCGCTGTCGCAAGGTATTCGACCGTCAAATCAATCGCAGCGTCGCCAATCGCGTGTATGCCCAGCTGCCAGCCGTCGTCGTGGGCCATGCGAATCAGCTCTTCGAGCTCAGCTTCGCTCATGTTGAGTTTGCCGCGATAGGTGTCTTCGCCTTTGTAGGGCAGTGAGGTGTACGCCGCCGGGCCTGTGAAACCGCCGTCAGCGAAGATCTTGATGGCACCGACGCGCAGTTGTTCGTCTCCCGCACCGGTGATCCGGCCGAAAGCGCGCATCGGTTCGCGTCCCTCGTAAGCCACCTGCACGGCCGCTCTCGGTAAGGTGCTACCGTGGCTCTGATAGACCCGTTCCCATTCCGGGTAGTGGTCAATCCTGTCTGAGGCCTGGACGATGGAGGTGATGCCCAGCGCCAGCAGCGCGTTGAGATTGCTGATCAGGCTGGGGCGCAGGGTTTCGTCGCTGGCTTCCGGCACCAGGGCGCCGACCAGTTCCTGACGTTCCCGGATAATGCCGTTCAGATTACCTTCGCTGTCCCGCTCGATGATGCCGCCATCGGGGTCCGGGGTGGTGGCATCGATACCCGCCAGCTCCAGGGCATTGCTGGAACACACTGCGCTGTGTCCGCCGGCGCGAGTCAGAATGACGGGATTATCCGGTGCGGCTGTGTCCAGGTCGCCAATCAGCGGGCGCCGGTTCTCTTCCAGCACATCTTCTGACCAGCCGTAGCCGGTGATCCAGTTGCCGGCACCAACCTGTTCGGCTTTGGCGCTGACCAGGTCACGGATTTCCGCAACTGAGGTGACTTCGGTCAGATCAATGTAGTGCGGCGGGTTGCCTGAGATGTGGGTGTGCGAGTCGATGAATCCCGGCATCAGTGTCTGGCCGCCAAGATCAGTAGCTGGAGAGCTCGGATACCTGTCAGTGAGGCTGTCGTCGCCTACGGCGATGATTTCGCCCGCTTTTACTGCCAGAGCCGTGGCACTGCTGCCGGCTGTATCCATGGTCAGAATATTGCCGTTGAATAACACCAGATCGGCAACCTCAGTATTCGTTGGCGCAGACGAGGCGGGGTTGTCGGTTGACTCGGGTGTGCAGGCTGACAGGAGTGCCATGCCGAGGCTGAACAGTAGATAGCGCAGCCATCGATCATGGGTTGTTTTCATAGCCTGCCGCCAAGACGCATTCTGATTCTGGGCAGCGGACCGGGTTTGAAAAAGGGTCGCTCGCCTTTGATGGTCACCCGGTGACCTTTGCGCTCGGCCGGCCAGTAGTCCCACAGCGCAAAATGCTGAGTGGCGCGATTGTCCCACAGCGCAATGGCGTTGCGCGTCCAGTTGAAGCGCACCTGAAATTCGGCTCGCTGCTGGTGGCGGAACAGAAACTGCAGCAGCGCCTGGCTTTCTGCTGGGGTCAGCTCATTAATGCGGGTCGTGAAGCTGGGGTTTACGTACAGCGCCTGGCGGCCCGATTCAGGGTGGGTGCGAACGACCGGGTGATCGGCGCGCGGATAGCTCTGCTGCTGATCGTCCACGCCCCGGTCGGCGTAGCGGCCGCGATAGATGTGTTCGGATTCATGACTGGCGCTCAGCGTTGTCAGGAAAGACTGCATCGGTGCTGACAGAGTTTCGAACGCGACAAACATGCTGGCAAACAGTGTGTCGCCGCCGGTGTCTGGCAGCTGATGTATCTGCAGCATGGTGGCGAGAGGCGGTTCGAGGTCACAGGACACATCGGTATGCCAGCCGTTGCCATTGGCGACTTTTGAGTCTTTGTGCGCATGGATTACAAATACAGCCGGATTACTGTCCAGCGTGGGTGCTGCGGGATGCACGTGCAGCGGTCCGAAGCGTTCTGCAAAGGCAACCTGGACGTCCGCTGGCAGTTCATCCTGATCGCGGAAAAACAGCACCTGATGGTCGGTGAGGGCAGCGCTGATCCGGGCGAAGGTAGTGTCGCTGAGCGACGTGAGATCGGCGCCGATAACTTCGGCACCGAGGACGGGTGAAACGGGCACTATCTGCAGGGTCATATGGAGATTAAACCAGCTTGGCTGTCCGGCTGCGAACGCCCAGTTCCCCGCGCCCATGTTGCGTCGCAACAGGTCTGTTTCTATGCTGCTGTCCTGACAGGAGATTTTCGATGGCAGCAGCAATACCCGTGACCGCGCTCGACGACGGTGAGATGACTGTGTGCCGTGTGGATGGGCGTGAACTGCTGATCTGCTACGTTCAGGGTCGCCACTATGCATTAGACAGCCGTTGCAGCCATGCCGGGCAACCGCTGATCACCGGTCGCCTGGAGGGGCATCAGCTCTACTGCCCGCTGCATCGGGCCAGTTTTGATATCCGCACCGGTCAGGCACTGGCGGCACCGGCAGCCGAGCCGCTCGCCACCTATCCGGTGACGCTTGAGGCCGGCAAGGTGCATGTAGAGATCTCCTGAGCCGCGGTTATACTGACGCGCTTTTTTTCAGGCAATTCGGGGGTATTCATGACTGTTAGCCAAAGAGTAGAACGCAGCGGACTGCAGGTTGCACAACAGCTGGATACATTGATTGCGGAGCAGGTCCTGCCGGGTACCGGGGTGGAACTGGACGCTTTCTGGCAGGGTTTTGCCCAGCTGCTGGCTGATCTGGTGCCGGAAAACCGCGCTCTGCTGGCCAAGCGGGACGAACTCCAGGCGCAGATCGATGACTGGCATCTGGCGCGCAAAGGTCAGCCTCTGGATGCAGCCGAATACAAAGCGTTTCTCACTGACATCGGCTATCTGGTTGAAGAACCCGGCCCGTTCACCATCACCACTCAGAATGTAGACGACGAGATTGCCAGGCTGGCAGGACCACAGCTGGTCGTTCCGGTGATGAATGCCCGGTTTGCATTGAACGCTGCCAACGCTCGATGGGGCAGTCTGTACGACGCTTTCTACGGCACCGATATCTTTGCAGAAACCCCCGGTCGCGAAAAAGGCAGCAGCTACAACCCGGCTCGAGGCGAACTGGTGGTTGCCAAGGCAGCAGAAGTTCTGGACGCCACGGTGCCTCTGGTCGATGCCAGCCACACAGACGTAGTGGCTTATGGCATTGGTGAAGGAGAATCCGGACGGCGCCAGCTCAGGGCTGTACTTGCCAATGGCGGCAACACCGGACTGGTGGATCCTGAGCAGTTTGTGGGTTTCGTAGGTGAAGAGTCACCGAGCGCCATTCTGCTGCGCAACAATGGTCTGCACCTTGAGATTCAGATTGACCCGCAGCACCCGGTCGGCGCTGCCCATCCCGCTGGTGTCAAAGATGTCCTCATGGAGAGTGCGGTCACCACAATTCAGGACTGTGAAGATTCGGTCGCGGCTGTCGACGCAGAAGATAAGTGTGTCGTCTACGGCAACTGGCTGGGTCTGATGAAAGGGGACTTGGAAGAGCGATTCGAAAAAGGCGGCCAGACCCTGGTTCGGCGCCTGCAGGAAGATCGGGAGTATACGGGCGCAGACGGTCAGCGACTGGTCATGCACGGTCGAAGTCTGATGCTGGTGCGCAACGTCGGCCATCTGATGACCACCGATGCGGTGCTGGGTGCCGATGGCCAGGAGATTCCCGAAGGGTTCCTGGATGCGGCAGTGACCAGCCTTGCGGCCATGCACGATCTTCAACACAACGGTGTTGTGCGTAATTCCCGCACCGGCAGTGTCTATATTGTTAAACCCAAGATGCACGGCCCGGAAGAAGTCGCACTGACCTGCACGCTCTTCGGTCGGGTTGAAGCCATGCTGGGCTTGCCCGAGAACACGCTGAAAGTGGGCATCATGGACGAAGAGCGGCGTACCACGGTCAACCTGCGGGCCTGTATCGAGGTCGCCAAAGATCGGGTGGTGTTCATCAACACCGGCTTTCTTGATCGCACCGGTGATGAAATTCACACCTCCATGCAGGCGGGCGCCTTTCTGCCCAAAGACGACATCAAGGCCGAAGTCTGGATTCAGGCGTATGAGGATGCCAACGTGGACGCGGGCCTCGCTGCCGGTTTCCGGGGTGTTGCTCAGATCGGCAAAGGCATGTGGGCGAAACCCGATGAGATGAAAGAAATGCTCGAGGTCAAAATCGGTCACCCGCTGGCGGGCGCAAATACTGCCTGGGTACCGTCTCCGACCGCCGCCACGCTGCACGCGTTGCACTATCACCAGGTCAGTGTTGCCGATCGCCAGGCGGAACTCAGCAAACGACCACCGGCCAGCGTCGACGACATTCTCCAGATCCCGCTTCTTGGCGGTCGTAACCTGGGTGCCGAGGAAGTTCAGCAGGAGCTCGATAACAACGCCCAGGGCATCCTTGGCTATGTAGTGCGCTGGATTGATCAGGGCGTGGGTTGTTCGAAGGTACCGGATATCAACAACGTTGGTCTGATGGAAGACCGGGCAACCTTGAGGATTTCCAGTCAGCATATCGCCAACTGGCTGCATCACGGCATCTGTTCCGAAGCACAGGTGCTCGAGACGATGCAGCGGATGGCTGCGGTGGTCGATGGGCAGAATGCCGGCGACTCAGCCTATCAGCCGATGGCGCCTGACTTCGAAAACAGCGTGGCTTTTCAGGCTGCCTGTGATCTGGTGTTCAAAGGTAAAGAGCAACCCAGTGGCTACACCGAGCCGGTGCTGCACGCACGACGCCGGGAAGCCAAAACCAAAGCGGGCAGATGAAAGCTCAGCTCGGATCGCTGCTGCTGACCGGCATACTGACCACGCTTGGTGGTTGTGCTGGCAGCGGTGTTTCCGGCGGTGCTGGTGGATCGAATGCGTTCACCGGAGACTACGAAGGCAGCTTCGCCACGGCGCTATCGCCGCAGCGTGATGACGATCTGAATTCCTGCCCGCCACAGCAGAGTGATTGCCCGGAAGCAGACAATCCGCTCGTCGACATCATCCTGCGGCTGTCCAATCCGGACGGTGAGCTTCGCGCCAACTTCTACCGCAGCCCCGCTGACAGTGCCCCGCTGGACCTGCTCGGACGCGGCTGCGGTACGCAGATCGGCAAACTGGAAGCTTTGACCCGTGATAGCACACTCCCTGATCAACGCTACACGGCGCGGTTTGCATTGAACATCGACAATCGCCTGTGCGCCGGACGGCTGCGGCCAACCAGCAGTCATCACATGCTGGTGCGACTGTTTGAGGATGCTCGGGGTGCGCGCTCCGCAGAAGTCGTCATCGATAAGTCTGTGACCAGCAGCAACTATATGTATGTGAAAGAAGATGGCGTCGAACGGCGGGTGCGTATGGATATCAACAATGTCCCGGACAATGCTCGGCGCGGTGGTTATCGGGTGTGCATTGAAGACGAGATGGGCGAGTTCAGCCGCTGCGTGCTGACCGATAAGGAGCTGAAGAACTTCTTTCTGCCGGTGCCGCTGCCAGGTGGCGTAGCCGCCAACTACACCTGGTGGTACGACCTGACCCCGAATCTGAAGCGCACCCGGGGTCTGTATGAACTTGAGCAATACCTCGGCAGATTCACCTTTGTAAATCCGTAGTCTGCAGCCTCTTACCCAACTCAGGACGACGTGTATGATGTGCCGGTTGCAAGCTCTGGAGGGAGAAACGTCGTGAAAGCCGTAAAAATCATCATCATTCTATTGCTGGTATACGTGGGCATAGTTGTCTTGTTCGAATCCCTGCTTGGTTACTACCAGCCGGCCAACCAGTCAACTCAGGTGATTGTTACCACCAGCCCGGAAGGGGTCGCTAATCCGCGTGTCGTTGCGCGCCTGGAAAGTAACGGCCAGCTGTATGTTGCGGCCAATCATTGGCCCAGAGCCTGGTACCGCCACGCGCTGGCGAATCCCGAGATGCAGGTGACATTTGCCGACGAAACTCTGGATTACGTGGCTGTGCCGGTGACTGGCGCGGAACATGATCGCGTTGATGCTGACAATCCGCTGGGTTTAGGTTTTCGGATTCTGACCGGGTTTCCACCCAGGTATTTTGTTCGTCTCGATCCGCGTTGAGTCCGGTACCGCAGAGTTTCCGTGACTCAGACGTTCAGATGAACCTGTGTCACGCCAAACGGAAATACTGAGAGTTTTGGCAGTGCGCGCGATCTTAGCGCCGGTTGCTTTAACAGCTGACCGGCAATCTGGCGGACCGGTTCACCCCACCAGGCTCGTGACAGCACAACCTTAGGAGGTTGGTCCTGGAGGTTCTGGATCGCGGTAACCTCGGGCAGTCGTTCTGCTTCGATCGCGGCAAGTGCGTTGTCGAGCGTAACCGGATCAGGGGCATCGCAGGACAGTACCGGAACCAGTCTGTTGGCCGCAACAATAGCGTCTCTGAGAGCGATGTTTACGCCCTGTGCCGCGACCGGGGACATAGTGTGGGCAGCATCGCCGATGAGCAGCGCGCCGGGCGCGCTCCACCGGGTTACCCGATCCGAGACGGTATCGAGGAGGAAAGGTCTGGCCGCGGAGTTGCTGTGTTGACGCAAGTGGGTGGCCAGATCCTCTGAGACGTGATTGGCCATTTCGTTCACCCACCGTTCGATACCGCCCTCACGCAGCTCGCCGAAGGTGCCTTTGAGTATTGCCCAGCCCAACTGCAACGAGCCATCCCACGTATGGTAGGCGATTAACAGATGACCTCGGCCGAGATAGGCGCGTGCACCCTGGAAGCCTTCCGGGCAGGGAACCTTGCACCAGACAATATCCATCGGCGGGCTGGCATGTTGGGGCTCCAGGTTCAGATGCCGGCGGATGGCCGAGTTACGGCCATCTGCACCGATGACCAGATCCGCGCGTAGTGATTCATCGCTGGCCTCGCGGCGTAGATTGACTCCGCATACCCGTCCAGCTTCGACAATCACTTTGCTGATGGTAGCTCCGCGCCTGAAGGTGAAATGCGGGCTGGCGTCTGCAAGACCGACGATTCCTTCGAGAAGTGCAGGTTGGGAAACTGCCAACGGCAGCTGATTGTTGAATGCGGCTGCAGGAAGCGCTTCACTGAACAGTAGTCGACCGTTCATATACACGGCGACGGTCGATAGTGGATTTGCCGGGATAGAGTCGAGTAGCGAATTAAGACCCATCTGCTGGAGAGCGTCAATGCCACTGGGCATAAGAACCTCGCCGCGAAATTCCCTGCTAAAATCCTGGCGGCGCTCAATCAAAGTGGTGTTGATTCCCGAACGGGACAACAGGTAGGCGAGACTGGCACCTGCGGGTCCGGCGCCAACAACGATTACCTGGCTCATACAGACTCCCCTTTGCGAGCACGGACTCTAGGCGAACGATGCCTGCATGATAGCCCGGCTGCGACTAACTGATACACCGATGCCTGTGTTTCGAACCTCCTCCTGCCGTAAGATCTGCTGATGACCCATCTTGTAGATTGGCGACCGGTACGCAGGGGCCTCACACGCCGTTCGCTGGCAGAAGCGAGTCTGGTGCTGACGGCGATGGACATCGAAAACCGCGTTGAACATGATGCATTCGACTGGCGGCTGGTGGTGCGCCCCGAACAAGCCTCAGAGGCAGTACGGCAACTCGAGCAGTACTCTTTAGAAAATCGGGCCGCGGATGTTCATCCGATGCTGGTGCGTTCTATCGACAGTGGCTGGCCTGGCGTGCTCGGCTTTATCGCGGTTATCTGGATGATTCCTGCATTGCAGTCTGAACAGGCGTTCGGCTGGCAGTGGCTGGCGATTGGCCGCAATGAAGCCGGAGCAGTTGCTTCGGGTGAGTGGTGGCGGGCAATCACTGCGCTGACGCTGCACGGTGATATTGCTCATATTCTCGGCAACTCGGTTTTTGGCGCGCTGTTTGGCCTGTTTGTCGGGCGCTACCTCGGCTCCGGGCTGGGCTGGCTGTTGATTCTGCTTGCCGGCACGGTGGGCAACCTGCTCAACGCCTGGCTGCGACCGGATGAATTCCGCTCCATTGGTGCTTCCACCGCGACATTTGCTGCGCTGGCCATTGGTGGTGCATTCGTTTATCGACGCGGTTACTTCAAAGGCCGGGGGCTGCGTCGCTCTCTGGCGCCGATCTTCGCCGGGATAGCGATGCTCTCATTTACCGGTGTAGGTGGAGAGAATACTGACGTGATTGCACACTTCACTGGTTTTGCCGCGGGGTTGGGCTTCGGCTGGCTGGCCGCGGAGTTCCGTCTCGATGAAATTAACCAGCAACAGCAGCTCTGGTGTGGGTTGGCCGCGCTTTCTATTGTGGCGCTGGCCTGGTTGCTGGCTGGTGCCTCCATCTGATCGATGAGCCTGAGCTGTGCTCTGATCAGTCGTTGATCCGCAGATAGGCAACCCACTCAGCGACCACTGCGGGGGCGATATCGTCACCTTCGATCTCGATGGATACATCGAGATGCACAAGCAGGCCGTGATGACCTTTAGGTTCCACCCGATTGAGCTCGAAGCGGCCGCGTATCCGGCTGTCCACCGGTACCGGCTGAACCATTCTCACTCGATCGAAGCCGTAATTGAGCTGGTAGTTCACATCTTCCAGCGGCAGCGATATGGACCGGGCCATATTAGTCAGATGGGATAGCACCAGAAATCCCTGGGCAATGCTGCCGTTGAAGGGTGTCTCGGCCGCGGCTCGTTCGGGATCGGTGTGGATCCACAGGTCGTCTTCGGTGTTGGCCGCGTGAGCATTGATGCTCTCCTGGTCCACGGTGATCCAGTCGCTGACGCCGACCTCGTGACCGACCAGGGCTTTCAGGTTGCTCAAATCTTTCATCTTCAGTGTTCCTGTGGAGTCGCCGCGCCTCGCGGGACTCGGATGTGGTGCACCAGATCCACAACAGATTGTGGTGGGCGCGGGAATGCCAGGCTGACAAGTAGTGCAACGGAAAAATTCAGGACCGCACCAATGCTGCCAATGCCTTCAGGCGATATGCCGAACAGCCAGTGCTCCGGGCTGTTCAGCTCCGGGGCGATGAACTTGAAATAGCCGATATAGACGAAAGTGAAAAGCAGACCGACGATCATGCCGCTGATTGCGCCTTCTTTGTTCATGCGCACCGAGAAGATGCCCATCAGAATTGCTGGAAACAGGGAAGCTGCTGCCAGGCCGAAAGCAAAAGCCACCACGGGTGCAACGAAGTCGGGCGGGTTGATGCCCAGATAACCGGCAACGCAGATTGCAGCGGCCGCAGCGAAGCGCGCGTAAAGCAGCTCCTGACGCTCACTGATGCCGTGTGCGAAAGTCTGTTTGATCAGATCGTGAGACACCGAGGTGGAGATGACCAGCAGCAGTCCGGCCGCGGTCGACAGGGCCGCCGCAAGACCACCTGCAGCCACCAGCGCGATGACCCAGGCTGGCAGATTGGCGATCTCGGGATTGGCCAGCACGATGATGTCCCGGTCGAGATAAACTTCGTTGGCATTTGCTGTAGGGGGGTTGGTGACCAGACGCTGGCCCTGGGGCCCGAGGTTGACGCCGTAAGCGGGTGCGCCTTCGAAAGGTGCACCCGGCGCGTATTGAATGGCACCGTCTTGGTTCTTGTCCAGCCAGCCGATCAAGCCGATCCTTTCCCAGCTTTTAAACCAGCCGGCCATCTGGGTGTACTGGGTGTCATGCACCGTGTCGACAATGTTCAGGCGCGCAAAAGCTCCCACAGCCGGAGCCGTGGTGTAGAGCAGGGCGATGAACAGCAGAGCGTAACCGGCAGACTTTCTCGCATCAGCGACGTTCGGAACGGTGAAAAAGCGCACGATCACATGCGGCAGACCGGCGGTGCCGATCATCAGCGCCAGGGTAATAGCGAATACGTCGGTGGGGCTTTTAGTGCCGTTGGTATACGGCGCGAAACCAAGATCCACGAGTGTCGCGTCGAGTTTTTCAAGCACGGAGACTCCCGAGCTGCCGATCACGTCGGCGCCGAGTCCGATCTGCGGAACCGGGATGCCGGTGATCATGATCGAAATGAATATGGCGGGAACCAGGTAGGCGAAAATCAGTACGCAGTATTGAGCGACCTGGGTATAGGTTATGCCTTTCATTCCGCCGAGTACCGCATACATGAAAACCACGGCCATGCCGATGATCACACCAAGGGTGATGTCGACGTCGAGAAACTGGGAGAATACGATGCCGACACCGCGCATCTGTCCGGCGACATAGGTGAACGACACCACGATCAGGCAGATCACCGCGACCACCCTGGCGGTATTCGAGTAGTAGCGGGCACCAATAAAATCCGGAACCGTGAACTGGCCGAATTTCCGCAGGTAGGGTGCGAGCAGAATCGCCAGCAGCACGTAGCCGCCCGTCCAGCCCATCAGATAGACCGTGCCGTCATAACCCATGAACGCGACGATCCCGGCCATGCCCATGAACGAAGCTGCGCTCATCCAGTCGGCAGCCGTTGCCATGCCGTTGGCAATCGGGTGAACGTGGCCACCGGCGACATAAAACTCTTTGGTGGACGCAGCCCGGGACCAGATGGCGATGCCGATGTAGAGCGTGAAGCTCAGACCAACAAACAGATAGGTCAGCAGTTTAACGTCCACGGTTATTCCTCTTCTTCGTGAACGTCGAAGCGTTTGTCGATCCGTTTCATCAGTGCGGAATATACAAAGATCAGCACAACAAAGACGAATATTGATCCCTGCTGGGCCCACCAGAAACCGAGTTTGAAACCAAAGAAGGCGATCCTGTTCAGCGGCTCGACCAGCAGAATCCCGAAGCCGAACGACACCACAAACCAGATCAGCAGCAGAACAGCGCCCAGCTTCAGATTGGCGCGCCAGTAGGCACTATTTGGCTGCGCCGGTGAACGTCTCGGCTGCGCCGGTGAACCTCCGGACGATTTCTCATCAGACAACAGACTTTCCTTCCCCTCGGTCGCTGGTAAATATACCCCTACCGGCGACAGGAATCCCATCGGCGTGGTGGGCATGCGTCGAGCAGAAATGGTTAACTGCATGCTGGGAAAGGAGACAGACAAAACATGGCCCAATTGAAATTCGATCATCTTATGTGGGGGGCAGCGAGCCTCGAGCAGGGCATGGCAGTCGCAGAAAGCCTGTTTGGCGTAGCCGCGGTGCCTGGCGGGGCTCATTCGGGCCTTGGTACCTGCAATGCGCTGCTGTCGCTGGGCGAATCGGAGTATCTGGAGATCATTGCACCGGATTCCGCGCAGAACTCGGATAGAGCATTCGTCGCAGGCTTGAAAGCGCTGCCGGAACCGGCGCTGATCACCTGGGCGGTGGCCAGCGACCATCTTGTCGACGTTGCGCAACTTGCGCAGGCTGCCGGATTGCAAACCCGTGGACCTGTTGCCACCGAGCGAATGACGCCTTCTGGAGCATTGCTGGCCTGGGAACTGCTGTATCTGGTCGGTCACTCGCATGCAGGGCTGATGCCGTTTGTGATTGATTGGCAGCACACCCCACACCCGGCGCAGACCAATCCGCTGGCAGGTCGTTTTCAGCGCCTGCGGCTGGGTAGCCCGGATGCGGCTGCGCTTTCGGAGTGCTTTGCGGGTCTGGGGCTTGACGTTGAGGTGACCCCTGAATCCCAACCCAGCATGCGGGTAGATATTGAGACGTCGGCCGGCACTGTTACGCTGCGTTCCAGTGGGCAGTCATTGGCACTGTTAGGATGAATCGTATGCGACTAGGCGCACTACTTGGACCCATCAGCAATGCTGGTAATCCCAGCGAGCTGGCGGATCAGGCCCGGCATCTGGAAGGCGCCGGCTACAGCAGTCTGTGGACGGCACAGGCAGTCGGTCGCGGTTTCATGGTGACCGATCCGTTTGTCACGCTGAGTGTTGCCGCCAGTGTCACCACTACGCCGGAGCTGGGTACCGCCGTGCTGCAGCTGCCGTTGTACAGGCCACTTGAGCTTGCGCATCGAGTTTTTTCTCTACAGCAGATCTGTGGAGACAGACTGCTGCTTGGTGTGGGTGCAGGCTCTACCACTGAGGACTTTGCTGCGTTTGGCGCGGACTATGCGCTGCGCTTCAAGCAGTTCAATGAGCGCATCGAAGAATTTCGCAGTGCGCTGGACCGCGGCAGGCTGGGTGATAGTGATCTGTCTCCCTGGCCAGCGGTGCTGGGCGGTCCGCCGGTGCTGCTGGGCTCCTGGGGTAACGGTGTGGTCAAAGCTGCGCAAACTTTTTCCGGCTGGATAGCATCTGCCAATTATCGCAGCACCGAAGAAATCGTCAGCGCGCATGAACGCTACCGTGGGGCTGGTGGTGGCAGGGCCATCGTCTCGACAATCATGCTCCCGCCCGGGCTTGATCTGGGTGCGTTGAAAGCTCAGCTGGACACCTTTGCAGATTCAGGTTTCGACGATGCAGTGGTGATGTTTCTGCCTGGGGGACCAAGCCCGGAGCAGATCAGGACGCTGGTCGACTGAGCGGCAGGCAAAGTGTGACTGGCAAAGTGTGACTGGAAAGACATGACTAAAACAATGAAGAAAACGGCTACAGCCGCCGTGCAGCCAATCAAACCGGCAGCAACGGTGATTATCGCTCGGGAAGGTGCCGAAGGCGGAACGCCGGAGATATTCATGCTGCGCCGGACCAATAAAGCCGCTTTTGCCGGCGGGATGTATGTGTTTCCGGGTGGCAAAGTGGATGCAGATGATCATCTGCACAAGTATGACGAACACCGGCGTGGTCCCAGCGACGCTCAGACCCTTCAGCAGCAGGCGCTGGGTCCTGAATGGCGTGGCTACTGGATCGCCGGCATTCGTGAAACCTTCGAGGAAGCCGGTCTGCTGCTGGCCTATACAGATGCTGCAGATCTGCTGAGCTACAACCCTGATAACGAGCATCTTTATGAGACTTATCGACACCAGATCCACAGTGGTGAACTGAGTCTGTTTGAACTGTGCCGACGTGAATCGCTGAATCTGGCGGTGGACAGAATTCATTATGTGAATCGCTTTGTTACGCCTGCGGGTCGACCTCGACGGTTTGATACCCGGTTTTTTCTGGCCGTGGCGCCGCCGGAGCAGGTGGGTCTGCACGATGACAAGGAGACTGTGGAGAGCACCTGGATATCAGCGTCCGAAGCGCTTACCCGTCACGCCGCGCAAGAGTTCGATCTGATGGTGGTGACCCGTATGCAACTGGAGATGCTGGCCGAACACCGCACGCTCGACGCGCTGGTGGACTGGGCGCAAGCCAATCTTACTTTTCCGGTGTATCGGCCGTCGGTGCCCAGAAACTGATTGGCCAGAGTCTGTGTGCATCCCGAGCGCCTTGGTGAAGACGGTCGGGTTGTGCATAATTCGGCCAGCCCGGCGGGCGAGGTAGATTCAAGTTGATTACCAGTCCGCCAGTTTCACAGCTTTGTCCATGGAGACTCCGATGTCCGATACCGAAACCAATCTGCAGAACGCCTTTGAAACCATGACGGCTCGTATCGGTGAACAGCGGGCACCAACGGAGTGGTTTGAGATCACTCAGGAGCGGGTTAATGACTTTGCCGATGTGACGATGGATCATCAATGGATCCACGTTGATCCTGAGCGCGCCACTGCGGGTCCGTTCGGCAAGCCGATTGCCCACGGAGCCCTGACGCTGTCGATCATGAGTTTTCTGCCCCGAGAGGAGAGCATTGGACTGCCCCAGCTGCCCGGGCAGAAACTGACCATTAACTATGGCTTCGACAAAGTCCGCTTCCCCTCGCCGGTCGCGGTAGGCGCGCGGATTCGCACATCCAGCACGCTGAAGCGTGTTGAAATCAAAGGCACGATGCTGGAAACCATGAATGAGCTGGTAGTTGAAGTTGAGGGTACCGAAAAACCCGCCGTTGTCGCAGAAAGCCTCGCCAGACTGGTGTTCTGATGGCTTCCATTCGGAAACCCGTTTGCGACTGAGGAAGGCTTCCGCAGGGCCCGTGTGTGGCGAGCACGCAGACGCCGGCACAGCAGTCCGGGTGCTGTTGCCTGTGGTCGGCGAAACAGCGGAACTGAGAGTCGCATGATGGACATCTATCCATACGACGAGTCCCGGGATCTGAAACACCTGCAGCGGATCTGGTACGAGGTCGGCTGGGTGGAAAATGAATCTCAGGCCGCCTGTATGAAAGATTTTCTGTCGGTCGGCAGCTGTCTGACCGCCCGGATGGCAGGAGAAGCCGAGTGCTCGGTGCAGACGGTGCCGGGAACAGTGCATCACCTGGAGCAGACGCTGTCGTTGTGTGCGGTCACCGCGGTGACTACCAGCAGGATTGCCAGGAAACAGGGTTTTGCTCAAAAACTGACTGCACTTCAGCTTGCCTCGTCAGCCTCGGAAGGTGTGGAGGTGGCGGCTTTAGGAATGTTTGATCAGGGTTTTTACGACAAGCTGGGGTTCGGCACCGGCGCTTATGAACACCAGTTCACCTTTGATCCGGCCAGCCTGATCGTGGATGTGCCGTTTGCGGCGCCGACTCGGCTGAATGCCGAACACTGGCGACAGATGCATGCCAGCATGGTGCAGCGTTTGCCGAATCATGGTTCAGTCACCCTGACGCCTCCGGAAATGGTTAAAGCTGAAATCGGTTTCACGGAGAACGGTCACGGTCTGGGCTACTTCGACGGTGACGAGCTGACCCACTTCATCTGGTTTGATGTGCGCGGAGAGCATGGCCCCTACGTGATCAATCAGATCGCCTATCGCACCACAGCGCAGCTGCTGGAACTGCTGTCGTTGTTGAAAGCGCTGGCGGATCAGGTTTCCTCTGTGAAGATGATGCAACCACCCCACGTACAGTTGCAGATGCTGCTGCGGCAACCGTTTCGCCATCGGCGCATTACCCGGCTGTCGGATCACTCTAACGAACATAGGGCGGTTGCCTGGTGGCAGATCCGGTTACTGAATATGTCCTGTGTCAGCCGCTACAGCTGGCCCGGTCCGCCATTGAAATTCAACCTGCAGCTGACAGATCCGGTTGCCGATCTGTTGCAGGATCAGGCTGCAGACTCCTGGCAGGGGATAGGTGGTGAGTATGTGGTTGAGTTCTCTCAGACCTCAAAAGTGTCTGAGGGTCGTGAACAGCCTCTACCGACGCTGCTCTGCTCGGTGAATGCGTTCAGTCGTTTGTTTTTCGGTGTTGCATCCGCATCAGTGCTCGAGGTGAGTGATGAGTTCAGTGCTCCCGCTGAGTTGCTGACTTCACTGGATCGGGTGTTCTGTCTGCCTCAGCCCTCGTTCGGGTGGGATTTCTGATTGTGGAACAGCTGCAGGTTCAGGAGATTACTGTCGAGGTCCGGCGTAACAGCCGCCGCAAGACGCGGATAGGTCTCGGCTTTGATCCGGCCGGGCATGTGATTCTCGATGCGCCGGTGAATGCGACCCTGGACGAACTGGAAGCAGTGATTGTTGAGCACGAGCGCTGGTTGCGCAGAAGGCTTGAGTCAGTCCAGAAAGATGCCGTCTGCGTGGCCGCGCCACACTATGTCTCCGGTGAGTTGCTGCAGTACCTCGGCCAGGCTTTCGAGCTGCAGGTCAAAGAAGGGGCCTCTGCGGTGGTGGTACGGGAGCGTAATGCTCAGTTGGCGCTGTTTCCAGGCCTTGACGGTATCCGCGGCGAAATCCAGGTTCGACTGGTGAATCCTGCTCCTGAGGCAGTCGCCCGTCGTCTCAAACGCTGGTATCTGCAGCAGGCCAAAAGTGTTTTCGCGCAACGGCTGGCGCACTGGCAATCGCTGCCCTGGCTGAGCGGCGGGTTGCCGAGCTGGCGCACGCGATTCATGCGCAGTCAGTGGGGCAGCTGCAGCTACGACGGGATTATCGCGTTGAACACCCATCTGATCAAAACGCCGCTGCGGTTGATCGACTACGTGATTCTTCATGAGCTGTGTCATCTTGTGCATCATGATCACTCGCGGCGTTTTTACGGCCTGATGGCAGCACACATGCCGGACTGGCAGGACCGCTCTAAAGAACTGGACGGCTTCATGCCGGTCCTGCTGCACGAATGACCGCCGAAGTCACTCTTAAGGAACTCGGCTGGTCGCCGTTTTTTCAACAGCAGCTGCTGCCGGAGGAGCTGGAGTCTCCGGATACCTGTCAGCCTGCCCGGGTGTTTGGTGTCCAGCGCACCGGCTTGGAGCTGCGATTTGTCGGCGGGGTTCAACAGGTGCCTATGGCCGGGCGGTGGTTTCAGCTGCCGGTCGAAGACCGGCCAACCGTGGGTGACTGGGTATTGTTCGATCCGCTCAGTCAGCAGATTGTCCGGCTGCTTGAACGACACAGCCTGCTCAAACGCATGAGCGTCAGCAAGGTTGGAGACCTGCAGCTGCTCGCGGCCAACGTCGATGTGATGTTTCTGGTCAGCTCCTGCAATGACGAATTCAACCCGTCGCGCATGGCGCGCTATCTGTCGCTGGCGCTTGAATCCGGGGTGACGCCGGTGGTGGTACTCACGAAAACCGATCTGACCGACAACCCTGAAGACTTCCGCCAGGAAACGCTCAAACTGAAGCGGGGTCTGGCAGTAGAGCTGGTCAACTCACTCGACCCGGATTCTCTGGCCGGGCTGCGGGCCTGGATCAAACCCGGAGTGACCGTCTCCCTGCTGGGGTCTTCAGGGGTTGGAAAATCCACCCTGATCAACAGTCTGATTGGAGATGCTGTGCAGCTGACCGGTGGTATCCGCGAGGAAGACGGCAAAGGCCGTCATACCACTACAAACCGTTCGCTGCATCTGTTGCCCGAAGGAGGGCTGTTGGTGGATAGCCCCGGAATGCGGGAGCTGGGCATTGCGGACGCGGAAGAAGGTGTGGCGGCGATGTTCGATGATGTGCAGGCGTTGGCCGACAGCTGTCGGTTTGCGGATTGTCGGCATGAAAGTGAGCCTGGCTGTCAGGTCCGCCTGGCGATTGCCAGCGGCAGCCTGGATGAGGATCGGCTCGACAGCTACCTTAAGCTCAAGCGCGAAGAGTTATACAATTCAGAAACTGTCGCCGACCGGCATCTGAGAAACCGACAACTGGGTAAACACTACCGCCAGGCGGCGAAAAACCGTAGCGAACGGTGAGCGGGCCGAGCACCGCGCCTGTTCATAATCTGAGGAATGACCATTGGCTAACCTGAACGCACCGGATTTACGGCGTCAGCCGGTTTCGGTGACCCGCAAGATGTCAGCGTCACTGCCGCGCCTGCGCAAGCTGGCCCACGAACGGGGATTGAAAATTCACCACCTCGGGGCTGGCTATCCGCACCCGGAAGTGACTGATCCGCGCGATTTTCTGGCTCATGAAGCTGCCTATCTGGCGCATCTGCGCGCGGCTGAAGGCTTGAACGATCCGGATGTACTGCCGGAACAGCAACGCGAAGCCTTTTCCTACGGTGACACGCTGGGCCCGCAGAAGACCCGGGAAACGTTTGCCCGGGTCTATGGCAATGACTGGAGCCTGGAGCTGGATCCTGAGTGCCTGGTGCCAACCGTGGGTGCAACCGGTGGCATCAGTCTGGCGTGTTCGGTGTTCGAACAGTCGGCGTCGCCGGTGGCCTATATTACCGATGCCCCAACTTATGCCGGCTTCATGGCCAGGGCAACACTGAACCAGCGCGCGGCAATATACAGTGTGGAAATGGATGCAGAAGGGCCGCGTCCGGACATGCTGGCCCGTCAGATTGAGCAGGCCCGTGCCGACGGCTATTTTGTGCCCTTCTACTACACGATCCCGGATGGCCACAATCCAGCAGGCTTTTCGTTTTCGGGCGCAAGGCGCCAGGAAATTCTGGAAATCGTGCGTAGCCACGGCATTCTGATCCTGGAAGACGCACCCTATCTGTACATCAACTTTGCCGAGCCGGCAGAGCGTCAGAAGCCGTTTGTTGCGCTGGATCCGAAACAGACTATCCATTTGTTTACCGGCTCGAAAATCGGTTTTCCAGGTCCACGAGTGGCGTATCTCTATTCGGAAGCTGAGCTGAGCATCGCCGAAGATGAGTCTGCACGGTTTGCAGAACTGGCGCTGGTGCAGGCCAGCGCCGACATTCTCTTTCCCAACCCGGCAGCCTATCAGGGGTTTGATGCGCTGCTGCACGAGAGTGATTTTTCTGAGCGGAAATCGTTGTGGCCTGTGGCGGAGGAAAAGCTGCAGATCTATCGGGAGAACCGGGAGATTCTGATATCCGGTTTCGAAGCCGAACTCGGTGCCCACAAGGATGCATTTCACTGGACTGAGCCTGACGGCGGTTTCTTTTCCGTGTTTACCTTCCTCAGTGGCAAAGTACGCACGGATGATGAGTTCATTAACGACATGGTCGCCAACTTTGGTCTGGTGGTGATCCCGATGTATGACTTCTATCCGCCGGATGCCCGGGCGCGCAATGTCGACGCGGGTTTTGATCAGCTGAGAATTTCTTTCTGTTTCAGTGAAAGCCGGGGCGAGCAGCGCCGTAAAGATCTCGCTGAGGCGGTGTCTACCTTCTGTCGTGCCGCGAAGGAAGTCGCCGGACTGTGATGATGGTTCCGGGTGAATGAGATAGACCAGAAGTATCAGGCGCCGGCGCTGGTGCGCCGGCTGCTTGAATCCAGGTCGATTGCGGTGGTGGGTCTTTCGGCCAATCCATCGCGCCCCAGTCATGGTGTTGGCGCTTATCTGTTGAAGGCCGGGTACCAGGTCATTCCGGTGAATCCTATGGAGTCTGAAGTGCTCGGCCAGCGTGCCTATGCGTCTCTGCTCGAGATTCCCGGCAAGGTTGATCTGGTGGATGTGTTCAGAGCCCCGGATGCGGTTCCTGAAATCGCCGAACAGGCTGTGCAGATTGGCGCTCAGGGCCTATGGCTGCAGCTGGGTGTAATCAGTCCGCGCGGTATTGAAATAGCCGAAGGCGGTAATCTGGATGTGGTGGTGGATCTCTGCATCAAGCTGGAACATGCTCGCTATGCAGCCTGAGGGATGAGCGCCAGAGCGCCGCTGAACTGGTATCTGGCGAGCACAGCCTGCCATCTGATCCCGGGCGGTATTCAGCAGGTGCTCTTTCCGTTTCTGGTCGCTGTTGTTCTGCATGAGTCGGCAGAACGGGTCGGCATCGCGCAGATGTCCTGGCAGCTGCCGGCGCTGTTTCTGCTGCTGATTGGCGGTGTGCTCGGCGACCGGTTCGATCAGCGCCGAATTCTCGTCACTACCCACCTGCTGGCAGGAATCCCGCCGCTGGTCATCGCCTATTTTGTTTTCGGTGAGCAGTTGTCTTTTGCCATGCTCTTTGTCTACGGCCTTGTCGGCGGGATTTTCACCGGACTTTCCCAGCCGGCGCGGGATGCGCTGGTCAATCGGGTGGCCGGAGATCGAATTCAACGCACCGTCATTGTGGTCATGACAATGCAGTGGACGCTGCAGATTGTCGGCTTTGCAATTGCCTCACTCGCGGATTCGGTTGGTGTGGTACCGCTGATGGTGTTTCAGTCCGGGGTGATGATGCTGGGCGCGCTGGCGGTCATGCGCGTGAAGGTCCCTGCTGCTGCACCGCTGGAAAAGCATGAGCCGCCGCTGCACGCGATTCGATCCGGCCTCAAAGAAGTGTCCCAGTCAGCGGTGATTCGGCCTGCGGTGATGTTGAACACTGCCATAGGGGTGTTTTTTGCTGGCGGTTATGTAGTGCTGCTGCCGCTGATTGTGCGGGATGTCTATGCCGGCACCGCGGTGGATATTTCCCAGGCCTTTGCCGCCAATATCCTGGGTACCGTGGTGGCGAGTCTGTGGATGTTGCGCCGTGGTGGTGTCGCCCGGCCGGGCCGCGCCGTATTTCTGGCTCTGATCGGTGGCTGTATTGTGCTGTTGCTGGCTCAGCTGGAGTTGTCGGTGGCAGGGTTTTATGTGGTGATTTTCTGCTGGGGTCTTGGCGGCGGTGTCTGCATGAACATGCTGCGCAGCATTGTTCAGGCGGCATCATCAACCAGCCACCGTGCCAGGGTCATGTCGGTGTTTTCGCTGGGCATGCTCGGGGGCATGCCGATCGGCTCGCTGTTGATGGGCTATTGCGCGGCAGTGTTTGGCGCGTTGCCGACGCTGGCGGTGCCGGTCATCGGGGTGCTGGCGGCCGTTATTTATGTCTACAGCACCACAGACTTTGCCGCTGTCGAAATCGCCGATCTGGAGCCGGCTGCATAAGGCAGGCTACCTACGGGTCGCGCTGGTGCCAGCTCGCTAGTTACACTTGATTTGACAGTCTGCACACGTATCGGTTTTAACTGATTGAATTTTAACAGGAAGTTTCTCGCCCTATGGCTACCCGAAAACGGCGTTCTGCTGACGAAGCCCGACTGCTGATTCTTGACGCGGCTCAAGCACGCCTGGGCAGATTAGGTATTGATGGCCTGAACATTGTTGATGTTGCCCGCGACGCCGGGATGTCGCATGCGACCCTGCTTCATCACTTCGGCAACACCAATGACATGCGCCGGGCGCTGGTGCATCACATGACCGACCGTCTGCTGCGGGACATGATCAGCGCGCTGCGCTCAGAAACATCGTTCGACACCGAATCGATCATGCGGGAGCTTTTTGAAGCGCTGTCGAGTGGAGGGCACGCCAAGCTGCTGGCCTGGCTGGCAGTCAGTGACGAAGATCTGACCACCTCAGCGACGCCAACAGCAGAAGTCGAGGCTCTTTTCGGCGAGTTGATCCCGGTGCTGGCCAGTCGACTGCCGGTGCATGCGGACAATGAGCGTACCGCCAGGCAGCTGGTGTTCCTGGTCGCAACTGCAGCAATCGGCTACGGGATATCCGGACCTGCGCTGGCTAAACTGGTGAGCATGGACGCCGAAGACTCACTGGGTTTCCCCGAATGGCTGGGCAGCCAGATTCAGGTGCTGATTGCACATCAGGAAGAAGCCTAGACCCGCAGGTTCAATCATGTCGGGCAAGCGCCGATCAGCTGGTGTTGGCGGGCGCGGGTACCGTTTCGCGGTTATTGGCTGCGATCTCAGCCTGAATTTCCTTCAGTCGATCCTCGGTCAGCGGGTAGTTCCACAACAGCGGCAGTGCGACAAACTTGAACAGCGCTGGAATTACTGAATAGCAGCAGGCCAGCATCAGCAATGCGAAGGTGGTGTTGGTGGTGTCGAGAGGATCCGCCAGCGAGTTGAAGCCGAACAGAACCACCATGTTGGTGCCCACAAACAGCCCAACTGCATAAGCCAGTTTTCGGGTCATCAACCAGATCGAAAAATACGTGCCCGCCTGGCGTTTTCCTGTTCTCGACTCATCCACGTCAATCACATCGGCCGCCATCGCATAGGGCAGTGCTGACAGGGCGCCGATCGACGAGCCTTTCAGGCACATGATGACGATGAAAAACAGAAACTTGCCGGTGGGTATGCCTTCGAAATAGCTCACCATCGATGCGTGGCTCTCCGCGGGCAGGAAGCTGAGAATCTGGCTGATCTCAAAAGCGTCGAACCAGACCATGGGCGCAATAGCGATCAGCGGAATGAAGCATGACCACAGCGCATACCAGCCGATGGCCACCATTGTTGCGCGATGTTTGCCGATCTTGCGGGAAAGCTTGAACCACAGCGGAATCGCAATAATCTGAGAGATGAAATAGGGCGCCAGATAAAAGCCGTAGAGATCACCCGCCAGCAGTACGTGTTTGACAAAAAAGAAGCTTAAGGTATTGGTCATCGCCGCGCCGATGGTTGAAAACAGGAAGATGATCACCAGGCGACGGTAGGGTTCGTTGTTCCAGACGTATTTGAATGCTTTGCGGATCGGCAGGCTTTCTTTGCTGCGTTCTTTGACCTCGAACTCGGGTGTGGAGATCACACAGTTGGCCACCAGTACCGGCATCACAAAGGCGATCGCCAGGGACAGAAAGTAGACCGCATCAGTGGGTTTGTCGTAGCCGAAGAAAAAGATGATGGCCGGAGTAAAAGCGCCGATCAGTGAGCCGGTGACAGTGAAGCCTTCGCGCCAGCTGGTGATCAGCGTGCGCTCGTTATAGTTTCGCGACAGTTCGCCTCCCCAGGCACTGTAGGGAACATCTTTGATGGTGGCGCCGACATAGGTGAGCACCAGCGCTCCGAGCATCCACGGGTAGCCCGAATTCATGGTCATACCCAGGAAGGTGATTTCACTGAATTCGATTGGCGGGATAAACAGCAGGTAGATGCCGGCGATATACAGAGGTGTGCCTAGAACGACAAAAGGCTTGCGTCGTCCCCAGGGAGTGCGGATGCGATCTGATAGAAACCCGATAAGCGGATCGGTGACCCCATCGAACACCCGCGACAGCACCATGACCAGGCCAACAAACGCCAGGCCCAGGCCAAAACCCTCGGAGTCTGCGTAGACGGCGGGAAGATAGACGGCCATCGGCAGCGACACCATCGACAGTGGCAATGCCGGAGCCCCGTAAGAGGCCAGTGCCCAGTTACTGAGCGTGCGCTCGGATTTTGCGCTCGGCGATGCCGGCGTAGCGGTGACGGACCCCTCAGCCATTATTCTCTCCCTATCCCTTATCCGACCATACCTTCGATTGCGTTGACGGCACAACCACATGCGGCTGAGGTATTATCGTCAGTTGAATGAACTGATGATGGAGAACGACGTGTCGCTGGATGCATTTCGAGAAGAAGTCAGAAACTGGCTGGAAGAGAACTGCCCGCCGAGTATTCGTACTGCGATGCCGGCTGATGAGTATCCGGGCGGTGGCCGCAATGCCAGATTCAAGAATCCGGAGACCAAACTCTGGCTGGAGCGCATGGCTGAGCGTGGCTTTACCGTGCCGATGTGGCCGAAACAATATGGCGGTGCCGGCCTGAGCGTCGAAGAAAATCAGGTGCTTGCCAGCGAGCTGCGACGGATCAATGCCCGTCCTGCGCATTTAGGCATGGGCATCAGCATGATCGGTCCGGCGTTGCTCGAATACGGCTCTGATGCTCAGAAAGAACAACATCTGCCGCAGATTGCTCGTGGTGACATCTGGTGGTGTCAGGGCTACAGCGAGCCGAATGCGGGCTCTGACCTTGCCAGTTTGCGTACTTCCGCTGTGGAAGATGGCGACGACTACATCATCAACGGCCAGAAGATCTGGACTTCGGGCGCAGACAACGCGGACTGGATGTTCTGTCTGGTCCGAACCGATCCAAACGCACCGAAACACGAAGGCATTACCTTCATTCTGTTTGATATGGCCACGCCCGGGGTCACGGTCAAGCCGATCAAGCTGATCAGCGGACTCTCGCCCTTCTGCGAAACATTTTTTGACAATGTTCGAGCGTCGAAAAGCCAGGTGGTGTTCGAAGTTGGCAAAGGCTGGACGGTGGCAAAACGATTGCTGCAGTACGAGCGCACATCGATTGGCGGCATCGGTGGTGGTGGCCAGAAAGCGGCGACTCTGGAAGAACTGGCGAAAGACTACGTTGGCCTGAAGGACGGCAAAATTGCTGACACCAGCTTGCGGGCATCCATCCTGCATCACCGGATGAATGATCGTTCTTTCCAGCTGACCATGAAGCGCTCAGTTGAAGAGTCCGAGAGTGGTAAAGCACCCGGGGCGGTGAGTTCGATGTTCAAGTACTTCGGCACCGAGCAGAACAAGAACCGTTTTGAGCTGATGTTGAAAATGATGGGTAGCCGCAGTCTGGGCTGGGGACAGGATTCCGCGTTTGCGGATGCTGAACTCGATGCGACCCGCGGCTGGTTGCGCTCCAAGGCAAACTCAATCGAAGGTGGCACCTCTGAGGTGCAGCTCAACATTCTCGCCAAGCGGGTGCTGGGTCTACCGGACTAGCCGGTCCACATCCGGCCGACGTCGTCGTAGGCGATGTCGCCATTCCAGGGTGCCATGTAGTCGGTCAGTGAATGTTCGCTGGTGGCACCCGGCTCTGAGGTGTAATAGCCGTAGACGGTGAGCTGGCGGAGTTCTGCAAAGAATGCCGCCTCGTTGCTGCTCTCGTCAGATGCCATCGCACTCAGCCGGTTATCCTGCTGGGCGGTAGTCAGCTGATCGAAAGGTCTGCCGTACTCGGTCGTAGTCGCTGCGTTGAAGGCGCTGAGCTGGCTGACGAAGCGCTGAGTCTCAGCATCCAGGTAAACGATATTCAGTACTCCGGCGATGAAATCGGGCACTCCGGCCTCAATTGCCCCCGGTGTATCTGTGCCAGGCAGGATGCGTTCACAGATCTGACTCAATACCCGAGCGTTTTCAATGCCTGCTGTGCTGGTCAGCAGATCGCCTGCGTGCTCCGGGTTTGATGCTGCCAGGGCGTCCGGCAGTAGGCTGGCTGCTGCCATCGTACTCAGTGCCCGGGCACTCAGGGTGAGGAACTGGCGCCGACCGATACGCCGAGCGTGAGGCTGATCGGGGTCTGCTGGCGTCCACTGTCTGGAGTGATTCATGATGCGTTTCTCTTTGATATCACGACTAAATATCCCGGCGATTCATCGCGTCAACTGCGTAGTCGACGGCCCGCGCGGTCAATGCCATATAGGTCAGTGACGGGTTCTGACAGGCAGAGCTGGTCATGCAGCTGCCGTCGGTAACAAACAGATTCGCGACGCTGTGGGCCTGATTGAAGCCATTCAGTACCGACGTGGCCGGATCGCGGCCCATCCGGGCAGTGCCCATTTCGTGGATGGCCAGACCCGCTTCCGCACCAATTCCGCCAGGTGTGTAGCGATCCGAACTTTTGATGTCGGTTGCACCCGCGGCTTCAAGCATTTCAACCGCGTTGGTCGCCATGTCTTTACGCATGGCCAGTTCGTTCGGACCGATTTCGCAGGAGATCCGTACTAAAGGCATACCCCAGGCGTCGGTCTGAGCGGCATCGAGCTTCATGGTGTTGGCCGCATCCGGCAGCATCTCGCCGAATGCGCCTAAACCCATGGTCCAGGGACCTGGCTCGCGCAGCTGATCTTTCAGACCCTCGCCAAAACCCTGCATTTCCCTGCCACGCCAGCTTTGCCGACCGGAGCCACCCTGGTAGCCATAGCCACGCAGAAAGTCCGGTTGAGTGGAGGTTTTGTTGAGGTTACGGAATCGTGGGATGTAGATGCCGTTGGGTCTGTAGCCTTCGGTGTAACGGTCCAGCATACCGGGCAGACGCCCGCGAGCGCTGACCTTGAAATGATGATCCATCAGGTAGTGACCAAGCGCGCCACTGTCGTTGGCCAGTCCGTTGGGAAACCGATCACTGATCGAGTTGAGCATGATCTGGGTGCTGGCAATCGTCGAAGCGCACAGGAAGATGAGCTTGCCCCGATACTCGACGACTTCTTTGCTGACCCGGTCGATTACCCGCACCGCGCTGGCGCGCTGGGTGGTTTCGTCTACCAGCACACTTTCGACCACGCTGTCCGGCCGCAGGGTCATGAGTCCGGTAGCGCGTGCTGCCGGCAGGGTGACGCTCTGAGAAGAGAAATATGAGCCGGTGCTGCAACCCATTGAACAGGGGCCGCAGTAGTGGCAGCCGGCGCGGCCGCGATGAGGCTGGGTAATGACTGCGGTCCGGCCGATGGTCATCATGCGATCATCAAAGTGCGCATCAAGTGCGCTCTTGAAATGTTCTTCGCCCCGGGAGAACGCCATAGCTGGCAGGAAGTTGCCATCGGGTAACTGACCGAGGCCTTCATTGCGGCCGGAGATGCCGACGATACCTTCCACATAGTCATACCAGGGCGCGAGTTCCTGATAGCGGATCGGCCAGTCTACGGCGATGCCTTCCCGGGCGTTGGCTTCGAAATCGAGATCACTCAGACGATAGCTCTGCCGGCCCCAAGTCAGGGAGCGACCGCCGACCTGATAGCCTCGAATCCAGGAAAACGGCCGATCTTCGAGATACGGATACTCGGTGTCATCGACAAACCAGCGCTCCATGCCAGGATGCATGAAACCGGTTCGGCTCTGGACCGGTTTGACTTCGTCGAGGTGACGGCGCTGCAGCATGCCGCGTGAGGGCATCTGCCAGGGGCGTTTGTGTTCATAGAGATAGTCGCGACCGTGCACAACATCCGGCCCCCGTTCCAGCACCAGAGTGCGCAGTCCGCGCCGGGTCAGTTCCATCGCCGCAAAACCGCCGGTGATCCCGGAACCGACGACGATGGCGTCCCAGGGTTCGCTGCTGGTGGCAATCATCGGGGCCGTTGAGTGCTCTGTCATCTATCTGTTCCGTCTGGTCAACGTGTTTTGATCTGCCGGGCTGTGTCCTTCTGGGCCTGAAATTCTCCGCGCAGACGGTCGATGTCTTGATCGCTTAAGCGTTCAATATTCATGAAGTCGAGCTGCCAGTCATCGTTGTCTGACCAGCGTTGCGCTGATATTCGGGTGGTTCCCGGTTGGGTGGCGCTGTCGATCAGGGCCAGCGCGTCGCGCAGTGTTCTGGTCTGAGAATCAATGTCATCGGGTTTACCCGCTGAGTTGCCTAAAGGGAAGTTGCTCCAGAAGTATCTGGGCACACCGGCACTTTCCACAATGTCGCGTGCGCAGCCCATGATCACAGTGGCAATGCCGTTGGCTTCAAGGTGGCGGGCGATCAGACTCACGGTCTGATGGCAGACGGGTCAGCTCGGTACCAGCAGTGCGACGTCTACGCCGAGTCGCTCGCAGTGTTCGAGTGCGGCGACGGCATCAACTTCGCAGGTCACCCGCTGGCTGCGATTGGTTGGGACTGCAATCACTTCTGGCGCCAGCTCTGCAAACACGCCGTCGCGTTCGGCTTCGCGCAGCCGGGCAATCGGCAGCCATGTGTTCGGATCAGCCGCGGTGGTGTGTTTGCGGTCGTAGCCGAGGTGAGAAATTCTCAGGTCGGGTGTCGGTTCGGCGGGGGATGTGTAGACCTTGAAGAATTTGGCCGCTGCGTTATACGCGGCCCCCGGCCCCTGATCGCCCAGTTCGCGCTGATGTGGGGAGGCTGTGGTGATCAGTGCGAGCCTGCTTTCGCTCAGCGGTTTGCTCGGGGCATGAAAGGGTACCTGATCATGGTGTGCCCACTCGTAAGCCGGATAGCCCAGAGTGCCGTAGTAATTCCGGGTTCGTTCCATGTAGCGGATCATGTCTGCCTCCAGCGATCTCCTGAAGGAGGGTATAACAGATCTGCGATGAGCAGCCAGCGCGGCGCGTTAGCTTACGAGTCTATAACTCGTTGTTGCGACGATAGAACCAGACCGCGCCGGCTAGTAATGCGACACCCAGGGCAACGCCCAGCCACAGATCTCCGGAGAGCAGCAACGACAGTTGATCGCCAACCGATTGAACCATCATGGTCCGGCGATCGTCGCTGGGCAGCAATCTGGGCAGGGCGGCGAACTCCAGGTGCCGGAGCAGAAAACCGCCGATCACGTTGGAACCGAGCACGATACGTTCACTGATGATCGGAATCACCGGGATCACAATCGCCCAGACCAGCGGCAGGCGGGACACGCTCGCAGAGATGAAGATCAGCCAGGCAAACAGCGGCAGGCTCCATAAGCCCTGAATCGCGTAACCAACCAGTTCCTGAAGGATACCGCTGGCGATACCGCTGTGGGCCCAGAGTCTGGTCACGCTGCCGAGGTCGCTGCTTAAGGTGATCGCGCTGAGCAGACCCAGCAGCAATATCCAGGACACCGCCATCGCGGCCACAACCAGCAACGGTACCAGCCATACCGGCGTCACCAGTTTGCTGAGAATGGTCAGATGATCGCTGGTGGGCATCGATTTCCAGAACAGCACGCTGCGATCGCGGCGGTGATCGAAAACGCAGCCGAGCAGAATAAACACCAGCAGTAGAAAGTAGGTGGAGTGGAAACCCGCGGCAATTGTGGTGCGCAATTTCCCTAGGCGGGATTCCAGTTCCCGATTGGTCCAGCTGGAGAAGTCCGCCACCGTGGTCATTGTGTCGCTGATGCGCTCGTGGCGCTCGGTGTTACCGGCTTCGTCCATACGTTCTATGACCACGACAACGCCACCGTCTGACAGGGTTGCCACCAGAGTGGCCAGCGTGCCGAACAGGGTGACCAATGCAATGAGTCCGAGCGTTGCCGCCAGATAAGTGAAGCGTGCTTCCAGCCACTCCCTTTTCAGTAGTGCTGCAAATGTCTTCATGCCTCATCTCCGAGCAGGGCAACAAAGAGTTCTGCCAGGTTGGGTCGACTGATCTCGCCAAGATGCTGCAGATCTTTCAGGGCGGCGTGTCGGAAAATGTATTCGATACCTTTTAATGACGGCCGTTCACTCAGCGGCGTAAGCGCCCGCGCGCTTTCGGCCTGATCAGGCTGAACGAGCACTTTGCTGAATTCCTCGCCTATTGTGTCCATATCCAGGCTCAGAATCTGACGGCCGTGATGAATGAACACCACATCGGTGAGAATGTGTTCAATTTCCCGCACTTCATGAGTGGTCACGACAATGCTGCGTTCACCGTCCATATAGTCGTTGAGCAGCGCGTCGTAAAACCGCTGTCGGTAAAGAATGTCCAGGCCGAGCGTCGGCTCGTCGAGAATCAGCAGTTCGGCATGAATGGCCAGGATCAGGGCCAGATGCAGCTGCACGTGCATACCTTTGGACAGGGTTTTGACTTTCTTGTTGAGCCGGATATCGGTGCTGGCCAGCGTGCGTTCGGCCAGCGGTCGATCGAAACCTGTGTGCACTCCGGCAACAAAATCGATCAGGTCAGCCACCTTCATCCAGCCGGGCAGAATTCCGGTGTCGGCAATATAGGCAGTGCGTGCCATCAATTCGGCACGCTGCTGCTGCGGATTGACACCAAGCACGCTCAGCGAGCCGGCATCAGGCCGGGTAAGCCCGAGCAGCGCTTTGATGGTCGTGGTTTTTCCGGAGCCGTTTGGCCCGATCAGACCAACTATCCGACCGGGTGCCACCTGCAGATCGAATCCGGCAAGGGCGTGAGTATCGCCGTAGCGCTTGTGAAGCCCCTGGGCATCAATCACATTCATCCGGCTTCTCCGTTCATCAGCTCTTCAAGGTTCAATCCCAGCAGGCGAATGCGTGCCAGCAGCTGCGGCCATTCGTGGTCCAGAAATCGTTGCCGCTCACCGGCAAGTGTGGCTGAGCGTGCGCCAGGTGCGACAAACATGCCGACGCCGCGGCGCTTTTCCAGCAGCCCATCGTCGGCGAGCATCTGGTAGGCGCGGCTGACGGTGAGTGGGTTGATGCGCTCCTGGGCGGCCACCTGGCGCACTGATGGCACCGCTTCACCTTCGGTTAGGGAGCCGCGGATGATCTGTTCTATCACCAGCTGTGCCAGCTGGTGATATATGGGTTCGTGTTCCTGCCAGTCCGTCATGATCGGGTTGCTTGCAGCACTTACTGTTATACTGTGTTGGTTGACTATAACACCACTACACTGCTTTGCAACAGCAGGAAGGCTGACGCCTTTCAAGCGACAACAGACGCCTCAATCTGACAGTTGAAGCTTTTAGAACATGCGTAACGCTTCCGGATCGAACTGCGCGCAACCTTCGGGGCCGAAGCTGTCGTATTCGGCTCGATCGAGATCCCGACCAAAAGACGACAGGTAGAGCCGGCAGCGCTCCTGCGGCTCGGTAATGGCCGGATCACTGGCGAGTGCCGCTTTGATGCCGGCGAGGGTGACTTCTTCGTCACTCATGCGGATGCCTTGGTCTTCGACGGTATCCAGCAGGATCGAACGTTGGCCGTTGCTGCCCCAGGACAGCCAGGGCACTTCGTTGCTGTCCCGGCCGGTGCCAGGGTTGCCCGTGGTCGCAAACTGGGTCCAGTAGGACATCATACTGGCTGCCAGCGCCGCTTTGCCGGGGCTGTCTTCATAGAGATAACCAAGGCCCAGGCCACCGTCGAAATCACCGAACACAAATGGAATCTCCAGGCCATGGGCAGCACCGAGGGCGACACTCAGGTCGTAGCCCATAATTGAGCCTTCTTCGTCCCAGTCGAAGCGATAGGTGTAGACGTCAGGGTTGCCGGCTGCGGTCATGTAGTTGGCGAGACTGTCGACGCCGCGTTCCTTCCAGGACAGAGCACCGTATTTTACCGCGCGCAGATACTGGTCTTCATCTATCAGGCTGGGGAATATACCCAGGAAGTTTTCCACGTAAGCGGGTGAGCGGACCATGAACAGCGACGGTTCATCGCGATTGGTGCCGAGTATCACCGGCACCATGTTGTGATTCTCCGCGGAGGAGAAGATGGCTTCGGTGGTCATATCCGGCAGCACGTGGCCGTCACCGAAGTTGTCCGGCACGTTGATCATGCCGAAGCCGCCGCCGTCGAACAGTGCAAAGATCTCTTCGGGCGTTTTTTCATAGAGATACTGACGCAGCCGCGAGCTGCCCAGGTCGCTCTGATAGGCGCGTGCAGATTCCGCGTCGGCAACGGTGCCGTCAGCCACCAGCAGCGCCGCGGTGATTTCCTTTGCGCTCATCGGATGGCCGCCGTCGCTGGCATAGTTGCCCGCGCGGCCCATCGAGGTCGTTTGAAATCCACCGCTCTGGACAATGGCGCGATGGAACAGACCTTCCGCCAGCGGCGAAGCCATCATCGCCAGAGTATTGTAGGCCCCGGCTGATTCACCGAACACGGTGACGTTGTTCGGGTCGCCGCCAAAGTTTCTGATGTTGTCGCGCACCCACTCCAGAGCAAAAATTACGTCGAGCGTGCCGTAGTTGCCGGAATCGTCGAGCGGGTTGCCCCGGTTCAGCTCAGAATGAGCAAACCAGCCGAAAGGACCCATTCGGTAATTTATGGTGACAACCACTACATCTTGACGGGTCGCCAGCGCTGAGCCGTTGTAGGGACTGCCTTCACCGATTGAATTGCCACCGCCGTGAATCCAGAACATCACCGGCAGTCTGCTGGCGTTGCTTGGCGACCAGACGTTCAGATACAGACAGTCTTCAACTCCGGCGATAGCGCTGTCGGGGTCGCCCGCATCACCACTCAACAGGGATTTCATCTGCGGGCACATATCGCCGGCAACCAGGGCTTCCCGGGTGCCTGTCCAGGCAGCCGGTGGTTGTGGTGCCCGCCAGCGCAGTTCGCCTTCGGGAGCGGCTGCGAACGGGATGCCTTTCCAGGCTCTGGCGCCAAACCGGTCGATGAATCCGACCACATCACCGGCCGTGGTGGCCCGCAGCGTGACCAGATCAGCAGTTGGTGGCGGCGGTGGTGGTTCTTCACCTGGTCTGAGCGTGAAAAATGCGATGACCAGCAGTGACAGGATAATCAGCGCGATGGCGATTTTTTGCATGGTGCCTGGGCTCTCTATATGCGGGCGGTTCGGGTCAGTTTCCGCCGACTTTTGCCGGGGAGGGCTATTGTAGACATCAACAAGCCATGTGCGACAATCTTCGCGGCGTTGGAAAATGGGGAGCAGCAGACATGGCCGAATACGATCTTGTGATTCGCGGGGGCACGGTAATTGACGGAAGTGGCGGTGAGCCGTTCAGCGCCGATGTGGCGGTGTCCGGAAGCACCATTGTCGAGGTCGGCAGCGTCACTGGCAGTGGTCATCAGGAACTGGATGCCGCTGGCGCGCTTGTTACCCCCGGTTTTGTCGATATCCACACCCACTATGACGGTCAGGCGACCTGGGCGAACCGACTGTCACCCTCCAGCCATCATGGTGTCACCAGCGTCGTGGTGGGTAATTGCGGCGTTGGCTTTGCGCCGGTTAAACCCACTGACCATGAACTGCTGGTCGAGCTCATGGAGGGAGTAGAAGATATTCCCGGCGCTGTGCTGCAGGAAGGTGTGCCCTGGGCCTGGGAGAGCTTCCCGGAATATCTGGACTATCTGGCCGAGCGCCAGTTCGATATGGATGTCGGCACTCAGCTGCCGCACGGTGCATTGCGCGTCTATGTGATGGGTCAGCGCGGTGCGGATCGCGAAGCGGCAACGGCTGACGACGTGGCGTTGATGCGCAGACTCACTGCTGAGGCGATTACTG
The DNA here is from genome assembly GCA_937921865.1 of uncultured Pseudomonadales bacterium. Taxonomy (GTDB): domain Bacteria; phylum Pseudomonadota; class Gammaproteobacteria; order Pseudomonadales; family Azotimanducaceae; genus SZUA-309. Next base: position 29,724 of record CAKZWF010000040.1, on the reverse strand, counting down.
CCGGTGCACTGGGTTTCTCGTCATCCCGCACACTCAATCATCGCAGTTCCAAAGGCGCACCCACGCCGTCGCTGAAAGCTGAGCTGGATGAGCTGCTGGGCATCGCCGACGGTATGAAATCTGCCGGTACCGGTGTGATGGAAATGATCTCTGACTTCGAAGATCTGGACCATGAGTTTTCGATGCTGGAACAGATGGTGGCCGCCAGCGGTCGGCCCATGTCGATTTCGCTGGCCCAGGGGCTGAGCCCCCATGGCTGGCGTAAAGTGCTCGGCAGGATCGAATCTGCCAGTGCTTCCGGCCTGGTGATGCGTGGCCAGGTAGCACCCCGGCCTATCGGTATTGTGCTCGGCCTGACCACCAGTCTGAACCCGTTTACCACCCGGCCCTCTTTCCATGAGGTGGCGGGTCTGCCGATGGCCGATCGGCTGGCGGCGTTGCGGGATCCCGAGCGCAAAGCCAGAATCCTCGCGGAAGCCGTGGGAGCCGGTTTCCAACGGCTGTTTTCGATGATGCGCGACGGCGAAAAACTCTGGGTGCTGGGAGATCCGCCGAACTATGAGCCTGCGCCCGAAGACAGTGTGGCAGCGCTTGCCGCCCGCACGGGTCGGGATGCCTGGGATCTGGCTTATGACCTGATGTTAGAAAATGACGGCAAGCAGATTCTCTATACACCGTTTGCGAACTATGCAGACGACAATCTCGACTGCTGTCGGGAAATGATTCTGCATCCGGACACGGTGATGGGTCTCGGCGATGGTGGTGCCCATGTCGGCATCATCTGCGACGCCAGCTTTGTTACCACGCTGCTGACCCACTGGGGCAGAGACCGAACCAGGGGTGAACGCATTGCGCTGCCGACGCTGGTCAAGAGTCAGTCTCGAGACACCGCACTGGCGGTCGGCCTGACTGACCGGGGTCTGGTGGCACCGGGGAAAAAGGCGGATCTGAATCTGATCGACTTCGACAATCTGCAGTTAACTACCCCTGAAATTGTTCACGATCTGCCGGCAGGTGGCGCTCGACTGCAGCAGCGTGCGGAAGGCTATCTGGCGACCATTGTCAGCGGTGAAGTGACTTACCGTAATGGCGAGGCCACCACAGCGCTGCCAGGCAGATTGATTCGCGGCGCGCAATGACCACACGCGAAGGTCCGCTGGCCCATGTTCGCGTTCTCGATCTGACCCACGCCCGGGCTGGCCCCGCGGCGGTCCGTCTGCTCTCGGACTGGGGCGCCGATGTCATCAAGATTGAGCAACCTGCGACTGCTGGTAACGGTGTCACCGGCGCAAGGCGGGGCCCGGACGAACAGAACCTGCATCGCAACAAGCGCTCGCTGACACTGAATCTCAAAGACCAGGATGGTCTGGCGGTGTTCATGCGCCTGGTTGAAGAGGCGGATGTCATCGTGGAAAACTTCAAAGCCGAGGTAAAACACCGCCTCGGCATCGATTACGAGTCGGTTAAAGCGGTCAATCCTGAAATTATCTACGCAAGCATTTCCGGTTTTGGTCAATCGGGACCCTACGGCGAGCGGGCCGGTGTGGATCAGATTGTTCAGGGACTTTCCGGCCTGATGTCTGTCACCGGTGAGCCCGGTGGCGGGCCGATGCGCGTCGGCATTGCCATCAGTGACACTTCAGCGGGTATGTTTTTAGGTCAGGGCATCCTGCTGGCGCTGCTGCATCGGGAGCGGACCGGCGAAGGACAGTGGGTGCACACGTCTTTGCTCGAAGCGATGATGAACAAACTCGATTTTCAGGGTGCGCGCTACACGATGGCGGGAGAAGTCCCCGAGTCTCAAGGTAACGATCATCCCTATCAGGTGCCGATGGGTACTTTTGAGTCGGCAGACGGGCTGGTGAATATTGCGGCACCCGGCCAGAGGCTTTGGCAGCGGCTGTGTGATGCCTTGTCAGCCGACGAGCTGTTTGCGCGGCCTGAGTATCTTTCCGGGCGGGATCGAGCCGCGCTGAAGGAGGCTCTGAAAGCCGACATCAACGCTCTTACGCGGATGCATACCACCGCGGATCTGGTGGAAAAACTCAACGCGGTAGGCGTGCCGTGCGGTCCGATCAATAACATTGGCGAAGCCTTTGAAAATGAGCAGGTCAGGTACCTGAATATGGCTTTGCCGGCTGCGCATCCGGAGCTTGGCGACCTGCCGCTGATCCGCTCCCCGATCAATCTGTCGGCATTTGAGCAACCCGAGCGTTTCACCCATGCCGCACCCGATCCCGGAGCGGATTCGCAAGCTGTTCTTGCTGAGCTTGGCCTGGCAGCTGACGAGATCGCCGGCCTGCGCGAACGCGGTGTGATCTGAATAGTTCAGACACTGCGCTGACCGCCCGGCAGCGCATTGGCTATGGGGTAGGTGACTTCGGGATCAATCTCTATTTCATCTCGGCGATGACCTACCTGCTGTATTTCTACACTGACGTGTTCGGACTGTCCGCCGCCGCCGCGGGCGGGGTGTTTCTGGTGGCCCGGATTGTTGATGCGATCACCGATCCGATGATGGGCATGATTGCGGAACGCACCAGCAGCCGCTGGGGCAGGCTGCGACCTTACCTTCTGCTGGGGGCAGTGCCACTGGCGTTGGTTTCCATTCTCACGTTTACCGTTCCGGATCTTGCTGAATCCGGGAAGCTGGTCTGGGCTTATCTGACCTATGTCGGTTTCGGCGTCGTCTACACGGTGGTGTCGATTCCTTATTCCGCACTTACCGCGTCGCTGACCGACGATCACCACGAACGCACATTGCTGTCGACCATCCGCATGGCCTTTGCGTTTGCCGGGGGCTACGTGATTTCGGTGGGCATGCTGCCGCTGGTGGGCATCTTTGAAACACCCGCTGCGGGTTTTCAGGCGGCGATGGTGATATTTGCTGTGGTGGCCACCGGGCTGCTGGCGCTGACCTTTGCCAGCACAAAAGAACGCATACGTCCGCCGGCGTCTCAGCAGTTGTCGTTCTCGGACAGCCTGAAGGCCGTCTATGCCAATCCGCCGCTGCTGATTGTGATTGTGCTGTTCACCTGCGGCATGTTGTCTTTTACCGTGCGCCAGACCGTGACCCTCTACTACTTCAAATACAACCTCGGCCGTGAAGACCTGATTGCTGCCTTTTTCGGAATCACGTTCCCGATCATGTTTGTCGGTCTGCTGGCGGTGCCGAAGCTTGCCGGGAAGCTGGGCAAAGCCGGGGGCATTGTGGCGGGGGCCATTGTCACTATCCTGGGTTGCCTTGGTCTTTACTTCACACCCTACGATGCCATTCCCTGGATTTTCTTCTGGTCCTGCGTGGTGGCGCTCGGTGGCACACCGATTGCGGTGCTGGGCTGGGCGATGATTCCGGATACGGTTGAATACGCCCAGTGGAAACTCGGCCTGCGAGCTGATGGCGCCATCTTTTCGTTTGCCAGCTTCTTTCAGAAACTGGCAAAAGCGTTAGGCGGGGCGGGCGTGGCTGGCGCGCTGGCGGTGGCCGGTTACGTTGCCAACACGGACCAGTCGGAAGCTTCGCTGCGAGCCATCCACAACCTGATGACTCTGGCACCTGCGGCCATCATGGTTGTGATGATTGTTGCGGCCCGTTGCTATCGCCTTGATGAGTCTGCTCACGCGGAACTGATCAGTTCGCTGCGTGAGAGGCCGGTTGATTCAACCGGCTGACTAATCCAGTGTCGTCTGCAGTGCCGCGGCCATTTTTTCAGCACCGTCTTCACGCAGCCAGTCCAGGCAAAGAGCTTTCATCGCCATCGCGACCGCCAATGGCTCATCAAACGTCAGGTGGTGATAGGTGCCGGGAATTTTGAACACCGGCAGTTTGCCCGCGGTGATATCCGACATGTTCTGGGCAAAAAATGCCCCTTCGTCCTGACTGTCCTCGCCGAGGATCACCGCGGAGCGGCAGGGCAGGCGGGCAAACTTATCCTGTTGATCGATGCCCATTTCCAGATAGTCGAACAGACAAGGATCGAATTTCCAGGTCCAGCCGCCTTCGACTTCGCGCAGGCTTTTTTCCGCAATGTAGTCGCGTACCGCAGGATGCACCACGGGCTGTTCGGGTACATAGCGGAAGCGACCCAGCGCGACCGCTTTGTCTTCGTAGACACGGGTGCCTCGGCTTGGTGCCACACCTTCGCGCTCTGCCCGCATACCCCATTCCATATATTGCTCCGGGGGCGCGACGGTGAAGTCCAGGAAGATGATCCCACCGAGACTGCTGCCATGAAAATGACCTGTTTCCAGTACGGTAAAGCCGCCGAAACTATGCCCGGCGATCACCGGTTTGGGACCAAGTTCAGCCGCTTCGCAGACTGCGATGACCTCGGCTGCAAGCAGTTCGCCGGTGTATTTTTCGCGCCAGCCGCTGTCGCCGTTGCCGGACGAATCCAGCGCGACGACCCGGAATTGATCCGCTAAAAATGGCGCAACAAATCTCCACCACTCCAGGTGGGCATTGCTGCCATGGATCAATGCAATGCCCGGGTTGCCAACTTCGCCCCAGGTCTCGAAGTGGATATTGGCGCCTGCAACTTCCACGTCGCCGGGTGTTGATGGGGTGTCCAGCGCGCGCTGAAACCAGAAGGGTGATTCGCTCATGAACTGAAGGTATCCGCGGTCGAAAAGTCGGCGAGGATAGCATAGCTTCCGGTGGCTTCGGGCTGTGTGGAGCAATTGCAGGAGGTCAATTGAAGGGCTGATGGCGACCGGGTAGGCTGCGCTGAAGGGGAGAGTTTCATGCCAGCCAGGATCAGCAGATGACCAATGCACAGGCAATTGCCGAAAGCCTGCGGGCCGCCATCTTCGAGTGCGCTGATGAGATTGAGACCGGGCGTCAGTTGCCCGCAGTCCTGGTCGACAAATTGAAGTCCGCCGGCGCGCTGCGATTTCTGATTCCGCAAGCGGTAGGTGGTGCCGGCGTTGAACTGCCCGATTTCATCAGCGCGCTGCAGACCCTTGCGGAAGTAGATGCCAGCACTGCCTGGTGTGTGTCTCAGGGAGCAGTTATTGCCACCACCAGCCTGTGGCTGGAATACCCAACGATCACCGCGTTGTGGGCGGATCCACAGATGGCGATGGCCAACGGACCGCCCCGGGGCAGCACAGCTGTATTGTCTGGCGACGGCTATCGGGTGACCGGCAACTGGGGATTTTCCAGCGGCTGTCAGCATGCCACCTGGATGCATGGCGCGGTGCGTCGCGCGCCAGACAATGCCTGGCTTGGGGTGTTCTTCCCGAAGTCTTCAGCGCAGTTTCACGACAACTGGCAGACAGGCGGTTTAGCGGGAACCGGCAGCTTTGAGTTTTCAGTGGATGATCTGCTGGTGCCTATGGAATACGTGGTGGATTTCCGCGAGCCGGCAATTATCGACGCTCCGGTCACCCGCCTGCCGGTGGGTCTGGTATTTGCGGTGAGCTTTGCGGCTGTTGCGCTCGGGGTAGCTCGGGGCGGGCTGGATGCTGCGGTGGCGATTGCGCAGGGCAAAGTTCCGGCCTATTCGTCGACCACGGTCAAAGACGACCCGGACATGCAGAAGCTGCTCGGCGAAGCCGAGAGTGAGTGGCGGGCGGTACGCGCCTACCTACATGACACCGTCAATACCGTCTGGGACGCGCTGGCGGATCAGGACAGGGCCAGCAATCAGCAGCGCATCGATCTGCGCATGGCGGGCACCCACACCATGCGCAGAGCAGCCCAGGTGCTGGATAAAGCCTATGCGATTGCCGGGTCTTCAGCCATTTACAGCGACAACCCGCTGCAGCGGCGATTCCAGGATATGCATACCATGACGCAGCATGTGCAGGCTCGGCTTGGGCATTATGGTTATGTCGGGCGCTATCTGTTTGGTCTTCCGTTCAAGCCGAATGCATTGAACTGATGGTGTAATCGACTGTATTAATCTGTTGGGCGATCAGATGAACATCGCTCGCAGCTTGCGCGCCTCGAGTTCGAATTTCTGCCAGTCTTTGAAGAACTGTTTGTGGCATCTGCTGGCGTTATTGTCCTCAAGCGCTGACAGGCGTTTGAACAGCCGGGATTCCCGCTTGCCGAGTTCGTGATGAATCCGATAGTTGCGCAACTGTTCGCGCGCGACACAGGCATCCTGATGATCGCCCAGGGTATTCTGCAGTCTGGTCAAACGGCGGGTGGTTTTTTTCAGCTTCCGATCGTAGGGTTCGCGCAGAAATTCCAGCTGGTAGCGAAAGCGTTTTACTTCTATGCGCAGCTTGTGCAATCGCTCAGCCGGTGTCTTCCGATCAATGGCGCGGCCGCGGCGCAGGACTTTGCGCAGTTGCGGTATCACGTGCTCTCGAGCGACCTGTTCAATGCTGCGGAACTCGAAGCCCAGCTTCTGAGTTTCTGAACGTTCGACAAACTGCCGCAGATCCCTCTGCATCCGGGTAAAACGCTCGCCTGCCAGTTCGTCGCGCAACGTGTGATGCGCCGAGCTGCGCGCTTTCAGAAGGTGTCTGCGGTAGTGGCGCAGCAGACTCTGGTCGTCTGGATGCAACACCTGGCAATAATTGTCGAGATGGCTCAGATGGACATCCAGATCGCGCACGCTGCCCAGGCGTTGACCCAGCCAGCGCACTTCTGCTTCGAGCGATTCGCCGCCTTCTCGAGACAACACACTGTCGAACGCGCTGAGAGCCGCACGAATCCGACGTGTCGCAACGCGCATCTGATGCACACCTTCGCTGTGTGCACCCTCCCAGGCGAGCGGTTCGTGCGCCCGCAGGGTGCGGATCTGAGTGTTGAGGTGTTTGATGCCAAGATCCGCCCAGGCTGAACTGGGTGTCAGGGCTACCGATTCGTCTCGCAGGCGGTCGACCGGAGGGAAACCAATGGTCTGAAGACCGCGCTGATACTTGCTGACCCGGGCCCGGATCAATTGGGGCTGCTGATCGAGGATTAGAGCGATTTCCTGTACCAGCGTTTCCGGACCCTGCTTCAGTTCAGCTTCCAGTTCGACAAATTCCATGGCTGCTGAGTCGCCAGCAACTCGGGAGCGATCCAGCGCCAGTTCAATGTATGAGCGAGGGTGTTCAATGCTGGTGAGCCGGTAGCGGTTGCGCTCGGTGACGACGTTAAACAGCGGTTCGAGTATCGCATCCCGCGGCAGCGACGAGCGCAGCAGGTCGACAACCGGGCCGCGTTCCAGGCGCATCCAGTCTGCTGTGATATTGGCGGCGCTGGACCAGCCCAGAGTCTGTTGCCGTTCCCGACGGCTGAACAAGCCAGCCTTAGGGGGGGCGAGTTGTTTCAGGGTGAGCTGGGAAGCGCCTTGCTCGTGACGGCAGCGCAGACTCCATCCGACATGCTGCAGCACGGTATCGCAGGTATCGTAGTAGGTGTCCTGAATCCGCATCACCCCTAGTGGGTGAGCCAGAAAACCCGCCCAGGAAAGTTCCTGCAGCGCCCGGCGCAACAACTTGGTTTGGCGTGTTCCCTGCTGAAGCAGGAATTTGGCTTCGAGCTCTTTCATCCGGCCAATTCTGTCAGGAAGCTGGCATTATCGCGCAAAAGTGACTCGTTTGGCATCCGGGCGATTTCAGTCGACCCGCATCCGGCGAACACCACGCAGCCGTCTGCGTTAGCCTCCCACCAATGATCGCAGGAGAAAACATGAATCTGATAACTTCGGCCCGGTTCCTGGCTCAGGAAACCAGATTATGAAAGTCCTGGTGACAGGCGCGTTTGGTCAGATTGGCTCAGAGCTGTTGCCGGCACTGAGAGACCTGCATGGCCGCGATAATGTGCTTGCGACCGGTCGACGCCTGCGTGCGGGAGCAGCAAACGACGGTCCGGTCGCGAAGCTTGATGTCACGCTCGGTGAGCAGCTCGAAGCAACGGTGACCAGGCAGGGCACCGATGTCATTTATCACCTGGCTGCAGTCCTTTCTGCCACAGCTGAGCAGGATCCGGAGCGGGCCTGGCGCGTCAACATGGAGGGACTGCGCAATGTCCTGGAAGTATCGCGTCGCCGCAATGTCTCGCAGGTGTTCTGGCCGAGCTCAATTGCGGTCTTCGGACCTTCGTCGCCGCGCGACGACGTGCCTCAGGAAACGGTGATGCGACCGACCACCATATACGGCGTCAGTAAGGTGGCGGGAGAGTTGCTGGCGGATTATTACGCCGGCCGTTTTAGCCTCGATGTGCGTGGCGTTCGTTATCCCGGCATCATCTCGAGTGGGGCACCGCCCGGTGGCGGCACCACAGACTACGCGGTGGAGATCTTCCACGCTGCTTTGCGCAGCGGGCAGTACACCGCGTTTGTCCGCGAGGACTGCGTGTTGCCGATGATGTATATGCCGGACTGTATCAACGCGGCCCTGACGCTGATGGCTGCCGATCGCGCGCGGCTGTGTTATCAGACCGGCTACAATGTCTCGGCGATGAGTTTCGCGCTGGGCGAGCTGGCGGCTGAGATCAGTAAACACATCCCGGCCTTCCACTGCGCTTACCAGCCGGATGAGCGCCAGGCCATCGCCGATTCCTGGCCGCAGTCTTTGAACGACAGTGCTGCCCGTGCGGACTGGGACTGGCAGCCTCACTACGACCTGCAAGCGATGACCGCCGATATGTTGTCGACGCTTGCTGCGCGTCTGAAAGAAGGAGACGCCTGATGAATATTCTGCACAAACGCTTTGCCGACACGCTGGAGGGCTTGCACGCAGCGGGTACCTACAAGCGGCTGCGCACCATCGCGGCGCCCATGGCAGCCACCACCAGGGTTGATGGCGTCGACGAGATTCTGGTGTTCTGCTCCAACAACTACCTGGGTCTGGCGAATCATCCCAAGGTTCTCGAGGCGGCCGAGGCGGGGCTGCGTCGCTATGGCGCGGGTACCGCAAGCGTGCGGTTTATCTGTGGCACCTTCGAGTGTCACGTGGCGTTGGAAGAAAAAGTCGCCGACTTTCTCGGGGCGCCGGCGGCGCTCAGTTTCACCAGCTGCTGGAACGCCAACGAAGGTCTGCTGCCGGTGCTGGTCGAAGATGGCGATGCCATCGTTTCAGATGCCAACAATCATGCCAGCATCATCGATGCGGGCCGCCTGGCCGCGCAGGCGACGCGAAAAGTGTTTGCCCACCAGGACATGGCCGCGCTGGAGCAGGCGTTGGTTGCGGTGGCTGAGTCAGAGCTGAAGATAGTCATCAGCGACGGTGTGTTCAGCATGGAGGGTGACGTTGCGCAGCTGTCAGAGCTGTCCTCGCTGTGCCAGCGTCATGGTGCGATTCTGGTGGTAGACGATTCTCATGGCACCGGTGTCCTTGGTGCGCACGGACGCGGCAGTGCTGAGCATTGTGGTCTGCCGATCGGCGCGCAGGGTGTCGATATCGTCACCAGCACGTTCGGTAAAGCACTTGGCGGCGGCAACGGCGGTTTTGTCGCAGGTCCGGTTGAACTCATTGACATGCTGGTGCAACGCAGTCGCCCGCATCTGTTTTCCAATGCCCTGGCGCCGCCGCTGGCGTGTGCGGCTCATGAGGCGATCTGCATCCTGGAGCAGGAGCCCGAGCGGGTGGCGCGTCTGCATGCCAATGTTCACACGATGCGCAAAGGCTTGCGGGAGATTGGCTACGATGTAGTTGATTCACCCACCGGCATTATCCCGATCATGATTGGCGATACGGCTGAAGCCATTCGCCTGTCTGATCGGCTGCTGGACATGGGGATCTTTGTGGTGGGTTTTGGCTTCCCCGTTGTCCCGGAGGGTGCTGCCCGGTTGCGCGTGCAGATGTCCTCCGAACACAGCGCAGCGCAAATCGAACGAACCCTCGACGCTTTCCAGACTTTGCACGGGCGCTGATATGCACAATGTACTACCCGACAATGAGATCGCTCGCGCCATCAGTTTGAAACCCATTACCGAGGTGGCTGCAGAACTCGGCGTACCAGAGGACGCGCTGATCCCGTACGGGCGTTTCAAGGCGAAAATTGATCTGGATGTGGCGACGTCGCTGCCGAGCCGGCCTGACAGTAAGCTGATTCTGGTCACAGCCATGACGCCGCTGGAGAAAGGCGAGGGCAAAACAACGGTAGCGATCGGCGTTGGCGACGGACTCAAGCGCATCGGTAAAAAAGCCGTGGTGTGTTTGCGGGAACCTTCGCTGGGTCCCTGTTTCGGCCTGAAAGGCGGTGCAACCGGGGCGGGCCATGCTCAGGTGGCGCCACGAGACGATATCAATCTTCACTTCACCGGTGATTGTCACGCTGTCGCCAGTGCCAACAACCTGCTGGCGGCGCTGGTGGATAATCATCTGTTTCGCCGAGCCTCTCCAGCACTCGATTCGCGACGTATCACCTGGCGTCGAACCCTCGACATGAACGACCGTGCGCTGCGCGAAGTGGTGGTAGGTCTGGGTGGCGCAGCCAACGGCTATGCGCGTGAAGAGGGGTTCGACATTACCCCCGGCTCCGAGGTGATGGCGGTGTTGTGTCTGGCCCAAGACCGGGCGGATCTGGAGCAGCGGCTGGCGCGCATCGTGATTGGCTACACGCCCGACCGGCAGCCGATTCGGGCCTCGGATTTAGCCGCCCAGGGCGCGATGAGCGCGCTGCTGCGTGATGCGCTTGCGCCCAATCTGGTGCAATCGCTGGAGCACAACCCGGTGCTGGTGCACGGCGGGCCGTTTGCGAATATCGCCCACGGCTGCAATTCTGTTATCGCGACTAAAACCGCGCTGGCGCTGGGCGATTATGTGTTGACTGAAGCAGGTTTCGGGGCGGACCTCGGTGCGGAGAAATTCTTCGACATCAAATGCCGCCAGTCGGGGTTGGTGCCGTCCGCTGCGATCATCGTGGCAACGGTGGAATCGCTCAAAGCCCATGGCGGCGTCGCCGCCTCCGCTGGTCAGCAAGAAGACGTGGCGGCGGTAAAACGCGGCCTGCCAAATCTTCTGCACCACATGTCCATTATCAACACCTACGGCCTGAGTTCAGTGGTCGCGATCAATCGCTACGAGCACGACAGCGAAGCTGAACTGGCGGCCATAAAAGACGCGGTGGCCGACAATGGTGCTGTTGCCATCGTCAGCGAGCATTGGCGTGATGGAGGCAAGGGCGCAGAAAACCTGGCGGTCGAGGTGGCGAGGCTGGCGGACGCTGCGCCCGGGAGCGACAGCTTCCAGCTGCTCTATCCGGATGACATGTCGCTGATCGAAAAAACCGCAACGATTGCCACCAGAATTTATGGTGCCGCGTCGATTGCTATGGATGACGGTGTGCGCCGACAGTACCAGAAACTGCAGGCGGAGGGTTTTGGACATCTGCCAATCTGCCTGGCGAAGACACCGCGCAGTCTCTCCACAGATCCGCGCGAGAAAGGCGTGCCCCGGGACTTTACCCTGACGATCCGCGAACTGCGGCTGGCGGCGGGCGCCGGCTTCGTTGTGGCCCTGGCGGGTGATGTGCTGATGATGCCGGGGATGCCGGCAGAACCGTCCGCCCGACACATTTTTGTCAACGCCAGGGGCGAGATAGAGGGTCTTCGTTAAGGTCTGCCCCATCATGGTGAAAAGTATCGGTTTCGTGATCAACCCCATTGCCGGTATGGGTGGCCGGGTCGGCCTGAAGGGCACCGATGGTGTGGTTGCTCAGGCGCGCCGCCTGGGGGCGAAACCGCTGGCACAAAAGCGTGCAGCCGAGATGCTCGCGGAACTTGCGCGGCAGTTGTCTGCCAGGACCCACGCGCCGCAGCTACGCTGGCTGACCTGCGCCGGCGCCATGGGCGAAGCTGAACTGCTCGCCGCCGGATTTCTCAGTCGCGACATTGTCGTCACCCATCATCCGCCTGACGAACCCAGCGCTGCAGACACCCGGTCTGCGGTTGAGTCTTTTCTGGCTCGAGGGGTAGACCTGGTGCTGTTCTGCGGTGGAGACGGTACCGCCAGAGACATCTGCGAGGTTGTCGGAACCGGTGTCGCTATCCTGGGCATTCCCTCAGGCGTGAAAATGTACTCCGGCGTGTTCGGTTCAAATCCCGCCCGTACTGCGGAAATTCTGCTCGCGTTCCTCGACGAGCGGCTGACCACCGCTGCGGTCGACGTACTTGACCTGGATGAGTCGCAATACCGCGCCGACACCTGGCAGGTGCGGCTCTATCACTCGGCGCTGACGCCGTTTGAGCCGACTTACAGTCAGTCCGCGAAAGCGTTGATCGAGGCTGCCGGTGATGACGAGGTCAAGGAAGCAATTGCCGAATCTCTCTACGAGCAGTTCGCGCAGCAGCGCAACCTGCTGGTCCTGCTCGGTCCCGGTAGCTCGGTGAAATCCGTTGCGCAGCGCTGGGACCTTGACAAGACGCTGCTTGGTATCGATGCGATTGCTGATGGCAAGCTGGTGGGCAGCGATTTGAACGAAACCGAAATTCTTGAGCTGCTGGCCCGATTCGAAAACCGCGCTCTGGTGCTGAGCCCCATTGGCGCCCAGGGCTTTGTCCTGGGTCGCGGCAACCTGCAGTTGAGCCCGGAGGTGATTCGCGCCATCGGTTGCGACAACATCATCGTCATCGCAACGCCGGCGAAACTGCTGCGCACCCCGGTGCTGCGCTTCGACACCGGCGATCGGCTGCTCGATGAGGAACTCACCGGGCAGGGCTACCTTAAGGTCCTGACCGGCTATCACCGGCGGCGATTGGTGAAGACCGTGATCTGAATGCCGCTTGCAATTGAGCAGGCGGCGCTCAATTCTAGGGTGACTCGGATTGCGACAGGCCGGCTGTGATGAGATACGTACCGCATACGGAGAGCGAGCGGCTTCAGATGCTCGATGTCATCGGCGTAAGCGATCTCGAGCAGCTCTTTGCCGACGTCCCGGAACACAGCCGATTCCCCGAACTTGCCCTTGCCGAGCCGCTGTCAGAGCTGGAACTGGCGCGCCATATGCGCACTCTGGCTGAGCACAATCAGCACACCGGCGATAAGCTGTGCTTTCTGGGCGCGGGCGCCTATCAGCATTTTGTGCCGGCGACCGTGGACGAAGTGTTGCGGCGGGGTGAGTTCTATACCGCGTATACGCCGTACCAGGCGGAAGCGAGCCAGGGCATGCTCCAGGCGATGTTCGAGTATCAGACCATGATCTGTCGCCTGACCGGGATGGACGTGGCCACTGCCAGCCACTATGACGGTTCCACAGCGCTGGCCGAGGCGGTGCGCATGGCATTGCACGCCGGCGGTCGCAGCCGCAACAGGGTGATTGTTTCGCCGGCGGTAAATCCGCGCTACCGGGAAGTGGTGCACAGCTATCTGCAGGGCACCGTTGCCGAGCTTGTTGGCGAGCAGACCTCCATCCGGGCAACTGCAGATAATCTGCACAACCTGAGCGCACTGGTCGATGACCAGACCGCGGCTCTGGTCATTCAGAGTCCGAATTTCTTGGGTCAGTTCGAAAACGTCGCCGGTCTGGCGGATGCTGTCCACGCCGCGGGCGCGCTGCTGATCGTGGTGGCCGATCCTGTTGCGCTCGGCCGGTTCCAGTCGCCGGGCGCATATGGTGCGGATGTTGTAGTGGCAGACGGTCAGCCACTGGGGATTCCGCTGTCGTTTGGCGGTCCGTATCTGGGTGTTTTTGCCGCCCGCCGCAAGCACGTGCATCACCTGCCCGGTCGTCTGGTGGGTGAAACAGTTGATGCTGACGGTCGGCGCGGCTATGTCCTGACTCTGGCCGCGCGGGAACAGCATGTAAGGCGGGCGCGGGCAACGAGCAACATCTGCACCAACGCCGGCCTGATGGCGCTCGCCGCCGCGACCTATATGGCAACGCTTGGCGCAACGGGCCTGCGTGAGGTGGCACAGCTGTGTTATCACAAGAGTCACTATGCAGCACAGCAGATTGCCGGGATTCCGGGTTTGCGTATCAACCCGCAGGCGCCTGACAAAGCCTTCTTCAAAGAATTTGCGGTCTCGCTGCCACAGCCGGTCGCGACGGTGAATAGAATTCTGGCGGACGAGTTCGGAGTGCTTGGCGGCTACGACCTTGCACAGCTGAACCCAGAGTTCGAAGGACACATGCTGCTTGCGGTGACCGAGATGCACTCGAAGTCGGACATCGATCGGCTGGTCCAGGGTCTGCGGGTCGCGACTGCATAGGGGGCGATGAGGAATGTCCGATCAGAACAACGACGTCAGCAACACTCGCGCAGGAGCCGTTGACGAACGCACCATCTATGAGCTGAGTATCCCAGGACGGCGCGGCTGCGAGATGCCACCGTGTGACGTCCCTGAAACCGAATTTCCGCAAGCATTGCTGCGCGACGAATCCGGACTGCCGGAGGTATCCGAGCTGGATGTTGTCCGGCATTTTGTGCGTCTTTCGCAGCGGAACTTTGGTGTCGATACCGGCTTCTATCCGCTGGGTTCGTGCACGATGAAATACAACCCGAAAATCTGTGAAGCCAGCGCGCGGCTCGAAGGCTTCACCGGCACTCACCCGCTGCAGCCCGAGCACACGGTGCAGGGTAACCTTGAGCTGATGTTCAAGCTGCAGCAATGGCTGCAGGAAATCGGCGGTTTTGCGGCGGTTTCGCTGCAACCGACCGCCGGTGCGCAAGGTGAGCTGACGGCGTTGCTGATGATGCGCGCCTATTTTCGCGATCGCGGTGAAACAGGTCGTACCCAGGTGCTGATTCCGGATTCCGCGCACGGCACCAATCCGGCGTCTACTACTATGGCCGGGTTCGAGGCGTTAGAGATTCCGTCTGATGAACACGGCAACGTTGACCTCGCCGCGCTGCGCGCCGCCTGTGATGATTCTGTCGCGGGGCTGATGCTGACCAACCCGAATACGCTCGGCCTTTTCGAAGCGCAACTCGAAGAGGTGATTGCGTGTGTGCATGGCTGTGGCGGGCTCGTCTACGGCGATGGCGCAAACATGAACGCGCTGACCGGCATTGCCTGCCCGGGAGCGCTTGGTGTGGATCTGATGCATTTCAATCTACACAAAACCTTCGGCACACCCCACGGCGGTGGTGGACCCGGATCCGGCCCTCTAGGCGCCAGCGCGGCGCTGGCCGACTATCTGCCGGGGCCCGTTGTGCAGCGGGTCGCGGGCGACGAGGGCGATGGCACCTCTTATGCGCTGTTTTCGCCGGCCAGATCCATTGGCCGGATGAGCACCTACTTCGGCAGCTTCGGCGTTTTTGTCCGCGCCTACGCGTACATTCTTCATCATGGCGCTGAAGGTCTGCGGGCAAACGCCGAGCACGCGGTGCTGAACGCCAACTATCTTCGCAGCAGGTTGCGCGATGTCCTGCCGCTACCCTTCGAGCGGACCTGCATGCATGAGTTTGTGCTGGAAGGCAGGATCGAAGGCTCCGACGTACGCGCGCTCGACATCAGCAAGCGGCTGCTGGATTTCGGCATCCATCCGCCAATTACCTACTTTCCGCTGATCGTGCCGGAAGCTCTGATGATCGAACCGACAGAAACTGAGAGCAAACAGACTCTGGATAACTTTGTCGAAGTCATGGAGGTCATTGCCCGGGAAGCCGGCAATAACCCTGAGTTGCTGCACGCAGCCCCGCATAACACGGTGGTTGGACGCCTCGATGAAGTTCGCGCCGCGCGACAGCTGAAGCTTTCAGAGAGCAGCTGAGGCTCTCAGAGCCGCTGAAGCTCTCATAGCCGCTGAAGCTCTCAGAGCATGACTAGGTCGTGGCACCATAGCTCAGGAGCAGGACAATCAGCAGCAGGAAGATGGTGACCATGATGGTGGTGTCCAGCAGTCCCAGCGTGTGATCCTCCTCAAGCAGTTCGATGAGCACAAAAAACATTGGAAACAGGCACATCAGCAGCAGCATGTTGTTAAACGAGAACGGCAGTGGCAGTTCCGGATGGTTGGGATTGATCAGCGCCTGATAACTACCAATTGCAATCAGCGTGAACGGCAGAACCATGAACATCACCTGGGTAATGCCGCCAAAGCTGTTCGCCAGCGCAATGCCGTGTTCGCCTTTGCGATGTGACTGCCACAGAATCACGTATTCACTCATGCCGGCGAATCCTGCCAGCACCAGAGCCGCCACCAGCTCGTTCAACTGCAGATCTCGAATGGCAATGCTGGCGAATGTCGCAACCTGCTCACCACCCAGCATCGCGCCGAGAATGCCAACCAGCAGATAGCCAGCAATCAGCGTCCACGAGCTTTCGTGCACGCGCGTGTAAACCAGCGCCCGACGCTCTTCCATTTGCGCCTGCGTCAGCTCGAGCGCATCACTCACCAGCACTTCTTCTTTTGCGTATTCCCGCAGCAGTTTGTAGAGGTAGACGCAAAAAATGGTGAGCATGAGTACGCCAAGCGAGATCAGGTCGGCTGGCGCGAAAGACTTTTTCGGATGTTCGCTGAATGACATGGCCATCATCACCAGACCAAGGATCAGCCCGATTGCTGCTCCGGCGACCAGCAGCTGTGTGCCGGCACCGGTTATGGGTCGAGGCATCAGATACCTGCCATACTGATCTTTGGGCAGGAAATAAGAATAGATACTGAACACCAGCGCGTTGTTGTAGATGGTGACCAGGGCGATCACAAATGCAGTCAACGGGCTGACCGGAATCAGGAAGCCGATGACCACCAGCTCAGGCAGTGTGGATAATATCTCGGCCACGGTGCCGGCCACGTAGTGATCCCATTCCAACCGCGCGGCAAGTCTTTCGCTGGCGGTAACTAACGCACCGCAGGCGCCCTGGAGAATGACCAGGCCGATGAATAACGCCAGTGCCGCCTGTGCCCAGACCGCAATCTCGAACCCGGTCTGTTTGAGCACATACAGCAGTATCCACAGGACAAACCCTGTCCCCAGTCGTGCGGCCCATGGCAAAGGTATGGCGCGCGCCGGCGCGACCGCGGCCGCGGCCGGCTCACCCAGGTAAGAGATCGACAGACGATCCGGGTCGATACCCGCTTCACGCAGCGCTTCATCAGCAATCTCGGGAGCATCCGGCAGACCTGCGCTGGCAGCCCCTGCTGATTCAGGCGGATCGATTTTTGGAGTTGTCATCCGATGGTGTTGACTTAGATCGCTGGCTACCTGATTTCAGTGCTGGCCAACCGATCGCCGGAAGCAGTGCCCATATACAACCGGCCTTGATGCGGCAGCGCAACGGTGACATAACCCATCGGCTCACCGCTGTGCTCAAAGACAACCTGCGGTTCCATCGTGTCTGGATCTGCTTTGATGACCTCGAATGGCAACAGGCACGGCCCCGCATGGTTGTCCGGACATCGGCCTTCGATCGGATCGTTGAGGTGAGAAGCCACCCAGAGGCTGCCGTCGCCGTCGACGATTATGTTGTCGGGATTTTTTACCGTGAACTGCGCATCCACTTCGGTGCTGGCGCGGTCTATTCTGATGGTCTTGTTGCCCATGTAGATGTTCACAAAGATTTTGCTGTTGTCTTTGTTGACCGCAATGCCATTAGGCATCAGTTCGTCAGAATTCGGCAGTTTTGTGAAGCCGGAATGAGCCTGCCACTGCCATACCCAGCCGATTTTCTCACCGGCGTTCAATCGCTCGACCACCTCATCAAAGGGCATAGTTTTGTTCCACATCTGGGTCGCGAAAAAGCCACCGTCATTGAGACCCGCCACATCGTTGATAAACGGATCACCCGGTGGTTTAGCACAGCCCTTCCAGTGCAGTTGCCAGGTGCCGCCAGGGTTCATCAGCTCGAAAAATTCCACCTGCTCGTCGCCATGGTTGACCACAAGCAGCTGATGGCGTCCGTCAGCACGGGTCATCAGATCGATGCCGTGCGGGCTGAACTTATCGGGATCAGGGGCGGTGCAATTCGGGTCTCCCCAGGGTGTGCCATCCGCGTCCCAGTTGACTGCAATAGTCTGCCGCTGGTTGGTGGCGATGTTGAACAGAGACAGGGTGTTGGGCGTATCAGCAAGGAAAGTACCCATCTCACTGACCAG
The DNA here is from genome assembly GCA_937921865.1 of uncultured Pseudomonadales bacterium. Classification (GTDB taxonomy): domain Bacteria; phylum Pseudomonadota; class Gammaproteobacteria; order Pseudomonadales; family Azotimanducaceae; genus SZUA-309. Next base: position 11,798 of record CAKZWF010000040.1, on the reverse strand, counting down.
CAGCAGCTCGCCGCCAGGTACCACAGCCAGGTCTTCGGGATTCTTGAAGCCGCAGGCGGGCCGGATGCCGTTGACCTCATCGCAGGCGATGGGCATTGCTTCCTGCTGAGCTGCTTGCGGTTGGGTTTGCTGCGCAAGCGTTGCCTCGGCAGACGGTATAACAACAGGCTCCAGTGAACCTGGTGCGGGCGGTTGAGGGTCGCTGCAGCCGGAGATCATGGCAATCATCAGAATCAGGGTGGCCAGTGTTCGGGCAGTAGACGATTCAGTTCGGGGCGGATGCGGCATTGAGGTCGTCCATCGGTGGCTGTTGGAACAGCCTATTACGGGCAGCTCAGCTTCGCTACCGCTGAACCGACGCGCAGGATGAAGGGCCATGCACCCACTTCATGGCGGGACCTGGTTGAACTTATCCCACACCGTCAGGCCAAATAGCCGTCTCACTGGAACCTGGAGCAAAACTGATGGCTGTGCGTGCGGATCTGACCAAAGCAGCTCAACTCACCCCCGAACAATGGCAATGGGTGGACTCGCCGCAGGCGGGTGTCAGCCGGGTGATGCTCGATCGGGTAGGGGATGAAGTCGCGATTGCCACCAGTTTCGTCCGCTATGCCAAAGGCTCAACGTTTCCGACCCATCAGCATGCGCTGGGTGAAGAGTTCCTGGTCCTGGAGGGTGAGTTTGGTGATGAGCATGCCCGCTATCCGGCGGGTACCTATGTGCGCAATCCAGCCGGCACCAGCCATGCGCCCTTCAGCGAACCCGGCTGCCTGATCTGGGTGAAATTGCGGCAGTTTAATCTTGACGATCAGGCGCAGTTTGCAGCGTCTCTGGATACAGCGATTCCTGCAGCCGGGCGCCAGGAGCGGCTTCTGCATGAATTCGGCACTGAGCGGGTTCGGGAGATAGTGGCCGGTCCTGGGGAAGTGCTGACTTTCGGCGATGCAGGCGAAGTTGAAGAGGTGCTGGTGCTTGAGGGATGTCTGGAGTACGAAGGAGAGCGGTTGCCGGTGTGGTCCTGGCTGCGGCTGCCGGCTGGCGAGGTGGAACAGGCCAAGGTGGTAGAGGCGGCTCGGGTGTTTGTGAAGACGCGGCCGGTGTATGAGAGGGACTAGGGCTACGCCGCAGGTCTCTCTAATTTGGCCGCCGCAGGCGCTTTATATCTGCCGCAGGCGCCTATTCCCGCCACAGGCCATTTTATTCCCGCCACAGGCCATTTTATTCCCGCCACATGCGTTGCATCTGCAGATAAGTGAAGGATGCCGACCAGGTGATCAGGGCCAGGCCGGCCAGGGCTTCGGCGCTGGTCAGCAAGCGCATTCCGGCTGAAGGAATCAGGTCGCCGAAGCCAACCGTGGTGTAGACCATGGATGAGTAGTAGATGTAGTCGAAGGGATCCTTGATGGTGTCGATGGCGCCAAGCCCCAGCTGCTCTGCCAGCCAATAGCCCCCGGCGAATACCCAGATTTCGACAATATGCGCGGTCAGCGCGCCATACATACTGATCAGCACCAGCCAGCGGTGCCGCCCGGGCTGGTGGGCGATGCTCGACAGGCCGCGCAGGGTCTCGTAGTGGATGGTCACGCAGACGGCGACCAGTGCCACCGCCAGCACGCTGATATAGATTAATTCCATACAGCTATGGTAGCCGGGACGCAGGCCTATCTCACGCTGTGGCGAATAAAACCCGGGATGGGGTGATTGGCGTTGACACCCACAAACCCGGCGTTAACATACGCTCCCTTGATTTGCCCCAGGGTGTTTAGCTCAGTTGGGAGAGCGACGGCCTTACAAGCCGTAGGTCGCAGGTTCGACCCCTGCAACACCCACCAGAATTCCTTCGCCGTCTGGCGATTGAAGTCAAAACGGAGCGGTAGTTCAGCTGGTTAGAATACCGGCCTGTCACGCCGGGGGTCGCGGGTTCGAATCCCGTCCGCTCCGCCATTTATCTACTTTAAAATCAATAAGTTAAAGTCGATTTGGTGCTCGCCACCACGTTTTGACCACGTTTTTTCATTTTTATACTCTCGTTCGCTTCTACCGCCTTGTTACTGCCGGTTAGCTGCTGGTCGTTGCTTATTGCGGAAGCGCGTTATTCCACTCCTGTATGTCTTCGCTGCGCCAGCGTACCGCGCGATCGCCGATGCGAACGGGTGGCGGAAACCCGCCCTCTGAGATCCATCTATAGATCGTTGAGCGAGATACGCCTAGGCGTTCACTCAGATCACTCAGCCTGATAAGCGTTCGCGCTTCTAAGTGATTTGGTGTGGAGGTAGCGGTCTCTTTTCTTGACTAAGATTTGATTGCAGCTGCGCGTTCTAATTGAGCGCGTAACTTCGCGATCTCATGCGCAGCCGCTTCTCGATCTTGGAGTAGTTCGCCCAGGGTGCGGAGACCTGGATCGCGATGCGCAGCCTATCAGCTATATCTTGGTTCGTACCCTTCGCCTTTTATTGGAGAAAGGCAAAGGGTAGAGGCCTTTAGGCAGCAGGCTGTTCACGGCGCCAGCGCTGGTAGTCACGGGGTAATGAGTTTCGGAACAATCGGTTCAGGCGCCGGTAGGTAGAACCGGCAAGGCGGAGCGGGAGTGGTCCGGCCGCCACCTCCTGACGAAACGTCGGCCGCCCGGCGATGCGCATGAAGTATGCCTGCAGATTCGGGTGATCACGGAAAGGGTAGCCGGCGATATTCAGGCGATGCAGCGTGATGAACCACGAAATGTCCACCAGGGTCATCCGTTCGCCGAGCAGATAGGGTTGGGTCTGGAGCAGACCATCCAGTTCCGTGAATGCGCTGTGAAAACGTCCAATGAAGTCAAGGCTGTCGTCAGGTGCCGGTGCATGATTATCGAGGTCGGGCGCAAGGTAAGTGAAGGTGACGATTCGAAGATCCTGGTGGAGTTGATCTTCGAGGTCCATGAGTTCGCGCATCCTGTGGCGTTCAGCGTCGGTGGCTGGCAGGAAAGACCTTTCGGTTGACGCGAATTGCTGATCGAGATACTCAATGATGTCATTGCTTTCAATATGGACAGTACCGTCATGAACTAGTGCAGGTACCTGGCCTCGCGCATTGATACCAAGATACCAGTCAGAACGCTGTTCGCCGCGCATCAGATTGATGGGGTGTGGAGTGAAGTCGATGCCCAGTTCGCGCAGAAGAATACGCACTTTCTGCGAGCAGGATGACTGGTCAAAGTGAAACAGGTGCAAACCTTTCCAGGCTATCACTTCCCTGGTTTTTATCTCTCCGTCATCAAGTTGCATCGCGGACCTCGTTGTTCTGCGTGCCAAAATCGCGCAACCCGTCTTTGCTTTTGAGGTTCAGGGTCAATTTGTCACCTGGTTGCAGGTATCGAACCGATTGCTGTGACTTCACCAGTTTTTCTCGTCTTTTCTCATCATTGGTAAAGTTCAGCAGAATGGCCATTCCGACTTTGAAATTTGCGTTCAGGATGACGCCACCCGGGGTACCCGTTAGCAGCATGTCGCCTTTGTTGACGTCGGTGAAAGCGGCGAGTTCAGTCAGCGTTTCCTCAGGTTTGAAGATGAGTTGATCGGTTGTCGCATCCTGCCTGACTTCACCATTCAGGCTCAGTGTCAGCTGCAGATCAGACAACAGATCCACCTCACTGGAGTCGAGCAGGTAAAGTATCGGCCCCGTTGGGCAGAACGTTCGCTGGCCCTTGCCTTTAAACCATTGCAGCATGGGCGCGCCAAACATGAAGTCCCGGGCCGACACGTCATTTGTCAGGGTGAACCCGCCGACATAGTCCAGCAGGTTTCCGGTGTCCACCTGTGTATCTGCAGGTAAATCCTGCTTGAGGATCAGTGCCAGTTCTATTTCGTAGTCGAGCAGTTCACAGCCAGTTGGCCGGATGATGTCATCGTAAGGCCCACAGATGGTTGATGGCGGTTTCGAGAAGATCAGGTTCTCACCCTTGCCGGCCTTAATGCCACCTTCTTCCTGGTGAGAGGCGTAGTTCAGCCCCTGGCAGAAGATTTGTATGTCGCGGGTGACCGGGGCGAGCAGGTTTGCCTCTTTGACGGAAATACGCGTCAGGCCTTCCGAAGTGAACTTGCCGGGATCGCTGAACCAGGCATTCATCAACTCTCGATGCGATGCATAGGCGGACGTCAAGACAGCGATCTCACCCTGCTCGACGATTCCCCATTGGCTGCCCTGGCCAGCCTGTTGAAATCTGACGATGGAGATGCCCAACGTTTTTTCCTCCTTGTGTTTACGCCGCAGAGCGCGACCTTGCCTTCAGAATGGTGAGCAGATTTTTGATCACCTTGAAATTCCACCGGGCGATCAGGAATCCTGGCTTGGGGTCGGGTCCCCAGTAGTCCCGCATCTTGCCGATCTCGCAATCGTTGGCTTCGTGTTGTTGGTTGATCAGGTCAGTGTCCGTCCAATGCTCATGGATCAGGCCGGAAGGGCTTTTCCAGTAGTCGAATATCTGCCCACCTAACAAGTGTCGGCCAACACCCCAGACGTTCTTGTATCTGTTGCGTTTCAGATGTTCGTGCCCTGACATCAGGTCATCCAGGTTGCCGACTTCGAAGGCGATGTGTTGCACGCGAGTGCCTTCGTCCAAGGCGTACTGGAAGCCGACAACATGATGGTCCACGTAGTCCTCGCCCCGATCCAGCCTCGAAAAGACCATTTGGGGAGATCCGTCAGGCAGGAGTACGGCGTCAGATTTTGTCAGCCCGAATCGCTCGTGATACCAACCGTAGAGCGGTTCCGGATCAGCGCTTTCGAGCACCAGGTGCCCGATTCTTCTGACGTTTGACGGGCCATGGGATACCGCCGGAAACTCGCCCACCCGTGGCCGTAGTCCATTCATGTTGAACGTATGCGATGGCGCCGCATCCAGTGGCTGAAGTGCTTCGCGGCCGTAGACGATTTCAACCTGCATGCCCATGGGGTCGGTCAGCCGAACCACCTGGCCCCCAGAGGGTTCGTCGAGCGATTCGATCTGTGACGCCTCCGGCATCTCTGAAATTGTTTGCAGGTCTTCGAAGCTGTCGGCTTCGAAGGCGATGGCGGTGACCGTGCCGGTACCCTGGGACAGAATGTAGCAGGGCGCTTCTGCGTCAGTGCCGCGCAGGTAAGTCTTGTGGTTCGATCGCTCGACGAGTTGCAGGCCGAACTCTTCCAGGAACTTCTCGGCTTTCGCTATGTCAGGCGCCTCGACTCTGACGTAGGCCAGTTGCTTCACGCGGATCAGGGGTTCTGTCATATCAATTCTCCAAGTGACGTTGGAACACCTTGTCGACTTGCTTCCGGGATTTTGTCGGTGTTAAGCCGAGCAGGCGCAAGACGGCCTCGCAGGTTTGCCTTATGGTGGCGTCACTCATGTCCGGGTCCAGCAGCAGGCCTGCGCGGATCAGCGACAGAATCTGATTGACGAGCAGCAGGTTGATCTCGATTGTGAAGTGGCCCTGTTCGATGCCTATCTCCAGGTCCTGCCGCAAATACTGAACGGTTGCAGACTGCAGTTCCGGCACAATGAACACACCTTCCAGAAGTACATTGAGCCATTCTGGTTCCTGCCTCGCAACATGCAGCAGGCGTGCCGTTGCCAGGGCAACCCGGGTCGGTCCATGGGTCAACCCCTCCATCTCGTCGTTGATACGGCCGGTGATCTCGACGGCAAGACCGGTCGCCACGTCGCGCAAGAGCTCGTCCTTGTCCTGGTAGTAGTTGTAGAAGGTGCCGTTCGCCAGCTCTGCATGGCTGGTGATGTCGGTGATCCGTGTGGCTTCGAAACCCTTGCTTGCAAACACACTGATGGCGCTGTCCAAGAGCGTGCTGCGGGTTCTCTCACGTTTCTTTTTGCCGGTGCTTTGCTCGCGAAAGAGCTGATGTGCGGTTGCAGCCATGCCTCATGCCAGTGGTGATTTGGTCGGAAATCTATCGGAAAAGTTGACAGCTCGCAAGAAAAATGAGAAAAATCTCAAAAATGAGATGTATCTCATAACAGTTCTCGAAGATTGCGGAGGTGTAGAGTGGAATCTGACCAGAGTTCAGCGCGGGTGCTGATCGTCGGCGCGGGCCCCGTGGGTCAATTGGCAGCGTTGCTGCTGTCGTACCACGGTATTGGTTCGGTGTTGATAGACAAGCGAGTGAAATCGTTGAGTGCGCCCAAAGCCCATGCGATCAACGGCAGAACGCTGGAGATTTGTGAAAGCATTGGCGTCAGAGCGAAACGCCTGCGGGAACTCGGTGCCAGTGCCAACGAAGGCGGGGAGGTCAGGTTCGTTGGTACCCTGACCGGCCCTGAATTTGGTTGCCTGCCTTATGAGCGCCAGGACGAAGACGCTTTCGAATTCACACCCTTTCCGCTCAGTAACATTCCACAGCCGGTTTTCGAGGAAGAGCTGGAGGCCCACGTCCGTGATAATTTCGGGATCGACTTTCGACGAGGTGTCGAGTGTACCGCGTTGCATGAGGTTGATGAGCGCGTTGATGCGACGCTTGTCGCCCTTGAGGCTGACGAGGGAAATGAGGGAGAGGAAGAGACGCAATCCTTTGACTACGTCATTGCTGCCGATGGCGCCGGTTCGAAAATTCGAGATTCTCTAGGCATTGAAATGGAGGGTCCCGAAGCGCTGGCTGACTACCTGATGATTCACTTCTCTGCGGATCTACGCCCCCTGACGGAAGGTCGACAAGGCGTGTTGTATTTCCTGTTTGAACCCGGCGTGAGAGGCACTTTCATCGCCTATGATCACTCGAAAACCTGGGTGTTTATGCATCCGTGGAATCCGGAGTCGGAAGATCGCGAGGACTACGATGATCAGCGATGCCTTGCACTCATTGAAAAGGCCGTGGGCCGGTCCCTGCCAGAAACAACGGTCGAGAATGTCAGCCCCTGGACGATGACAGCCCAGGTGGCCAAGCAGTACCGCCGGGGCCGGGTATTTCTGGCGGGTGACGCAGCGCATCGCATTCCACCCGCTGGCGGGTTGGGTATCAATTCCGGTGCCGGGGATGTGCAGAACCTCACATGGAAACTGGCAGCCGTGCTGCGCGGCGAAGCGGGGCAAGCGTTGTTGGACACCTACGAGGTAGAGCGTCAGCCAGTCGCCCGCAATAACAATGAGCAGAGCCTCAAGAATGCGATGAAGATTTTTGACCTGATTGTCGCTCTGCACGGTACTGAGCCGGAAAAAACGGCCGAACGATACGCCGCGGTGACTGCTGATCCTGGTGCCTACCCTGAGCTAGCTCAAGCGGTCGCAGCGCAAAAACCTCATTTCGACAGTTTTGATCTGCAGCTTGGTTACCGGTACGAAAGCGCCGCGATTCACGATCCGGCGCCGATACCCGAAATCACAGATGTCTCTGATTATCGGCCCTCATGGGATGCAGGGGCGCACTTTCCGCATCGATGGGTCAGCAGGAACGGCGACACCGTACCGCTGCAGTCGTTGCTTTCGGCCAGCCGGTTTACGCTGCTATGCGGTCCGACCGCAGGACAGTTGGACTGCGACAAGATGATCGACCACCTCCGGTTTGGTGCTGATTTTGAGGACAGTGACGGCTGGGAATCCCAAACCGGTCTGCCTGCAGATGGGGCGGTATTGGTCCGGCCGGATGGGCACGTTGCAGCAAGGTTCGATGCGGTCTCTGCTGAGGCGGTTGCGTCGGTTATGAATGAAATTCTCGCGAGGAGCGCCTGACATGGACCTTGGACTGAACGGAAAAAAGGCGATCGTCTGCGCCTCTTCGCGCGGGCTGGGCAAAGCGTGTGCTATTTCGTTGGCAAGGGAAGGCGTGGACGTCGTGATCAACGGCCTGCACGCCGAACACCTGGATACTGCCCGGGTCGAGATCGAAGCGCTGGGCGCGGGTGGCGTGACTGCCGTGCTGGCGGACATCAATACCGAGGCAGGCCGAGCGGACCTCATAGCCGCGTGCCCCGATGCGGACATCCTGGTGAACAACAATGAAGGGCCGCCGCCCGGTCAGTTCGCCAAATGGGAACGCAAAGATTTTCAGGCAGCGATCGACGCTAATTTCATGGCGCCGGTGTTCATGATCCAGGCGCTGCTCGAGGGGATGAAAGAACGAGGATTCGGCCGCATCGTCAACATCACATCCGCCATGGTGAAGTCGCCCCGCAGCGCCATGGGCCTGTCGACGTCAGCGAGGACCGGTCTGACTGCCCTGTGCAAGGGCTTGTCTGTCGATGTGGCGCCATTCAATGTCACGATCAACAACATGCTGCCGGAACGCTTCGATACCGACCGCCAGAAGTTCATGGCGGAGATGGCGATGAAGATCAAGGGCATCTCCCGGGAAGAGGCGATCGCGGAGATCCATGAATCGATCGCGGCGAAGCGCATGGGGACGCCTGCGGAGTTTGGTGATGCCTGCACCTTCCTCTGTAGTGTCCAAGCCGGCTTCATCTCGGGTCAAAACCTGCAACTGGATGGCGGCTCCTACAGCGGCCTGATATAGGGGAATCATTTTGAAAGTTATTGTCATCGGGCTCATTGCGCTGGTGCTTGCTTTTGTCGCGTTCAGCTTCTATGTGTCGCAACCGGTTGTGGAAGGCACGCGTGGTAGCTTCGAGCCTGTAATCGCTGACCGAGCAGACGCGCTGACGTTCGCCCGTTCTGCGAAAGGCCTGATCCTGGTCATGCAGCATGAGGGGGATGCGCTCATCGGCGTGAACCTGACGAAGCGCTTTGGCGAGGACAAAACTTCTGATCTGGTAGCGTTTGTCACAGACATTGACGAGGCGACGCTTCCAGATGTAAGTGCGCCAGGTGAACGGTTTCCCCTTGAGGAACTGGTGATGCCGCTGTCTTACCACTATCCGTCTGTGGCGGCCGGAACCAACTTCAAGGAACATGCCGAGGAGATTTACTCCGATGACCCGCCATTTCTCTTCCCTAAGTTGGGCGAAGCAAGCCAATGGAACTCGTCTGTTCCGTTTGTGCCTCGTTTGGATTTCGAAGCGGAGCTGTGCATGTTTCCCCTGGCAGATGTGGAAAGCGCCGATTCACTGCCGGAGTTTGGGCTGGTGCTCTGCAACGATTTCACAGACCGGTGGACGTTGCTGAAAGAAGTCGACCTGGGTGAGCCTCTCGGTCTCACCGGTTTCGCGTCTGGGAAAGGCTGTGAGAAGTGTCTGCCCACGGGTTATCTCGTGGTCGTTCCGCGGGCGCGGGACTTCTACCTCTCGTTAAACCTTTCACTCTACGTCAATTACGAGTTGCGCCAACAATTCAGCATGGCAGACGTGATTCTGCCGATAGAGGCCATCGTCTCAAAGGCATTCGAAGATCGACATGCCGATTATCGGAAAGGCGATGAACCGGTATCTCTACTGCCTCATGGATTCATTCCGGGAAGCACGCTGATACTTACCGGCACCGCCGCAGGCGTGTTGTTTAAACCGGCAAACATCTGGAACCAGGGGTTTTATCTGCAGCCCGGTGATGTGGTCAGAACGGAGGCTACCTTTTTGGGTCACCTGAATAACACGGTTGAGGCACGATAGATGAGGGTCATGGCGTTACTGATGGTGTTGATCAGCACTGCGGCGTGGGGGCAATCCCCGAATATTATATTGATTGTCGCAGATGATCTGGGTTGGAAAGACGTTGGCTACAACGGCAGTGAGATAAGAACCCCCAACATTGATGCGCTAGCCCGAGGCGGCGTGACGCTCAACGACTTTTACGTGCATGCCACCTGCAGCCCGACGCGTGCCGCGCTCATGACCGGGCAGTCGCCCATGCGTCATGGCATCTATCACGCCATCGGCAAAAACACGAAAGGCTCTCTGCCGTTGTCCCTGAAACTATTGCCCGAATATCTTGGCGAGGCAGGCTATCAGTCTGTGTTGGTCGGCAAGTGGCATCTGGGGCACGCCACATCGGCCATGTTGCCAATGGCGCGGGGTTTCGAGGCGGTGTACGGCCATTACACCGGCGGCGTTGGCTACTGGGATCATGTTCACGGTGGTGGCCTGGACTGGCACCGCGACGGCAAAGCTTTGCGAGAAGAAGGTTATGCAACGCACCTTCAGGCAGATGAGGCTGTCCGGCTGATCAGGGAGAGGGACAAGGAGAGACCGCTCTTTCTGTACACAGCAGTCAGCGCGCCGCACCTGCCCAATGAAGCGCCCGCCGAAAGCATTGCGGCCTATGGCCACATCAAGAATGAAAATCGACGTATTCACGCCGCCATGGTCGACGAACTCGACCGCGCTATCGGCCGAATCATTACCACGCTGGAAGAGCAGCAGATGCTTGAGAACACGCTCATATGGTTTTTCAGCGACAACGGCGGACTGAATCCTGCCGCCGCGAGTGATGGCATGCGCAGTCTCGTATCGCGCCTTGTTTCATTGTTTGGGCGCCCTGTGCCCACTGATTTCCTCGAGTTTCTGCGCCACAATACCGAGGACGGCGGTTCGGATAATGGACCTTACCGCCGCGGCAAGGGTGCTGTTTACCAGGGTGGGATTCTGGTGCCTTCAGTCCTGTATTGGCGGGGCACACTGGAACCCGCTTCTGTGTCTGCTCGCGTGACGGTGCAGGATGTGCTGCCGACGCTGGCCGAGGTGACGGGCATCGAGCTACTACCTGCCCAGGTACTTGACGGCTCGGCGCGCTGGGCATCGATCAGCGGTGCAGTCGAGCCGGCGAATACGGACTTCGTTGCGCTGAGCATGGATGACCGGGCGGTTCTTAGGGGTGAGTGGAAGCTTGTCGTCAGCGGTGATGTGGTGGAGCTCTACAATCTCGCCGAAGACCCCTTTGAACAGGTCGATCGCGCGGCCGACAACCCCCTGGTCGTCGAAGCGTTGCAATCTGCAATCGACGACATTCCACAACGGGAGTCGATCAATCAGCCGTTGTTTCGCATCATGTTGGACATGGACGGATTTGGCGGTGAAGAAGATCGGCCGCCGTGGGCTGATGTGGTCAGTCAGGCCGGGGATTGATATGTACCGACTTCCTGAAGATTTTATCTGGGCAACAGCCACTGCTGCCCATCAGGTAGAAGGTGGAAACACCAACAGTGACGTCTGGGTGATGGAGCAGACGCCGCATTCAATGTTCAGGGAGAAATCGGGCGACGCCTGCGATCACTTCAATCGTTATCCCGAAGATATCCGGATGCTCGCCGAACTGGGGTTCAACAGCTACCGATTTTCGATTGAATGGGCCAGGGTCGAACCTCAGCCGGGGGTGTATTCACAGGATGCATTGGAGCATTACCGCCGTATGTTGCAGTGCTGTCACGACAATGGCCTGAAACCCACAGTGACATTGCATCATTTCACTTCCCCAATCTGGCTATTGAAAGATGGAGGTTGGCAATCTGCTGAAACGCCTGGACGATTTGCGGACTATGCCAGCCTGGTAGCCGGTTCCCTGGGTGATCTGATCTCGCGGATCTGCACCATCAATGAAGCCAATATTGGGCGTGTGCTTACCTCAAGCGGGGTTATGCCGCCGCTGCAGAAGTTGCAGGCGAGCAAAGGCTGGCAGGAGGCGTCAGCGGTTATCGGTGTCAATGCTGAAACGTTCTTGCCGTTTATGTTCGCCGTGACGGATCAGGCCAGAGAAACCGTCATGCAGGCACATCACCAGGCCGTAGCCGCAATCCGACGCATCAACCCAGGCATACCGTGTGGCATCACGCTCGCGGTGGAAGACATCGTTGCGGTAGATGGCGGGGAGCAGCTCGCCGAACAACATCGCAGAGAGGTGAATGAAGTTTATCTTGCAGATCTCAAGCAAGACGATTTTGTCGGCGTGCAGAGC
>CAKZWF010000039.1 GCA_937921865.1 uncultured Pseudomonadales bacterium | reverse complement strand
TGCGGACCAAAGACGACGTTGTGGTAATTGCCAGCAAAATTCTCGACCGTCTGAACTCGCCGTTTGTCATAGACGGCCACGAGCTGTTTGTGGGTGCCAGCATCGGCATATCGATCTATCCAGAAGCTGGAGACAGTGAAGAAGCACTGATCCAGAACGCTGACATAGCGATGTATCAGGTCAAGGGGCGCGGAAAAAACGGCTATCAGTTCTTCTCTGAAGAAATGAATTCTCAGTTCTCCACGCGTCTGTCCATGGAGCGGGAGCTACGTAATGGCCTGGCGCAAGGCGAACTGCGGGTGTTCTATCAGCCACAGGTTTCGTTGCAAGACGGCCGCATCACCGGGGTGGAGGCGCTGGTGCGCTGGCAGCATCCGACCAAGGGTCTGGTACTCCCCGCCGACTTCCTGCCGGTGGCAGAAGAAACTGGTCTGATTACCCAGATTGATGAGTTTGTGCAGACCCGGGCTTTTGCCGATCTGGCGGCGTGGCGCCGCAAAGGCCTTGGTGATATCGGTGTGTCGGTGAATCTGTCAGCCGTGCAGCTTGAGCAGGAAAGTTTTGTTGATCGCTTTGTTGCCGTACTGCAGAACTCCGGTCTGTCTGCGGATCTGGTCAAGCTCGAACTCACTGAGAACACCCTTATGCAGGACATGGACCTGATCATCCCCAAGCTCAAAGCTCTGCGGCGAATGGGTGTACGAATAGCCATCGATGATTTTGGGACCGGTTACTCGTCACTTTCGTATCTGCAGCAGTTTCCGATTCAGACGCTGAAAATCGACCGCAGCTTTGTCGGCGATATCCGTGCGGACGAATCTGATGCCAGTATTATCAACGCTATTGTTGCGATGGCCCGGGGTTTGAAGTTGGATCTGATTGCCGAAGGTGTTGAAAATCGCACTCAGCTGCGCTATCTGCACACCAAAGGCTGCAGCGAAGGCCAGGGCTTTATATTCAGTCCGGCGGTGACTGCTGCAGATCTACAGCAGTTGCTTCGCAGCAATCCGTTTGAGCGCCTGGTCAGAGAAGAGCAGGAAGACCCGACCGTCATTGTCTGACCGAGAGCACTCGCGATCCGACTGATCGGGCGGGCGGCACGGCTGCAATTCCGATAAAACTCTAACCTTAACTTGTACCCAACTCAGAGCAGTCAGTTGAAAGGCTTTACAACCAGAATTGTCCACAGCGATCGACAGGAACCGATCGAGCACGGCTCGTTGCAAAAGCCTGTGCACGCAACAGTAGCGTACGGTTACTCGGATGCCCGGGATCTGGCGGCTGCGTTTCAGGGCACTAAACCCGGTTACACCTACGGACGACAGGTAAATCCGACGGTAGATGCGCTGCAGGCGAAGGTCACCAGGATGGAAGGCGGCCTGCAGAGTGTGTGTTTTGCGACGGGCATGGCGGCCATCGGCACCACAATCTTTGCACTTTTAAAAGCGGGCGATCACCTGATCTCTTCGTCTTATCTGTTTGGTAACACCAACAGTCTGTTCAACAGTTTCATCAGCCACGGCATTGATGTCAGTTTCGTTGATGCTACGCAGCCGGAGGCTGTCTCCGAGGCAATCCGCCCGGAAACCAGAATGGTGTTTGTTGAAACAATCGCCAATCCCCGCACCCAGGTGACCGCGCTGGCGGAAATTGGTGAACTGTGTGAACAGCGCGGACTGGTCTACTTCGTTGATAACACGATGACTTCACCCTATCTGTTTCAGCCCCGAAAAGTGGGAGCAAGCCTGGTGATCTCAAGTTTGACCAAATACATCGGCGGTCACGGCAACGCCCTGGGCGGGGTGGTCACCGAAATGGGTCAGTTCGACTGGGCAGGGTTTCCAAACATTTACGACACCTATCAGAAAGGGCCATCCGCAAACTGGGGCATTACTCAGGTCAAGAAGAAAGGACTTCGGGATTTTGGTGCTTCGCTTGGGCCGGAAGCAGCTCATCATCTTGCCGTTGGTTCAGAGACGCTGGCGCTGCGCATGGAGAGGCAGTGCGCGAATGCCGCGGCCATGTGCCGTTATCTGGATGCTCATGAAAAGGTCAAGGCCGTTTATTATCCTGGCCTGAGTTCACACCCGCAGCATGATCGTGCGCGTGAGCTGTTCCGCCATCCTGGCGCGCTGTTCAGTTTTGAGCTCGCAGAGGAAGTGAATATCTGGGCGTTTCTCAATCAGCTCGAGGTGGTGGTGAGTTCCAGCAACCTGGGCGACAACCGGACACTGGCGATACCTGTTGCTCACACGATTTACTTCGAGATGGGGCCAGAACGCCGTGCCAGCATGGGTATTGATGATTCGCTGATTCGGATTTCAGTTGGAATCGAAGACGAAGAAGATCTGCTTACCGATCTCGAGCAGGCTTTTCAAACTGCTGGCTAACGGGCTCGCGATCGAAGAGAAGCTGACATTGATAGTTGATAAAAAGATCTATAGATAGAAACAGGGCGCAAAGGGGAATAGGTATGGAGCGATTGCAGGATAAGGTGGTAATCATTACCGGTGGTGCCGGGGGAATAGGCAAAGCTGCGGGTAAGCTGTTTGTTGCAGAGGGTGCCAATGTGCTCCTGGCGGATCTGGACGAAAGTGCGCTGCAGGCGGCGGCTGCAGATATCGGCAGCAATCGGGTCAGTTATTTTGCCGGTGATGTAACCAGTGCAGAAGACAATGCGGCAATGGTTGCCTGTGCTGAGGAGCGATATGGCGGCGTTGATGTATTGCTTGCTAATGCCGGAATAGAAGGCGACGTTGTGCCGTTGATCGAGTACGACGAAGCGCGTTTTGATCAGGTCATGGCCGTTAACGTCAAGGGTGTGTTCCTGGGCCTGAAGTCGGCGATTCCTGCGATGCTCAAGCGCGGTGGCGGTAGTATCGTGATTACATCATCTGTAGCAGGGGTTGGTGCTGCGCCAGGTATCAGCCCGTATTCTGCCAGCAAACATGCGGTAGTTGGCCTGATGCGATCTGCGGCTAAAGAGTATGCGGCCGCCAATATTCGAGTGAACACGGTCAATCCCTCACCGGTTGAAACCCGCATGATGCGCTCGATTGAATCGGGTATGGGTGGTGAAGATGCGGGTGAGGTGAAAGAGCGCCTGGCTGCGAATATTCCACTGCAGCGCTATGCAGAGCCTGAGGAAATTGCCAAGGTGATGCTGCACCTGGCCAGCGACGACAGCAGCTGGGTAACCGGCTCGATCAACATGGTAGATGGAGGCATGACCGCCTGACGGGTGGAAGCTTGAATATGAGTGAAGCATTGCTGGAAACAAATCTGTCGCTGCCGAATCGGCGCAGCGGCAAAGTGCGCGATCTGTATGATGTTACGCTGGCTAATGGCGACGAGGCGCTGTTGATCATCGCCACGGATCGAATCAGTGCCTTTGATGTGGTGATGGCCAACGGCCTGCCTGGTAAAGGCATTGTCCTCACCCAGATTTCGCGGTTCTGGTTCGACCATTTTGCGGGTGACTTCGAACATCATCTGTTGTCGACGGACGTTGCTGATGTTCCCGGGTTAACCGCTGCGGAACGCCAGGCGCTTGATCGTCGCATCATGCTCTGTCGTAAAACTGAAGTGGTACCAATTGAGTGTATTGCCCGGGGTTACATTACCGGCAGCGGTTGGAAAGATTATCAGCGCACCGGCCAGGTCTGCGGCATCACCCTGCCTGAAGGGCTTCAGAACAGTGACCGGCTGGAAACGCCGCTGTTCACGCCTTCGACTAAAGCTGAGACTGGTCATGACGAAAACATCAGTTTCGAACAGGGTGCACAGGTCGTAGGCGAAGAGCTGATGCAGTGGCTGGCTAAGGCGACCCTGGATCTGTATGGCCGGGCGCGCGACTACGCGTTGGAACGAGGCATCATTCTGGCGGACACCAAGTTCGAGTTTGGCCAGATTGCAGGGTCCGATCATCCGCTGCTGATCGATGAAATATTTACGCCTGACAGCTCCCGGTTCTGGCCGGCGGATGAATGGCAACCCGGTCGAGAACAGCCGAGCTTCGATAAGCAGATTGTTCGCAACTACCTGGAAACGGTGGTCAATGCCGGTGAATGGGATAAAACCCCGCCAGGGCCGTCGCTACCGCAAGAGGTGATTGAGCGCAGCATCGCCCGCTATCTTGAAGCCTATCAGCGCCTGACCGAGAGCACGCTCACGCTCTGAGTGGGACAGCTGACCGCGCCGTTTTTTTTAATCGGAGCAGGATAATGGGGCCGCTGTCGTAAAAAGCGCTGCCGAAAAAATGCGCTGTCCCGAACAACGCTGACGCAGCGTGCGACAGGCGCAAGCAGTTCGGCTGGCGCCTGCGATCGATCTGATTATTCGAGATTCGCGGATGAACGGCTCTGGACTGATATTCCTGCTGCTCGCGCCTTTCGGGTTCTGGGCTGCCTACTCCTACCACGATCGCCATCGACCAGAGACCACTGCTAATCTGGTGATCGGAATCCGGCTGGTCGCTGCTGCACGGTATCTATGACTTCGTTGTGCTGGGCTTTTCGAACACGGCGCAGGGCTTTTCCGCTTTCGTGATTGTTGCAGTGTGGCTGTGGCGGTTGTCAGTCATTGGCAGGCTGAACTCGCGGACTCAATTAACCCCGACAGCGCCCTGAGCCCCGCAGCGCTGCTTTCAGGGGGCTACGTCTGCCAGACCTTTGAATCCATAAGGGTCATAGGGTCCGATGACCACCTGCTCCAGAATGCCAATGCCCTGGTGTTGCTGATCACCGAACTGCGCTTTGGCATCACAGATGGCCTGGATGTGGAAGTAGCCTGGGTCTTCCGGGTCGATCGCATCGAGGTCGTACACCTCATAAGCGCTGGCCAGCTCCCCGTGGAGCAGCCCGTGGCCCCACTCCGGGTGTCCGTAGCCGATTCCCCGCATATAGAAAGTCTGAGTGGGAGTGAGCTGCAGATCCAGTTTTCTGCCGTCGTTGCTCTGACCGGTGATTGACGCGGAGGCAGCCAATCGTGTGCCACTGCGATAGTCGAGTGCGCTGCTGGCGTGCTCCAGCTCGACGGCCCCAGCTGCGTCCACCCAGCGCCCCATGGTATTCCAGCTGTCACCTCGAGCGTCAGCGTTGAGGTGATAGAAACTGGTGGCTTTGGCGAAGTTCACTGGAGCCCAGAGCCAGAAGAACTGGGGGGTTCCTGCCGCAGGATTGGGCTGCGGATCGCGCATGCCGATACTGCGGATACCCCAGCTGCGGTCGCGGGTGCCTCGCCATTGTGCGGAGTTTACGGGGTGACGTTGGCCGTCAACTTCGAACCAGCCTTCCCAGCAGCCGTTCTGAGTGAGGCGGGTGTAGTCCATCGAGGTCTGCGAGCCGGTGCGCCGGATGAAGCGGGGCTCTTCGATAGCGGGAAAGCGCCCGCTGAATGTGAGTTCCGCAGCGATGCCGTGTTCGGGCGAATTAACCGTCAGGCGCAGTACCTGAAGCGGTTCGATGACCTCGACCTCAATTGGTCCAACGCTGGTATCCAGGCGTTCCATATGCAGCAGTTTGGAGGCGTGCAGATTGTGCTGCCGACTACCATCGACCACGCTGAAGGCAGCATCCATTACGTTCAGATGGGGGTAAACGCCGAGCGCCGCGGCGAAAAACGGCCCGTCGCTGGAGCCATAACCGTTAAAGAAGTAGCGATCATAAAAGTTGCGATCGGTGCCAGAGTAGGCAATGGGGTCTGCGGTTTGATGGATGGGATAGTCGTCGGCTTTTGTTAACATCGATCGTTCGCCAAGCGTAAAGAGGCTTTCGAGATTAGCGATGGATTGGAACCGCTACAAGCAGCTGTGTGACACACCGTCGGTGTTTTCGCGATGGATGCTGGAACAGACTCTGGAACTGCTCACACATTCCGGCAGCTCGTCTGCCGCCCTTGAGCAGTCATTGCGCCGCGGTGCCATTGCCAAGCCTGAAGATCACAAGGGGGACGCGGCGACCGATATGTTTCAGCTGAAGCTAAGCTCAGAAGAGGTTGCGGTAATAGTCTCGGTGGTCGCTGCAGCGCGGACGCAAGGGACAGCAACTTCAGCCACGCAGTCCCGTGGGCTGGGAGGGTTTGTCGAAGCCTGGCAGGAATATGATCGTTTTATCGCCGGATAATGATAAAACCTCAATAACGATGGCTGAATAGAAGCCTGAATAGAAGCCTGAATAGAAGCATGAATAGAAGCCTGAATAGAATGAATGGGTTAGGGGAGAGTGATGGCACGAATAGAAGTTGAAAGTGAAGTTCAGGGCAATGTCTGGAAAGTGCTGGTCACAGCTGGTGATGAGGTGAGCTCCGGTGATGTACTGATGATCATAGAGTCGATGAAGATGGAGATTCCGGTCGAAGCACCCGCGTCAGGCCGGGTCCAGACACGGAAGGTGACGCCGGAAGACGCGGTAGAGGAAGATCAGTTGCTGGTGGTGCTCGAAACGGGCTGACCCCGGTGCTAAGTTGCGATGGGTTTCCGATTGAGAATTTTGGGGTAGACGATGAGCGATCTGATCACGATTGAAAAAACCAATGGCATAGCCGATGTGAGGCTGAACCGGCCGGAAAAATACAATGCGCTGAGCCCGGAGATGTTCCAGGCGATCATTGATGCGGGAGAAACGCTGGCCCAGGCGAAAGACGTCCGGGTGGTAGTTCTGTCCGGCAATGGCCGCGGCTTCTGTGCCGGACTGGATATGGGCAGTTTTCAGGGCATGGCCCAGCGCAGCGGTGGTGATAATGCTGACGGCGGTCTGTTGAAGCGGGACGAACGACCGGAGAACCACGCCCAGCGGCCGGCTTATGTCTGGAAGCGAATGCCGGTACCGGTCATCGCCGCGTTGCACGGGGTTGCGTACGGCGGGGGGCTGCAGGTGGCCCTCGGCGCCGATATCCGCATCGCCGCGCCGGATGCCAAGCTGTCGGTGATGGAGATCAAATGGGGACTGGTACCGGATATGAGCCTGACCCAAACGCTGCGTAATCTGCTGCCGTTAGATGTGGTGAAAGAGCTCACGTTCACCGGTCGGGTGATGAATGGGATGGAAGCGCAAGAGCTCGGTCTGGTAACCCGCATTGCCGAGGAACCGCTGGCTGCGGCAATGGCCCTGGCGGAAGAAATTGCCGGGAAGTCACCGGATGCAATTCGAGCCGGCAAACGCCTGCTTGAAGAAGCCTGGCACGCGGATGAAAGTACTGGTCTGGCGCTGGAGGCCAGCCTTCAGAAAAGCCTGATCGGCACCGCCAATCAGGTGGAAGCGATCAAAGCCAATTTCGAAAATCGTGCCGCCGTTTACGCTGACCAAGAATGAAGTGATGAGCTGGGAAAAAGAAGTTCAGGAACTCGAGCAGCGTCGAGCGCTGGCGAAGCAGCAGGGCGGTCCGGAGGGCATTGCTAAACAGCACGCTCGCGGCCGTCTGACCATTCGCGAGCGCATTGACGCATTGCTCGATCCAGGGTCTTTTCAGGAGCACGGCCAGGCTACGGCAACCCCTGAATATGATGACAACGACCAGCTGCTGGGCTATGCGCCCGCCAACTATGTGGTTGGCTTCGGCGCGGTGGAGGGTCGGCGGGTTGCGGTTGGGGGCGAAGACTTCACTCTGAAAGGCGGTTCTCCGAATGCGGCCGGATTGCGTAAAAGCGTTTATGCCGAGCACATGGCGGTGCAGTTCAAGGTGCCGCTGATACGCCTGCTTGAAGGTGGTGGTGGCAGTGTTAAAGGCAGTAGCCGCAAAGGCGGCACAGTAGGCGAGCCGGTATTTACCGAACCAAGGTTCAAGATCATTGCGGATGCGATGGGCCAGGTGCCGGTGGTATCCGGTGCTATGGGTGCCGTGGCAGGTTTTCCAGCCGGTCGCCTGGTTGCCTCGCATTTTTCGGTGATGACCCGGGAAACTTCACAGATCCTGATTGGTGGACCCGCTCTTGTAGAGCGGGCCCTGGGCGTGCGGTTGAGTAAAGAAGAGCTGGGTGGCGTCGATGTCCATGCTGTCTCAGGCATCGTCGACAATGTTGCCGAAGACGAACACGATGCCTTCCGGCAGATGCGCCGGTTCCTGAGCTATTTACCCAGCCATGTCTGGCAGCGTGCGCCCCGCCAGGCGTGTGATGACGATGTTGAGCGTATGGAGCCTGAACTGCTCAACATCGTGCCCAAGGAGTCCAATGCGCCTTTCGACATGCGCGCAATCATCGAAATGGTCATGGATATCGGATCGGTTTTTGAAATGGGTCAGGCCTACGGACCTAGCCAGATTGTCGCACTGGCGAGACTGAACGGTCAGCCGGTAGGCGTTTGCGGCAATGACTGCCGCCACTATGCCGGAGCTATGACGGCGGAGGCGGCGCAGAAATACCGACGCTTCATCGAGATGTGTGACACCTTTCACCTGCCTGTGGTGAATTTTGTCGATCAGCCTGGGTTTATGATTGGCCCGGAGTCCGAGCGGGCGGGGACAATCCGCTATGGGATGGCCGCGGTGGCGGCGGCTGCACAGGCAACCGTGCCATGGGCGTCGATCAAAGTGCACAAGGGTTTTGGTGTGGCAACAGCCGCACATTACGCTAATGACGCTTATGTGATTTCCTGGCCTTCCATGGAGTCCGGCGCGCTACCGCTCGAAGGTGGAGTTGCGGTTGCTTTTCATCGGGAGATTGCCGCTGCTGAAGATCCGGAAGCGAAACGCAAAGAGCTCGAGGACAAACTTCGGGAGAATCGCTCGCCGTTCCCCCAGGCCGAGTCATTCGCGGTACACGAACTGATTGATCCCCGGGAGACCCGGCCGGTGTTGTGCCGCTGGATAGAGTGGATTCAGCCGCAGCTGGAGACACTCACAGGACCTGTGCAGTTTGGTATCCGACCCTAGTACAATACCGCGCTTTTAAAATCTGAGAGAGTTCATGAGCTATTCATTCGAAGGAAAAGTTGCCATCGTCACAGGCGCTGGCGGAGGCCTGGGCCGTTGCCACGCACTGGAGCTGGCGAGTCGGGGTGCGAAAGTGGTCGTTAACGATCTTGGCGGTGCGATGGACGGTACTGGCGGCAATTCTGAAGCCGCGCTGGCCGTGGTCGAAGAAATCAAGGCCGCTGGCGGCGAAGCCATTGCCAATGGCGGTTCGGTTTCGGACCGCCAGGGTGCGGTGAGCATCGTCGAAGACGCGATGAAGGCCTGGGGACGCGTCGATATCCTGATCAACAACGCCGGCATTCTGCGTGATAAGTCTTTTGTGAAAATGGACGCAGATGATTTCCAGACGGTCATCGATGTTCACCTGATGGGCGCAGCCTATGTCACCAAGGCAGTTTGGCCGATCATGCGTGAACAGGGTTATGGGCGTATCGTCATGACCACCTCGCCGTCAGGTCTGTTTGGCAACTTCGGCCAGACTAACTACGGTGCAGCCAAGCTGGGCCTGGTTGGTTTCATGAACACCCTGAAAATCGAAGGTGCTAAGTACAACATTCACACCAACTCGATTGCCCCGGTGGCTGTGACCAGAATGACCGAAGACCTGATTCCGGAAGCCGCACAATCAGCCCTCGGTCCGGAGCACATCACACCTGCTGTGGTTTATCTGTGTACCGAAGATGCTCCGAACGGTGTCATCGTGCAGGCGGCGGGCAGCCGCTACTCGATGGCCTGTGTGGTTGAAAATCAGGGAGTGGATCTCGGCCTCGATGCTTCGGTCGAAGACATTGCGGATAATTTCGACAAGATCACCGACCTAACCGGTGCAGCGCCCCGCGGCATGCTGCAGTTGGGTGGCTGACAAACTGATCTTTAATCAGTTTGTCAGCAGATCAGAACACCGGGAGCGCGTCCCGGTGTTTTGTTGCCGCTAGCAGATCGAACCTTTATTCCGGCGTGGACGTCAGCTGGGAGTCGGTCAGCGCACAACCCAGGTTCACCAGATCTGCCAGTACCTCACCAACTCCGGCCATGCCCGCGTCAATTTCCATGATCACGTCATCTGACTGCCGGGCAGTCAGCGCAATTCTACCAAGTAACAGCTCCTGAGCCCGAGGGCTGTCGGCAGAAGGTACAGATCTGTGGACAGTGTTGCAGAAGCTGGTCTGATGATCGTAGATCGCGATGTTGATTCTGTTAACGCGCTCTGCCGCGCCAGTGTTGGTAACTACACAGCGAACCAGCAGCTGTCGATGGCTGTTGGAATCAGACATGTTTTGACTCCGGTGGTCATCTCGATAAGTATAGGACGGATAACCACAGACGCTGATGCAACACCCTGATGGCCGCAGTAATAATGACCACGCTGATCGCGTTTCTCTTAGGGGGTGGCGTCTGGTTGCTGGCGGGCTCGCGCCTTTCTCTGGACGCAGAAGATCGTGAACGCAACGACGTACTCAATCTGGTCGGGTACATTGCCGCGGCGTTGCCGTTCGCCTTTGTGTTCGTCTTTTTCGCGCTGGGAGGGAGCTAGCTCAGTTGTATCCCAGCACGTAAAAACAGGCCTCTTCTTCGTCCTCTTCGGACTCGTAGTGGTGATCCGCGGGGCCGAAAGCCAGGAGGTATTCCGGCTCTGCAGACTCCGTGTAGAACTCGTTGTCGTGCTTCATAACAGTATTTTGCTTGGCAGGGCTTCGGGAAGTGTAGTCCTCGCAAATGAAAATGCAATGTAAATTCAGGAGTTTGCGAACTCCTTCTCGCAGGATATGAGCATGCGGTTACCAATCGACCCTGATTCCGTCAAAGGCTTTCTCGCACCGCAGGAGGGTGCCAGACTCTACGAGCTCGCGAAATCAGCAGCACGTCTGGGGCCTTGTCTGGAAGTAGGGTCCTATTGTGGCAAGTCTACTGTCTATCTTGGCAGTGCCTGCTGCGAGGCTGACCAGCTGTTATTTGCGATCGATCACCATCGGGGAAGTGAAGAACATCAGTTAGGAGAGGAATACCACGATCCTGACCTGTTCGATGCGGATGCTCTTAAGATGGATTCGTTTCGGGAATTCCGACGAACTCTCGACAGGGCTGGACTGGCTGATCATGTGGTGCCGATTGTTGCGACCAGCGCGCTTGCCGCTCGTCACTGGAATACGCCGTTGTCTCTGGTATTCATAGATGGTGGTCACAGCGAAGCGGCAGCGTGTGCCGATTACCGCAGTTGGGCCCCGAAAATCATGATCGGGGGCTATCTGGCGATACACGATATCTTTGAGAAACCGGAAGACGGTGGGCAGGCCCCATACAATATCTATCAGCTGGCGCTGGCATCCGGGCTGTTTGAAGAGTTAACCACCACTCACACGCTTGGTGTCCTGCGTCGACTCGGTTGAAGCAACTGCCTGGCAGGTAAACAGTCGGGCAGCACCGGTTATCTTATCGAGTGCATCGATTGCGAGCAGCACAGCACCGGCAGTCCAGGTTGGCCGCTCATCCGGCCACATCACATCGTCGGCAAATGCGTAGCCTGTCCACCAGGAGCCGTCTTCCACCTGATAACGGGTCAGGTTGGCAAACAGTGCTCTGGCTTTTTCCGGCTCACCGGCCGCAAGGCAGGCCATGGTCAGTTCGCAGGATTCTGCAATGGTGACCCAGGGCTGATCCGATACGCAGCGACAGCCGAGTTCCGGATCAACAAATTCAGCCCATCGCTGCGCCAGTCTCTGCTGTGCCGCTTTGTCTTCAACAATGCCCGCGAGAATCGGATAGAACCAGTCCATCGAATACCGTTCTTTGCTCTCCCAGGTTCGGTCGAATCGTTCCGGCCGCTCCCGTAGCGCGACGCCGAGTCGGTTTCGCACATCGAGCCATTGCTCGATCGGGCGATCCAGGGTCGCGGCAATGTTGAGTGCGCACTCGAAACTTTTGTAAATAGAGCTGCAGCCGGTGATCAGCGCATCTTTGTTGATCCCGGTGCGGGTATCGAGGGCCCAGTAGATTTCGCCGTGGGGTGACTGCAATTCGCTGACGAAATTCAGTGCTTTTTCAACGGTAGGCCACAGCCGTTCCAGAAACTGCAGATTTCCAGTCACCAGGAAGTGGTGCCAGACACCGGTGGCGATGTAGGCGACAAAGTTGGTTTCGGCGCGTGTGCCGTCGACTACTTTGTCGTCCCGGTAGGCGGCAAGCCAGTAGCCTTGTGGATGCTGTTGTTGCGCCATCCAGTCGTAGGCGGCTTCCGCCTGAGCGTGATAACCGCCAATCGATAAACCCATCGCAGACTCGACGTGATCCCAGGGATCCAGTGTGCCGCCGTCAAACCATGGGATGGCACCGCTGGGTTGTTGCACCCTGGCAATATACGCGGCGGTCAGCTCTGCAATTTCCCGGTTGTTCATGCGTTTTCCCGGACGAAGTACATAACGATGCTTTTGCCCCACAGGGGGTTACAGATCTTTTCGAGCCAACGGCTGAGCGCTGGTTTTTTCATCAGATCCCAGACTAAGAAGCGATGGTAGGCGTTGACTGGCCCGAAACTGGCACCCCGTTCCCAGAACAGACAGCGCAGCCACCAGTAGGGAGAATGCAGGCCATGAGCCCAGTGCCAGCTGAACTGGAGCATGTCGCGTCGCTCGATAGCGCTGCGCAGTTCGTTGCTGCGGAATATCCTGACATGTCCGCCTTCGACTTCATGATAGGCATCAGACAAACGCCAGCAGACCCATTCAGGCCAGAACCGCGGCACGCTGGCGGCAAACACACCGCCTGGTTTCAAGACCCGGCGGATTTCGTCGAGCACGCTCTGGTAGTCCGGGATGTGTTCGAGGACCTCTGCACAGATAACCTTGTCGAAGCTGGCGTCAGCAAATGGCAGCTGCAGGCCGCTGGCTCTCAGAAATGCAACGCTGCGATTCTCATCGTCGACGGCAAAATCTCTAAATCGCTCCTTGGCGGTATTCAGATCGTTGCTGGAAAGATCCAGGCCGACGATATGAACTGCTCCCTCCAGATAAGCGGTGATCGCGTGACGGCCCTCGCCGCAACCTAGGTCCAGCACCCGGTCTCCGGGACGCAGATTCAGTTTCGAAAAATTGATCGTTTCCAGACTCATGAGCGATCACCGTTGATGATCTGCTGGTAGAGTTCGCCCATCTGCTGCGCTGCCTGTTGCCAGGTGAAGTGGGTCCGAATGCGTTTTGCGCCGGCGCGGGCAAGGTTTTCACGCAACGCTGGATTATTCAGCAGTTCTTCAATGGCACCAGCCAGTGCGGACGGATTGCCAACCGGTACGACGCTTGCAGCCTCGCCGACGACTTCCGGCAGCGCGCCTCCGTCTGTGCTGACAACAGGCAGACCGCAGGCCATGGCTTCTCCGGCTGGAAAACCAAAGCCTTCGTATTCTGAAGGCACAACTGCAATCGCGGAACTGGCGTAGAGATGCCGGATCTCGTCGTCGCTGATGCCGTGAACGAAGCGGATCTTCTCAGCAACCCCGTGTGCGTCAATAAGCTGCTCAGTTGGGCCGCCGGGTTTGGGTTTGCCGATGAAAACCAGGGTTAAACGGGGATGTCTCTGACACAGTTGCGCAAACGCAGGGATCAGATGCTGTGTACCCTTGAGGGGCTGATCTGCACTGGCAGTAGTAATCAGCTGCCAGGGATTTCGAGCGATGCTGGGTTCCGGATAAAAGACTTCGGTGTCGATGCCGTTGTAAATGACGTGAATTCTGTTGGGATCAATGGCAAATGCGCGGCAGATGTCCTGCCGGGAACGTTCACTGACGGTCACTATGTGTTCCAGGCGTCGGGCAACCTTACCCTGCATAGTCAGGAAGTGATGCCAGCGACGGATCAGCAGTTGATGTTTCCAGTCTTCGGCGTGGGCTAGCGCGATCTGGCGATCCCAGGTGATCGGGTGATGAATGGTGGTCAGAAGGGGCAGCTGCTGCTGGATGCTCGCGGTACCCCAGCTCAGGCATTGATTGTCGTGAACCAGATCGTAACGGTCGCGATTCTGGCGCAGGTATGCGGCCACCCTGCGGCCATAGGTATAAGGTTCAGGGAATCCGCCGGTGGCCATCGACAGCCATTCGAAGGTGTCGGTCCAGGAAAGTAGATGTTTCGGACGCAGGGCGGTCAGATGATTATCGGCCGCAAACAGATTGAGGCCGGGGAGCTTGATCAGTTTGATGCCGGGATCGAGCTGCGGATAGGGTTCTCCGGAGATCACATCAACCTGGTGACCAGACGTACGCAGCGCACGGGAGAGATATTTCAGATAAACGCCCTGTCCGCCCGAGAAAGGATTGCTGCGATAGCCAAGCAGCGCAATGCGCAGGCTGGTCTGTTTCTGGCTGGCTGGGGTAAGCGCCAGTTCGGACATGGTGTTACCGGCAAAAGACCCGGGATTCTACTGACTCGTCAGAAGGATGACTACTGATTGCTGACCGCGATCTGAGGGCGATTCGGGGCGTTTTCAACAGCAGCAAGCGCGGCCGGCGTGTTCTGGTGTGACTGGACCCGATGAAACAGACTGGTGATCCACTGCTGGCCCTCGTCGGTTCGACGCAGAAAGCGCAATCCTTCGGTGATATACGGATACACCTGGTCGTAGAAGAATTCCGGGAACCCGACTTTCAGTTCGAGAGCGTTGTGGTAACCGAGCCGCTCGGCTTCTCCAGTTTCGACAAATTCGGTGAAGAGTTTGGCCAGCTTGCGATCGTAGGCCGGATCACCCATCTGCCCGATCAGATCGGCGGCACGAACCAGCCCGGAAAAAGTATCCACCTTCTGAAAGTGGCTGTCTGAAGGTACCGGGAACCGGGTCATGTCGATATGTAACGCAATGACGTCGACATCGAGAATCGGGTGGTGAGAAAATCGCTCCTGGACGAACAGGCAGCCCCTGGCAACGTGATAAGGCATTAACGAAGCATCAGTGGAACCGATCGCCAGCGTGATCCGATTACCTGCTGCGTCAGCGATATAGCTGTCGTCACCGTCATCCCTGAGCAGCCCGCGAACGTAACCAATGTCGTGAAAGAGCATTGCGACCAGGGCGTGTATCCAGTCCAGCTGAGTGACATCGCCTTGGGAAATCAAACGCCCGTGAAGAATGGTCTGGCCGGCATCAGCAACCAGCAGTGTGTGCTGAACATCGTGGTAAGGACAATCACACTGCAGCAGGGTTTCCAGCGCAGTACGTGCAGCCTGCTCAATCACCGCTTCATAACCCGGCTCCGGACTCGGAAAGGCCGCGTGATAGCGTTGTAGAGCGTCGGCAACGAAAGCGTCAATGACGATGCGATTGGCGTTGAACATAGAGATTCCTACAGTGCCGGGGCAGTCTAATTGAGCCGTTTTTATTGCTTCGTGTTCTACTGCTCAATTCGTTGGGTTCAGGCCCAACTGTCCTGATTGTCGTCGATTACTTCTTTATAATGGATGAATAGATCGCAAGACAGCAACGCTTTGGATGACTGGAATTCATGTAACACGGACGGCTGGATTGCGAAATTCGCGTGCGTCCACAATTGGATTATGATCTATGTCCTACATTGAACTCCGCCACTTACGGACCCTGGTTGCGCTGCGTGACACGGGCAGTCTGGTTGAGGCAGCAGAACGGGTTTTTCTGACCCAATCAGCACTCTCCCATCAGTTGAAAGACCTGGAAACCCGTCTTGGCGCTAGTCTGTTCATCCGCAAAACCCGACCTGTTCGATTTACCACGGCAGGTAAGCGGCTGCTGAAACTGGCTGATGAAGTTCTGCCCCAGGTTCATGGTGCCGAACTGGATCTTGCGCGCCTGGCCGGTGGTGAATCGGGGCGGATCTATATGGCCATCGAGTGCCACAGCTGCTTCGAATGGCTGTTGCCTGCGATCAACGAGTATCGTGAACACTGGTCAGACGTTGAGTTAGATATCGCCAGTGGGTTTCACTTTGAGCCGCTGCCGGCGCTGGCCCGCGGAGATCTCGATCTGGTCGTCACCGCAGACCCGGTGGCTGATCTTGGCTTGAGCTATGTTCCTCTGTTCAGCTATGAAGCTCAGCTGGCTCTGGCCACAGATCACGAACTTGCATCGAAACCCTGGATCGAACCGGCTGATCTGGCTGGCGAGGTACTCATTACCTATCCCGTAGACCGTAGTCGGCTGGACATTTTTACCGCCTTCCTAGAGCCGGCTGGCGTCGAACCACTACGGGTAAGAACCGCAGAGCTGACCACAATGATGATCCAACTGGTCGCCAGCGCACGAGGGGTATGTTGTCTGCCTAACTGGGCACTGCACGAGTACCGGCAGCGGGACTTTGTGGTAGTGAAATCACTGGGTGAAGAGGGCATCTGGCCAACTCTGTATGCGGCTGTGCGAGCTGACCAGCGTGATGCACCCTTCATTGATGGTTTTATCGACGTTGCCAAACGCACCTGCTTTGCCAACCTGGTGGGCATCGTGACTGCGGATGTCTGAAGCGCTGTGTGCGGCGCCCATCCTGCCAGGCACGAGCGTGCTAGGGCACCAGTGTGGTGACTGACCATCCGGTGGTGGTGAGGCGGTAAAGCTGGCGGTCGTGAATGCCGTTGTCTTCGCCCAGATGCAGGCGTTCAATCGATTCCGGTTCCAGGAACAGGCCATGAGCTGACGCAGGCGGAGTCAGTGGCTGTGGTAGCTGCAGTTCTTCCAGGGCGCCGAGCAGCCGCTGTCTGTCGCCGATAGCGGAGCTCTGTGGTGCAACTTCGGAGTAGAACCAGTCCATACGCTTGGGGGGTTCCGGCCGCATATGCCAGCTGTCATGAACAGTGTGCTGAGGTATTGCCGCGGTCTGGCAACTCAGCCGGTATTGCAGCTGGATAGAAGGCAGCCAGACCACGACACTTACCGGACCTGCCAGCAGCGATTGCCATTTCGGGCTGGTGGTGTTGATGAACACAGCCAGCTGATCATCGAGCTCGCGCAGCACCAGGGTTCGCGCCTGCGGCGCTCCCTGTGTGTCGATGTTGGCCAGAGTGCACAGGTTAGCGCAGGGGTCCTTTTCTGCCCGTGCCCGGGTGCGATCTGCCAAAAGGCGCACCATCGGGTCGTCTGACTGAACGCCGCTGGTCAACGCCGAGCCTGAGCGATGCCGCCGGTGGCTTCAGTGATCAGTGTTTTCAGCCAGCGCTCTTGGGTAATGAATTGCCAGGCGTAAGACTTCCAGCGATCGTCGACGCCGGCGTCGAGAATTTCCTGTTCGGTTTTACCAGCCGCGAGTGCAACTTCGACCGCAGAGTAGGTTGACTCAAGCATTTCGACATTTTCAGCCAGCTCCAGAATAGTACCGAGCTTACCGTGGCCAGGGATGATCCGGACGTCTTCGGGTGCCATCGCTATGATGGTTTTCAGGTTTTTAATGAAGCCCTGCAGGCTGCCGCCGCCTTCCAGGTCGATATACGGGAACATGCCGTTAAAGAAATGATCGCCCAGGTGCAGCACATTGGCGTTTTTGAACCAGACAATGGCGTCTGAGTCAGTGTGCCCTGTGGGCAGGTGCAATACGTCCAGCTCATCGTCATTGAAATAGATGCGCAGCTTGTCTTCGAAGGTCACCACCGGCAGTCCGGCGCGTGCGAAGTCTTCTTCATCGAGCAGTCTGACCCGGACGTTTTCGTGGGCAATGATGGTACCGCTGGTGCCAAACTGTGGATTGCCGCCCGTGTGATCGCCGTGATAGTGGGTGTTGAGGATGATCTTGGGTTCGTCACCGCCGACGCTGGCGATCGCTGCCTGTATCCGCTGCGACAGTGGCGCGTACTGATCATCGACCATAAGAGTGCCGTCTGTGCCAACGGAAAGACCGATGTTGCCACCTGAACCCGTCAACATGTAAACGCTGCCAGCGACCTTTGCTGCCGACACTTCTACCCCGGCAAACGGATCGGCGTCTGCAGCGTGAATGGGCGTCGACAACAGCATCGCTAAACCGAGCGTGGCTGCGGCAATGTTCAATCTGCAGATGGATCTGGCCATCGGTTAACTCCTGGTAGTCGGTAAGGTGATTTGTCAGCTGACATTTAAATAGGCACCTGTCAGACGGTGATCAGCGAGGTCTTCCGGGGCATTGGCCTGATGTCGCTTGGCATTGCGATAGAGCATGCCATGGCCGTTGGAGAGCAGGGCGTCTTTGATCATGTTGTCGGTGTCGACCTGCTCCGCCCGACGCATCAGCCGTTCGAAGGTGAAGATGAAATTGTTGCTGTGTCTGGCGCGAATCTCGGTGCCGTAGAACAATTGATAGCGCTGTTCGTCGTCAAGCTGAATGTTCAGTTCAAGCAGCCTCCGGGAAAAAACTTCTGGATCTGCGGCGGATTGTTCCGCAAACAGACGGCTCTGCTCCTCCGCGGTGACTGTGCCATCAGCGTTGATGCTCTGGCTGGAGATATACAGGAAGCCGCTGATGGTACCCAGCTGGTAGCGCACATTGCGCACCACCTGCAGAAAGGTGTCCTGACGGGCGTGCTGTACTGACTCTGCCATCTGTTCCGATTGCTGGCGCAGTGCTTCGGTGTTCTGCTGCAGCTCTTTCTGCTGAAGAAAGTAGCCGATGACCAGCCAGAGAAATGCCAGGGGTGCAAAAGCACCTTCCAGGAAGTTGCCCAGTTCGTCAGCGGGAATACGATCCAGATTCAACCAGCCGATGTTGCTGGAAATATAGATACTGCCCAGGATAAGCCAGGCAGTTGTCACACTCAGGCCCAGCCAGATGCGCCAATCAGGCGAGCGACCCGACATGGCCCGGTCAGGCAGTCTCGTCGGTGCTGCTGTCGGCTTGAGCGGCTGGGGCGGCTTGAGCGGGTGCTGCAGGGCTGTCACCTTCGCTGCTGGTACGGCGACGAAGCTCAGCGATATCCCTCTGGATTTCACTCAAACGGAAAATCAGATCGGGCAGCTGATCGGTTACCCGCCACAGCAGATAAGCAATACCAAGCAATACTATGAATGACAGGAATCCCATGAATCGTATCTCCAGAACTAGGGGTGGTTTCGGGTAGGTATACCGACTCTGCTCGCGCTAGTCCAGTGAACCGGTAATGGACTTGCGCTGCGAGATCTCCAGCCAGTTTCCATCCGGGTCACGCACGAATGAAATATGCGCAACATCACCGAGTTTCACTGGTGCGCTGCCTTCCCTGCCACCTCGCTTTAGGATGTTCGCGTGGGTGGTTTTGACGTCAAAGACCTGGATGGTTAGATAGCGGTAACCGAGCGCTCGCTGCACCGGGTCTAGGGCTACCTCGCTGTCGATTAACTCAAGCTGCGAAGCGCCAACTTGGAAACAGTTCTCACCCAGCTCCGGCAGTTCCAAGACCTCACCCCAGAAAGCTCGATGGGTAGCGAGATTGCTGACGTGCATTGTGATGCGTATCTGTTCAATACCATCTTGACCGCGTGGCACCAGATTGACCCGATTACCATCCGGGTCGATCAGCTCGGTCACGGCAGCAACATCGCTGGCGATGCTTAAAAGCCGGATACCGCTCGGAGGAGCCGCGCTCAGAGTGTCCCGACAATCGTTGATCTTCAATATGCTGTCGCCGATGGCATGGCGCAGCTGATGGACGCCGCCACCGACTCTGAGCAGTTCGCTGAAGCTGACTCCGGCCTGCTGTTGCCAGAAATCCAGCTGTGCTTCGCGGCTGTTGGTGTACAGGCCGATGTCGATGGCCGGTTTGGCGAGGTCAACCATGCAGGTCACATATCTGTCAGGGTAAAGTGTGAGCGTAACTCAGTTTCCGTGAATCACCCAGACCCTTGTGAGCGCCATGCAGCGGAATGATTGGCGGGATGTATTTTTTATCTGTCCGTTGACGAACGCGGACCGAAACTCATTCGGTGTTGATGAGTTTTGGTGCGGTGAACAGGTCCAGGCTGCAGGCGCCGGGGCCTAGTTCGAGCCAGCTGCCGGAATACTGCAGGCGTGCAACACCGAAGGTGGGCACATTGTCTGTGACGTTGCTTCCCGTTAAGAGATTCAGTAGATAGGTGGTGCCCGGGTTGTGAGCAACAACGGCGACGCTGTCGATCTCAGCCGGCGTCCGCTTCAGCACATCGATCATCAGTTCGGGGCTGGCCAGATACAGCTCGTGTGCAGTCACCGGCTGGTCTGATCCAGCAGAAAATCCCTCTCGTACAAACTCCGCGGGTGCCAGTGCGCGGGCTGCATCGCTGCTCCAGATCCAGGTGGCGGGATCATCCTGTTCTGCCAGCCAGCGCGCCATGTGCGGACCATCCCGCTTGCCACGACTGTTCAGTGGCCGGTCGAAATCGCTCTGACTGGGATTCGACCAGGAAGACTTGGCGTGACGGATCAGCCAGATTTTCACGGGCTGGCGGAGATGCGGTTGGCTTCGCTGATTAAAAACAGATCTGTGAGCACTGCGCGCAGATGCATTGACGCATTCAGGTTGTCGATCAGTTCGCTGCTGATACGTGGTTGAGCAGCAATCAGCGCCAGCGCTTTGCGGGTCTTGCCGACATCGTCTTTAACCACATCGTGGAACGCGTGTGATGAGTCCAGCTGATCACCGATGCCATTCAGCGCTTCGTCGAGTTGGGTGAGAATATCCCGGGCTTTCTGACCCGGCCCGACATTGTCATCCTCCCGGCCCTGTGCGGCATAAGCCAGCAGGAATTCGTAGGCGGTTTCGACCACTTCGATGTTGGCATCGAGCTGGCTCAAGATCGTGCGGTCTCGTCCGGCATCCAGCGCGCGGGATCATGATTAGCGCTGAATTCATCTTCGGAGATCCAGCCGCTGATCATCGAGCGGGTGTAGAAGCGTTTTTCCGGTCGCAGCGCGAAGTAGACATGCAGGGCCGTCAGTCCGACCAGCCCCAGAGTCGAAACACCGTGCAGGACAAACATCCAGCCCAGGGTGGATTCTGCCAGCGAGTTAGGCCGATCCCACCAGGGCGTATCAATCTGCAGAAACAGCACCAGGCCGGTGCCGATGACCACCAGGACCAGCAGGGTCATCGCATGGTGCATGCCCTTCTGTGCCAGCGAGTACTTGCCAGGTTTGCGGCCTTTCTCGAAAGGTTCTTTGAGATCCTTGGGAGCAACGACCATGGAGCCAAAGTCCTGGAAGAACACCGCTCTGATGACGTGAAGCAGCACCGCGCCGGTCAGAACCAGCCCGGCAATCCAGTGAATGGTCAGCCAGTTGAAATCGTAGCCGATGATCGGCAGTACCCCGGTGAACAGCAGCACCAGGGTGCTGATTGCCATGATCCAGTGGAAACTCCTATCGAAGTTGTCGTGACGGGTCAGGCGTTTGCCTGCCGCCGAAGGGCGGGGTTGTTTGCGCAGCACCGCCATGATCAGCAGGTGCACGACAATGGCGGCGAAGGTCAGCGCCAGGATAACCCACAGCCAGTCCCAGGAAACTCCCAGCAGCACTTCGCGACCCCAGACGTCTTCTCTTACCGTAACAATTTCCACAGTTTTGATCCTTGGTCCGGCTTCAGGTTCGCAGCGCGCGTCGCACCAGATTTTCCATCAGCGGCACTTTGAATTGGTTATGGTTGAGGGTGCGGGCGCCGCCGCTGGCCAGGCCTGCCACGGCGTCAGCAGTCTGTTCGTTGCGGGGTTTGCCCCTGAGAGCCTGTTCTACTGAGCGCAGCCGTCTGGGTACACATTCCACCGCACCGCAGACGATGCGAGCGTCGTCAATCACGCCACCGCTGGTTTTCATCACTGCCGCGATGCTGACCAGCGCGAAGTCCCAGACATCGCGATCGGCAACTTTTTCAAAATAGGATTCCGTGTTGGCCCAGGTGTTCGGGATCTCGACGTGGGTCAGAATGTCGCCAGGGCGCAGTACTGTCATATGGGTAATGTTGATCGCCGGTCCGATGAAAAACTGCTCTGCTGGCACGCGCTTTTCGCGCCCTTCGCGGTGGATGACCATGGTTGCATCCACAGCGACCAGTGCGGTCGCAGTATCCGACGGGCTGACCGCCACACAGCGGCTGGCACCAAAAAGCGCGTGTTCCCGGTTCATACCCTCGGGGCTGTCGGCATAACAGATATTGCCGCCGGCGCGATAACAGGATAATCCACGGCGGTAGTACCAGCAGCGAGTGTCCTGAGCGACATTGCCACCCAGCGTGCCCTGGTTGCGGATCTGTGGGCTCGCCACACGACCGGCAGCCTGGGTGAGAATCGGAAATTTCTCAGCAATCAGTGGATCGCGCATCACATCGCGTAGCGTGGTCATCGCGCCAATGCTGATGCCTGAAGCAGTTGCGTTGATCCCGTTGATGCCTTCGATAGCAGCCAGATCAATCATCGCTCCCGGATGTTTGGCGCGGTCTTTCAACCAGCCGTAGGTATCCTGGCCGCCTGCCAGGATCCAGCCGGCGCCATCGAGGCGGGCAGCAATGGCGGAAGCATCTTCCACGGTAATCGGCTGAAACAGCTCGATATCCGGCATGACGTCGTGTGCAGCCATGATCGCCCCTTAAAAAGTATTGATGGCCATCAGGCTGGCTGCCTGGGGACCGTCAGAAATGTGATTGATGATCATGTCCGGTGTCACCGGAGTGCGATTGAACAGGTGACCGTCCAGCGCTTCGCTGAGTGCGCACATCACCGCTGCGGTTGCGCAGCCCATGGCCGGTTCGCCGATGCCGCGAGCCCCGACGGGTGAGTCAGGATCGGCTTTGTCGACGGCAGCCCAGCCCATGTGACTGGGTACATCGAGATAAGTCGGGGGTTTGGTCTGGTAGTAACCGACGTTGGCCGGGAGTCCGTTCTGCGGGTCGTAGACATGACGCTCCAGGGAAGCCATACCGAAGCCCCAGACCGCACCGCCGCGCAGCTGTCCAGCCAGCCCCTGCGGGTGGACGATGGTGCCGCACTCGCCAACCGCCAGATAGTCGATGATCTGGTGTTTACCGGTTTCCAGGTCGAGTTCGATTTCACAGAAGGCTACCGCCAGACCGGGTGCGGTTCCGCGTTTGGGCAGTTTGTCCTTGGCTACGCCGACCAGGCCGCTTCCGGCGATACCGGTCACCGCGCGTTGAGTGACTTCGTGGATGTCTTCCGGATAGCTTTCACCGCTATAGGCGCCACCGAGTTCAATGGCTTTTGCTGCGACTTCCGCATAGCTCATGCTGCGAGTGTTGTCGCTGGCCTTGAATACCCGTTCATCCGCAATGTCGTAGTCGGCTGCGTCGCCGCCCAGAGTTTGAGCTGCGATGTCTTTCATTTTGGTCAGCAGATCCATTGCTGCAACATGGTTGGCCCGGGTGTGGGTAAACATGGTGTTGCTGCCAGCCTGGTAGCTGCTCCAGGGCAGATGCAGACTGGAATTGCCGTGGTGGACCACGCAGTTGTCCCAGCTGCATTTGAGCAGTTCGGCTGCAGCCCTGGTGGTGGAGGCATATGAATAGGTGCCGAGGTTACCTACGCCACTGTGCAGGTGGAGTTTGCCGTCCGGAGTGATGCGTACCAGACCGTCAAAACCGCTGGCGCCGGCTGAGTGGTAGCCCTGACCGACCGCTACCCCGGTGACTTTGCTGCCGCGGCGCTGGCCACTGCGCTGTACGCGTTCGGACCATTTGAACAGTTCACCGCCGAGCGCCAGTGCATCATCCATATAGGCGCTGGTGACCGGTCCCTGGTCGGCATTCAGGGTGGCGCTGGAATCCGGTGCGTTGATTCGACGAATGGCCAGGCGGTCCAGGTTCAGCTCTCGGGCCGCTTTGTCCAGCATCGGCTCGAAGATCGCGGCGATCTGGTTCTGACCGGGCCCACGCTGAGCACCACGCGGTGTGGTGTTGGTGAACACGGGGACATCGCGCAGGCGCATGGCCTGTGGCTGATAGAGAATGGATATGGCACCGCCGGCAGAAGAAGCATCACCACCGGTGCGTCTTGGGCCAAGGTCCTGGACGATATACAGGTCTACGGCAGTCACCCGGCCGTCCTCGGCAAAGCCGGCTTTCATCCAGCCCTGGAAACCCACCCTGGCAGAACCGATGTAGTACTCCTCTTCCCGGGTGATTCTTAACATCACCGGGCGGTTGAGTTTTTTGGCAAAGTAGCCGGGCAGACCGAGGACAGGGTAGGCAGAGATTTTTGAACCGAAACCGCCGCCACAGTATTCCGATATGTAGACCAGATCGCCCTGCTCAATACCCAGCATGCCGGCGAGAAACGGCACCACAAAACTCTGGCTCTGAGTGGAGCCATGTACATAACACTTGTTGCCGCGCCAGTAGCTGAGCACCGATCTGGGCTCCATGGACATGTGCGCGTAGCCGGTGGTGACAAACGATTCTTCAATGACTACGGCGGCGTTATCAAAGCCGGCTTCGAGATCGCCGTAGCTCCATTCGGTGGGTGCAGCGCCGGTGGGTTCTTCACCTTGCTGAAATCGGTTCAGATCCTCTGCAGACCACTGCAGGTTCTGCATCTCAGACGGGTAGACGTTGCCTTCGGTGCGCGCACTTGGACCATTGGGCTTCAGGCTGGCGAGCGGGTCAACGACAAAGGGCAGCGGTTCTAAGTCGACTTTGATTTTCTTCAGCGCGTTTTCAGCCGTTTTTTCATCCACTGCGGCGACAGCCAGGATCGGATCGCCGACATAGACCGGTTCGTTGGTGAGAATTGCGGCATTGGGTGCTTCTACCGCCGGGACATCGTCCGCGGTGAGAATGCCCAGCACACCGTCCATGGCCAGCGCGGCGCTGGCATCTATATTCCTGACCCGGGCATGTGGCATCGGGCTGGTGAACAGGCGTGCATAGACCATCCCATCGACGCTGTAGTCCTCCGCATACCGGGCTTTGCCGGTGACCTTGCCGTAAATGTCGGGTGGTACAAAGTTTTTGCCGATGTGCAGGTATTCGTTGCTCATGCGTTCTGCTCCACCTCAGTTGCCTGGCCTGATGCGCGCATTACCGCGTTCAGATAGTGATCGTAGGCGCCACACCGGCACAGATTACCGGACAGTGCCTGACGGGCTTCTTCCCGGGTCGGTTTAGGGTTGTCTTTCAGCAGTGCCACCGTGGCCATCAGTTGCCCCGGGGTGCAGTAACCACACTGCGGCGCGAGTTCATCGATAAACGCCTGCTGAACCGGATGCAGTGCGCCGGAGGGATCCTGGAGACCCTCGACTGTCGCCACGGCCCGGCCGCGAACGCTGTGGGTCAGCATCGAGCAGCTGTAATGGCTGACGTCATCGACAACTACGGTACAGGCGCCACACTCGCCGCGATTACAGCCTAGCTTGGTGCCGGTGAGACCGAGTTTGTAGCGCAGCGTGTAGGCCAGGGTTTCCTGGGGCAGTACATCGACGGGACGTTTGCGGCCGTTGACGTTGAGAGTGATGAGCCGCTCTACAACGCCGCCTGGGCGCTGCTTTGCGCTGGCCGAGTACCAGGCCGAACTGGTTGCCGCAGCCGCGCTTGAAGTTATGACACCTTTGATGAATCGGCGTCTCGAGACATTCACATTCACTTTTCTTACCCCCGCCAGGGATTCTACACCAGCAGCGCCCATCTTGAAGTAAGGTAAAAATTTGAGGTAAGACACGACAGGGCTTTCGATGGTTTGGATGAGGACACGCCGTTTGTCGATTGTGTTTGGATTGATGGTGGTCCGGGGGCTGTCTGGCTGTGAGTGAAGTCCCGGCGCCGCAACTGACGAGCCGGCCAACGCTCCGCCGGCATCTGCCAGTGAACCCGCACCGGAGTATGAGTCAGACGACCCGGATCGCATCGAAGGTCGCGGTGCAGAAACTGCAAACTGTTGGGATTCGCTGCCCAGACCCGAATGGGGTGCTTTTCAGCGTCTGGATGACGGCAGCGGCTGGTTCGAAGCTTATGAGGTAGGGCCGGGGTTGATCGCCATCTGCGAGCCCGGCGGCTGAAAAGAGCGCGGCGGTTAAAGAGAGCCCTCAGGCGACTAACCTCAAATTTGTGGAAACCGACGGCAATCGCCAGGATCAGTTCGAAGGATTTTCCAGCATTACAGCAGGGACGGCAGCGGACGAATCCGGCGAGTGAGCGGTGCGTTTTGCCATCAGCTCGATGATGCCGTCGACCGTGTTGCTGGCAGTGCGGATGAACAGACCCGGCACAACAGCGTGCACCAGACAGGCCAGACCCGCGAGCAGCATGCGTGTGCCGATGTAGCCGGCATGGCTTGCGTGTTCTGAATAGGTTTCACCAATTTCGCGCGGATGTTCGGCGAACAGTCTGTCCAGGGTCTTAGCTGGTGCGTCGATCATTGCTGGCTCCGGATTCGATTGCTGACCCTTTCAGAATAGATCGAATATCGCGGGGCTTTCTCTCTTAATTTGAGGCAGTTTGGGTCTAAGATGAAAAAATAGTCTCGAATTCACGGTTCTGGCGGAATTTTCTACCAGAACCGTGGTTAGTTACAGGCTAATCCCACAAATCGAAAAACTCCTGCAGCGCTGCCATCTGATTACCGACTGCCGACGACGGCACGATGATTGGAGTTTTGATTCCCGCGTCGAACCAGGCTTCGATGCCCTCCCGCACCTTGTCAGCACTGCCGAACAGCGTTGTATCCGCCAGCCAGCGATCCGACAGCGCTGCAGTAACACCGGCCATGTCTTTGTTGGCCAGCGCGGCTTCGACCGCGGTCATCTCTTCTTCGTAGCCGGCTTCTTTCCAGTAGTTGCGGTAGTTAGGCAGAGCCGCGTAGCCGGTCAGGGTGCGCCGGTTCACGGCCATGCCCGCAGCCTCATCGTCGCTGACACAGGTAGGGATCATGTTGCCGATGAAAAAGTCGCCAGTACGGGCGGCATCGCTCAGCTGGCCAAGTGAGTGGCCCATGTGAGAGCGCGCACCATTGGCGAAGACCATGCCGTCGCCTATTTCTTCTGACAGTCGGATCATGCGATCGCGCAGGGTGGCAAGCACAATGGGTGGCATGTCGCCGGCCCGGGGCACTGCCTTCAGATTTTCGACAAACTGGCGCATATCGGCCAGCGGCTTACCCTGGGTTACGCCCATGCGGCTCATTGCCGGCTCATGGCTGACGCCGATACCAAATTTGAAACGGCCGTTGGAAATTTCGTGGATAAAACCAACGGACTGGGCGAAGTCATTGACGTTGCGGGTATAGATCGGAGTGATGCTGGTGCCGATCTCGACGCGTTCCGTGACCATTGCAATGGCCTGGCACAAGCCCAGGTTGTCGGACAGGCTCGGGCAGAAGATGCCGGGAAACCCGCGGCGTTCGATTTCCTGCGCCATTTCCAGGATTTTGCGACGACGTCCCGGTACGGCGGCCAGGCTGACTGCAGGTAGTTGTGCCATGAAGTTTCCCCTCTTTTTCGATGTCATAACGCCGATCCATATCGAGCAACCGGCTTGCTGAAACCCATGTTAACGCGAACCGCGTGACCACGGTCACGGCAATACAGTCTAGAGGGTTTTCAATTAGCCTTTGGGGGTGGTGGTGATAGTGCCTCCGGATCCGGCATGGTTGGTGGTGGCACCGTTAGCAGCCCGCGACCTGCGGACCCATTCAGGCTGACTGCGCGTGCACCGCTGGCGAATTTCTCGTTGCCGTCGGACCCGGTTGGTTTAGGCAGTTATGAACTGCAGGCCAGCTTTCCAAGCCTGGGTGGCTTCTCTCAAGCGCTGTTTGTGGCTGGTGTGCCTGGTCAGCATCGACAGTCTCTAGCCGGACTCAAACCAGCCCGGCAAGTTTCGCGAATGGATCCCAGCTGGCATCACGATGCCACTCGTATTCCGTGTATTCGGCGACCTTGACCGCAGTTGCTTCGCCGATCAGCTCAGCAATCAGCGCCAGCGACATATCGATACCCGCAGCGACGCCGCCAGATGTCCAGACGTTGCCGTCTTCAATCCAGCGAGCTTCCGGGACCCAGTCGGTGTTTGCACCCTGACTGCTGGCCCAGGCAAAACTCATCTTGTTGCTGGTGGCTCTTCTGCCGTCAAGCAACCCGGCTGCGGCCAGGACTCCGGAGCCTGTGCAGATGGATGCCAGGTATTCCAGCTGTGGATAGACGCGCTGCAGAAAATTCAGCATCGAGGTATTGCCGGCTTCGACTCTGGTACCGCGTCCTCCGGGGACAAGCAGAATATCGATCTGCCCGACGTCGTCGAAGTTTCGGTCTATCGCGCAGCGTGGGCCCTGTGCGCTGGCAATAGGTCCTGCAGATTCGGCGATGGTTACCACCTCGAAGTGGTCATTCAGCACGCCGAACATTTCCAACGGCCCGAAAATATCCAGCAACTCAAATCCTGGAAACAGTAGAGCCCCGAGCGTTCGTTTGTTGGCCATACCGGTGTTATCGCCTCTGGGATTGTTGAGTTAAGGTTGCGCCCATGACCATGTTGCTGCAAGCCAGAGCGCTCGGAATCTCCCGAGGCACGACCGAACTATTCACCGAGCTTGAGCTCGCGGTCAGTACCGGCGATCGGATCGGCATCGTCGGTCACAACGGCGCAGGTAAAACCACGCTGCTGAATCTCCTTGCGGATGAGCTTGAGCCGGAGCGGGGTGATCTGCTGCGCAAACGTGGCCTGAGGCTGTCGAGAGTCGAACAGTTTCTGCCTGAACGACTGCTCGCTGCCAGTCTGCGCGAGGCGGTGGCAGAAAATGTCCCGGCTGATGAAAGCTGGCGTGCTGACGCGGTGCTGTCTGAACTGGGTTTTGATGTATCGGTCATGGACAGGCCGGCGGGAGAGTTTTCCGGTGGCCAGCAGAATCGTCTGATGCTCGCTCGTGCGCTGGTGGTCGAACCCGAGCTGCTATTGCTCGATGAGCCGACCAATCACCTGGATCTGGCGACGCTTCTTACCTTTGAGAGCCTGCTGGGCAGATTTCCGGGTGGTCTGGTGCTGGTCTCCCATGATCGTGAGTTTCTGGATGCAGTGACCAATTCCACGTTCGTACTGCGTGATGGTCGTGGCTATCGGTTCGCGATGAGTTACACCTCGGCGATGCAGGCGCTCACAGAGATGGATGAAGCGCACGCAAAAACCCGCGCTGCCCAAGAGCGCAAAATCGCCGCGCTGCGAACGAGTGCCGAGCGTCTGGCGAACTGGGGCAGGGTTTATGACAACGAGAAGTTTGCCCGTCGCGCCAAGTCGATGGAGCGGCGGGTGGAACGACTTGAAGAAGAGCGAACTTTTGTCAGCGACGGCTCGCCTTTGGAGCTGGAAATGCAGCTTGGTGAAACCCGCGCTAAACAGGCGCTGGTGATCGAGGACTATACGGTGCAGGTGCCCGGGCGCAGGCTTTATCAGATTGATGAGCTAATCGTTCGGCCTGGCGATCGGTTTGCGCTGCTGGGTGCCAACGGCACAGGCAAAAGCACCCTGATCCGCTCAGTCATGACCGCCTATCAGGACCCTCAAGCTCATCCTCAGATCCGTTTCAGTCCGCAGAGTTCGGTTGGCTACTACGATCAGGAACTGGACCAAGTGGCCGGTAACGAAGCGCTGCTGGCGTTTGCCTGCAAACGCGTGGACGCGAGTGAACAGTATGTTCGTACCCGGCTGATTCGGGCTGGATTTGCTCATGGTGATCACGGCAAACGGGTGGTGCAGATGAGCGGGGGAGAGCGAGCCCGATTGCTGTTTGCCGTGCACGCGCTGAACCGACCCAACTTCATGATTCTCGATGAACCGACCAACCACATCGACATTGCCGGCAAAGAACAGCTTGAAACGCAGCTGCTGGCAAGCAACGCGACCTTGCTGATCACTTCTCACGATCGGCGTTTTCTTACCCGGCTCGCCAACCGCTTTCTATGGATTCGCGATGGGGTTCTGCTGGAAGTGACGGATGCGGATGAGTTTTTCCGGACCAGCGCAGCGCTCAGTGTGGAGACGCCTGACGATTTGGATACGCACCCTGCAGAATCGCCACCAGCGGGACGAACTTCGGCCGACAGTGTGCTCGAACGGATTGTCGAACTGGAACGCAAACTCGACGAAGACCAGGCCCGCAAAGAGAAGTTTCGCAAACCCGCACTGCAGACGCAGTGGCGCAAGGAACTGGCCGTGCTCTACGAGCAACTGGAAGAGCTGGAAGGTTAACTCAGGTCGCTAAGATCGTCCCAGTCGACAAAGCTGCGTTTGCCGTGAGACTTGAGCATGGTTCTGCGGATTTTCGGGTAGTGGACCAGGTCTGCGGCATTGCGCTCACCGCCCATCAGATAAACCAGATCTTCCGGGTAGGGATTGTGCAGATTGTGTGCGGGTGACGGGGCAGGGAAGCCCATGAAATCTCCTGCACCGACCTCGAAGCGCTCCTCGCCGATCTCTGCAATACCTCGTCCCGACAGCACATAGATAAACTCTTCGTCAGAATCATGATAATGAAACTGAGTGCTGTCGTGCCCTGTGGTCAGGCGTACCAGATGAATGCCGATACGGCTCAAGCCGGTGAGTGTGCCCAGGGTTTTCGTGTGGCGCACCGCGTCAGGGTTGAACTGATGCTGGTGTTCGACTTCCGGCAGGGCCTCGATGTCATCGAGTGAGAGCAGAAACTGTTCCGGT
This sequence comes from uncultured Pseudomonadales bacterium, assembly GCA_937921865.1. Taxonomy (GTDB): domain Bacteria; phylum Pseudomonadota; class Gammaproteobacteria; order Pseudomonadales; family Azotimanducaceae; genus SZUA-309. The sequence continues at coordinate 65,732 of CAKZWF010000039.1, read as the reverse complement.
TCGTTCATGCTATGCACCCAACAGTTTGTTGATGGCTTCGACAAGGCGTGTGTTCTGCGCAGCTGTGCCGACAGTGATACGCAGTTTGTCTTCCAGCAGCGGCGAATCAAAATAGCGGATCAGAATGCCTTGCGCCTTCAGGCCCTGATAAATTTCAGCCGCGTTCAACGCAAAATCCAGAGGCACTTCGGCGAGCAGAAAATTGCTCTGGGAAATGGCAACACGAAAGCCTGCGCTGATCAGTTCTTCGCGCAACTGGCGACGGGCGCTGCGAATCTGGCGCCAGGTTTCTTCGGCATAGCCGCGATCACTGATGGCCGCTTCGCCCAGGCGCTGGCTTATGAAATCGATGTTGTAGCTGTCCCGGGTCTTGCTGAGGATCGGCGCAATCAACGTGCTCGACCCGATCAGGTAGCCAAGGCGCAGACCGGCCAGAGCGTAGCCTTTGCTGAAAGTACGCAGCAGCAACAAGTTGTCGAACGCGTTTACCAGCCGCAGCAGATCATGGCGCAGTGCCGGATCGACAAAGTCGACGTAAGCTTCGTCCACCAGCAATACACCGTTGAAGTCGTTGGCAATCTGGCTGATCGTATCGACGTCGATCAGGGTGCCGGAGGGGGCGTGTGGATTGACAATACAGGCGAGGTTGGCGCCGGCTTCGTTTAGGGTCTGCGCAAAATCTCTGGGTATCTCCCAGTCATTGCCGAGCGGAATCTGCAGCTTGCCGGCATCCTGAATATCCGCAAGAACCGGATACAGCGAGTAGCTCGGTTCCAGTGTTCCCAGTGGGCTGCGGGGTTCGACAAATGTAGTCAGAGCCAGCCGAAGTGCTTCATCGCCGCCGTTGGTAACGACAAAATTGTCGACGTCGAGGCCATGGCAACGGGCCAGCTGAGCACGCAACGGGTCGGCTGTGGGCTGTGGATAACGACGCAGATCCTGTATGTCGATGCTGGCCAGTGCAGCAGCAACTCGCGGAGATGCGGGAAATGGATTTTCGTTGGTGTTGAGTTTGAGCACGTCGTCGCGCTCTGGCTGCTCGCCCCACTCATAGGCGTGCATCCGGCGAATATTATCTCTTTCGTAGCTCATAGATTGTTCAGAAGCGGTGTCACCGCTGGGGCTGCCGGAATTGCTTGGGCGGCTATTCTATTGCCCGGCGGTGTCTCAGGCTAGGCAGCTGGTTGCGTATTTCCACGACTACTGACGGGTCGATATCTGCGATCACGAAGCCGTCACCCTCTGCAAGTTCGGCAACCACTTCACCCCACGGATCGATGATCAGGGAATGACCGTAAGAACGGCGCTGATCGTTGTGCTGGCCGTGCTGCGCCGGTGCCAGCACGTAGCACTGGGTTTCGATGGCTCTGGCCCGCAGCAGCGTATGCCAGTGGGCAGCGCCAGTGGTCGCAGTAAACGCGGAAGGCACGGTCAGAACCGTAGCGCCGAGATCTACCAGCCGCTGATACAGATACGGGAAGCGCAGGTCGTAGCAGATCGACAAACCCAGGGTGCCGAATGCCAGTTCTGTGGTGGTCAGAGTTTCGCCGGGCAGAGTTTTTGAAGACTCCTGCAGCACGGTGCCATCAGCGAGTTCAACATCGAACAGATGAATTTTCCGATAGCGTGCGGCGAGCGTGCCTTGCGGGCTTAGATGCAGGCAGGTGTTGTAGCTGCGTGTTGGATCTTCGCTGGCTTCATGAAAGCCGCCGACAATCAGGTCGATCTGATGCTGGCGGGCCACTGTCCGGCACCAGTCCAGTATCGGAGTTTGCGCCTGCGGATTGTCGAGCGGTTCGAGGATGCGGCGTTTCTCTGGGTCCGGTCCAATGAATGCGAAAGCTTCGGGTAACGCAATCACGGATGCACCCGCTGCGGCTGCACGATGGATCAGATTTTCAGCACAGCGCAGATTCGCGCTGACGTCACTGGTTGCGCACAGCTGAATCAGCGCAGTCCGGGTAAGGTCTGCCATCAGGCTGCACCCTGCAACAGGCTGCGTATCCGGGCCAGCAGCAATTCCGATTCATTGGGCTTGCTGAAAACTGCGCGGATACCGGAATGCTTCACCCGTTTGGCGTTGATCAGGTCGGCGCTGCCGGTGGTGACGATGACCGGCAGATCGGGACCTAGTCCAAGCAGATACTGGGCGAGCTCAACGCCGGTGCCGTGAGGCTTGGCCTTGCCGGCAGCCCGGATCCGCTCAGCCACTTTCCGATGCAGGGTTGGTCTGGATATCGGGTTGTTTGCAGACGACCGCGGTGCCCAAGTATTCCTCAATCGCCGGCAGATTAAAGGCATCGTCCTCTGAGACAAACGAGATACTGATGCCTTCCGCTCCGGCTCGGCCGGTTCTGCCGATTCGATGCACATAGTCTTCCGGATCTTCGGGCAGATCAAAGTTGATCACGTGAGTAATGTCGTCCACATGGATGCCGCGACCAGCTACGTCTGTGGCGACCACATAGGGAACCGAGCCATCCCTGAAGTGGGCCAGAGTCGACAGGCGTTTTCGCTGCGGAACGTCGCCAGCCAGAACTTCGGTACGGATCTCTCTGCGGCTGAGAAATTTCTGCAGCTGATGACACTGATCGCGGCGGTTGGTGAAAATCAGCGTTCGCCCGGGTTTCTCTTTTTCCAGGAATTCGGCCAGCAGCGGGGCTTTTTTGTCTGCGCTGACCAGCCAGAATTTCTGTTCAACAGTGTCTGTGGCGACGGTCTCCGGGGTGATCACGACGTGCTCGGGCGCCAGCGTCCAGGAATTGGCCAGCCTCATCACGTCGTCGTTGAAGGTGGCAGAGAAAAACAGCGTCTGGCGTTTGCGTTTGTGTGGTGTCTGATAAACGATCCGGCGCACATCGGGAATGAAGCCCATATCGAGCATCCGATCTGCCTCGTCGATCACCAGCACGTCGACACTGCCGAGCTTGATCTTGCGACGATTGACGAAGTCCAGCAGTCGGCCCGGTGTGCCGACCAGCAGATGGATGGGTTTGGCTTCAATGCGATCGAGCTGCTTCTGGAAGTCCATGCCACCGACTACGGCGAGTACACCGATATCCATGTATTTGGCGAGTTCCTGAGCGTCACTTTCGATCTGCAGAGCGAGTTCGCGAGTGGGTGCAAGCACCAGTGCCCGGGGTGTGCCGAGTGGCAGACGTTCTGCTTCGGGCTCTTCCCATAGCCGGGTAAGGATGGTCAGAAGAAACGCCGCGGTCTTGCCGGTGCCGGTCTGAGCCTGTCCGGTGACGTCATAGTCGGCCAGGCTGCTGGGCAGGGAAACGCTTTGAATCGGTGTGCATTGCTCGAAACCCAGGTCAACTATCGCCCGCAGGATGGGTTCCGGAAGTGCAAATTCCTCGAATTTGAGCAGGGTGATCGCTTCCGGAGCGTCCTCAGTCGGTGTGGGTGTTTCAGTCAAATCAGCCTCGATGTTGAAGTTCGTCGCGCAGTGTGGCGAGTTTTACGCAGATCACAAGTATTTGCATGGCTGCTTTTAAATCTTCCAAGGACGCGAAAGAAGGTGCAATCCGAAGATTTCGATCTTCCGGGTCCCTGCCGTAAGGGAAAGTCGCCCCCGGTGGCGTGATGGCCAGTCCTACCTCCCCAGCCAGCTCGCCAACGGCTTTGGCGAGTCCGGGACGGGTGTCCAGCGACACAAAGTACCCGCCTGACGGCGTTGTCCAGTTGGCGATATCCAGCTCGCCGAGCTCATCTTGGAGCACTTTCTCCACCAGATCGAACTTTGGTCGCATCAGCTGCGCGTGCAATGCCATGTGCTGCTCCAGCCTGCCGCCGAGAAAACGGGCATGACGAAGCTGATTGACTTTATCCGGGCCGACGCTGGCGACACCGATCCGCGTTTCGATTTCCTTCAGGACGCCCGGACTGGCGGCGACAAACGCCAGGCCGCCGCTGGCATAGGTGATTTTTGACGTGGAGGCAAACAGCACCATATGGTCTTCGGTACCAGCTGCCCTTGCCGCATCGAGCAGGTTTCTTAGCGGCGCGCGGGGAAACTGAAAATCGTGAACCGCGTAGGCGTTGTCCCATAACACCACAAAGTCGTCAGCAGCGGCGAGTTTTGGCAGCTGTGCCAGTGCTTCGACTGTGGCGTCGCTATAGCTGCAGCCAGTCGGGTTGCTGAATTTCGGCACACACCAGATGGCTTTTACCGAGGGATCGTTTTTGACCGCCGCTTCGATCTGGCCAAGATCGGGACCTTCGTTGTTCAGGTCAATGTTGATCATCTCCAGTCCGAGGCGATCAGAGAGCGTGAAATGTCGATCGTAACCCGGAACAGGGGTCAACACTTTGGCATCGGGGGTATTTTTCCAGGCCCGTGAATCACCCCACAGCCCTCGCTCAATGGCCAGTTCGGCTGTCAGGTACATTAATGCCAGGCTGGAATTTCCCCAGCAGATGATGTCGTCGGCCGCAACCTCCATCAATTCAGCGCCGAGCCTGCGGGCTTCAGGGATGCCCCGCAGCTGGCCGTAATTACGGGTATCGGTGCCATCGGAGGCTCGATAGTCACCGTTGATGATGCTGTCCATTGGCGCAGAGAGATCCAGCTGTTCCACGGCAGGTTTACCGCGGGTGAGGTCTAACGACAGGCGATTGCTTTTCTGCAACTCCAGTTCCCGTTCCAGAGCCTGCGCCATCGACGTGATGGCTGCGGCTTTCATCTCACTCAGTTTGGTCATTGCACTAGTCCCGTTGATTCCTCAACACCCAGCATCAGGTTCAGATTCTGTATCGCTGCACCCGCGGCGCCTTTTACCAGATTATCGTATCTGGCCATCAGCACGACCTGTTCGTCGCTGCCGAAAGCCATGAGCTGCATGTTGTTGCTGTGGTTAGTGGCGGTCGCGTTGAGATAGCCATCGTCGAGCAGTTGTGTGTTGTTCGGCGGCAGCACCTCGATGAAACGCTCTGTCTGATAACGCCGCTGCAGTGTGTCATGCAGAGCCTTGATGTCCGTGCCGTCTCGCAGCTCGCTGATGAACAGCGGGATCTGAATCAGCATGCCTCGATAGAAGTTGCCGACACTGGGTACAAACAATGGTCTGGAGCGGGTCCCGGAGTACTGGTGCATTTCCGGGACGTGTTTGTGCTGCAGAGCCAGGCTGTAGGGCCGGGTGTTCCAGCTGTCGCGCTCAACGTCAGAAAACGCCTGGTATTGTTCGATCAGCTGACGCCCACCGCCCGAGTAGCCGGACAGCCCAAACAGACTCAGCGGTTTCTCAGGAGCCAGCAGACCTGCTTCAATCAGCGGTTTCACCAGCAGGATGAAGCCTTGCGGATAACACCCGGGATTGCTGACCCGCTGTGCGGTGGCAATGGCCTGGCGTTGTTCCGGGCGCATTTCAGGGCAACCATAGCTCCAGCCGTCGCTGACCCGGTGGGCACTGCTGGCGTCGAGGATTCGACAGTGATCGCCGGCCAGAGCCACAGCCTGTCTGGCCGCATCATCCGGCAGGCACAGGACGGTGACATCGGCTTGCGTCATCAACTGACGGCGGGCGTCTGGGGACTTGCGTTGTGACGGGTCAATTTCCAGCACCCGCACATCGTCGCGGTTGCTCAGTCGTTGCGCGATCTCCAGGCCCGTGGTGCCGGCCTGTCCGTCGATGAATACCTTATGAAGTTCTGCCACAACGGCCTGCTTGAGTGTCAAGGGCGCGGAATTGTAGTGAATATGGCGCCGTTCAACTAGGTCAGCGGACCCGTGGATTCCCGCTAGTGCTCAGAGTGAGCGACCAGCGCCAGAACCAGCGGAAGCTGGCCAGGGCCGCGTAGATGGCGAGGATAGGCAGCATCAGGGTCTGGACGACAAACACCACGATCAGATCAATCACGTAAGAAATCGAAGCTTCAACGCTGTCGCTGACCGCATTCAGCCGGGTTTCTATGTCCAGAGCCTGGCGGGAGCCGTCCAGAGCCGATTCGAATCGCTCCAGAATTGACTGCTCGGTATCGCGGACCGTGTTTTCAGGTTGTTCCAGCGTTTCGATCTGTTGTGCCGCCAGGGTCAGTTCGCTGATTGCGTTCTGCTGCCGCTCTTCGAGCACCCATTGATCGACCAGACCCACAGTGATCATGACCAGCGTAAACAGAAATCTGGCAAACACCAGCAGCGCGGCTGCGCGCAGTAACCAGTTCAGGCGAGGCAGGGCTGAAGGCCACCACAGGACCAGCAGATACAGCGCCACGGTTGCACTGAGTAACATGTTCATTAACGGTTCGGCAAATATTTCGGAAAGCAGCATCTGGGTGCCCAGCGACGCAGAGGCTGCGAGCGCAAGCCAGGAGAATCTTTCGACCAGATCATTTAGCGGGTCGAGAATCTGACCCGCGCTTATCGTGACCCCCACACCCACAGGCTGGATCGCGATTTCGGTGCCCTGAGCTACGGAGATGACCCCGTTCAGACCCCGGGCAATGGCTGCGGTGAGCAGCGCGCGCTCAAAGGTCGGCTGCAGAGTTGTGTTGGCGAAGCGCTCCATAGTGCCCGACCACGACAGCGCCACCAGAGCTGCGAGCAGCAGCGTGATCAGAAATTTCTGCAGAGTTGCTGGTGGCTGACTGGGTTCTGACAAGGTCCAGCTACTGCTGGCTGACGAACAGTGAATTCAGCTTTTCGCTGATGACACTGCCGAGGGAACTGCGATCCAGTTCGGAGATTTCAGCCAGGACTTTGGGTTTCACCCGGTGCAGGTGCATCACCGGCCAGGAGTCGTCGAACTCACGCAGGTCACCTTTTGCGAGTACAGGCAGAAAGGGATCATCAGGAGGGCGGTTGGCCATGATCGCGCGCATGCCGACCATGAACGGTATCTGCCGATCACCCAGGGTCCGGTCTTCTTTAACGTTGGCCAGATACAGACCGTCTTTTTCGATCAATTCACCGGGGATCACGTAGAGTCCGGTGGCAACTACCGCTTCCGGAGCGATATAGAAAAACGTGTCGTGGAATGCGTTGGGATCCGGAAGGATGACCATTTTGCGCTCGAATTCCTTTGGGAAGAACATGTTGTAGTTAGTGTACAGCTGCTCCACCGACGGCGAGTACACGCACAGGGTACTTTCGAACTGCATGACGAAATCCATCGCCCGATCGCGATCAGTGAAGTCGTCTAGGTCCCAGGCCAGGTCCGGGTTTTGTGACAGGTCAGCTTGGTCAGTCACGTCATTCCTCACAGCGTCCTTCTGTGTCGTGCGTGTTTGTCTTGTCTCGGTTGTACCCGCCCTCATTATCAGCGCCGGGCGAGAAGGGTCTATTCTAGTCTGATCTGGCTGCGCTCCGCATCGCGCTCAGTGATCGTCTGGCCAGATTGTGACGGACCTCTCATCCTCGATCAGCCTGCTCAACAGGGTTTCGGCAGGTGTGCCTGGTTCAGCCGAAAGCAATTTGCGCAGTGTCGCCAGCAGCGGCTGGTCCGGATATTCGGCTGCAGCCAGCCGCACAAAGCGCATGGTACGAAAGCCATCGAACCACTCACGGATCTGGCGTCGGCGTTGCCGGAGTGCTGTGATCCGCTGCAACTGCGCTTCGAAGCGCCTCCAGCCCAGGGTTTCCAGGCTGGCGAACGCCTGGCTGTCCGTGAGCGCCAGCTCGCCACACTCAGCGTATCGGGTCAGTGCGGTGAGAGTATTGGACAGGGAGTCGAATGCCTCAGGCGCGTAGCTCAGATAGTCTTCTGAAGCGGTTGGCATCGTGTTCAGTGCGGGACCGGTACCAAACGGCACCCGGGTCGAGATCCTGGCAGCTAACCGGACAACGGGTCGGGTCAGCTGGGTGACGGGCGCAACTTTGGCCAGCTTGTTCAGCAGATAGAAGTCTTCTGCGGCATTCCGCTTCGGGACCCCGCGCACCGCAGCGTAGGCCTGTGCTGAGACGCTGAGCAGGCTGCCGAGGCTGGAAAAGCCGTAGCTGGAGCCGCTTCTGCGGAGTTGCCAGGTGTAGTAGCGCAGGTGCAGTTCGTACAGGTCAGCCCGCCGCTGCAGTTCGTCGTCGCCCGCTTCATGGCGATATCCGAACAGCAGCGTGCCGGCGGCTGGCAGTGGCGTTTGAAAATAATCGGCAGGCAGGCGGGCGTCTGCGTCAGTGAAATAGATCCATGGGGTGTGAACGATATCCCTGTCGATCAGTTCGACGGCGATGTCCGCGCCAATTTTACGGGCCAGACCGACACCCTGGCGATGCGGAATCGGATCGTTGACCCGATCAACGATGAGGCGGTTTGGCGCGGGTCTGGCGAGCAAAGCAGCCAGACACGCCAGGGTCCGACGGCGGTCTTCGGCATTGGCGTTGTCTGGTGAATTCACAACCACGACGGACAGCGTGTCCATGCCGCCGGGAATATTCATTGCGTCCAGAAAGTCGTCGGCTTCCGCAAAGCAGACTATCACCAGAACCTGTTTGAACTGCCGGCCTTGGGTCCCCGTGGCCAGATGTGCGCTTCCCGGCTCAGCGTAGCGCTCCCGGTAGCGGCGCAGCATAGGGTTTACCGGCATGTCATTGCCCGCTCGACTGGTGCGGTGCGGATGTTGTGAGTCTCGATCAGTGCAGTGCCGCGCGAAACGGCTGGCTGGCCATCAGTTCCGCTTCCGCGGCGATCAGGTCATTGAGTCGTGCCTCGATGCCCTGTCCCGGACAGTGTTCTATCGCCAGATCAACAAACAGCTGCCAGTGGCGATCTTCGCTGGCGGCGATTGCCCGGTAGAAACGTTGTACAGCTGCTTCCGGATGCGATTGAGCGATCAGCCCGAAGCGCTCACAACCTCTTCGTTCGACGATTGCGGCCACCAGCAGCCGGTCCAGCAGAAAGTGCTCGGGGCCGCGTCTGATCAGGTCGTTGAGCGCCCGGATGTAGGGGTCTTTGCTGTCCGGACCGGGTTGGCTGCCGCGGCTGGCAAGCAGTTTGAGGACTTCCCGATAATGGCTGAGTTCTTCCACAGCCAGATCGGCCATCGCCATCAGCAGGCTGGGCCGGTCGGGATAGTGCGAGGCCATGTTCAAGGCCATGCCGGAGGCTTTTTTTTCGCAGGACGCGTGGTCTTTCAGAAAGCTGTCGAAATCGGCAAGGACCGCAGCCAGCCAGCCCGACGGTGTCGGGGCCAGCTCCAGCTGCCTGGTTGCCGGGTCAGCAACAGGGTCTGGCGAACTCATTGCGCGCTCACCGCGAGGAGTGATCGGTTCATGGATAAACACGGTTCAACCAGGCTTCCAGGTCTCTGATTTCTTCCGGACAGACCTGGTGTCCCATCTGATACTCGTGCCACTCGACCTGATAGTTGAGGCCGATCAGGGTCTCGCGGGCGGTCACCGCACGGGCAATGGGAATCATTGGATCTGCGACGCCGTGAGCCATGAAAATGGGCACATCGACGCTCGCGAAACTGACCTCTTGGGCGAGACTTTCGGGATTGTGAACGTAGGTCGACAGTGCCATCAGCCCGGCCAGCCGCTGCTGGCAGCGCAGGCCGAGATGCAGGGCAATCACCCCGCCCTGGGAGAAACCTGCCAGGGTTATCTGACTGGCGGCCATGCCGCGGCTGTGTTCGCGTTCCACCAATGCCTGAATCTGCGCTGCGGATTCAGCAATGTCATCGCTACCACTGAGTGGCGAGCCCGGATCGATGTCATACCAGGCCCGCATTTCCATGCCGGCATTGATCGTGACCGGTCTGACCGGCGCATTCGGGAAGACGAAGCGCAGCGGCTGGTTCAGCGTCAGCATGGGTACGATGGGTTCGAAATCGTTGCCATCAGCGCCCAGCCCGTGCAGCCAGATGACGGTTCCGGCAGCATCGCCCTGGGGCTCGAGCTCTACGGTTTCGAGCAGTTGGTCACTTCCGGCACTGTGTTGAGTCACTTTTCAGCCAACCTCGATAAATCAGGTAATGGTTCAGGTGCAAGTTCATCAGGAAGGTGCAGGCAAATCAATCGATGCCTAACCGTGTGATAATGCGCCGATGGATGAAGGACTCGACAGGCCTGCTTCGCGGGAGCTCACCAAGCTCGGCCCGGCGCTGGCATTTCTGAAACCCTACCGCTGGTACGTGGTAGGTGCCAGCGTAGCGCTGATACTGACCGCCGGCGTTACGTTGTCGATCGGCCAGGGTATGCGTCTGGTCATTGATCAGGGTCTCTCGGCAGGCTCTGAAGATCTGCTGGAGCGCAGTATCGGGGTGTTTGCCGGACTGGTGCTGCTGCTCACCGTGGGCACCTTTGCGCGGTTCTATTTTGTTTCCTGGGTAGGCGAGCGGGTCAGCGCTGATCTGCGCTTAGCGGTGTTCAGTCATCTGCTGCATCTTCACCCTGGATTCTTTGAACGTAACCAGCCCACCGAGATTCAGTCCCGGATTACTACCGACACCACCCTGCTGCAGACGGTCATTGGCTCGTCCATTTCCATAGCTCTGCGTAATGCGTTGATGTTCATCGGTGGAGTGATTCTGCTCTTTATCACCAATGCCAAGCTGTCTCTGCTGGTCATCGGCAGCGTCCCGTTTGTGGTAGCGCCGGTGATCATTTTCGGGCGCAAAGTCCGGCGCCTGTCCCGAACCAGTCAGGACACACTGGCTGACGTCGGCAGCTATGCGGGGGAAGCGCTGCGGCACATCAAGATTGTGCAGGCGTTCAACCATCAGCGCACCGATGAAAATTCCTTTGCCGAGCGCGTCGAGATTGCGTTCAGCGTCGCCGTGCAGCGTATCCGCCAGCGCTCCTGGCTGGTGGCGCTGGTGATGCTGCTGGTGCTGAGTGCCATCGCTCTGATGCTCTGGGTTGGCGGTCAGGACGTGCTGCGTGGTCAGACCTCGGCGGGTGAGCTGGCAGCGTTTATTTTCTATGCCTTCATTGTCGCGGGTTCAGTTGGTGCGATCAGCGAGGTTTACAGTGATCTTCAGCGGGCTGCAGGCGCGACCGAACGCCTGATGGAGCTGTTGCAGTCGGAATCCGAACTGCCAGAGCCCGCAGTGTCGAAGAGTCTCTCGGGCGAAGGGCAGTTGCGCCTGGACAAAATCGACTTTGTTTATCCGACCAGACCGGATCAGAAGGTGCTCGACCAGGTTGAATTTGCGGTAGCCCCCGGAGAAACAGTGGCTCTGGTGGGACCCTCGGGCGCCGGCAAAAGTACGCTGTTCGACCTGCTGCAGCGTTTCTACGATCCTAGCGCCGGATCGATTTATCTGGACGGAGTGGATATCCGCGATCTGCGCCTCGCTGATTTACGGGCTCAAATTGGCTTTGTGCCCCAGGATCCGGTGCTGTTTTCGGGCAGTATTCGCGACAACCTGCTGTATGGCGCACCCCAGGCCAGCGAACTGGATATCGCCCGGGCAGTGCAACAGGCACATGCAGCGGAGTTCATCAACCTGCTCCCCGAAGGCATCAATACAGTCATTGGTGAGGGTGGTATGGGTCTGTCCGGCGGCCAGAAGCAACGCCTGGCGATCGCTCGGGCGCTGCTGCCGGAGCCTCGGCTGGTGCTTCTCGATGAAGCGACCAGTGCGCTGGATGCGGACAGCGAACGCCACATCAGCGACAGCGTCCGTGAACTGCGCGGCCACTGTTCAGTTCTGGTCATCGCTCATCGGCTGTCCACGGTGCGCGAAGCAGATCGGATTGTGGTTCTGGAAGCGGGGAGGGTGCTGGCCATTGGCACTCATTCGCAGCTGGTGGCGGATAACCCGCTGTACCGCCGGTTTGTCGAAATACAGTTTGCCGCTCAAACACAAGCCGCTGGCGGGATGACACTGGCCGAACAAGGCCGCTAAACTCGTTGGCTGATCAGCCTGGCGATCGCTCGCGTAGCGCCGACCCGCTGGGAGATGACAACCAATTCAAAGACAAAAAAGAGGGGAATCATGGGACCACTGACAGGACTGAGAATCATTGAACTGGCCGGCATCGGTCCGGGACCGTTCTGCGGGATGATGTTGTCGGATATGGGGGCGGAGGTGATTCGTGTTGATCGCAAATCCAGCCGCCCGGGTCGATCCAACGATGTGCTGGCGCGAAATCGACGCTCCATTGCGGTGGATCTGAAAAGCCCGGAAGGGGTCGAAACGGTGTTGCGCCTGGTGGAATCTGCGGATGCGCTGTTCGAAGGTTTTCGTCCTGGTGTGACCGAGCGTCTGGGTCTTGGTCCTGATGAATGTTTGGCTCGGAATCCCAAACTGGTTTACGGCCGAATGACCGGCTGGGGACAGGATGGACCGCTGGCGCATGCGGCCGGTCACGATATCAACTACATCGCGCTGACGGGCGCTCTGCATGCGATTGGCCGCAAAGGCGAACGCCCGGTGCCACCGCTCAACCTGGTCGGTGATTTCGGTGGCGGCGGTATGCTGCTCGCCTTCGGTATGGTCTGTGCAATGCTCGAAGCACAGAAGTCTGGTAAAGGTCAGGTAGTGGATGCGGCGATGACTGATGGCGCGTCGACGCTGATGGCCATGTTCTTCACGATGAGCAACGCCGGTGCGTTCACCGATCAGCGGGGTACCAATCTGCTGGACGGAGGTGCCCATTTCTATGACACCTATGAAACCAGCGATGGCAAATATGTCTGTATTGGTTCGATTGAACCTCAGTTTTACGCGTTGCTGGTCGAAAAAGCCGGTCTGGATCCTGAGACTTTCGCGCCACAGATGGACGCATCGCGCTGGCCTGAGCTGAAACAGACCCTGACCGAGGTGTTCAAGACCAAAACCCGCGACCAGTGGTGCGAGATCATGGAAGGCAGTGATGTCTGCTTTGCGCCGGTCCTGTCGGTCTTTGAAGCCCCGGAACACCCACACAACAAAGCCCGTCAGACCTTTGTGGAAGTTGATGGTGTGGTCCAGCCTGCTCCATCTCCGCGCTTTTCCCGTACTGAGCCGGAAATCCGTCATTCTGCCCGGGCTGCAGGGGAAGATTCCCATGCGGTACTCGAAGCAGCCGGGTTCAGCGGCGATGAAATCGCCAGCCTGGAAAGCGCCGGGGTGATATGAGCTATCTGAGCGAATACCAGCTGTCGCTGACCGACCCGGAAGCCTTCTGGGCCGAAAAAGCCCGTGAACTGCCGTGGTGTACGTTTCCGCCGAAGATCTTAAGCCAGGATGACAACAAAGCCTGGCGCTGGTTTGAAGGTGGCAAGACCAACACCGCCTGGCTGGCGCTTGATCGTCATGTTGAAGCGGGTCGTGGTGACAATGTTGCGCTGATCTACGATTCGCCGGTTACCGGCCAGGTGCGCAAGTTTACCTATGCCGAACTGACCGATCAGGTTGCCCGGGTTGCCGGCGGCCTGAAGGCCCTCGGGGTCAGCAAAGGGGATCGGGTGGTCGTTTACATGCCGATGATCCCCGAAGCAGCGGTGGCCATGCTTGCCTGTGCCCGCATTGGCGCTGTGCACTCCGTGGTCTTCGGTGGCTTCGCCGCACCGGAGTTAGCGACCCGGATTGATGACGCGACGCCGTCAGTCATCCTGTGTGCCTCCTGCGGGATCGAAGGCAGTAACGTGATCGCCTACAAACCGCTTGTGGATGAAGCGATCAGCCTGGCTCGGCACAAGGTCTCGAATGTGGTGCTGCTGCAGCGTCCCGAGTGTCGTGCTGATATGCACGCGCCCCGAGACCTCGACTGGCATGACTGGGAGGCGTCAGCTGAGCCTGCCGGCTGGGTGGAGTTGGACGCCTGGGATCCGCTGTACATCCTCTACACGTCCGGGACCACGGGTAAACCCAAAGGTGTCGTTCGTGACCACGGCGGCCATGCGGTCGCGCTCAACTACAGCATGGGTGCGATCTATGGTGTGGACGTGGGTGACGTGTTCTGGGCAGCATCTGACGTGGGTTGGGTGGTTGGCCACTCCTACATCGTCTATGGGCCTCTGATCAAAGGCTGCACGAGCATTCTGTTTGAAGGCAAACCGGTTCGTACCCCTGATGCGGGCGCCTACTGGCGGGTGATTGCCGAACATCGCGTGAAATCGTTTTTTGTTGCCCCGACCGCATTCCGGGCGATCAAGAAAGAAGACCCGGACTGTGCGCTTAAAGCCGGTTACGACATTTCTTCTTTAAAGTATCAGTTTGTCGCCGGCGAACGCCTCGACTCGCCAACCTATCACTGGCTGGAAGCACATCTGCAGATTCCGGTCATCGATCACTGGTGGCAGACAGAAACCGGCTGGTCAATCTGCGCCAACATGGCCGGTGTGGAACTGATGGAGACCCGGCCCGGCTCGCCAACCCTGCCGGTACCCGGCTACGACCTGCGGATTTTAGATGAACAGGGCGCAGAACTCGGCGCCAATCAGGAGGGGGCTGTGGTGTTGAAAGAGCCGCTGCCGCCCGGCAGCCTCCCCACGGTATGGGGAGACCATGATCGATACATCAGTTCGTACTGGAGTGAGTACCCTGGGTTCTATCTGACCGGCGATGGCGGTTATCGTGACGAAGACGGTTACGTCTACATCATGGGGCGCATTGACGATGTGATTAACGTTGCCGGCCACCGGCTATCCACCGGCGAACTCGAAGAGGTGGTCGCCGACCATCCAGCGATTGCCGAGTGTGCTGTGATCGGCATCCACGACGAAGACAGAGGTCAGGTACCGCTGGGCCTGCTGGTGTTGAAGGACGGCAGCAATATTACTGCGGATACGCTGTATGCGGAGCTTGTGCAGATGGTGCGCAACAGTGTCGGTGCTTTTGCCAATTTCAAACAGGCGATTGTTGTCAGCCGGCTACCGAAAACCCGCTCCGGAAAGATTCTCAGGCAGGTGCTGCGCAAGATGGTAGACGGTGAACCCTATACCGTGCCGTCGACAATTGATGATCCAGTGGTGCTCGATGAGGTGCGCGAAGCGCTCGCGAAGCAGTAACCGGTTACTCACCACCGGCACCAGCGCTTGTTAACCCCCTCAGCAGATAAGTTGCTGCCAGGATCAGCAGCAGCGAAAAGCCCACCTCCCAGAACCCCAGCGTACGCAGGGGTTCGTCCACGGCCAGCAGCACACCGTGAATGAAGTACAGAGATCCCACCAGGATCGCGAAAAAGCAGCTGCGATAGTGCAGGCGCAGCATGCCGGGGATGATCAACAGCAAAGGCAGCACCTGGATGAAAAACCAGATGACGTTGGTGTGAGTACTGGCCAGGGGTTCGACGAAAAACTGTCGCAGACCCGTCAGCGCCAGCAGAGAACCGATCATCAGCGCAGCGAAAAACAGCAGCAGTTGAGCCGCATTGGACCTGCCGGACGGTTCGCTCACCGCAGCTGCTCCGCCAGTTCGGCGAGACGGGCTCCCTGCGCCTGGGCAATGGTCGCTTCATCTTCGCTTAGTACTGGAGTGTGGGTGGGTCCAGCAACGTGACTGGCGCCGTAGGGGGTGCCGCCGGTGACCGTCTGATTGAGTGCCGCCACACGGTAGGGTACCCCGCAGATGATCATGCCGTGGTGCAGCAGTGGAATCATCATCGACAGCAGCGTCGACTCCTGGCCGCCGTGCTGGGAGGCGGTGGCGCAGAAAACTGCGGCGGGTTTGTCGACCAGCGCGTGCTGCATCCACAGATCGGCGGTGGTATCGAGAAAATACTTCAGGGGCGCTGCGACATTGCCGAAACGGGTAGGGGAGCCGAGCGCCAGGCCGCTGCAGTTGACCAGGTCCTCTTTGCTGCAGTACACGGCGCCCTCTTCGGGTACCGGCGGTAGCGTCTCTTCAGTGCTGGGGGCGACCGGCGGCACCGTTCGCAGGCGAGCCGAAAAGGTGCCCTGTTCGGTGACCCCGCGGGCCAGCATCCGCGCCAGATTGGCCGTTCCGCCGGAACGGCTGTAGTAGAGAATCAGAATGTAGGGTGCCTCAGACGAATCGCTCAACGGGGTCTCCTCAGAGCAGTTTCAGGACGTTTTCGGGTGGACGGCCTATCGCCGCGCGGTCACCGACGACGACAATAGGTCGTTCGATCAGAATGGGATATTCGTGCATCGCGGCAATCAGTTCTGCTTCGGTCCTGGTCGGATTATCAAGACCTTGCAGCTGATAGGGTGCTTCTTTTTGCCGCATCAGCTGGCGTGCTGACAGATCGAGGGTTTCCAGCAGTTTCGCTATAGTGGCCGGATCCGGCGGCGTTTCCAGATAGAGCACCACGTCCGGCTCGATGCCCTTTTCTTCGAGCAGACTCAGGGTCTGGCGGGACTTCGAACAACGCGGATTGTGATAGATGGTGACCTGACTCATTCTTATCCTCGCTGGTTGCGTAACGTGGTTTAGTAACGGCACATGTTTTAATAGCGCTTGTTTTGTTGGTGCCACTGGCGCGCGCCATTGTTCAGCTGAAGCATTCTAGGGATTCCGTGATAAAAAAGGCAGTTACTCAGTTCCGCGCGTTTATCTCTGCCGCAGGCTGGTACTGGGATCAACTGATTGCGCAATTTCTCAAACACGACTGTCTCTCCAGTGCCGCGGCGTTGACCTATACCACGCTGTTTGCGGTGGTACCGATGATGACCGTCGCCTATACCGCGTTTTCTATTCTGCCCGCGTATGAAGGACTCGAAGAGCGTATCGAAGCCTTCATCTTCAGCAACTTTGTGCCCGAGAGCAGCGCGGTGGTCAAAGAGAAGCTGCTTGAGTTCTCGAATCGTGCCCGGGGGCTGACGGCCGCAGGCTTCATATTCCTTTTCGTCACTGCGTTTCTGTTGCTGGTGACCATTGAGAAGACGTTCAATGCCATCTGGCAGGTACCGGTGCCGCGTAAAGGCCTGCAGCGGGTGCTCGTCTACTGGGGGGTGCTGTCATTGGGTCCGCCGATGATTGTGCTTGGCATTCTGCTGAGCGCCTACTTTGCATCGCTGCAGCTGATTGAAGATCTGGATGTATTTGGCGTCAGAACGCTGCTGCTGAGCTACCTGCCGCTGCTGCTGACCTGGGTGGGTTTCACGATTCTTTACTGGGCGATGCCCAACTGTCGGGTGCGCTTTCTGCATGCCACAGCGGGAGGCCTGCTGACGGTGGCATTTTTTGAGCTGGCTAAAACTGTATTTAATTATGGGGTCAGCAATACCGGTCTGGCGTCGATTTATGGGACCTTCGCAGCCATACCGTTTTTTCTGTTCTGGATGTACATGGTCTGGGTGCTGGTGCTGACCGGCGCCATCATCGTGCGCACCATGTCGCTGCAGCGGGAGCGGGTGGCCGAAGACACCGAGCCTCTGCTGGTCAAGTGTTCGCGCGTTCTTCAGCAGATTGTTGCTGGCCATCTGGAAGGCCGGGCCGTCAGTGACGAAGAAATCGCCGAGTCGGTGCCACTGACCGCTGCAGAGAACGAACGAATTTTTTCCGCACTCAGGGAACTCAAACTGCTCGCGAAGGACGAACAGGACAACTGGTTACTCAGCCGCAGTCTCAAAACCTTGACGCTGTGGGATCTGTATCAGGTGGTTCCGGAGGGGCTCGACGCAACTCGGCTGGAATCGGTGGACGGCATGGACAATATTGTCGAGCCGTTGAAGTCGCTGCTGCAGTTCGGCTCGAATCAGATGGCGGTATCCTTAGATAGTGTTTTTGGAGGCACAAATTGAGAATTTTCAGCATGCTGCTGGTGGTGGCGATGTTGCTGGGCTGTCAGGAGAACGACATTGAGTTTGCCGATGGACGCGGTGCGCGCTTTGATCAATGGGAAGGCCGCTGGGTGTTGATCAACTACTGGGCGGAGTGGTGCGCACCCTGTCGCAAAGAGATCCCCGAATTGAACGAACTGCATCATGAACGGGCGACCAGCGGTACTGTCATCCTTGGCGTTAACTATGATGGTCTGACCGGTGAAAAACTCACCAGTCTCATCGATACCATGGGCATAGAGTTCCCGGTGCTGGTGAATGACCCCAGACTGCGCTGGCAGCAGGAAACGCCGCCGGTGTTGCCAACCACACTGCTGATTGATCCTGCCGGAGCGCTGGCTGATGTTCTAGTAGGACCGCAGACTTTGGACAGCCTGCGCGCCGCAGTGGCGGCGGCGTCTGCCGTGGCAGATGCCGAGTCCCAACTTTAGCGAATTCAGTTGTAGCGGCACGCTCGCAGGCGGTAGCGGGCGCAGGTGTCGATCAGCGCAGGCAATTCTGAAGCGGTCTTATTTCGCCAACGTTGCCGCCATGCCGTCATCACCTTCTCCGGATATACCAGTTTGCCGCGACTGCCGTTGTAACGTCCGAGCGCGTCCACCAGATCGTCGTTGGCGATGTCCAGGTAGTGAGCCAGAATGGTGGTGCCGTAGCGGACATTGGTTTTCATGTCGGTCAGATTGTCCTGGGGACGGCCGATTTCCAGCCGCCAGAACGGCATCACCTGCATCAGACCCTGAGCGCCGACCCGGGAAATCGCGTAACGATCGAACGCGCTTTCAATCTGCATCACCGCGAGCACGAGATCAGGGTCCAGCTGCTGACGGTGTGCCTCGGCATACACGGTTTTCAGCAGAGCCAGGCGTTCGTCACGGGTTTTCAGATAGCGGCTGAGGCGTTGTTCGGAGGCGGCCAGCCACACCTGGGCGTGAAAGCGATCGCCCTGATCCTGTTCCGCTGCCATGGTTTCCGCGAGCCGGGACACCAGTTCAGCGTCAATTGTAGACGGACGACCAGTGCTGCTGGTTACGGTGAGTGTGGCTGCCCTGGGTGTTGGCATCAGATCGCTGCCAGCCAGATCATTGGCAGATAGCCACGGGCTTGTCAGCGACAGCGCGGTCAGCAGTATTGACAGCGCCAACCGTGTCAGCCGGGAATGACTGCGCCGCAAGCGGCGTTGAACCGCTCGCGGTAAGCCTGATGCAGACGCGGCCCCGGTCCTAGGCGGAGAGACGTTCGAATACGTCGCCCAGCGGCAGGCTGGTCGCTTCCGCATCAGTTCTGTAACGGTATTCCACATTGCCTTCCTTGAGCGCACGGTCACCTATCGTGACCCGGTGCGGGATGCCGATGAGATCTGCGTCTGCGAATTTAACCCCCGGACGTTCACCACGTTCGTCCAGAAGTACCTCGAGACCCGCGCGCTGACAGCGATTGTATAGCTCATCCGCTGCACAGCGAACATCGTCGGATTTAGCGTAGTTCAACGCCAGAATATGCACCTGAAAGGGTGCAACGGGCGCAGGCCAGATAATGCCGACTTCGTCATGTTTCTGTTCGATGATCGCTGCAACCAGCCGGGTCACCCCCATACCGTAACAGCCCATGATCGGAATCAGACTGCGGCCATTGCGATCCAGCACCGTGGCCTGCATCGGCTCGCTGTAGACGGTGCCGAGCTGAAAGATATGGCCAACCTCGATGCCTTTTAAGAATTTGAGCTCACCCTGGCCGTCTGCCGACTTTTCGCCGGGTTGAACGTTGCGCACGTCGATCACGTTTTCGGCGGGAATGTTCAGATCCCGATCCCAGTTGACGTTCTGGTAGTGGTATCCGTCGTTGTTAGCACCACAGCAGAAGTCGGCAGCAGCGAAGGCGTAGGGATCTGCAAAAACGGGCAGCTGCAGCTCGACAGGCCCCAGTGAACCCGGGCTCGCGCCAATGGCCGCCTCGATTTCGGTTTCGTCGGCAAACTCCAGCGGTGCGATCACACCTGGTAATTTTGCCGCTTTGATGTCATTGAGCTCGTGATCGCCACGCAAGATGATGGCCACGAGGGATTCTTCGCCGCGCACGATGAGCGTTTTCAGGCAGCGCTCAACTGGCAGCGATAAGAGCTTTGCTACATCGGCAATCGTCCTGCAATCGGGTGTTGCAACCGTGGACATGGCCTCACCGGCCCCAGCTCTGGGTGGAGGTGGGGCTGCGACCGCTTTCTCCAGGTTTGCCGCGTAGTCGCTGTCGCTGCTGTGGACGATGGTGTCTTCACCGGCGTCTGCCAGGACATGAAACTCGTGTGAATTCGCGCCGCCGATGTTGCCGCTGTCAGCCTCAACAGCGCGAAAATCCAGCTCCATTCGAGTCAGAATGCGGGTGTAGCAATCGTGCATGGCGCGATAGGTCTGATCGAATCCATCCTGATCGAGATCAAACGAGTAACCGTCTTTCATTGTGAATTCACGCGCCCGCATCACACCAAAGCGGGGTCGGATTTCATCCCTGAATTTGGTCTGGATCTGATAGTAGTTGCCGGGCAGCTGCTTATAGCTGTGTATTTCCCGCCGAAACAGATCAGTGATGATTTCTTCATGGGTCGGACCAAGGCAGAAATCACGGTGATGGCGATCCTGCATGCGCAGCATTTCCGGCCCCATCTTCTGCCAGCGTCCGGTCTCTTCCCACAGTTCGGCTGGCTGCACCACTGGCATCAGGACTTCCTGCGCGCCTGCACGGTCCAGCTCTTCGCGAATAATTTTCTCGATATTGCGAATGACCCTTAAGCCGAGCGGCAGCCAGGTATAGATGCCGGCGGCAACCTGACGGATCAGACCGGCGCGGAGCATCAATCGATGACTGGCGACGTCTGCGTCAGCAGGATTTTCTTTCAGAGTTGGGAGCAACATACTGCTCTGGCGCATTGCGATTCTCTTTAGCTGACCGAAAAGTTTTTAATGGCTAGGATAGTTAACAGACTGGAAAGTCGGCGATTTTCAGAGATTTACAAATAATTAAGTGTCTCACAAAAAAAGGGCCGTTCCCGGCCCTTTTCTAGAACGTCTTTGAAGACGAAGTGGTCGTTAGACCATGTCCTTAAGACGCTTCAGCGCGGTAACCCGGACGCGGATGCTCGCCGGCTTTGGTCCAATGACGATTTCTTCGCCAGTGGCCGGATTGCGACCCATGCGCTTTTTGGTAGCTGGGCGCTTCACAGAGCGGATCTTCATCAGACCAGGCAGAGTGAATTCGCCAACCGCATTTCTGCGGATGTGACGCTCGATGAGTGTTTCCAGCTCGTCGAGAACTACGGCAACCTGCTTGCGGCTGAGTTCTGACTTTTCAGCCAATTCATTGAGAATGCTGGATTTGGTCAGCTTGGCTTTGATTGCTGGTGCTTTTTTAGCTGGTGCTGCTTTTTTCTTAGCAGGAGCTTTTTTCGCAGCTGCTTTCTTGGCTGGTGCTTTACGCTTAGCCGGTGCTTTTTTCTTTGCGGGTGCTTTCTTTCTAGTTGCCATTCGATTGTCCCTTAGCTCGATGATGTATAAACCAGGCGAATCCTTACCAGTATTGGTGAGGCTGGGTTTTACCCGGTTGCGATTGAAGCCTGTATCAGCGCCCTAACGAGGTTGGGATCAACGCAGGCGGTCAATGGTCGCGCTTTATACTGCATTCGTTTTTCACTCGCAACAAAATGGCACGAAATCACTGTATTTTTGCTGGTTTTTTTAAGATCATGCGCCGGCCTTGCGAAAGTGGGAAGTAAACGATGCCAATTTACGAGTACCGATGTGAAAAATGCGGGCATGAGCTGGAAGCAATTCAGAAGCTCAGTGAAGCCGCGTTGGTCACCTGTCCGGTATGTGAAGAAGATACTCTGAAGAAGAAAATTTCGGCGGCGGGCTTTCGTCTGAAAGGGGGTGGCTGGTACGAGACTGACTTCAAATCCGGTAAAAAGCGGAATATCTCCGCTGATGACGCTGGTGGATCAAGCGGTTCGTCAACGAGTTCTGACTCGTCGAGTAGTTCGAAGAGTGAAACCAAGAGCGATTCGAGCGGTAGTTCGAAGAGCGACAGCAACAGCGGTGGTTCTAAATCATCGAAAGCTGAATCGTCCTGAACCAGTCGGGTTCAGGTTCAAGCCTCTGAATTGATTCTGATTGGTTGTCGCTACGGTGCAGCTTGTAACCAGCTGCACCGTAGCGACCTTGTGTAGGATCTTCATGAAGCGGGTCTAAATGAAAGGAAACCGAGACTGATGCGCAGTCATTATTGTGGCGATCTCAACGCCGCTCACGTTGATGAGCAGGTGGAACTCTATGGCTGGGTGCATCGTCGCCGCGATCATGGCGGCGTGATTTTTCTCGATGTGCGCGATCGTACCGGCATTGTTCAGGTGGTCTACGACCCGGACATCGAAGACAGCTTTGCGGCCGCCGACAGTGTTCGCAACGAATTTGTGCTGAAAATGACGGGAAAAGTGCGGCCGCGCCCTGAAGGGACAGTAAACGCGGACATGATTACCGGGGAAATCGAGGTACTTGGCAAGACGCTGGAAATTCTCAATGCTTCAGCAACTCCGCCGTTTCAGCTCGATGAGTATTCTGACGCCGGTGAGGATGTGCGGTTGCGCTATCGCTACATCGATCTTCGTCGTCCCGAGATGCAGGAGCGTCTGCGCAAGAGGGCTCGGATTACCAGTGCGGTGCGTGCTTATCTGGAAACTGACGGGTACTGGGAAGTTGAAACACCCACTCTGACCAAGGCGACACCGGAAGGCGCCAGAGACTATCTGGTCCCCAGCCGTACCCATCCGGGTAATTTTTTCGCGTTGCCGCAGTCACCTCAGGTCTTCAAGCAACTGCTGATGATCTCGGGCATGGATAAGTACTATCAGATTGCCCGCTGTTATCGTGATGAAGACCTCCGTGCAGACCGACAGCCTGAATTCACCCAGATAGACATCGAGGCGTCGTTCACCAGCGACCAGCAGGTGATGGATCTGACTGAGGGCATGTTGCGCAGTGTGTTCAAACAGGTCATCGATGTGGAACTTCTTGAGTTCCCGGTGCTGACCTGGACTGAAGCCATGACCCGTTATGGCAGCGATAAACCGGATCTGCGCAATCCGCTTGAGCTGACCGACATTGCTGATCTGATGGAAGCTGTTGAATTTAAAGTCTTTCAGGGGCCGGCGACGGATCCGGAAGGTCGCGTAGTGGCGATGCGCGCGCCGGGTGGTGCGAGGCTGCCGCGGCGGGTGATTGATGGCTACACCGAGTTTGTCGGCCGCTATGGCGCGAAAGGTCTCGCCTATATAAAGATCAATGATCTCAGCGCCGGCGTTGCAGGCATGCAGTCACCGATCATCAAGTTCCTGCCTGAAGCCACGGTGATGGAAGTGCTGGATCGAGTTGGTGCACAGGATGGGGACGTCGTGTTTTTCGGCGCGGATAAGTTTGCCGTGGTCTGTGATTCCATGGGTGCGCTGCGCAACGAGCTGGGACGCGATCTGGAGCTTACGGTGACGCAGGGCGCAGGCAAGTGGGCGCCGTGCTGGGTGGTTGATTGGCCGATGTTTGAGCGCGGCCGTGATGGCACTCTGACTCCGGTACATCATCCGTTCACACTGCCGAAGTGCTCTCCTGATGAGCTGACCGCTGATCCGCTCGGTGCAAAAGCCATCGCCTATGACGTTGTTCTGAACGGTCATGAGGTTGGTGGTGGATCACTGCGTATTCATCGTCAGGAAATGCAGCAGGCGGTCTTTGAAGCGCTGAACATCGGTCAGGAGGCAGAGATCAAATTCGGGTTTCTGCTCGATGCGTTGAAACTTGGCTGCCCTCCACACGGGGGTATTGCGCTGGGTCTGGACAGACTGGTGATGTTGATGGCGGAAACCAGCAATATTCGCGATGTGATTGCGTTTCCGAAGACTCAGTCGGCATCCTGTCTGCTCACTGCGGCACCTGGCCCTGTCGACGATCATCAGCTTCGGGATCTGCATATCCGGCTGCGATGAAATTGCTGTGCAGCGGCGCAGATCAAATACGTAGACAGGCGAGCAGGCCGAACAGAGGAGGCCGGAAAGGAGGTTGCGATGGCTGGACACAGCAAATGGGCAAACATCAAACACCGCAAAGCGGCGCAGGATAAAAAGCGCGGCAAGCTCTACACCAAAATCATCCGCGAGATCACCGTTGCCGCGAGGCTGGGCGGCGGTGATCCTGCTGACAATCCGCGATTGCGGGCGGCTGTGGACAAAGCCCTTGGCGCCAACATGCCGCGAGATACCATCGACCGGGCGATCTCCCGCGGCGCCGGCGGGCAGGACGGTAACGATGTCGAAGAGCTGGTGTACGAAGGTTATGGTCCTGCCGGTGTGGCTATTCTGGTCGAAGCGATGACCGATAACCGCAATCGCACGGTTGCCGAGGTGCGGCATGCGTTCAGTAAATATGGTGGCAATCTGGGTACCGATGGCTCTGTGGCGTATCTTTTCAGCCGCCAGGGTATGATCAATTTTGCGCCCGGCGTTGATGAAGAGCAGATCATGGAAGTGGTGCTGGAAGCTGGTGCTGAAGATATTGATACTGAAGAAGACGGATCAGTCTCCGTGGTCACTCCGTGGGAAAATCTGAGCGATGTGGTCGCTGCACTGAAAGCCGGGGAGCTGGAACCGGAAATGGCCGAAGTCACGATGATGCCCTCGAACAGCAGCCCTTGTGACAGCGAGCAGGCGGAGAAGGTGCTGCGGCTCATCGATGCGCTTGAAGAACTCGACGACGTGCAAAACGTGTACAGTAACGCCGACTTCCCAGACGAGTTAATGCAATCCTAGCCGATCGTGCGCAGTTGAGTGCCTCCAGGCGGATCCTGGGCATAGATCCTGGATCTCGGATCACCGGTTATGGCGTGATAGATGCGCGCGCCAAGCTGGGGTATGTCGCCAGTGGCTGTATTCGTACCGGTAACGGCAGTTTTGCTGAGCGTTTGGGGGTGATCTATCGTTCGATCTGCGAGCTCATTGAGGAACATCAGCCCCAGGCGCTGGCGATTGAAGAGGTTTTCCTGGCCCGGAATGTCGATTCCGCGCTGAAGCTGGGGCAAGCCCGCGGGGTGGCCATTGCCGCCGGAGTGGCGCATGGCTTGAGCGTACACGAATACGCTGCCACAAAAGTAAAACGTGCGGTTGTCGGCACCGGCCGGGCCGGCAAAGACCAGGTGCAGCACATGGTACGCATGCTCCTGGATCTTCCCGCATCACCACAGGCTGACGCTGCAGACGCGCTTGCGATTGCCATTTGTCACGTCAATACTTCCGGCCTGGATTTAAAGTAGTCAGGGCACAATGATCGGCCGAATCCAGGGTCAACTGGTAGAACATACGGATACCCAGATCCTAGTGGACGTGGGAGGTCTCGCCTATGAGGTGGAGATAACTCCGGGGGCCTTGCAGAGCTTTGGTACCGAAGCCGGAACAAAGGTGCTGCTTTACACCCACTTTGTGGTCCGCGAAGACGCTCAGCTGCTTTATGGTTTCATCTCGAGGCTCGAACGCGACGTTTTCCGGGATCTGATCCGGATCAGCGGCGTAGGCCCGAAGCTGGGTCAGAATCTCATCTCCGCGATCAGTCTCGAACAGCTCGCTCACTGCGTGCAGCACAACGATGTGGCAATGCTTACCCGGGTACCCGGGGTCGGTAAGAAGACTGCGGAACGTCTGCTGGTTGAGCTGAAAGGCCGGCTGGCCAACTTTGTCGTCCCTGAAGCTGCGCCGCGGCCAGTAAGCTCTTCAGCGGTGGGTGAAGCCGAAGCTGCTTTGGAGGCGCTTGGCTATCGTCCCGCAGAAGCCCAGCGGGCAATTGCGCAGGCTCGAGCTGCTGCGGATCATTCAGATGTCGGGTCTGAAGCGCTGATTCGGCTGGCGCTGAAACAGATTACCCGGCCCTCAGAGGTGACCCGATGAGCATCGAACCCGATCGGCTGGTCACGGCTGCCGGCAATGTCGAAGAACAACGCTTGGACCATGCCCTTCGCCCGGGTTCGCTGGCTGAATACATTGGCCAGGAGGCCGTCTGTGAGCAGATGGAAATATTTGTCGCCGCTGCCCGTAACCGGGCGGAAGCGCTTGATCACACCCTGATTTTTGGTCCGCCCGGCCTTGGCAAAACCACGCTGGCCAACATTATTGCCAATGAGATGGGTGTGGCGATTAAATCCACGTCAGGTCCGGTACTCGAGCGGCCGGCGGAACTGGCGGCGATGCTTACCAACCTTGAGCCAGGCGATGTTCTGTTTGTCGATGAGATCCATCGTTTGAGCCCGGTTGTTGAAGAAATTCTCTATCCGGCTATGGAAGATTTTCAGCTGGATATTCTGATTGGCGAAGGCCCGGCCGCGCGCTCGTTGAAGCTGGATCTGCCCCGCTTCACACTGGTGGGAGCAACCACCAGGGCCGGGTTGCTGACATCGCCGCTGCGGGATCGCTTCGGGATTGTGCAGCGGCTGGAATTTTATTCAGCACTGGAATTGACTGAGATTGTGATGCGCTCAGCTGGAAAGCTGAAGCTGGAGGTCACCAGTGAAGGGGCTGCCGAAGTTGCCGCCCGTTCCCGAGGCACCCCGCGAATCGCCAATCGGCTGCTGCGCCGCGCCAGGGACTACGCCGAGGTGAAAGCAGATGGCATCATCGATAAGCTGGTTGCAGATGCGGCGCTGAACATGCTCAGTGTTGATCATCAGGGTTTCGACAATATGGATCGACGACTGCTGGACACGATTATCAACAAGTTTGATGGTGGGCCGGTCGGGGTGGATTCGATGGCTGCGGCAATCAGCGAAGAACGCGACACCATCGAAGATGTGCTGGAACCGTTTCTGATTCAACAGGGCTTTCTGATGCGCACTCCGCGCGGACGAGTCGCCACGACCAAAGCTTATCTGCATTTTGGACTCACAGCGCCGGAGCCTGCTCCGAATGTGCAACCTCAACTACGCAACGACCCATAGGAGTTCGTCTCTTGCCGGAACAACTGTCCGTTTTTGAACTGGTGGCCAACGCAAGCCTTCTGGTGCAGCTGGTCATGGCATCCCTGCTGCTGGCTTCGGTCTTCTCCTGGGTGATGATTTTTCAGCGCTGGTTTTATCTGCGCCGGGTGCAGAACTCGGTGGATGAATTCGAGGAGTATTTCTGGTCCGGCATCGACCTGCGGGCGTTTTACACCGAACTCGAAGGCCACGATGAACTCACCGGTATAGAAGGCATGTTTGTCGCCGGTTTCAAGGAGTACACCAGACTCTCTGAACAGTCTGGCGCAGAGCCGGAATCGATCATGCAGGGTGTGCAGCGGGTCATGCGGGTGGCATTGAATCGGGAAGAAGAGAAACTGGAAAAGCATCTTGCCTTTCTGGCGACGGTAGGTTCGACAAGCCCGTATGTCGGACTGTTCGGCACGGTCTGGGGGATCATGAATTCTTTCCGTAGTCTGGCCAATATGAGTCAGGCGACGCTGGCTTCGGTTGCGCCCGGAATCTCCGAAGCGCTGGTGGCGACGGCGATGGGTCTGTTCGCAGCGATTCCAGCGGTCATCGGTTACAACCGTTTTTCTGCCCGGGTCGAGGTGCTGATGAAGCGCTACGACGCGTTCTGTGATGAATTTTCCAGCGTGCTGCATCGCGCGGCACACGCCAAACGCTGACGGAGGCGCCCATGGCTGCACGAAAACGCAAACCGATGTCGGAGATCAACGTTGTTCCCTACATCGACGTGATGCTGGTGCTGCTGGTCATCTTCATGGCAACCGCACCCATGCTCACCCAGGGGGTGCAGGTGGATCTACCGAACGCACCCTCGGAAGCCATCGCCGACACCGAAACGGATCCGCTGGTCATTTCGGTACGCGCTGACGGTGCAATTTTTGTCAATCTCGGCATACAGAATGCCGACGACGACGACACCCGGGTATCCATTTACTCACTGGGTGATCAGGCCGGAAAAATCATCCGTGCCCGACCGGAAGTGCCCGTGTATGTAAAGGCTGATCAGACGCTCGAGTATGGAGAAGTTGTCCGGGTCATGACGGTACTGCAGCAGGCGGGTGCTCAGAGTGTTGGACTGATCACAGACCCACCCGACCTCAGCGCGAGTGCTGGATGATTGAGACTGCCCGGCAATACATGCTGCCGCTGCTGTTTGCCCTGCTGCTGCATGCGCTGGCGGTGACGGCGCTGCGGGTCGGCTGGCAGCCTGACAGCACCAAGGTCCGGGAGATCAAACCGCAGATTGTTATGTCCAAGCTGATCGTGATGGAGCCGAAACCAGCGCCGAAAGCTCGGCCCAAACCCGCTGCGCCGAAGCCTGCCGCCTCCAGACCTGCACCGGCTAAACCTAAACCTGTGCCCGAACCGAAGCCCAAGCCCGTCGAGGCGAAGCCGGATCCCCGCGCTGAGGAGGCCGCGCGCCTGGCAGCGCAGCAGGAACGGGATCGGGAAGCTGCCGAAAGAGCCGCGAGCCTGGCTGCGCTGAGCAATCGCGCATTCGAAGACGCCCTGATCAGTGAAGATCAGGAACTCGCCGCCAACGCCGGTGAGGCAGACAATGCCGCGGCCCAGACTTATCGGGCGGGCATCTATCAGCGCATCGTCGACAACTGGTCGCGGCCGCCGAGTGCCCGCAATGGCATGGAGGTGGAACTGCAGGTGGAGCTGGTGCCCACCGGCGATGTGGTGGCCGTAACCGTATTGAGAGGCAGCGGTAATCTTGCGTTTGATCAATCTGCTGAATCCGCTGTGCGCAAAGCCCGGCGTTTTGAAGTTCCGAAAGAATCGCGGCTGTTCGAGCAGCGGTTCCGTCGATTTATTCTGTTGTTCCGACCGGAGGATCTGTTGCGGTGAGTAGTAGCTGGCGTTTGATATTGCTGTGGACGTTAACCCTGTTGGCGGCTGGATTTGCCCGTGCTGAGCAGAGCCTCGATACGATCATCATCGATGCCGGTTATGACAAGCAGACCAAGATTGCCATTGTGCCGTTTCAGCAGGGCCCCGAACTGGCTCATCTGCAGCCGATATCGGACATTGTCAGCTTCGATCTGGCGCGCAGCGGGCAGTTTGCACCTGCGGACGATGAGAACATGCTGTCTTATCCGCGGACCAAAGAAGAAGTTTTCTTTCGCGACTGGCGGATTCTAGGTGTTGAGTATCTTGTCATAGGCAATACCAAGACTGACATGCTGGGTAACCTGAGTGTGGATTTCCGACTGTTTGATGTCTTCAATGAGCGCGAAATGGTTGCGGATGTGGTCTCCACCAGTCGCGACAAGTGGCGCGATGCCGCTCACCGGATATCGGATCAGATCTTTGAGGCAGTCACCGGTATTCCGGGCGCTTTCTCGACCCGGATTCTTTATGTGCTGGCGCTCAACGCCGGATCGCCGGATGCCAGCTTTCGCCTCGAAATGGCGGATGTGGACGGAGAGCGGGCGCGTACCCTGTTCAGCTCTAATGAACCGATCATGTCAGCGAGCTGGGGTCCCGACGCAAAGCGGGTGGCCTATGTCTCCTTCGAGACCGGTCGACCCGCGATCGTGCTTCAGGATGTCGCTACCGGCGCACGGGAACTGCTGACGCAGTTTTCCGGAATTAACGGCTCGCCAGCGTTTTCACCGGATGGCCAGCGTATGGCGATGGTGTTATCCCGAGACGGTAACCCGGAAATTTATGTCATGAATCTTGCTGATAGGTCGCTGCGCCGATTGACGCGTAATCAGGTGATTGACACCGAACCGAGCTGGAGCGAAGACGGCCGCAGCATCATCTATACCTCGGACCGCGGTGGTCGGCCGCAGATCTATCGCCAGGATCTCAGCAATAACATTGTTGAGAGACTCACTTTCCAGGGTGACTACAACGCTCGAGCAAGATTGTTGCCTGGCGGCAAACATCTGGTCTTTGTGCATCGGAACAACGGCATCTTTCACATAGCCTGGCAGGATCTGGAGCGGGATGATGTGCGGGTGCTGACGGCTACGTCGCTGGACGAGTCACCGTCACTGGCACCAAACGGGACCATGTTGATTTATGCGACTCAAGATCAGGGTAGAGGTATACTCGCCGTCGTTTCGATCGACGGCCGAGTCAAGTACCGACTGCCGTCCTCGGCGGGTGATGTCCGGGAGCCAGCATGGTCGCCGTTCATCGAAGCTCTTTAAACGAATTTTTTTGAAGAGCCTCCGTTCAGGATTAGCGAACCCGATCATTCGCATATTGACACACTGACCCCAGAACATTCGAGATTTCCGAGAAGGAGAACACTATGGCTGCATCTGCGATGCAACTAGGCGGACAACAAGTTATCCAGCAGCGACTTCGCCAGTGGCTGCGTACCTGCCTGGCAATGGTGCTCACGGCAACCGTACTGGCGGGCTGTCAGAGCAGCGCTCCTGAGCCGTCTGAACCTGCTCCGGAACCGGCTGCCACTGCAGACACAACACCGGCACCGCCAGCGCCGCCCGCAGAACCGTCAGCGTTTGATGAAAACCTTAATCCCTATGTTCCTGGTACCACCCGGCTGCTGGCCCGCACCTTCTATTTCGCCTATGACCGCACTGTGATCAGTCCGGACGACCTGGCTGCACTGGAGATGCATGCGACCATTCTGCGCAACAATCGCACCCGCTCGGTATTCATTGAAGGTCATTGCGATGAACGTGGTACCCGCGAATACAACCTCGCCCTAGGTGAGCGTCGTGGGGACGAGGTCCGCAAGTTTCTGATCTCAGCCGGCGTGTCGCCCGCTCAGATTGAAACGGTCAGCTACGGTGAAGAACGGCCGGAAGATCCCGGCCACAATGAAGCGGCATGGGCGCGCAATCGACGCGCGATCATGATCTACCGATAACACGATGTCAGGTGATTGGCAGATGGGTTGCGATCTTCAACACAAACACAGTACCGCCAGGGACTTGATCAGACGTACAGGACTGATCGTGATCCCGGCACTGCTGGCCGTCAGCAGTGGCGCCGGCTTTGCACAGCAAGGCCAGAGTCTGCTGGAACCGCTGCCGGATTCGAACCAGACTTCCCTGCAGACGGCGCCTCAAACTGTGGCGCCTGCAGCACAGGAGCCCACAGCGCAGGCGGCTGCTGAGCCTCAGCGTTTGAGCCAACTGTTCTATCAGCTGCAGGTGCTGCAGCAGGAAGTGCAGGAACTGAGGGGGCTGGTTGAAGAGCAGTCGTATCAGCTGAACCGGTTGGCCCGCGACCAGCAGGAACAGTACATCGACCTCGACGGCCGGATTGCCGGGATGACTAACGGTCGCGCCAGGCCATCCGGTGGCAGCGCTGCGATGCCTTCCGGCGCCAGCAATGGGGTGACAGGCGGCAGCACGGGTTCTGGCGCCAGCACTGGCACCGTAGTGGGAGCGCCTGTTACCAGCGGCAGTTCTGAATCGGAGCGGGAAGTCTATACTCGCGCGTTCGATCTGATGAAGGCCCGACAGTTCGATGAATCAGCCCGTGCTTTCGACCAGCTGATCGTCTCTTATCCGAATGGTCAGTACACGCCAAATGCGTTTTACTGGCTTGGTGAACTCTATCTGGCCCAGTCTGATTCAGAGCAGGCGCGTCAGTCTTTCGCCCAGGTTCTGAATCTCTATCCGGACCATCCCAAAGTGCCGGACTCGCTCTATAAAATGGGCGTTGTCCATCATCGGCTAGGCGATAACCCAGGCGCCATCGAATACTTCGAGCGCGTCGCCCGTGAGTATCCGAACAGCTCTGCGGCAGGTCTGGCAACCAGGTATATGGCTGAGCTGAAGTGAATGGGCCGGTCTCAGACCAGGTCCGACTCACCGAAATCTTTCTTTCTCTTCAGGGCGAATCCACTTCGGTGGGTCTGCCCACAGTGTTTGTCCGCCTGACCGGCTGTCCGCTGCGCTGTCAGTACTGTGACACTGAGTATGCGTTTCACGGCGGTAGCGTCACCTCGCTTGCTGATACCGTTGACCAGGTGAGGGCATTCGGTGTCCGGCATGTCACGGTGACCGGCGGGGAACCGCTTGCTCAGCCGGGCGCTTTGCCCTTGATGCGGCAATTGTGCGATCTGGGTCTGGAAGTCAGCCTGGAGACCAGTGGGGCAATGGACATCAGCGCGGTCGATGAGCGGGTCCGCCGAGTTGTGGATATTAAAACACCGGGCTCGGGAGAAGTTCAGCGCAATTTGTGGCAGAACCTTCCGCACCTGCAGCCCGGCGACGAGCTGAAGTTTGTGATCTGTTCCCGCCAGGACTACGACTGGGCCCGGCTCAAGTGTGACGAACTGAAACTGTGGGATCTGGGCGTGGAGATTCTGTTCTCGCCCAGTGCGAGCGAACTGCCCGCCTCCGATCTGGCGGACTGGGTGGTCGCTGACAGATTGCCGGTGCGCATGCAGGTGCAACTGCACAAGCTGTTGTGGGGCGATGAGCCCGGTCGCTGATGGCGGATAAGCCGGCAATCGTGCTGCTTTCCGGTGGCCTGGACTCTGCAACCGTGCTGGCCATGGCGCGTACAGATGGGTTTGCGTGCCACGCGCTGTCTTTCGACTATGGCCAGCGCCATCGTGCTGAACTGGACGCAGCGCAGCTCATCGCCGGTCATCTGGGCGCAGTCGTCCACCGCACTGTACCTATCGATCTGAGTGCGTTTGGCGGTTCTGCGCTGACGGATATGTCTCTGGCGGTGCCCGTAGACGGTGTGGTGACTGATGAAATCCCGATCACCTACGTGCCAGCGCGAAATACCGTGTTTCTGTCGCTGGCGCTGGCCTGGGCGGAAGTTCTGAAAGCCCGGGATATTTTCATCGGCGTAAATGCCGTCGACTATTCCGGTTATCCGGATTGTCGACCGGAATTCATTACCGCCTTTGAGCAGCTGGCCAATCTGGCCACTAAAGCCGGCGTTGAGGGCGAACGCTTTGTCATCCACACTCCGCTGGTGGACATGAGCAAAGGTCAGATCATTACCAGCGGTCAGCGGCTTGGTGTCGACTATGCGCTCACCGTCTCCTGTTATCAGGCGAATGAAGAAGGTGCCGCCTGCGGCGTCTGCGATAGCTGCAGATTACGAAAACAGGGTTTTACTGATGCCGGTGTTGTTGATCCCACCCGCTACAGCTGATCCAGACTTTGTATACCTGGCGCATCTTGCGCACCTAGCGCATCTTGCGCACCTTGACCCGAACCGGTCCAAACGATGATTGAAAAGCTTTTAAATACCTCGGTGAGCGCGTTTGTTGCAATGACCCTGTCGATTGCCGCCGTTGCGGCTGCAATCGACGTACGGGCTCACCAGCAGCCGGCGGGCGAAGCGCGGTATCTGGGTAATGAAGGGATCATGGTTGCCTTGGCTGGACACAAGGTGCTGGTCGACGCGTTTTATGCGCAGAGCTTTTCCACCTACCCGCTGGTGCCTGAGCACCTGGTGACTGACATGATCAGCGGACGTCCGCCCTTTGACAATGTCGCAGCGGTGCTGGTGTCTCATGTGCACGGCGACCATTTCAGTCCAGCGCCGATGCTCGCTTATCTACGCGCGCAGCCGCAGGTGCGCGTCTTCTGTCCGCAACAGGTATTCGACCAACTTCAGCAGGCTGGCGCCGGCCTGGACATTCTGGAGCGGGTCACGGCGATTGATCTGGAGCCGGGCGATGCCCCTGAACAGCTGCACAGCGGTGATCTTGAAATCGACGTTGTGGCGCTGCCTCACGCCGGCGGCGAGAGGATGGCTGATGTTCACAACCTGAGTTTCCGGGTCACTCTGGGCAACAGGCACACGTTTGTGCACCTGGGTGATGCCGCCGTTGACCGGCCAGCGTTTGCCCGGCATCAACTGTTCTGGGCGGCTCGAAGTGTCGATACCGCGTTTCCACCTTACTGGTTCGTCGACGATGAAACGGGCCTGCGTCTGCTCCAGGACTATCTTGCACCCGGCCAGACGATTGGGATTCATGTCCCGGCGGCAGCGGCCGGTCAGGGCGATGCCTGGCGAGACCAGCTGGGCGCAGACCTGTTCACAGATCCTGGTGAGTTCCGTCGCCTGGAACACCGGCACTGAATGTCCGGTGAGGCAGTAGGCGTCTGCGGGGGATCGGCTGCGGCGGATGATTTAGCTGTGCAATCGCGGCTAGTATGGACGCTCACTCTGATATCTGGAGACATGCCATGATGAAGTATCACCTCGTCAGCTCAGTAACCTGACCCTGGGTACAGCGCGCCGTGATTGTTTTGCGTGCTAAAAACATTGCTTTCGACGTTACCTACATAGACCTGCGCAACAAACCTGACTGGTTTCTCGCAATCTCGCCTCATGGCAAGGTTCCGGTGCTGCAGGTGGGAGGGTCCGCTGAGGAAGGTGGTCAGGCGTTGTTCGAATCCAATGCCATTGCCGAATTCCTCGAAGATGCTGAGCAGCCCCATCTGCACCCGGAAGATCTGCTGCAGCGGGCGCGCAACCGGGCCTGGACCGACTTTGTGCCAACCTTTGCCGGTGGCTTGAGTGCGCTGTATTACGCGAGCTCAGAGGATGGACGTGAAGAACGCTTCGCAGCGGCCAGGCAGCGGCTCGGCAAACTGGAAGCTGCGCTCGCGGAGCGCGAGAATCCGGGCCCCTATTTCAACGGACCTGAGCTGTCGCTGGTTGATGCTGCTTATGCACCGTTCCTGCAGCGATTTCGCCATGTCGACAGATGGCTGCAGAGCGGCCTGCTGCAGGAATTTGAGCAGGTGTCGCGCTGGGCGGATGCACTTGGAGCGTCAGACGTAGTCAGCGGTTCGGTGCCGGAAAACTTCTTTGCTGAATTTAATGGCAACATGCAGCGGCGCGGTTTCCTGGTCGGCAGGTTGATGGCTGAAAACCCGGAAGTTTCGGCCGGCTGAGTCTGCAAGCCTCAGATTGCGCGATTACCGAGGTTCGCATCACAACTCTGTGAACCCGGTCCCGGTGCGCGTCGGTGGGTTGCGATAGCTTCTCCGGGTCTTCGAAGGACCCGGAGCCTTAACATGCGAATTTCCCTCATTGCGACACTGTCTGCGCTTCTGCTTAGCGGGTGCGGAGGGGGTGCGAGCGTCAGCGAACATCAGTGTATGGCCGGTGACTGGCAGACGCTGGGTTATCGTGATGGCGTCAACGGCCAGCGCAGCACCGCACTGCTAGCCCATCAGGATGCCTGTGGTGAACACGGGATAGTCCCTGACCGGCATGGCTACATGCTCGGCTGGAAAGAGGGTGTGCGGGAATTCTGCGAACCTCATAACGGCTTTGTCGTCGGTGAGCGCGGGCAGGCCTATTACAACGTCTGCCCGGAAGACCTTCGCGGCGACTTTCTCGCCGCGTTTCAGCAGGGTCGGACCCTGCATCAGGCGCGAGCAGCCGTTGCCAGTGTTGATCGAGCCATCCGGCAGACAACGCAACACCTCGAAGCTGTGAAAGAAGATATTGTTGCCACCACAGCGGCACAGTTCAGCGGCACGCTGCTGCCCGCGGAGCGTCTGGAGTTACTGGCTCGAACCAAGCAGCTCGCTGAAGAACAGGGGCGGCTAGAAGAGGAACTGGTTGACCTGGAAATTGAGTACGTGCAACGCGAACACGATCTGGATGCGCTGACCCAGTCTCTGGCAGCAGTTACCTACTGATTGCTCCAGAACATGCCATGTTCCACTTGGGGATGTTGCAGATGTTGATACTGATCCCATAACTGGCAGGTGAAGCTGTTCAGGTTTTTAGCGCCTGGACCACCAGCGCCTGCAACGGCATGGAGTCACCCAGCTGGGTCTCGAGGGTCTGTTTCACAGTCTCGAATACCTCCTCCGGGTCACCTCCGCGCAGCGTGATTTCTTCAAAGACCGGATTGCCGAAAATCAGACCTCGTGCGAAAACAGAGGCGGAAGTGATTTTTGACGTAATCGCGACATGCTCGGTGGTCACTGAATCAAATCCTGCGGACAACAGGGAATCACTGATCGCCTCTGGGTCATGATAGCTAAATGGCACTTTATAAAACCCGGGTGGATCGCTGGGGAACAGCGCCTGTACTGCTTCGTGGGCAATTCGGGCAAACGGGTTTTCTGCCCAGGAAGTCCAGACGTTGAAAACATAACGGCCGCCAGTTTTCAGCACCCGGTGAACTTCCCGATACGACTGCAACTTATCGGGAAAGAACATGACGCCAAATTGACACGCCACCGCATCAAAACTTGAGTCCTCGTATTGAAGACTGGTGGCATCTGCGACGTCAAAGTTAACCTGGTCGTTCACGGCAAACTTCGATTTTGCGACTTCGAGCATCGGCGCGTTGAGGTCAGAAACAACCAATCTGCAGTTTTCAGAATTTGCGTCGCCTAAAGCGCGGGAGAGAATACCCGTGCCTGCGGCCAACTCCAGAACGGAAGTGGGTTCAACTGCGGCGACCCGGTGTGCGAGATCTCTGGCGTAGTCGAAGAAGATGAACGGCCCTAAGCCAGCGTCATAGTTTTCGGGTATCGATCCAACGAAACGCGAAGCCTGTTCGTCCATGCGCACTCTCCTGTTGGTTCCTGTTGTCGGAGCACCCTAGCACTAGTTGCCTGCGCCCGGCAGCACTGGAAAAGTCGTGTACCGAACAATCAGAAAACCTCGGTTCGACCCCGGTTACCTCTGGATGCAAACTAGTCCTTTGCGTACGGAGGGTAGTCATGAGCGAATCATCAATTTCTCAGTCTGATCGGGATCCTGCAGAGTTGCTGTCGCGGGTGCGTGAGCTGACACCCGTGATTGCCGCGAGTGCAGAACTTGCTGAACAGCAGCGCCAGCCAGTCGACGCTGTGATCGAAGCGCTCAGCCAGGCAGGTGTTTTTCGTGCCTATGTTCCGAAACGCTACGGCGGTTATGAGATTGACACAGATACCTTCATCGACATCGGAGTCGCGATCAGTGAAGCCTGCACGTCCACTGGCGTCATGCATGCAGATTGGGTGCTGCTCAATGGTGTGGTTGAAGGCAATCCGTTCGAGCCGCGCCTGTTCATTACCCCACGGGATCAGATCCAGGTCGAAGACACCTGGTACTGCGCAGGTATGGAAGGTACCGGCAGCAATGACATGATTGCCGACGATGTGTTTATCCCGGCAGCGAGAAGTGAATCACTGCTTGCAATGTCCATGGGCCGCGGGTCGGGCGCCAGTTCCAGCTGTTATCGGCATCTGATGTTGCCTCTGCTGTCCATTGCCGCGGCAATTCCGGCCCTCGGGGCGGCTCGTCGAGCACTTGAACTGTTCACGCAGCGCCTTGGCGGGCGGCTGCTTCGGGACGTGAACGCGCTGTCATGCCATACCGTTTTCGATACGGAAATCAGTGCTGAAAATTATGTGCGGGTACTGCTTGGGATGGATCCGGCGTCGCCGGTCTGACGGTTGCGGCATTCGCTGGGCCCGCCGCAATATCAGACTGAGGCTGCAGAAGATCCTCGCTGGTGTCTTTTCGGGTCGGTCTGGCCCGGGTCCAGCCGATCCGGTCTTCTCGCTGATGTCACGAAATGGGTACGTCTCGGCAATCGCGTTTGTTAGACTGTTGACGCAGCGATCCGGAAGGTAGTCGCTGCAATGACTCAATGTGCCGCCAGAAGGGCAGCCGTGGTTGTCTCTGTGGCGGTAATCGCCAGTCCATGGACGTTGCCCTGGATTTCTTCGATGGCACACCGGATGCAGTCACGATAGTCAACTTATATAACAACCGAGACTTCTTCCGCTTAATCAGTGATACGGGCCTGCCATGATCGGATCGCGGCGATAGCGGAAAGCATCTGTAATTTTGCAAACAGTTTTACCTGTAGATCCCAAAACTGAAGACCACCAGTCAATCCAGATTGGAAAATAACCTCTGAGTCAGAGTGATGGAGAGAAAAATGAAAATTGTATTGAGCACTGTTGCGATAGCGCTGTTGATGGCGTTGTTCGCGGCACCCGTGAAAGCGGATGAGATTGTGCCACCAGTTAGTGCGGATCGGCCTCTGATCCTGGGCGCTGGCGTGATTTATCGAGATAAAACCTATCGAGGGTACAGCGACAGCGACAAAGTACAGCCGATTCCCCTGATCCTCTGGGAAAATGATACGTTCTTCGTGCGTGGTGGTAGTGCAGGTTGGAAAGCCTGGACTAACGAAACCTGGGAAATTGCTGTTCTGGCAGAGTTCCGGGGTGATGGTTACGATTCTGACGACGCCGACATCCTTACCGGCATGGATGATCGAGACAAGACGGTCGACGGTGGCGCAAGTGTTGGCTGGCGTAATGGTGCCTGGGGAGTAAAAGCCACTTGGGTGCACGATCTGGCCGGCAAACATGAAGGGTACGAGGCGCGTGGTGAAGTTTCTTATACCTTCACGCCGGGTAACTGGGCCATCAAGCCATCTGCCGCTGTTGTCTACCAGAGCGACGATCTTGTCGACTACTACTATGGTGTACAAACCGACGAGGCGGTTGGGTTCATTCGTCCTGCGTACTCCGCAGATGAAGAAGTGATATATCGTCTGCAGACTGCTGCGACCTGGAATCCTGGTGGCTCCAAGTGGCATATCCTTGCTGGTGTTCGAGCTGATTTTCAGGGTGATGAATACGATGACAGTCCGATTACCAACGATGACGTTTTTCTGATGTATGTACTTGCAGCCGGCTATCGGTTCTGATTAAAACGCTTCGGTATGATTACCCGTTTGCTCTCGCATCCGGGTAATCGCACCCTGCCCGGGCAGTCTGAGTCTGCGTCCCAAGTAGATCGCGATAGCGACGCGGCGTGGTCCCGGCCCAACGGCTGAATGCTCTACTGAATTTTGTATAGTCTGAGTATCCGAGCTGGCCTGATACTGCCTGTAGCGGTAAGTCGGGTTGGGCTACCAGCGTGCATGCTGTTTCGAAGCGTGCCTGCTCGACGATACGAGTAAAGCTGACCCCCTGGTCACGAAGCCGCCGCTGGAAAGTTCTCACCGGCATATTGGCGATCTCTGCAAGGGTTTCCACCCGCAGGTTCCGGCTCGGAAACAGATGGATGATTGCCGCCCGTATTGAGTCGATGAAGGTCTCGGGGGGTTGTTCGATATTGAGTGGTCGACTGCCGGGTTCGTTTGGTTTGATAGATCGTCTCGCCAGATCCTTATGGGACAGGTGAACAGCGCTGTAGGGCTGATTAAAGTAGAGTTGCTCTGCCGCCAGAATTGGACTGTCTTCGACATCCTGGTTATGCGATTGCGATAGCTTCACTTTTGTTGGGCGCCAGTCTTTGCCGAGAATCGTCTGAGCAATCTGGATGCAACCCAAGACATGATACAAGCGCAGTTGCGCGCAATCCGCGTGATTGTCGAGCAGCGGCGGACCAACAGAACGTATCCATACTCCGCTGCGATCAGGCAGCAGATCAAAGCGCGCGTGTGTGCTTTGCAGCTTCGCCGCCTCACAGAATGCCTGCAGCAATTCCGCGAGCGTAATACATGCGCTCAGCTGTGGCGCCAACGACGAAATTTTGTTGAATGGTACGGAATTACCGATGCGCAGGCAGAGATCACCAATACCTTCGCGATTGGCCACATCGTTCGCCAGCAGCCACCACGGACGTTCCGGCATGAGCGCCAGTGGGTCTTCATGGTCGGTAATGGAGATGCTGTATTGACGTTGATAGCGAGTCAGCGGTATCCCCAATCTGCTTAACGTCAGCAGGAAAGGACGGCCGAATGCAGCTCGAACCAGCGGAATAGACGATGAGCTTGCGGTCATGGGTAACGTCTAATTGGCTTCAACAGGGCGAATTCCGAGGGCGCCTGAGCCGTTCGGCCCAGCTGTGAGAATGAACGTGAATGCAGTGTCAATCTGTGCCCGGCACGCACCGAGGTAGATATGGTGGGACGTCTGGGACTCGAACCCAGGACCAACAGGTTAAAAGCCCGGTGCTCTACCAACTGAGCTAACGTCCCTCAGAAGGGCGCGAATTGTAGTCGGCAGCTGCGAGGGTTGCAAACCCGGCTGGGGGGTCGTTTCAACTGATCCGGTAGTGGCTGTGGCGGCGCTGTTAAACCAGCCCGATGAGTCGCTCCCGGGTTGCTGAATCTGCGGGATAGAACAGCTCCATCGACAGCTCTTCCAGCGTGATCTGCTGGGCTGAGCCGAAATGCGCCAGCATCGTGAACAGACTGAAACGCTCCCCATCTTTTTCCAGGGTCATGTTGATGGCAGGTGCCGGTGGGCTGCTCCAGTCGGGCTCCCGCCAGGTGGCGGGCGCTTCCGGATGGCTGACAATCTCTTCGATCAGCCCTGGCAGGCCCGGATCGCGTGGATTGACCAGCAGTGCTCGCCGCGCCCGCTGCAGGAATCCATAAGCCAGCTCCTGCCAGTTGCTGATGTAGGGTTTCAGACCGTTTTCTGCCATAGATAGCCGGACCATCTGGAATTCCCCGGCCTGGAGGTCCGCCAGCGATTGTGCGACATCGATGAACAGTCCGAAGAAGCGCAGCGCTCCCTGATTGGCCATCACCAGATTCCACCGGCCGTCCAGGACGATGGCGGGATATGGCTCCTGGTGATCCATGGTGGCCTGCAGCGCTTCGCGAAATACCTGGTTACTCGCCTCGGTGAGCCCCTCCTCTGAATAGATGGCCGAATAGCCGGCGGTCTGCAGCAGGGTGTTGCGTTCTCGTAGTGGAATATCCAGGGAGTCGGACAGGGCCAGCACCATGCCCCGGCTAGGGTTGGAGCGTCCGGTTTCTAAAAAGCTGATATGGCGTTGGGAAATACCCGAGTCGGTTGCCAGTCGCAGCTGGCTGACTCGACGGTGATTGCGCCAGTCTTTCAGCAGGCTGCCGAAGTCGGCGGATATGGCTGTGCCCATGTGTTGCTCTTCGAGATTGTCCAGGTCAGTTTAGGCAAAAGCCGCTATGAATCCATTACCTCTAAGGTAGTTGTCGTAATTACCTGGTCCGTTCAGAGTTTATTCTCTGTTCTGCAAAGGTCATCTGGTCATGAAGAAAGTCTATCTGCTTTTCGCGATTGTCGGAGCCGTCGTGCCGTATGGTTTTTTCTTCGGCTTCTTCGCTGCTGAAGGCATCAATCTGCCGGCATTCATCTCTGCGCTGTTCGTAAACGGCCCGAGTGGTGGGTTCACCGCGGATCTTCTGATCAGTTCGCTGGTGTTCTGGCTGTATATGTTCTCTCGACCCGGAGGGCCCAAGCCCTGGCTGTTCATTGCGCTGAATCTGACCATTGGTCTGTCCTGTGCTCTCCCCGCCTATCTCTATGCAGTGACCCCGGCGGATCAGCGCCGGCACCAGCACGCATCAGCCTGAATCCGGCCACGTTCGACGATTGCGCTTCGGGTTTTGCATGCTCGGGCCCAGTTGCTAGAGTGTGGGGTCTTTTGAGAGGGGGCCTGCACTTTGAGCGAACTACTATCCGGCCGCCACGCGCTGATCACCGGTGGTGGCAGCGGCATTGGTCTGGCCTGCGCGAAGAAACTGGCAGCAGACGGCGCCAGGGTCAGTCTGATGGGCCGCAATCTGGACAAGCTTAACGCCGCTGCCGCTGAATTCGCTGACCCGAAAAGGGTGCATGTGTTTGCGGGCGATGTGGCTCAGGCTGAAGACGTTGCCGGCATTGTCGCGGAAGTGGACGCGATCGAGCCACTGACCATCGCGATTGCCAACGCCGGTACCGGCGATATCGCGCCGCTGGTGGCAACGGACGATGCGCGCTGGCAGCAGGTCCTGGATACCAATCTCAACGGCACCTATCAGCTGTTCAAACAGGCGGCGGCATGTATCGGCCGCGCCGGTGGTGGGGCGATGTGCGCGATCTCCTCGATCGCGGGCGTTCGTACCCACCGATTCATGCACGCCTACTGTGTATCCAAAGCCGGTATCGATATGCTGGTGCGGACCTGTGCAGACGAACTGGGTACTGCTGGAGTACGTGTCAACAGCGTCTGTCCAGGTCTGGTGGACACAGAAATTGCCCAGGGACTTTTTGGCAGCGAAGAGGTTCTTGCTGATTATCTCGACTGTATGCCGCTGGCGCGAACGGGCGTTGTCGACGATATCGCCAATGCGGTGCGATTTCTCTGTGGTCCCGAATCGAGCTGGATCACTGGTGTGAGCCTCAGCGTTGACGGTGGCCATCACCTGCGTCGTGGTCCCAACTACGATAGTTTTTCCCGGGCGATGTTCGGGGATGATCTGACCGAAGGAAAATTCTGACGATGGCCTTGAGTAAACTCAGTCGATCTATTGCCGGCAAAATCGCCGTAGTCACCGGAGCCGGCAGCGGAATGGGACTTGCGACAGTGCGACTGTTCGCGGACGAAGGCGCTCGGGTTGCAGCCATCGACGTCAATGCTGATGCGCTGGAGGCAGCGGTCAGTGAGCTCACTGCTGCGGGCTGTGATGTCCGCGGTTGGGTGGTTGATCTGGCGGATGCGGACGCGATCAGCAGCGCCTTTGCAGCCATTGCCGAGCACTTCGGTGGTATTGATATTCTGGTCAACAACGCCGGGATCTCGAGATTTGCGCCGATAGACAGTGATGACTACGAAGCTGCCTGGGAGATCTCGCTGTCGGTGCTGCTGACTGCTCATACCCGAACAATTCGCGCCAGCCTCGCTCATTTGCGGCAATCGGAAACACCAAGAATCGTTAACATCGCATCGACCGAAGGTCTTGGTGCGACCAAGTTTGGTAGTCCCTACACGGCTGCCAAGACCGGTGTCATTGGCCTGACCCGCTCGCTGGCGGTGGAGCTGGGCGGTGAAGGCATCACGGTCAACTGCATCTGCCCGGGACCCATTCACACCGGCATGACCGCAGCAATCCCCGATGATGCCAAACAGACCTATGCCCATCGACGGGTTGCGCTGAGACGTTATGCGGACCCTGAAGAGGTGGCGCATGCAACCCTTTCTCTGGTGCTGCCGGCGGCGAGCTTCATAACCGGTGTCGCGTTACCCGTTGATGGTGGACTGACCATCAAGAACGCCTGATCCAGGTACCCGAAAGGAATGCAGTAACCATGGCTGAAGCCGTTCAATCCAATATTGCTGAAGGCAGAGTTTCCTGGCGGACAACCCTGGCATTCGGTGCGCCCGGTGTGGGGGCGGGCTACATGTACCTCATCATGAGTCTGTACGTGATGAAGTTCTCCACCGACGTGCTGCTGATCGCGCCTGCAGCCATGGGCGTGATCTTCAGTCTGTCGCGGCTGTGGGATGCAGTATCCGATCCGCTGGTGGGCTATCTTTCTGATCGCACCAGAAACAAATTCGGTCGGCGCCGCAGCTGGATTCTTGGCAGTGCGGTGCCGATTTTCGCCGCTTTCATCATGGTGTTTAATCCCCCTGCCAATCTTGCCGGTGCCGGACTGGTGATCTGGATGACTGTGGCGATCATCGGCTTTTACTCGGCAATGACCGTGTTTTTTGTGCCGCATCTTTCCCTGGGCGCTGAGTTGTCCACCAGTTATCACGAACGCAGTCGCCTGTTCGGAGTGCGTCATGCGTTCTATACCTTTGGTTCCATCATTTCCCTGGTCACGCTGTACGTACTGAACGTTGCTGAGCAGCAGGGCACTGAGGTGGTTCGCGAGCGAGCGTTTGAACTTGCGGTGCTGGCTTCTGGAATCATGGCGGTGCTGGTGATTGGCGCTGTCAGCCAATTGCGGGAGCGGGCGGACTTTCAGGGTCGGGTCAATGAAAATCCTTTCCATGCGTTTCGTGATGTCTGGCGCAATCCTCATGCCCGGCTGCTGATTGTGGTGACCTTTATCGAGAACGTCGGCTCTGCAGCGATCGCCGCACTGACCCTTTATGTCGCCCAGTACGTGGTTGGCGCCGCGGTCTGGGCACCGGTCATGATCCTCTGCTACATGGTGCCGTCATCGCTGTCTGTGCCGCTGTGGATTCCACTGTCCAGACGCTTTGGTAAAGTCCGGCTGTGGATGTTTTCGATGATTCTGACCGGTCTTTCATTTGGCAGCATGTTTGCGCTGCCGTTTCTGCCTACCGTGGAGATACGCATTCTCTATATCTGCATTGCAGCAGCCTTTGCCGGTCTGGCAGCCGGTTGCGGAGGCACCATCTCTCCGTCCATTCAGGGCGATGTGATTGACTACGACGAGCTGAAAACGGGGGAGCGTAAAGAGGGATCCTACTTCGCGGCCTGGAATTTTGTTTACAAGAGCGCGACCGGGGTGATGCTGCTGCTGACCGGCTTTGTGCTGCAGGCGGCCGGCTTTGAGCCCAATCAGGAACAGTCGATGACGGTCCAGATTGCTATGGTGACCTTATATGGCTTGTTCCCGCTGGTTTGTTATGCAATTGGTGCGCTGCTGTTCAGAAAGTTCAAACTGGATGA
Source organism: uncultured Pseudomonadales bacterium (assembly GCA_937921865.1). GTDB lineage: Bacteria > Pseudomonadota > Gammaproteobacteria > Pseudomonadales > Azotimanducaceae > SZUA-309. The sequence continues at coordinate 21,734 of CAKZWF010000039.1, read as the reverse complement.
GAACGCTCATGCAGAGATTCGCCGACAACTCGATGCGCGGGCTGCTGACGCAGCGTCGTAGCGGTGATCAGAATGAGTCGTCGCCGCTCATCTGGATTTGAATTGCCTTCACATGGCCTTAAAGAGGTGGCTGTATTTTGGCGAAGTGCGCAACTGCTCCGGCCGGCTCCTGAGTTTAAGGGTGTATCTACCGCGGATATCCCGATCAGCTGAGGCGATATCACTGACGCGAACGATTACCCCGCGATTTACCCGCCAGAACGCGTTCGGGTCAAGCTGGCTTTCCAGTTCGCGAATGCTGGTGCGAATGAGGTGGTCTTCGCTGCTGGTCGCTACGGTGGTGTATTTGTCCTCCGAGCGAAAGAAAACAACACTTTCAATGGGAATCAGCTGGGTTGTCTCACCTTTCTGGCTGCGCAACCACTGCAGAAAACCGCCGGTGTGTTCTGTGACGTCCCGGACAATTTTTTTCAACACTTCATCGTCAGGGGCGGTGGTCGATTCTTGCAGGCGGCTGATTGTCAGATTCAATCGGGCGTCGTCGACTGGCTTGAGCAGATAGTCGACCGCTGCGGTTTCGAAAGCTTTCACCGCAAATTCATCGTAAGCCGTGACGAAAACTACCCGTATCTCAGGGTCCAGCATTTCGGCGACCTGTAGTCCCGACAGGCCCGGCATTTGAATATCCAGGAAGACGATATCCGGCTGCAACTCCTTGCTCAACTGCAGCGCAGTTCGACCATTGAGAGCGGTCGCCACAATGTTCAGTTCCGGCCAGAGCTGCTTCAATCTGCGTTGCAGATAGCGCAGCGGGTTTTCTTCATCGTCAACGAGAATTGCGGTAGTCATGCGGCGCTGGCTGGTGCGGGCAGGATGAGTGTTGCCACAACACCTGTTGGCTGACGTTCTTCGAGTGCCAGACTGGCTGCACCTCCGAACAGCGCAGAAAGTCTGGCCTGAACGTTAGCGACTCCAGTTCCAGATCCTGCGGTGTTGCTGGCGGCTCCGAAGCCACAGCCTGTGTCCGCAATCCGAATGATCAGCTGATCGTTGTGTTTATTGATTTGCAGAGTAATTTCGCCACCTGCTTCCAGCGGTTCAATTCCGTGTTTGAGCGAATTTTCGACTAACGGCTGCAACAACAATGGCGGCAGACTGATATCGAGCAGCGAATCATCAACCTCGATACTGTAGCGCAGTCGGCTACCCATCCGGATCTGGCTGATTTCCAGTAAAGCGGTGATGATTTCCAGTTCGTCTGCGAGTCGGCTTAATGGCTCTCTGGTGCGTTTGAGGCTGGCGCGAAACAGTGTGGTCAGATGCAGCAGCGTCTGTTCTGCATCGTCCGGCTTGTCGTGAATCATACCGATGACGTTGGAGAGAGTATTGAACAGAAAGTGCGGTTCGATCTGTGCCTGCAGCAGCTTCAGCTGTGTTTCCAGATGTTGTTTTTCATTGCGCAGCTGCATTGCTTGAACGTCTGCCAGTTCGGTCTCTGCCACGTGCAGTCTTTCTCTGGTGGCAAAATAGGTGATCCCGATTGCGCCGAAGAACAAACCCAGCACGATGGCTGAGTAGTCATCGTCGGATAGAAAATAGGCGGGTTGCCCGATGATCAGCCAGCCGGCGAGCATCAGGCCCCCGAGCAGTCCAAGCACAGTGGTGAGTACGTTTGCAGGCATTGCCGGCAGGTATCGTTCGGCGATCGGGGTGAGCAGCAGTGATGTTGTATTGATGCTGTAGCCGATACAGAAGGATATGACGAAGGAGGCCCACAGCGGCTCAGCCGCGCCCAGCAACCACAGCAGGATGGCGATGGCGCTGCAGAAAGCGGTGGTGCCGAGGTAGACGAGGCCAACCCGTCGCCATGTATACGGCCTGTCAGACAAATTTGCCATGCAACCCCAGTGGTAGAGCATAAGGCAGACGGGCAATGGCTTGTGGACCATCACTGAGTTTGTTGGCATCGAAGATACGCAGTTCGGTCGAGCCGCTGCGGTAGTTAAGGGCAGTGCCGACGATCCAGCCTGCGGACTCATAGGCAGAGTCTGGCTTCGGTACGAAGATGTGTTCCTCCGGGATGATTGTGTCCGGGTATCTGAAGGTATCCAACTGCCCGGTACCGAGGTTGAATCGGGATACGGCATTCAGCATGCCGTGGCGGGACGGGTTGTCTCGTTCGGAGCTAAGCATCACAACCTGTGAGTATCGGTTGCAGCTGACACGCGGGTCAATTGCCGGAAATTCGCTGTTGAACCCGGTTAACAGCGGTTGCTCAGAAATTGTCCAGCTGCGGGTGTCGATCCGGTACTGATAGTGTGTACTGTGGCCACTGTCGCGGCGGACGCCTTTCATGACAGCATGAAAGCTGTCGGTCATGGTCAGTGGATCCGGCGCACGAGCGGCATCGAAGCGTATGACGCCGGTTTCGTCTTCCCAGGCGTTGCCGTAGTGAAACACCCACTGTGCCGGCAGTTCTAAAAAGCGGTACTGGCTGAAATCATTTTTATCCACCACAAGCACCCGCGTGGCCTGTTCCGGCTGCCACTGATGGGCATCGAGAAATGTTGAGGTCTGCGACATAGCGGTGAAGTTGAACGGCGGCAGCAGCATGACCAGATGTTTTGCAGTCACCACAAAATCATGTGGCATGGTCATCGGGTCGCAGTCAATGGCCCCGACATTTTTGACGACGCCGGACGAGTCAATGTGCCAGAACACCAGCTTGCCGACAGTGCTCAGATAGCCGAAATTCCAAAGCGTGCCGTCAGGTTCAATCCTTGGGTGAGCAGAAAAAGGCAGACCCGCGGTCAGCCCTGTTTTGCCAGCAGCATCCGCAAACTTATGAATTTCCACGGTTTCCAATGTATCCAGGTCAATTTCCCACGGTGAGCCTGCTTCCCACAGTGCGTAGAGTTTGCCGTGATGTGGCAGCACGCTGATGTTGGCGACATTGACCTGATCAGGGCTGGTCACCGGTGCGGGATTCGGCGGCACTGTGGCGAGACCCGGATACAGCGCTCTGCCGGCATCGAGTTCTGCCAGGTACTTGCGGGTGGCCACCATCCGCCCTCGGTGGCTGATGCCATCCGCGCTGATGCGAAATGCCTGAATCATGCCGTCGCCGTCGAACCAGTGTTGATAGCGGAACTCACCTATCTCATGGCGTGCGGGTCCGTTACGGAACAGGGTGCCACTCAGTTCGGCGGGAATTTTGCCTTCGACACTAGCCTGGCTGTCGAATGCGGGTGCTGAAACCGAGCGGAAGCCGAGCAACGATGGGTCTTCTGACAATGCCGCAGCAAACTGCGTTTTCCAGCTGTCGGTACCGGCATAGCTGCCGGGAGTCTTGAGTAGACTGCTGGTGGCGGCAATGGCAGGGATTGCGGTTAGTAATTGGCGACGGCGCATGGCAGATGCCTCAGTGATTCAGTTGAATAGTCTGGTGGCTGGTCTGGGTGAGCACGAAGCTGACCTCCGCCCATACCGGAGGTCCGAAATTGCCTGTCGCGTTGTTAGAAAACCCCCAGGGTTCGATAGGCATGCCAACGAGGTTGCTATCGAGATCGCTGTTGTTGTTGACGTCGTGCATGACTTGAATGCCGTATCGGCCGGGTGGCAGCGAGTCGATGCTGAAAGTGATCGCGTCACCGCTGGCGGGTAACCGCAGCGAAGCGACGGCAGGGTGTTCGCCGTTGAAAGCGGCTTCGCTATCCAGGATGGCTATCATCAGTTTGCCTTCGGTGGTTCTGATGTCTTCGAGCGAGACCGTCAGTTCGGCAGCGAATACCTGAGTCGGCAGCAGGGCGAACAGTATTCGAATCGCTCCGGACAGAAGTTGATAACGAGATTTCATAATTTTCGATCCTCTACGGCCTTGATTGGCCTGACGCCAGCGAGACTAGCTATCCGGTAGGGGATGCCCAGTGCCGTGAGACGAAACTGTTAAGGAGCGGTGTGAAACGGTAAACGGGTCGCTGAAACGGCAGACCTGCACCTGAATCGGCTTCAATCCCGATTGGCGAGTGCTACTCTGATTGCTTTGTTGCAGAGTCACATGACACGGATGGGAGCATGTTCTTGAAAATTCTCAGGTGGACGGCGCTGATTCTGGGGTTGCTGGTCGTGATAGCCGCGATACTGCTCTATCAGGGTGATCTGCCGGCGGAGGTTGTTGATGCCAAATACAGCAATGAATCGTCGCAGTTCCTTACCCTGAACAACGGCACCAGAGTCCACTATCGGGATGAGGGCAATCGCTCCGGGTTACCCCTTGTGCTTATCCATGGAGCGATGGCCTCGCTGCATACCTGGGAGCCCTGGGTAGAGATCCTCGGCGATACCTACCGGGTAATCAGCCTGGATCTTCCCGCCCATGGTCTGACTGGTCGGGTGCCGGACGGGATCTACGGTGCGCAGACGTTCACCAGCACCATCAATGCGGTTGTCGATGAACTGGACGTCGAGCGGTTTGTGCTTGGTGGTAACTCGATGGGTGGCGGCGCGACCTGGCGGTATACGCTGGCTTATCCTGACCGGGTAATTGCGATGATTCTGGTCGATTCGGTACCAGCGGGGAACTGGCGCTCATCAGTCGATGAACCATCGGCCGATGAGCCATCGGCTGATGAAGCCCCAGCCGCTGAGCGCCGAGAGGAGCCGGACGATGGCCCAATCTTCTTTAAGCTGATGAGACAGGACTGGTTCCGTGCCATTGCCCGCTATCTGGACCCGGGACTGCTCGTCGAACAGGGCCTGCGATCGGCATACAACAATTCTCCCGTCGTCGATCAGGCGTTGATTGATCGCTACTATGAGCTGAGCCTGCGCGAGGGAACCCGAGCTGCCATTCTGCAGCGGGCAGGGTCAGGCGGTGGCAGCCGCGAGGCTGCTGACCTCAGTGTGCTTACCCAGCCGACCCTGATCATGTGGGGTGCGCAGGATGCGCTGATACCGGTGTCTGTGGTGGAGCAATTTGAGCAGTCCCTGCCCAATACCCGGACTGTGATTTATGACGATCTCGGCCATGTGCCGATGGAAGAAGATCCGCTGCGGTCGGCGGCTGACGTTCGGGTATTTCTTGAAGACCTTGCCGTCGGAGAATGACGCCGGCGGCGGTTATTTCAGTTTGTAACGAATCGGCAGTGACTTTAGCCCGCCAACAAACGATGACTGGGTGTACTGCGGAGTGCCGGTCAGCTCGATATCGGTCACCCGCTCGAGCAGCTTGCGGTACAGCGCGGAGATTTCCATCCTCGCCAGGTGCTGGCCGAGACAGACATGCGCACCGAAGCCGAATGCCAGCTGTTTGGCATCTTTGCGATCAACTCTGAACTCGCCCGGTGCGTTGAAGATTTCTTCATCACGGTTGGCAGACGGATACCAGAGAATGGCTGATTCGCCGACACGGATGGTTTTGTCTCTCAGCTGATAGTCTTCGGTCGCCGTGCGCATGAAGTGCCGTACCGGACTCACCCAGCGAATCATTTCGTCGACGGCCGTTGGCATCAGTTGTTCAGGGTTTGCCCGAAGCTGTTCCATCTGGTCTGGATTGTCGAGCAGTGCCAGTAGTCCGCCGGCAGTTGTTGAACTGGTGGTGTCGTGACCGGCCGTTGCGATGATCATGTAGTAGCCGTTGGCTTCCAGATCGGGAATCGGTTTGCCGTCGATCTTGGCGTTGGCGATCACCGTCGCGACGTCGTCACGGGGTGCTTCGCGTCGTTGCCGGGTCAGGTCAGCAAAATAGCTTTCAAAATCGTAAACCACCTGCATGAAATCCTGCGGTTCGAATGACCGTTGACTGTCCGGATCCGAGCTGCCGAACAGTTCCTGGGTCAGTTTGAGCATCAGCGGCTCGTCTTCCTCCGGCACGCCAAAGATCGACATGATGACGCGCAGCGGGTACCAGATCGCCAGATCTTTCACGAAGTCGCATTCGCCGCCGAATTCGGCCAGCCGCTCAACATAGGTTTCGGCGAGTTCGTCGACTTTGCTCTGCAACTTGCGCAGATTGGTGCCCATGAACCAGCCCTGGGTTAGCATGCGATAGGTGCTGTGATCGGGATCGTCCATTTGCACCAGCGAACGGACCAGATGCTTGCGGCCGGTCATCTGCGCGATGAATTCAGTCATACCGGCCGGAGCCAGCGTTGGTCTCGGATCGTTGATGAAGATTTTTTTGTGTTGTTCGATTTCCTTGATGTCGGCGTATCTGGTGATCGACCAGAACGGTTCGAAACCTTCCGGCTGCAGATAACGCAGCGGGTCGTTGCGACGCAGCCAGGCGAACTGATCGTGTACCCAGTGTTCGTCTGCCCAGCTGGCTGGATTGACCAGCGCGTTGTCGATGGCGGGTGAGGTGTCGAATACTGACATTTCAAATTCCTTTGCAGTTTCCGGGACGCTTGCGTTGCTCAGGTCCCGTCGACTGTGAAGTTTGCCGGGGGCAATGGGTTTTGCATAGGTGATTCACACAGGCTAACGGCCTGTTTTTCAGGATTTATCCGCAGCCGCTGCAGTCTGGTGCGGGTGCTGATCAGCGCCTCAACTGTACCTTCAGGGCCTTCCTGTGCCTGCTTGATGGCGGCTTCGGCGAGGTCGAGACAGCCCTGATCCAGCCACAGGTTGCTGAGATTGTTTAATGCCCACAGACCAAGCTGCGGATCGGTTGACGCGGAACGGTAAAGTCTTACGGCCTCATCAAGATTGCCGGAAGCGTAGTACACGTTGGCCAGACCAAACTGGGCGCCTGCCAGACCCGGATCACTCATCAGAGCCGCGCGATAGGCCACTGCAGCTGCATCCAGCTCACCTGCCGCTTCTAGATCAGCAACTGCCGCCAGGTAGCGGTTCCAGTCCGGATGATGGGGCAGCTGGCCAGGCTTCAGGGCGACAATTCCCCAGTTGTCGGCAAGCGCCCAGCGGCGCTGAAATCTGCTCGCGGATTCCAGTTGTCGGGGGCGGGTGCCTGATCGGGATACCAGCGCTCCGGTGTCAGCATTGGCTCCGATCACTACAGCGTAGTGCCAGACTGGCAGTGAACGCAGACCCTGATTCTGCAGGATCAGCACTGGATAGCCGGCATGCAGCTGAGCAATCAGATCGCGCAGCTCAGGTCTGATTGGATAAACCACAAAACCGCGTTTTCTGGCGGCGGCAACCAACTCCGGCTGCAGGCTGCCGGTTCGTTCAGGCAGAAAGACTTCCGGTTGCAGCTGATCAGGTGTGCTCGGGTAACCGCTGGCGCTGAGCAGAGTTGCCAGTGCTGCGGGACCGCACTGGTAGCGATCCTGCGGGAAGAATGGGGTGTTGCTCAGTTCGATCTGCTCAGGCGCATCACCGGGCCAGGCAGGGGCCAGCACCGGCTTGGTCGTGCAGGCGCTCAGCGCCAGACACAGCGCCAACGCCGAACAGCAGGCGGTGCCTCTCAGGGTTAGAAGCTGGAGAATATATTGATGGTTCCAGTGAGCTCGAGAATCATCAGCACCAGGAAGGTGATGCCGAGCACTTCAAACAGGCCAACGCCGCCTGCGGGCAGCGCTTCGAAGCGTTCATGCAGGGTCTGCAGCTCCTGGTCGCTCAGCGCTGCAACCCGCTGCATCGCCTGATCTGGACTGACGCCGTGCTGTTGCAGCATCGCCTGAACGTCGGCGCGCACCAGCACCCGTTGAATCGAGTTGATCTGTTCGCTGCGTTCCACGCCGCGCAACGCGTCGCTGGTGCTGATCACCGCAGCACCGGCGAACTGGCTGAACCCCAGATTGCTGATAGTGAAGCACAAAGTCAGGGCGATAATTCGACTGATACGGCTGGTCATGGGCTGGTCTCCGGAAAAACACGATAGATGACAGTATACGACAGACCAAACTGACAATACTCTAGCTCCAAAAGAGACACCGAGGAAGTTTGTGACCATTCAGCTGACCGCGGAAGAAGCACGCGTGATCGGGTGCCTGATGGAAAAGTCGGTTACCACGCCGGAGCAATATCCACTCACGCTCAATGCGCTCACCAACGCCTGCAACCAGAAATCCAGTCGGGATCCGGTGATGGCGTTAGAACCTGGCAGAGTTCAGCAGACTGTCCGCCAGCTCGAAGCCAAACACCTGATGCAGGCTGCGGATAACTTTAAGAGCCGGGTCGAGAAGTATGACCAGCGCTTCTGTAACACGCCCTTCGCCGATCTGCAGTTCTCCAGTGAGGAGTTTGCGGTGCTATGTGTTCTGCTGCTGCGCGGCCCGCAGACACCGGGCGAATTGCGTACCCGCGCTAACCGGCTGTTTGCGTTTGCGGACAATCAGGCGGTGATGGCGACTTTGACCGGGCTGCTTGAGCGGGAAGAAGGCCCGCTGGTTGCAAGGCTGCCGCGTATGCCGGGTCGTCAGGATCATCAATACATGCATCTGTTCTGCGGAGAAGTGACTTCCGTGGCGGAGGCCTCCGCGGCGGAGGATGCAGCGGCCAGGGCATCGACTGGGACGTCGACCCTCACCAGCGCTCCTCGCACTGCAATGTCAGGTGTTGATCGGCTTGATGTGCTGGAGGCGAGAATCGTTGAATTGGAAACTCAGCTGCGCGAACTAAAGCAGCGGCTGGATTGAGCGGCGCTATTCGAGGAGGTTAAGAGAGTGTCTGGAGAACAGCAATTTCTGAAGTGGCAGGTCGGGGACGTCACCATCACCCGGATTGTGGAACTCACCACAACTTCACTCGGCCCGCATCTGTTGCCTCAGGCAACGCCTGAGAAGCTGGCACAGCTGCCCTGGCTCGCACCCTTTGTTGCTGATGGGCGTATCATCCTCAGCGTGCACGCGCTCGTTATCGAGTCGCAGGGGCAGCGACTGCTGGTAGATCCCTGCATCGGTAACGACAAGGTTCGTACCTACCCACGCTGGAATATGATGCAGACGAGTTTCCTCGAACAGTTTGCTGCCGCCGGATTCGCGACCGGCAGCATCGATGCTGTGATGTGTACACATATGCATGTCGATCATGTGGGCTGGAACACCCGCCTGGTAGAGGGTCGCTGGCTGCCTACGTTCGCTGCTGCGCGCTATCTGTTTGCAGAATCTGAATGGGAGCACTGGCGCAACGAGGAGCAGGAATACGGACCCGTGATTGAAGACTCTGTGGCACCCATTTTTGCAGCGGGGCTGGCTGATCTGGTTGAATCGAGTCATCAGGTGACTGATGAAGTTGCCCTCGAGCCTACGCCGGGTCATACCCCCGGACATGTCAGCGTGCACATCACTTCCCGAGGCGAACAGGCAGTGATCACCGGGGACATGATTCATCACCCCTGTCAGATCGCCCACGTTGACTGGAGCTCCAGCGCCGACTGGGACCAGCAGATGGCAGCGGGCACCCGTCTTGGATTCCTGGAACGGTATGCGGACAGACCGGTACTGATCATCGGCAGCCACTTTGCGTCGCCAAGCGCAGGACGTCTGGTGCGCGATGGCCTGACGTTTCGACTCGACTACTGATTCAGCTAGCTATCCCGGGCGCGTTTTCAAGCGCAGCCGGCTGACCACCAGATTGCCCCAGGCTACGCCATGTTAGAATGGGCGGTTTGGTCCGGGGCGGAACTTCCAGTTGGCTGATCGCAACATCACCAAAGCGCTCGCATATGCTGATTTCCGCTGGCTGTGGATTGGTAGTCTGGGTTCGTCTTTTGCGATGAACATGCAGATCATCGCGCGTGGCTGGCTGGTCTACACGCTGACGTCTTCCGCATTGGATCTGGCCTGGGTGACACTGTCGTTCATGATCCCGACAGTGGCATTCTCGCTGCTCGGTGGGGTGCTTGCGGACCGTCTGCCTAAGCGACGGATCATCACCGCGGCCCAGACCTTGAACTGTGTTGCCACCATTGTTATGGGCTACATCATCCTGGAGGGCCATGTGACCTTCTGGGATTTCATCTGGTTCGGATTTTTCAATGGTTCGGTGCTGGCGCTGTCCATGCCTGCACGACAGGCGTTTGTGCCGGAGCTGATACCCGATCATCTGATTTTCACCGCGATGGCATTGAACACCACCAGCTGGAATCTATCGCGCATCTTAGGACCGGCGCTGGCGGGTTTTCTGATTGCCTGGGTGGCTGGAGGTGATACCAGCTCAGCCTATGGGGTGGGCATTGTTTATATGATGATTGCGGCACTGTACGCGATCTCCGCGGTCACCATGCTGCTGGTCAGTAAGCCTGGCGTCAGTGTGCAGTCGAGTGCTCAGAAGAGCCCGCTGACCGACATGGCGGATGGTATGCGCTATGTCTGGGAGCACCCGCCGGTACTGGGGCTGATTCTGCTGTCCATTGTGCCTTTTCTGTTCGGTATGCCGCTGAATACGCTGCTACCGGCTTTTAACGAAGATATTCTGCTGGGCGGTCCCGAGGATCTTGGACTGCTGATGTCAACGATGGGTTTAGGAGCCATTGCGGGATCTCTGTTGCTCGCTTACATCGGTGAAGTGAACCACAAGGCAGCCTGGCTGGTCGGCAGCTGCGTTGCCTGGGGGGTGCTGACCTCAGCTTTCGGGGCCGCGACCAGCGTACCCATGGCGGCTGCGGTGGTGGGCGGCATTGGCCTGATCAGCGCCTGGAACATGTCTTTAAACCGGGGTCTGCTGCAGATGCAGGTGGAAGATCATATGCGCGGCCGCATCATGAGTATCGATATGATGTCCCACGGTCTGATGCCACTTGGAGTGATTCCGATAAGTATCATCGCCGAGCACTACTCGGTCGCCGTGGCTCTGGAAGTTGCGGGTGCGGCCTTCATCATCACCGTGCTGCTGCTGGCGCTGTTCGCGACTTCGATTCGTCAGCTGGAAACCCCGCGACCAGAGCGGGCGTTGAGCAGCGAAGAGGCTTGAAAAAGCAACCTTGGAGTAAAATGATACGTCAGGTTTTAGGGAATCTCGGGGTTACTCGAGGTTAAGAGAAACGGTATGTGTTTCCGGGAGCGAACTAGATGCAGTGGGATCGACTGATTGTTGGAGCCAAAGTATTTGACGGCAGTGGCGGACCCGGTCAGCGTTTGGATATCGCCATCAAGGACGGCAAGGTGGTCGCCCAGGGTATCGATTTGCCTGCAGCGCAGGCAGCAATCGTTGACGATGCCTCCGGCAGCTGGATGGTGCCGGGTCTGCTGGACATCCATACCCATGAGGATCTGGAAGTTGAGCTGGATGCGGGTCTGCCGGAAGTTGTCCGGCATGGCACCACCAGCGTGGTGGTCGGCAACTGCTCGATCGGTCTAGCGTTCGGCGCTCAGCGCAACAATGAACAGGATCCGATCGTTGACTGTTTCGCCCGGGTGGAGAACATTCCGAAGACGGTGTTGCGCAAGGCTGCGGAAAAGGCCACCTGGAATACCACGGCTGAATATCTCGAGCACCTGAATTCACTGCCGCTGGCGGCCAACGTGGCGCCATTGGTACCGCATTCCATGCTGCGAATCGAAGCCATGGGTCTTGATGCCAGCATTACCCGGGATCCCACCACAGCCGAACTGGAAAAGATGCGCCAGCTGCTGGAAACCGCGATGCAGGAGGGCTACATCGGATTCTCCACAGATGGCCTGCCGCTGCATTTCATGGCCAATCAGCCTCATGTCGACAAACGTATTCCTACCCAGTACGCCAGCATGGCGGAATACAAGCTGCTGACCGGCGTTGTCCGTGACTACAACCGGGTCTGGCAGATGACACCAGCCACTGATGACCCGGCGCTGACCTTGAAAATGTTTCTGCTCACCAGCGGTCGTCTCTACGGCAAACGCTTGAAGATCACTGCGCTGGCAGCGCTGGACAGCGCCATCAACCGAAGCTTCAAGTCCAGGGCCCTGCGTTTTTCCAGGCTGCTGAATTCCCGCCTGCTGGATGGCTATTTCCGTATGCAGTGCCTGGCCGCACCTTTCAAAGTCTGGAGTGAAGGCATTGTCAGCCCGCTGGCTGAAGGCGATCCGCTGCTTCGGGAGCTGATAGAAACTGAGCTCGATGACCGTGATGCACGTCGGCAGATTCTCGAGCGACCCGAGTTCATCCAGGCTTTTCGGGAAATGTGGCAGCGCGGTAAGTCAGGTTACAACCTGGATCGTCTGAAGCGCCTGCTGAAGCTGGAAAACCAGTTCATGACCAGAGATCTCAACGATCATGTGATCTACCGTTGCCCGGTCGAGTCGTGGCAGGGTCAGTCCATGGCAGACGTGTATGGGCGTTATCGGATCTGGCAGCAGCAACTGGCCGATGAGTCGGGCGCCTGCGACCCATCGGAGGAAGAAACCGCCTGTTTTGCACAGCTTGGAGTCTCGCTGAGAGACGACGGGGAGTTTTTTCTTGCGCTGTTGCGCCACTTCGATCGCGACATCTACTGGCACTATGTTTCAGCCAACCGCGATCCCGAGGTGGTCAAGCAGCTGCTGCTGAACCCGTTGCTGATTCCGGGATTCAATGACAGCGGCGCTCATGTCACCAACATGGCTTTCTATGATGGGAATCTGCGGGCGTTGAAAATTGCGGCTTGCGACTCCGAAGCATGCTTCAGCCATATGGTGAAACGCCTGACCCGTGAACCTGCGGAATTTTTTGCGCTCGATGCGGGTCGAATAGAAGTGGGTCGGCGTGCGGACATCACATTGCTCAACCCTGAGACGCTGAAAACCTACGATGGTGATGCCGGCATCCGCTATCAGTATCGCGATGTATTCGATTGTCATCAGTTGGTGAATCGCTCAGACGGCGTCGTTGACGGGGTGTATATTGCGGGAGCGCAGGTTTGGACAGGGAGTGCCTTTACCGACGTGTTCGGCCGTGAGCGCCTGGGATCTGCGCTGACGGCTCACGGCAAGGTCTGAACTTGGTTGGCTCCGGATTCGGGCGGCTGGTGGAGGTAGTTACGATGCAGTACTGGCGCAATCGAAATCCCCGGCTGTTGTCGGGCAAGACGATACGGCTGGCTCTTCTGAGACTGCTGGCGTTAGTGCTGATCATGGTGCCAGGTGCAGGGGCGGCTGAAGAAATCTATCGCAGCGTCAGCGCAGACGGCGTGGCCAGTTTCACCGACTTTCCGGTCCCGGGGGCAGAGGTTCTGGAGGTGGACACGGTGCCCGCAAATGCGCAGCGTGCGCAGGACAGCGCTCGACTGATCGAACAGCAGCTCGAAGTTGCCAAAGCGCTTGAAGAATCGAGGCTGGCCCGGCGCAAAGCGGAAACCGACCGCCAGGCTGCTCTGGCAGCCAGTCAGCCACAGACCATCTACTATCCGGTGGAGCGGGATACCGGCTACTGGGGTTGGCCAGGCTATGGGTTTCGACCCGGCGTCGGCCATCGTCCGGGGCACCCGGGAGTGCGACCCCCTTATCGGCCCGGTTACCCGAGTCAGCCGATTGCGCCAGGTCACGGCAAGCCGGGGCATCGGCCAGGTGGTCGGCCGTCTATTTCTAAACCCATGATAACCAAACCCTGACCGATGCCAGTCAGATAAAGGGAGCAGTGTGCTGAAAATTGGTCTCATCTCGGATACCCATATTCCGGAAGCGCGCAAAGAACTCTGGCCTCAGGTGTTGGAAGCTTTTGCTGACGTAGATCTTATTCTGCACGCTGGAGACATCCATGAGCTGTATGTGCTTGATGAACTGGAAAAGCTGGCGCCGGTCTATGCTGCGCGGGGCAATGGTGAAGATGGTTCTGCCGGACGGCCCGTCCAGCCTGAAGATCCCAGAGTGCGCTACGCATGGATGCTGGAGCTGGAAGGTCTTTGGGTTGGTTTGACTCACTATGTCCCGGTCCCTGAACGACCGCCGAACTTCACCATCGCGCGATGGATTGAACGCTATTTTCCGGACCGAACGCCGGATGTGATTGTCTCAGGGGATACCCACCGGGAAGCGATTGCCTCGATTGACGGAATTCTCTGTGTCAATCCGGGTTCACCCACCTATCCGCACAACTACGATACTCAATACGGCACCATCGGTTTCTTAGAGCTTCACGACCGGCAGGCGGATGCCAGTATTCACCTGATCACTGAAGCGGGGATCGAGCCGTTCGACTGGGATGCTGTACCGCCCTGGAAACTCAGGCGGGGGCGAATGTGAGACAGGCGGGACCAGGCATTTCCGCCAGGGCCCCAATGCTTTTCAGAGTCCCGTTCTCAACGATGCGGAAACCCTGGATACTGCCACTGTCTTCGTTGCCGACCAGGAGATAGCCGCCGCTGGCATCAAGCACCATTCCGCGCGGAGCCCGCCCCTGGCTGTCGACGTGGCCGATACAGCAGGCATCTCCAGTTTCCGGATTGAGTTTGAACGCAGTGATGGTGTGCTGTGCCCGATTGCTCACATACAGGCTGCCACCGTTCGGATGAACAACCATGTCTGCAGCATGGCGTTCCTGGTCAGCTGCGCCATCAGCCGCGGCATCAGCCGCGGCCAGCGTGCTTTGAAGCTGCCGTTCGTGCAGTTGTGAATCGATATAGGCATAGCTCACCAGGGTGCTCGCCAGTTCGTTGATGAGATACGCGAATTTCCCGTTGGGATGAAACTTCAGCGTTCTCGGACCGCTGTTGGCCGTCAACTGAACGGTCCTTTCGGGCTCCAGCAGCAGTGCGCCGAGAGCTGCGTGATAGGCATAACACCAGATGCTGTCAGTGCCCAGGTCGGGCACCCAGGCATAGCCGTTGTCTGGATCTATCGTAACGCCGTGCGGGTGTGCGGATGTCTGCCGCTGTGGATCCGCGCTGGAACCCCGGTGCTGTTGAATGGTTTTGGCTGGACCCAGAATGCCTTGCGGTTTCACTGGGAATACCGCGACCGTACGCCCGTCGTCACTGGCGGCATAGGGTCCGCAGTTCGCGACAAATACGTTGCGTCCATCGCCAGCCACGGTCAGTGAGACAGGAATCAGACCTGCAGAATCGACCGCGCCACAGGTCTCCAAGCCGCCACTCGCAGGATCGATGCGATGGCTGTAGACAGCACCTCCACTGCGCCAGTCAGCGGTGCAGTCGGCAACATAAAGATAGCGCCCGTCGGGACTGACGAGCTGACACAGAGGATTTTCGATGCCGGTACTGACCTTGCCCAGCGGTTCCAGGCGTTTGCCCCGGAGGCGCCAACGGAAACCATATATTCCACCACCCGTGCCAGCCGGTCTGAAACTGGCCGCATAGAGGTAGCTGAAACCGGCCAACGTCAGTCTTTCGGTTGACCGAGAATGCGCTCGGAAATGATGTTGCGCTGGATGTTCGGAGTGCCGCCGCCAATCACCACATTAGGCCAGTTGAGACTGGACTTGGCCCAGCTGCCGCCGTCCACGGCATGATCGCTGCCGCGCAGTTCCAGTCCCGCTGGTCCAGACAGTTCGATGGCAAAGTCTGCCAGTTCGATTTCCAGGCTGGCGCGCAGCAGTTTGTTCACCGACGTTTCGCTGCTCAACGGTTCACCTTTGATCTGTCGGGTGAGGTAACGCAAACCGTTGTACTTCATGGCCGCAATCCTGGTTTCGAAGACTGCCAGCCGGCGTCGTACCAGCGGATCTTCGCTGGCTGGTTTACCCTGCCGGGTGGTCTGTTTGACCAGCGTCTTGAGTCTGTCCAGGGTCTCGAACATCTGGGTGACTTCACCAATACTGGAACGCTCATTGGCCAGTGCTGAAACAGTCACTTGCCAGCCATCACCCTCTTCGCCCAGCCGATTTTCTATCGGTACTTTTACGTCGGTGAAGAAGATCTCTGCAAAGTGACGATCACCGGCCATGTTTTCGATGGGCCGCACTTCGATGCCGGGGCTGTCCATTGGCACCAGCAGGCAGGTGATGCCCTGATGTTTGACCTCAACGTCGAACTGGGTGCGGACCAGCAGAATGATCCACTGGGCCCACGGCGCACCCGATGTCCAGATCTTCTGGCCGTTGACCAGATAGTGGTCACCGGTTTTTACCGCCTTACATTGAATGGCCGCCAGATCTGATCCGTGGTTCGGTTCTGAATAGCCGGTACACCAGATCACTTTGGAGTCGAGAATGTCCGGGATAAAGCGCTGTTTCTGCTCCTGGGTGCCGTAGCGCATGATGCCCGGGCCGACCCACGCCAGACCCATGAAAGAGCTGCCCAGCGGCGGTGCTTTGGCCAGAGCCATTTCCTCTTTGAGGATGGCCTGCTCGATCAGTCCACCATCACTGCCGCCAAATTCGGCTGGCCAGGAAAACCCAACCCAGCCGCGCTCTCGGACCTTTTCCAGCCAGCTGCCCAGAAATCCTGGACCGCGCTGGTCTTTGGGTGGCAGATGCTCTTCGAGAAAATTTCTGACTTCCTCGCGGAAAGCCTGTTCGGTTTCGGTGAGTTCAAAATCCATCAAATACCTCCCAAAGTGGCGACCCGTTCAAGGTGGTAGTCGGAGTCTCCGTATGCTGGCCTGGCCCACTTGGAGCGTTTCAGATACATCTGAACATCGTATTCGGCGGTAAAACCGATTGCGCCGTGCAGACCCACCGCATCGATACCAACCTGGGCGAAGGCGTCGGCCGCATAGCCTTTGGCGTAAGAGATGGCTTTCGGTAATTCGTCCGGGGCATCGTCGACGGTCCACGCGGCATAGTAGAGCAGTGATTTGAAGGACTCGATGTCCACAAACATGTCCGCAAGACGATGTTTAACGCCCTGGTACTGGCCAATGGGTTTGCCGAACTGAATGCGTTCTTTGGCGTACTCGGACGTCATCTGTAAAGCTGCCTCGGCAGCGCCCACCATCTCGGCGGTGGTGATCACGGCGCCAAGATCACACAGATAGTGAAAGTCGGCGTCATCCAGGGGTAGAAGATCATCCTCGCTGATCAGCAGATTGTCGAAGTGCACATCGGCCGCGGGTTTAGTTGCGTCCAGACCGTTCGCGGCGGTTAGCGAGACACTGTCTGTGGCGACGCCGGCCAGAGCCAGTTTGCCGTCTATCCGCAGGGCCACAATCAGGTAGTCACAGGCTTTGGCATCTCCCACCAACGGCTTGGTGCCGGAAATCCGCACTCCGTCGGTCGTGCGCTGCCCGGTCAAGGTCACCGCGTCGGGATGAAGCCAGTTGCCATCGTCGCATAGCGCCAGAGTGCACACTGCATGACCGGCAGCCATCGCAGGTAACCAGCGACTGCGCTGCGACGGACTGCCGCAGCGCAGCACCGTGGCTGTGGCCAACAGGTGTGATGCAAAAGGCAGTGGGCAAAGCCCGCGGCCGGTTTCTTCGAGTACTACCGTGACGTCCACCCACTTCAGACCAACACCGCCATATTGCTGCGGTGTGATCAGTCCCAGCCAGCCGAGATCAGCCATCTGCTGCCAGAGCTGGGCAGCAAATGGGTTGTCGCTGGCAATGAGTTCGCGCACCCGGGACATCGGGCAGTGCTCGTGCATGAAACGCAGAACCTGCTCGCGCAGCAGGTTCTGTTCTTCGCTGAAACCGAAGTTCATCTGTTTCTATCGCCTCGGCTTGTTGGTTCAGCCCCGGCGCATCGGGTTGATCGGCGGCCAGGTATCTTTACTGGCCAGCATGATTTCGCCGATTTCAGCAACGTCCCATGGGCCTTCCGAGACATCGCGGCTGGCGATCGGGGTCAGCTGCCAGCTTAACAGCTGGACCGAATTACCAGCGACCAGCCACTGGCGACCCGTGACGTCTTTGGCTTCGTCTGTGCACAGCCAGACGATCGGCGGAGAAACGCTTTCCGGCGGGAAGTTTTCCTGGATGTCTTCCGGCAGGATGTCTTCGGTCATGCGCGAGGTGGCAGTTGGTGCCAGCACATTGACGTTGATCCCGTACTTCATGCCTTCCAGCCACAGGCAGCGCATGAAACCAGCAATACCGGCTTTGGCAGCGCCATAGTTGGTCTGACCGAAGTTGCCCAGCAGTCCGGAAGTCGAACTGGTCATGATGATGCGACCGCCAGAGCCCTGTTCGATCATTTTGTCGTAGGCAGCTTTGGTAACCAGATAGGTACCGCGCAGATGGACATCGAGGACGATGTCCCACATCTCGTCATCCATGTTCTTGAATGACTTGTCTCGCAGGATGCCGGCGTTGGCGATGAGGATATCAATTTTGCCGAATTCGCTGACTGCGGTGTCGACCATCTCCTGTGCCGCTGCCTTGTCGGTGACCGAGCCATAGTGAGCGACCGCTTTGCCGCCTGCCGCTTTAATTTCATCGACCACGCCATCAGCCATCGAGGTACCGCCGCCGGTGCCATCGCGAGAACCGCCGAGATCGTTGACCACGACTGATGCGCCTTCTTTTGCGAGCAGCATTGCATGAGCTCGGCCCAGACCGCCCCCTGCGCCGGTTACGATTGCTACTTTACCGTCAAGCATTGCCATTGTTGTGTCCTCCACAGTGCCATCAGCGTCTCCGCTTCCCCTGTGGAACGCGGATATTGACGCCCTAGGATGGCGTTCAAGAATTTATCAGAGCCAAGCAGTCTACGGTGGCGAGAGCCAAACGCAAGCAGACCGGCGGTGATTTGGCGGGGTGAAGGAGGAGACAATCTAACGGGATGATCACCGAGTTTTTTTTAGAATGAGACGCATCACTACCGATTCAGACCACTTCAGCCTGGGTTCGTCCTATGCTGTACTGAAGGTCGGGCAAGCAGGTGGGCTGCAGAACATGAAATCAGAGAAGTCCAAAAAAGCCAAAAAGTCAGGTAAGGCTGGAAAATCCAGCAAGTCGGACGATGCCCGCAAGTCCTTAGATTCGGCAGTTGCGGCTGCGCCGGTGACCGACTTTGATGACCACCTCAACCGCTCACTCGATGATGTGATCGAGCTGCTCGAACGGGAAATCGAACGACTCAAAACGTCTTTAGAAACTTACCGGCTGTCCACCCACCCGGAGCGGGCAGAGATTGTGCGCTGGCATGTTCGAACCCTTGATGAACGTCAGGACGCGTTAGAAGAGCTGCAGTCCCTGATCATCGCCGAGCAGCGCGGCAACGCGCTGCACTGAGCGCATTGCCGCTACTTCAAAAACCTGTTTCGATACCCTTCCATCTGCACAGCGCAGCCACGACGTCGCTGGCAGCGGTTGTCTGCCCAAGACTTGCCAGAGTTTCCAGACCACCCGGATTCGCAACGTTGACCTCCATCAGGTACGGGTAAACCGTGTCGATGGCTGCGAAGCCGGCGCCAAGGTCAGCAAGTTCCGTGGCGATTGTGGAGACCAGCTTGTGCTCGGCATCGGTCAGTTCGGTGGTTGCCACTCGAGCATCGGCAGCAACGTTGGCGCGGAAATCCTGATTGGGAACGCGCAGGTAGCTGCCGATTATCGTTCCGCCTGCCACCAGGCTGCGCTTTTCCCCGCTGACAACCGCGTCGATATAGCGCTGCAGCATCAGGTAGCTGTCCGGATAGCGTGAGGTCAGCGTTTGCAGAACCTGTCTGCCCTGGCTGGCGCTATCGATTTTCACCACGTCGCGTCCGTAGCTGCCGGCTGTGGGTTTCAGGATCCAGCTGCCGCCTTGCTTGAGCTGTGCTTCGAGGTAGGCGGGGTTACTGCTGGTGTAGGTCTCGGGCATATATTGCCGCCAGCGATGTTTGCCGTGCAGGTAAACGAGCGCATCAACGCTGACCACAAAGTTCTCTGCGGGCAGTGTTGCCAGCATCTGCATTCGATCGAAGAAGCTGACCTGTCGACCGAACCCCAGCGGCCAGAGCAGTTGAAAGTCGGCTGGATTAAAACCTGCCAGACGCAGTTCGTTGCACTCTATCGCGAGGCTTTCGTGGTCCCGGCAGAGCGTTGCCCAGCCGGCTGCTTCGAATGCTGCGGGCAGGCGCAGGTGGTTGTCGTTACGGGCTTTTTCCGGGTCGCCGTGCAGGAACAGGATCTGCTTCACATCGGGATCATCATGCGGTGATTGGAATGTGTCTGGGTTGACCCTCTACCCGGGCGAGCCAGTCTTCGATCGCGGTAAACCCGCTGAGATCATAGTTACCCTGGTGCGCAACGTGGGTGTAGGCATACAGGGCGATGTCGGCGATGCCATAGAAGTCCCCGCCAGTGAAATACTGATTGTTTTTAAGGTGTTGGTTCATCACCTTAAGTGCCGCCATGCCTTTGCCGTGATTGGCGGCAATCTGGGTCGCATGCTGGTCTGCCGTTCCGGCAAGATGGATCCAGAAGCGATTGGTGGCGATGAACGGTTCGTGGCTGTATTGCTCGAAAAACAGCCACTGCAGCATCAACGCCTGCTGATAGCCGTCGTCAGGGATGAACGGGCTGCCAAGCCCCAGGAAACATAGCATTGCGTTGGACTCCGCCAGCGGTTTGCCGTTCGGCAATACCAGCAGCGGCACTTTGCCGTTCGGATTCAGGGCGAGGAATTCATCAGTTCGGCTTTCACCCTGCAGAATGTCCGTGGCAATGCGCTCATAGTCGATGTCCAGCTGGTTCATCAGCAACCGCACTTTGTAGCAGTTTCCGGAATCTGCCATTTCGTAAAGGCTATACACCTGGACCTTCCCCGTTCGTGGTAAAATTGCGGCTGTTATGAGTGTTAAAGCCAACATACCAGACTACAGCATGCCTGCGGAGCAGGTGCCTCTCTATCAGCCGCAGTTTCTCAGCGAGGCGGATAAGAGCACGCTCAAGCAGGAAATTGCCGACAATCTGAAAGCCCGCGGTGCGGTGCTGGTTGCCCACTACTATGTCGACGGTGACGTTCAGGATCTTGCTGAAGCTACTGGCGGTTGTGTCGCAGACTCCCTGGAAATGGCGCGTTTTGGCCACGAACATCCGGCGGCGACTCTGGTGGTCGCAGGGGTCCGGTTCATGGGTGAAACCTCGAAAATTCTATCGCCGGAAAAGCGCGTCTTCATGCCGACGCTGAAAGCTGAATGTTCGCTGGATCTGGGTTGTCCGCCCGCTGAGTTCAGGGCTTTTTGTGAAGCCAATCCCGAGCGTACCGTGGTTGTCTACGCGAATACCTCCGCAGAAGTCAAAGCCCAGTCAGACTGGGTGGTGACCTCAAGCGTTGCGCTGCCGATTGTCGAGTCGCTGGACGCCCAGGGTAAAAAGATCCTGTGGGCTCCGGACAAACATCTTGGTCACTACATTCAGACTCAGACCGGCGCCGACATGTTGCTGTGGAGCGGCGCCTGTGTGGTTCATGAGGAGTTCAAAGCCAAGGCGCTGTTTGACCTGAAAGCCGTGTACCCGGATGCCGGAGTCCTGGTCCACCCGGAATCACCGGCGGCGGTCATCGACATTGCCGATGTGGTGGGATCCACCAGTCAGATTCTCAGAGCGGCGACCGAATTGCCGCACGATACGTTCATCGTTGCCACCGACCGCGGTATCTTTCACAAGCTGCGCCAGCGTAATCCGGGTAAGCGGTTCATCGAAGCCCCCACTGCCGGTGATGGCGCAACGTGCCGCAGTTGTGCGCATTGTCCCTGGATGGCGATGAACGAACTGTCTACTCTGGCAGCCGTTTTGCGTAACGATACCCTGTTGGCACAAAACGAAATTCACGTAGATCCAGCGATTGGTGAGCGGGCGATGGTGCCGTTGAACCGGATGCTGGCTTTCAAGGCTTAGATGCGCTCAGGGCTGTTTGTTTAGACGCTCAGGGCTGTTTATCCGCTCAGGGCTGTTTATCCGCTCAGGGCTGTTTACCCGCTCAGGGCTGTTTATCCGCTCAGGGCTGTTTATCCGCTCAGGGCTGTTTACCCGCTCAGGGCTGTTTACCCGCTC
>CAKZWF010000038.1 GCA_937921865.1 uncultured Pseudomonadales bacterium | reverse complement strand
ACCTGGGCGGAGCGCCGTGTGACGTACCACTTAAGCGCGTATTTGATATTGATATATCAGTCTGTCCGCTGTGTGGTGGCAGGGTGAGGGTGATCGCAGGGGGCCGCCATCGGATGTAACCGATCCGGCCGTGATCCAAACTATTCTGACGCATCTCAAGCAACGTGCACCGCCTGGTGCTGTGCGCCGGCGAACGGCTCAAAACGATCTCTTTGCTGCTTCCTGATGGTTTGATACCTCGAGGAGTGTTTCTGCCTGCGCCAACAGCTAACAGCATTCCGTAATCGCTCTTCAGTACGTCAGCGTCTGCCCGCAAGTCTTGGCAGCCTTCGTCTGCGACCACCAACGCAGATTAGATTTCTCTTCTATTAAGGTCCACCTGATCTGTTTCGATACTCAGACGACTGGCCGAACATCCCTGTTAAAATTACTATCCTCGGGACATCCCGAAAGCCCGCACCACGCGGGCTTTTTCTTTGTGAACCGCCCCGGGTTCTCCGGAGGCTCGTTTAGTTGCGTCAGGCCGCCACGGCCGACTCCTGTAGCTGGCGATCGTACGCCGCTTCCAACTGAGGATAGGTAATTCAACGGGCCTTTTTTTCACGGTCATGGCTGGTAGGTGGTTCGGGCTGAGTCCCGTTCGCGGCGCTGATCATTGGCGTGAACCGTCGAGTCGATCGAATGGCTGACGCACCATGTGGTCGTTGACGGATGCGGGGGAGGGCGTTTCGGGAAGTCCGCAATTGGGTCGTGCAGGCGGGCCGGCTGCCGCGGGCTTTTCAGCGTTCGGCGAACAGATCGGGGAGGTTTGGGTGCGGCTCGGCGCGCCGTGGTGACAGGCGAGGTGGGGCGCGGTATATGCAATGGCATGGCGCTTTGCCTCGTCAAAAACCTGCAACCCATGGGTGTCGATCAGTTCATCGAGTGTGCTTCGATGCGCGCCGTCAAAATTGTAGGCTGAAGGTTCATGTTCACCGAGGTTCACCATTTTCGATGAAGCTGGTGGGTCGGTTGCGCGCCGGGCTCAACGGTGGTGTGGTTCATGCCGAATGGAGAAATGCCTACGACATCACCCAGCGCTTTCTTGCGGCGACCTTCGAATAACGCTCTCTTAATGAAGTTCCGGGCAACGCCAATCCGTTTTTCTACATCTGCGATCGATCCGTGATTTGGCATAGCAGTTTATGCGATCCTCCAGTTTCGATACGGCTAATCTAATCCTAAACAAACTGACAGGACCAGGGCATGAAAGAAAGATTAAAAACCAGTGGTCACTGCTTATGGTGATCGAAGGCACAGTTGCGCCGGGTTTTGAGCGGGTCAGAGATCTCTACGAACGCAACATGACTTCGCTCGCGGAGCGCAATACCCAGTTGTGTGTCTATATCGGAGAAGAATGTGTTGTTGATCTGTGGGCGAGTGCCATTGATGACACCAGCTTCTCCGGGGACTCATTGGTCAACGTCTTCAGTAGCGGCAAGAGCCTGGAGGCGATCACAATGGCCATGCTGATTGATCGTGGTTATCTGGATTACAACGCCAGGATTACAAACTACTGGCCGGAGTTTGGCGCCGGCGACAATCCGCCGACCACCATTGCAGATCTGATGCGCCACGAAGCGGGCCTGGCCGCGTTCGACACGACACTGGAACCCACCAGCATGCACCCGGAAGCTCTGCAGGCCAACGCTGTTGGTGAGGTTATCGAGCGGCAAACACAGAAGTTCAGGCCTGGGATGGGCAATCAGCGGGAATACCACGCAATTACTCGCGGTTGGATTGCCAACGAGGTGTTTCGCCGGGCAGAGCCCGCAGGTCGCACCATTGGACAGTTTCTGCGCGAAGAGATCAGCGAGCCTCTGAATGTAGATGTGTTCATCGGCCTGCACGACCACGAAATCCCGCGCATCAACGAAATAGCACTGCTCGGTTTCGGCTTTCAGTTTGTGCAGGGCCTGCGCCCGAAGCGTATGGGGAGGAAGATCGAACTTAACCTGGCGCAGATTATTGCCAAGCTCTGGCGGCTGCGAGGGGGCATGAAAAACCGCACCACCGCCGGCGCGCCAATACCGATCGCGGGTATGAAGAAACTGTCTGTCTTCGACTCGCCGGCCGTTGTCAAAGGTGAGATGCCATCAGCGGGTGCCAAGTGTTCGGCTCGTGGTCTGGCTAAGCTGGCCGCGCTGATGGCCAATGGTGGTGGCCTGGCCGGTCAGCAGATCATGGGCGAAGCTGCACATGCAGCCCTGCACGCTCAACCCGTGCAGCGCAATATGATGTCCATGAATACCACCTTCACCCAGGGAGGACTCGCTACCTTTCGGCAGCCTGACGCTGACGATACTGCGTTGGACATCGGGCTCAACAGCGGCAGAGAGGGATACTACGGTTGGATGGGTCTTGGTGGTTCGATTTTTCAATGGCACCCGGAACGCAAAGTGGGCTTCGCTTACGTGCCCACCTCGCTGAATGTGTTGGACATCGTCAACGAGCGGGGCAAAGCTTATCAGGCTGAAGTGGTGAATTGCCTGGAATCTATCGGGCTAACCGAACCATTCTGAAACATCAGAGACAACGCGTGAGCGCAGGGAACATCCCGTGACGTCCAGCCGCGATCAGACTCCGCCAGTTGGCGGAGGTGCTAAAAAGGTACTGTACACACTGCGCTCGGTGCGGCGGATAGGTTTACGAAACGCCAGTAAAGCGCTGACCAGCCACAATGCCTGCAAAGCGTGCGGTCTTGGCATGGGGGGCCAGCTGGGTGGCATGACCAATGAGCTGGGTGAGTTTCCTTCGGTCTGCAACAAGAGTGTCCAGGCTCAGCTGACAGACATCCAGCCGCCGATACCGGAAGAAATATTTCAGCATCCGCTGGCCGAACTTCGCGAGCTGGAAGGTCATGAGCTCGAGCATCTCGGGCGGCTGAACACCCCGATCTACAAAGCGGCCGACAGCGATCAGTATCGCCCGATTGGCTGGGCGGATGCGCTGCAGATCACTGCAGCGCGATTGCGCAGCACCGATCCTCAGCGCAGCTTTTTCTATTCTTCCGGACGGTCCTCCAATGAAGCCGGCTTCGTGCTGCAGCTGCTGGCGCGACTTTACGGCACCAACAACGTTAACAACTGCTCCTACTACTGCCACCAGGCAACTTCCGTGGCACTGGGTCACTCGATCGGCACGGAAACTGCGACGATTGAGCTCGCTGACCTGGGCGGTTGTGACATGATCTTCGTCATCGGCGCCAACCCGGCATCAAATCATCCACGCTTCATCCACCAGCTGAAGGCCTGCCGGGATCGTGGCGGTGAAGTCATTGTCATCAATCCGGCCAGGGAGCCGGGACTGGTCCGCTTTGCAGTGCCAAAAAGCGCCAGGTCCCTGCTCGCCGGCGGCACCGAGATTGCGAGCGACTATCTGCAACCACGCATCGGCGGCGACATCGCACTGTTCAAAGGTCTGGCCAAGGCGGTGCTCGAATCGGGCAGTGCGGATCTGCAGTTCATTGCCGATCACACCACAGACTTCGCGGCATACGCGGACGATCTGGACAATACCGACTGGGCAACAATCTGCAGCCAATGCGGCATCGAACAGTCGGAGATCGAACACGTCGCCGAACGCTACAGTGCAGCCGGGAATGTGGTCTTCGCCTGGGGCATGGGCATGACCCACCATCTGCACGGCGTTGCGAATATCGAACAGCTGGCCAATCTGGCAATGTTGCGCGGCATGCTCGGACGCCCGAACGCCGGACTGCTGCCATTGCGCGGCCACAGTAACGTGCAGGGCATTGGCACCATTGGTGTCAAGCCGGTGCTCAAAGAAGACGTGTTCCAGGCTATGGAAAAGGCGTTTGACATCACTCTCTCGCGGGCGCCAGGCATGGACACGATGGCCTGCCTGCGATCCGCGGCCGCCGGTGAAATCGATGTGGCGCTGCTGCTGGGCGGCAACCTGTACGGCGCAAGTCCGGACGCCGTCTGGGCCGAACGCGCACTGGCGAACATCGGCTGCAAGATATTCCTGACCACCACCTTGAATCGGGGCCATGTCTGCGGAATCGACAACGCGGAAAGTCTGGTGCTGCCGGTGACCGCGCGAGACGAAGAGTGGCAGCCAACCAGTCAGGAGTCGATGTTCAACTTCGTCCGCCTGAGCGACGGCGGCATTCATCGACTCGACAACGTACGCCCCGAGGTCCATATCCTCAGTGACATCGCCGACGCTGTCCTGCGCGACTGCCCGGTCGACTTCTCGGTGTTCAAAACACATCACAAAATCCGCGCAGCGATTGCCGAAATCGTGCCCGGTATGGAGGCACTCGCCGATCTCGACGTCGCGAAAAAAGAGTTTCATGTGCGCGGACGCGTTCTGCATCGACCCCGGTTCAATACGCCAGACGGGCGCGCCCACTTCACAACTGACGCGATACCGGCCATCTGCGCACCGGAGGCGAACGACGCTGGCGACTTCATCCTCTCCACCGTGCGCAGCGAAGGCCAGTTTAATACCATCGTCTATGAAAACCTGGATTCCTATCGCCGGATCACCAGCCGCTGGGTCGTGATGATGAATCCGCTGGACATGGCGATGCGCAATCTGAACAACGCAGACAAGGTCACGCTCGCCTCAGCCCAGGGTCGCATGGAAGACCTCGAAGTCCACGCCTTTGATCTGCCGCGCGGTAATCTGCTTGCCTACTTCCCCGAGGCCAATGTCCTGACCAGCACGGACGTCGATCCCGAGAGCCACACCCCCGCATTCAAATCAACGCGCGTCTGGCTCACCGACCCCCACACCTCCTGACATCCGACCGGCATCGAAGCGCGCATTGGTGCTGATGCCCCCGAGACCAGTAAAGTAGCTGTTCGCCACTTCAATCGGTCGCTTGCTCGTCGAACCCACGTGTCGACACAAGGTCGAATACGAGTTGCACCAGCATACCCAAGCCGATGATCGTAAATATGAAACCGATGATCCCGCCGATAACGGGCAGATTCACGACCACCATCACGGTCGCTAGCCCCGCCAGAAGCGTCAGCGGCATGCTGTCGCTGTTGCTCACCAACATCTGACCGATCGAGGCGCCAACGACGATCGTGGCGAGGTAAATGCCGAGCAGCCAGGCAACCAAAGCGAGAAACGTAAACGGTAGCCCGATCAGGGTGATGGCCACGAGAACAGCAATGATCGGAACACTCACCAAAGCGACGATTCCGATACCGGCAGATTTCAACCCTTCGAGGCCGGCTCCGATCGAGAGTCCGCGTAAGGCGGGCACGAGCCAGAGCATTGCCAGACCGAACAGAAATGCGGCAATCAGTTGGGCTATTTGCCACAGGTAAAACTCGACAGTGGCATAACGGTTCTTTTCCTCCGGTCTGGCTAAGAACTCGACGTCGCCGTCCACCCGCACCTCGTCGGCACGGAAAAGCTCCGCTTCGTTACCACGGAAGCGGACATTGCCAACGATGTGGGCATCGCCGAGCAAGCGCAGGCGTTGAGAAAACGCCTCCAGGTTGCCGCCGAGATTGCCACTCATATCGACAGTCTCCGCATACGCAAACAGATCTCTGCCGACGTCCGCGCCGACGGACACGTTGTCGCTGGCAATGGCAACGTTGCGACCGATGCGCACGTCGCCACCAACTTCGATATTTTCACCCGCGAGCCACAGGTCGCCACCCACAGAGCTTGTGCTGAGCGTATAAGTATTAGCGGCGCCCAGAACGAGTCCACCCACGTCACCACGCACCTTGACGATTTCTGCAAATGTGAACAGATTGCCGCGGATGGATCCGGTAACGTTGATCTCTTCTCCGAAGGCTATGACGTCGCCGGTGATGGTGCCCTCGATCAGCACGGTTTCACCCCTGACGATCAATGTGTCGTCAATGGTTTCCGAGGCGGGGATGGTCAACACACCCTCGCTGCGCCGAAAGTCCAGTGCCTGTACCGGCGCAGGTACCATCAGGGTGCCGACAGCGGCGGCAATCAGACACATGCTCAGCGTACCGGCGCGGAATCGTTGGCGCATCAGCAACAGCGCGAGCGCGGTGATGATTAACAAGGTTGCGATGACAAAACCAAGGTATGCATCGAGCATAGCCGTTCCTTCTTCGAGTAAATAAAGTGCGGTAGTGCTTGTCAGCTGATAGATGTCGGGTATGTACACTGACGTGAGCCAGGTGGCCGTGTTCAAAATCATTTCGCCAAACAGCGTCTTCCACAGAAACTGGGCAAGCCAGATCAGGAGCGCTGTTCCGATGTTCGCCAGCGCAAAGCCCCGCAGACTTGCGGGCCGGGAGAACGTGGGCACCTCTCGAGCGTCTTCCGGGGTATCCGCGCGTAGCGCGGTGACCAGGTGTTGGGTCTCTGCCCGCAACGCTGACAGTTGTGACTGACACAACTCGCACGCCTCGACGTGGGCGGCTACCTGCTCCGCTTCATTCGGAGGCAGCGCCTCGTCTGCATGCATGGAGAGTTTAAGTGGTGTGGGATGCGTCATTGCCCGCCTCCCACACCCTCTGCTGCAACGCTGTCGCGCAGGCGCTGTTTAGCGCGTAGCAGCAGCACACCGACGTGATTGCGACTGATGTTCAGTTGCTTGGCAATGTCGTCGTAGCTGGATTGGTGGAAATAGGCAAGCACCAGCGGCACCCTATATCTGTCAGGCAGGGCGGCGATTGCCTGATTCAAGGCGCCGGTGTCTTCATTGCTGATCAGCTCGCTCAGCACCGGGGCGTCCGGGCTTGGTACCTGTTCCAGCTCGACGGTCTCGTCGCCGAAAAGCGCCTGCTTGCGGCTGCGCGCGCGCAGCTGGTCGATGCAGTGATTGTTGGCGATGGTTGCAATCCATTGCCAGAACGGCTGATTGATATCGTATTTGTTGAAGCTCTTGTAAGCTCGCATAAACACTTCCTGCGCGGCATCCTCGGCCAGGTCACCAGAGCTCAACAGGCGACGGCACAGCCCGAATACTCGACCGTAGTAGTCCCTGTAGAGAATCTCAAAGGCTGCAGTTCTCGCCACGTATGTTTTCCGTTCACTTAGGGGGTTATACGATGCAGCGTGCAGTTTCTTACAAAGATGGCCACGTTGCGCTCGCGCAGACAATTGACAGTTTTTCGCTCGGGCCCCAAACACCCCAATTGCTTAACCGAGTTGAAGTGTCCGGGACATATTTCATACGGGCTGGGAAGTTAACTTGTCGATACCCTCAACAGTGAGAACGACGCGGAGTTACAACTGCCAAACGCTACGCATCCGCAAACCAGGTTTTGGTCTAGGCTTCCAGTGATCAACCTAGATAGCCGAGAATTCCAAATGCCCCATAAATATACCGATTCGGATGCCCTGGAGGGTGTCTGGTATAAGAACAACGGCCGTCGTTACTGTGCCTGGCGCTTCGACCAGGTCGCCTCGACCCTCTATGCGAACCGCGGCGTTGTGGCTCATTCGACCGAAGTCGAGCTGCCTGCGGAACAGCTCCGAGAGCGGCTGCCACAGCTTGCACTCGAACTCGTGCAGGACCAGATCCTCCACTGATTTCGCCTCTGCCGGCGGTAACAACTGGCCCACGCCCGCAACCGAACAGCTTCCAGCTGAAAGCCAGGCCCTGCAATCTCTCACTGAGGGACAACCAGCCGGTGTCGGTGATTCACAGGCGAGTGCCGACCTGTCTGAGTCGACTCGGCCAATTGATCTAGCCGTGTTGCAGCAGTTCGACCCAGTTACCGTCAGGATCTTCGATCATCGCAATGGTGATCCCCGGACGGGATTCCCGAATGGGTACCGGAATCGAGCAGCCGGCCGCGCGACACTCATCCACCGCCGCGTCGAGATTGTCCACACTGATCGTGAAATATCGAATACCGGTGCCACCTCCGATTCCTCCTGGCGGATTGCCGGCTGCAGGCGTTTTCGGCAGCGTGACCAGCTTGATGATGGTGCTGCCGCAGATGAGCCGGGTCATCTGCATACCGCCTGCCATATCCAGAACCGCTTCGAGTTCGAGACCCAGCGTGTCTCGATAGAAGCTTGTCATCGCATCGATATTCCCGGTGACGAGCCCGATGTCGATGGACTCTTTCACGATATTGACCGGCATGTTGCGGACTCCCTTGAGCGTGTTATTCGTACAGCATGCCCGAAGCCAAGCCGACTCGCATCCACAGCTCGGCTGTTAACTCAATACGCCCTGTGGCTTCGACCTGATCAGGCCCCCCCCGACACAGCGCGTTGTGCGGCTTCCTTGTTAAGGGTCAGGCTACTTCTCCAAGATGCTCATCCAGTGCACTGCACGAGGCAGCAAGTGACCAAAACGGACATGCTGCGGGGGCTTACGTGTTATTCCGTATTTTATTGGTGCGCGTTGCCCCAATACCTACAACTTCATCTCAAACTGGGTTCCAAGATGTTACGAATTTTCTGGGTGGCGGTTTGCTTTCGGCGATTGCGGCGTGCGGCGGTGGCGGCAGTCTTGGTGGTGCGCGCTTCTGAACGTGATCGAGGATCTTGCCGATGAGCTCTGGATCGGCCGATATACGCCAAGGGCGCCTCGCTCGACAGTCTCGATCTGCATACAGGCACTTCGAGGAGTGTTTCTCCCTGCGCCAACAGATAACAGCATTCCGTATTCACCCTTAAGTGCGTCAGCGTCTGCCCGCAAGTCTTGGCAGCCTTCGTCTGCGACCACCAACGCAGATTAGATTTCTCTTCTATTAAGGTCCACGTGATCTGTTTCGATACTCAGACGACTGGCCGAACATCCCTGTTAAAATTACTATCCTCACACGAGGAATACAAAGCGACTGCCTATGTGAGTGACAGGAGCAGCAATCGACTGACGGAGAAGAAATGTTCAGACAGAAGACTATCAATGCGCGGTTGGGGGCAGGACTCGTTCTCTGGCTCGCAGTCAGTGTTTGTCTGACCGGCTGCGGTCAAACGGCTGACGATCAGAGTGCAGATCAGGCTGTAGAAGCGGCACCGCCGCCCAGCATCCTCATCCGGAACGGCACCGCGGTGACCAGCGAGGGTCACCAGGACGTGGATATCCGCATCATCGGGGAGACCATCTCCGAGATCGGCGAGCTCGCCCCGGTCCCGTCGGATACCCGGGTAATCGATGCCAAGGGACTGCTGGTGCTGCCGGGTGGTATCGATGCCCATACCCATCTGAGAGCCGCAGAGGGCTTCGATGTGGTGGATGATTATGAGACCGGAACCCGGTCGGCACTGGCCGGTGGGATCACCACGGTGGGGCACATGGGGGTGGATCTGTCCGGTAGCCTGCTGCCGTCGCAACTGATCGAGCAGGAATCGGCACTGATCAACGCCGAAGCTCTGGCGGACATGTTTATTCATTACACGGTGTTCAATCCTTCCGATGCCGTTGTCAGTGGTTTTCCGGAATTGATCGCCGCGGGCCAGCCGTCCATCAAGATCTTCATGCCGCATCAGGTGGGCGCGCCGTTCCCGTTTCCTTACGACGATAATCTGGCTGATTTTGAGAAGGTGTTCTTAGCAGCGGCGAGCGCAGGACTGCGGGTGGCCGTGCATGCGGAAGATGCGGACGTCATCCGGACTGCCGTTGCCCGGCTCACGGATGCGGGGAATACGACGCTCGAGTCCTACGCCGAGAGCCGACCAGTGCAGGCGGAAGTCACTGCCGTGGAGCATGCCATCGAGATGGCGGAACGCACCGGGGCGTCCATTTATCTCGTACATATCTCCACCGCTGAAGCCATCGAGACGGCAGCGCAGGATTCCGACGCAGAGGTGTTTGTAGAGACCCGGCCGATTTATCTGCATCTCGATGAGTCCCGCTACGCGGCAGCCGATGGACCGCTTTATGTCAGTGCACCGCCGTTACGAACCCTCGAGGATCAGGATGCGGTCTGGGCCGGCATGGCGAATGGGACTATCGACACAATCGCCAGCGACCATCTCGGCTGGACGCCAGAGCAGAAGATGGATCCCGAGCAGACCATCACCAGCTTTCTGGCCGGTTCCAACAACATGCAGGTGATGCTGCCCATGCTCTTCTCGGAAGGCGTGAACGGCGGGCGCCTTTCGCTTGAGCGCTTCGTAGAACTGACCGCCACTAATCCCGCCAGGATTTTCGGCATGTATCCGATGAAAGGCACCCTGGCTGTCGGCTCGGATGCAGACATCGTGCTGTGGGATGCCGACGAGGAGCGCACGATCCGCAATGAAGACATATTGTCCAATTCCGGCTTCTCGATCCATGCGGGTGCGGAAGTGACGGGCTGGCCGGTGCTCACGCTCAGGCGCGGCGAAGTGGTCTATGAAGAGGGGAAGGTTACGGCGGAAAGGGGCAGTGGTCGGCTGGTTGCCCGGAAACCGATCGGCGGTTGAGTGCCGGCTTAAGGCGCGGAGGTCTCGAGGTTCTCGCTCCTGCGCTGTGTGCGCACACCGAATGGACCGGGGTCCACATAATACTGCACGAGCTGATCGCCGCGCCGATCAGTCAGCGGAATGCTGGGTCGCGATCGACATGATGTCGCGCGACCTGAAGATCCGCTGGTCATCGAGACTCACCAGAACGTTACCCGACTGCACACCTATCTGCTGCGCGAGCGACTCCTGCAGCACGTCGGTCACGGCCAGCAGACGGTCTTAATTCAGGGCTGAGTCCAACGAGATCCAGAACATCTCCGCTCTGTGCAAACAAACTGACCAGCCTTCTCGATATTAGAGCCTTCCGATCACCGTGCGTTTACCGTTACTTCGTAAGTATTTGAGCGTATTCTCACTCGTCCAATCATCAAGAACAGGAAGGGGACAAGGACATGGCTGATTCAGCTGGCGAATTTACGCTCAATCACACGGGGAATGCGTATGCAAAAAACGACGATGACGTCGTAGTTGCCTATGCCAATTATGAAGGGACAGCTACAGGTTTCGGGACGGTCATGGGCACGCTGGCATTTCCATTACCAGTGCAGGGGGCAACATCTGGAACTGTGACCTGGACAGGTCAAGGTTTTCCGCCGGACCGAGATCCGTCCACCAGCTTTGGGGAGGGTACCTGGGAACAGGTTGAGGGCAGTCATGCCTGGAAGATCAATATGCCTTCCCTTGCGGTCTCAGATGGGACCAACCTTCGGACTGAAGGGGTAGTCGACCTGGAGGCGAAAACCTTCAACGGTCAAATGTTCGAGGCTTAGAGCGCAGGAGGCACAGCCCTGCTTGATGCGGGGCTTTCTTTCACCATCAGCAGACCTATTCAACCAGAGGTTCCGAGGTCCGATTCCGGCCATGTTCGGTCATCGCACCTTGCTGTAACTGGGTCTACTCTACAGGCACGACTAAAGCGATCGTCTACGGATTCTTTCAGATGGCTGTAGACAGTGGCGCACTACGCGATATGGAAACAGATATGCGGGAGACTATCGTCGTCGTGACCGCAGATACAGCAGTCGTCGAACCCGTCCACTATGTCAGCGGATTTGGACCCTCAAGCTATCGTTATACTCTGCAAAAAGAAGCGGATGGACAGTGGCGATTTATCAATAGTGAAATGTTGCCCTAGCCGCGATTCTCCTACGCTTCCCAAGTGGTAATCAAAGAATTTGTAGTCAGGCGATAGGGCCGCAAGGGGCGCAAGCAGCCCCTTCAGATAGTGATCTTCATGGATGTCGCCCTCGACGACTCCCTGGCCCAGTTGCTCACGCAATGCGACCCCGGCATCATCGAGGGTTCTCAAATTGTATGAACTCAGGAGGGTCGAACATGCAACGCCCATTCTTTCTCGCCTTTGCGGCGCTCGCGGCTGTGTTGCTCGGTACCCAGGTTTCCCAGGCGGAACCTATCATCGACTGTGAGCCTGAAGGTAATGCGCGACCGATCTGCGGGTTCTCGAATCCTGAGGACATGGTCGCGCTCCCAGGGGATCAGGCTATCCTCATCGGTGAGTATGGCGCCTCGGCGGCGGCCACTGGCAGGCTGTTGGTTTTGGAACTCGACAGTGAAAAGCAACACACGGTGTTTCGCGGCGGGCAAGGCAATGGCGCGGCCGAGCCGGGTTGGGGGGACCCAACCTGCACCACACCACCCGGTGAGAAATTCAACAGCCATGGGATCGATCTCGTCCGCCGGGACGACGGGCGTCTGCAGCTACTGGTGATTCAGCACGGCAGTCGCGAAGCGGTAGAGCTGTTCGAAGTGATGGGCGAAGGGATCAACTGGCGCGTGGAATGGCGCGGCTGTGTGCCGGCGCCACCTAACGCGTCGCTCAACAGTGTTGCAGCGATTTCCAACGGTGACTTCTACACAACACAGATGGTTCCACTCGATCCGCCGGTCGATCTCACGAAGGACATACCACGTCACATTACCGGCCACGCATTCGCCTGGTCGCAGTCCGACGCGAGCTTTCGAAAGATCGGCGGAACGGATGGTGCGATGCCGAACGGGATCGTCACCTCAGCCGATGGCCGCTATATCTACATGAACGCAACCGCCGAGAACAGTATACGAAAGATTGAAGTCGCGACCGGGCGTGAACTCGGCCGCGCGACGGTCGACACGCCGGACAACGCCCGTTGGTCACCTGATGGACGTGTACTCATCGCATCTCTCGCCAGCGACCTCACTGGTGAAGACTTCGGGGCCTGCGTGAGCATCACTCGTGGTGCCTGCGACATACCGTTCAAGATCGTCGCACTTGACCCCGATTCGATGACCATCGTTGAAACCCTTTATGAAACTGACGGTGCTCCAATGGGCGCCGGAACAGTCGGGCTGCGCGTTGGCGACGAGCTGTTCATCGGCTCGTTCCACGGTGACCGGATCCTGCGGGTAAATCTGAAGCTGCCCGGGTCTTGAAAAGTCGTATTTGTCCTGGTGATCTGCCGACGAACGAGTGGTTTCAGCTTTGCTTGCCATCAATGAGACTATGTCTTAGCAGTTAGTGTGTCTCAGCCGCATCGAGGAGTAGAGTAATGATTGAGAGTTATCGCGACCTGGATGCGCTCGGGCTGGCCGAACTGATTCGAAACGGGGAGACAACTGCGCTCGAGGTGCTTGAGTGCGCAATGGCTGCAGCCCAGGCCAGGAATGGCGATATCAACGCTGTCACCGCCTTTTTTGAAGACGCCGCGCGGCAGCGGGCTGTGCAATCGTTTCCTCAGACGCCACTGGCCGGTGTTCCCTTCCTGGTGAAAGATCTGGTCTACATCGAGGGTATTCCCTGCACCTATGGCTCCCGGCTTTACGCGGAAAATGTGCCCGATCATGACGCGACTATAGTGCAGCGGGCGAGGCAGGCTGGGCTGGTGATCTTCGGCAAGACCAACACGCCGGAATTTGGCTTGAACGTTGCCACAGAGCCGGCTCTGTTTGGTCCAACCCGCAATCCCTGGAACACTGACCATGTTCCCGGCGGTTCATCGGGCGGTGCGGGTGCGGCCGTAGCCGACGGCTGGCTGCCGGCTGCTCACGCGACAGACGGAGGCGGCTCCATCCGAATTCCCGCAGCCTGTTGTGGTCTTGTGGGGCTGAAGCCATCCCGGGGCCGCAACCCTCAGGGTCCGGATGTGGGTGAAGGTTGGAGCGGGATGTCTGCTGGTCACGTTGTCAGCCGTTCCGTGCGGGACAGCGCCGCTTTTCTGGATGCGTTTCACGGTCCTGCGCCGGGTGATCCATATGCTGCGCCCCACTTTGAAGGTTCATACCTGGAGCGACATCACGAACCGCTCAAGCGGCTGAAGATCGCTGTGGATCTGAACGCACTGACCGGCCAGGAGGTTCATCGTGAATGTATCACTGCCGTAGAGCAGGCTGCCGCGCTCTGCGAGTCCCACGGGCACACGGTGGCCGAAGGGTCACCGGAATTCGATCGGGAGCAGTATGCGATGGCGACATCGATACTGGTGGCCGGCAACATCACCCTGAACGTGAACAACCGACTTAAAGCCCTCGGCAGGGAGCTGCGGGACAATGACATAGAACCGCACACCCGGATGATGTGGGAGCTTGGTGGCGCGCTTTCGGCGGAGGATTACGCCAAGGCGCTGCAAGTGATTCACCAGACCGGTCGCGCCACGGCGCGCTTTCATCAGGACTGGGATTTGATGCTGACCCCCGTGCTGCTCTCGCCACCGGTCCCCGTTGGCTGGCTGGATACGGTTAACTATGACCCGGCTGTGTTCAACGAGCGCTTCGTTCGCTTCTGGGGCTTCACCAACCTGCAGAATGCGACCGGGCAGCCGGCTATCAGTGTGCCCCTGCACTGGAGTGCCGACGGTCTGCCGGTGGGTGTTCAGTTTGTGAGCGCCTATGGAGACGAGCTGACGCTGCTGAAGCTTGCACGGGAGTTGGAGGCAGCTCAGCCCTGGTTCGATCGGGTGCCGGGATAGTGTGTTTTACCTGAGGCCTCGCGCATGATCATGACCAGTGGAACTGGAACTGGAACTGGAACTGGAACTGGAACTGGAACTGGAACTGGAACTGGAACTGGAACTGGATAATATAAGCGCGATGACGCCAGCATGTTGCTGCTCCATCCGAATCGTCCCACCAATCCCGCACAGTTAACAGGTGCAAGACGCCTCGGCATGGGTTTTACTGCGAGCAGTCGCGTGGGCGATCATGTAGACAGTTGGTCGCACACATTGCCCCCGGTCTTAGACCGGGTCCACACTCGAGGGGGAATTATGAAGCGTCTTGGCATTGCACTGGTCGTGAGTTGCGGGTTCCTGAGTGCTTGTTCGCAAGAGGAGCAAGCGGTTGAAGCGCCTCAACCGAAGAGTGTCACAGCTCCCGACGTCGCAGTCACAACAGAACACGCCCAAGTTAACGAAAAACGCATCGCGAAGATGGAGCAGGATGAACCTGGAGCGTGGTTGACTTTCGGGCGTAACTACGAGGAGCAGAGATTTTCGCCATTGCAGCAGGTCAACAGAGAGAACGTTGACAAGCTTGGTATTGCCTGGTTCAAAGATTTCAATACCACGCACGCGGTCCAGGGTACGCCTCTGGTGATCGATGGTGTGCTCTATGCGTCTGCACCATTCAACGTGATCTATGCGCTCGATGCGAAAAGTGGCGAGGAGCTATGGCGTTTTGATGCTCAGGTGCCTAAGGCGCATCTGCGCAAGGCATGCTGCGGCGCCAACAGTCGAGGCATCGCAGCCTACGAAGGCAAGATCTATACCGCTACCTTAGATGGCAGACTGATCGCCATCGACGCGGCGTCCGGAGAAGCCCTGTGGGAAGTAGATACGATCATCGATCGTAGTCGCAGCTACTCCATAACTGGTGCCCCGCGTGCCGCGGCGGGCAAAATATTCATAGGCAACGGCGGTGCGGAGTTCGGTGTTCGTGGATATGTCAGCGCCTACGATGCGCAGAGCGGTGAGCTGGCCTGGCGGTTCTATACCGTACCCGGCGATCCGAGTCTGCCCTTCGAACACCCGGAAATGGAAATGGCGGCAAAGACCTGGAAGGGCGGTGAATGGTGGAAGATCGGTGGTGGCGGCACCGTATGGAACAGCATTGTCTACGATCCAGAGTTCAACCAGGTCTATCTCGGCGTCGGCAATGGCGCTCCCTGGACACGCATCCTCCGGTCTCCTGGCGGCGGGGACAATCTGTTTCTGGCCTCGATTGTCGCCGTCGACGTCGAAACCGGAAAAATGAACTGGTACTACCAGACGACGCCCGGGGACAACTGGGATTACACCGCGGTGCAGGACATGATGCTGGCGGAACTCGAGATTGACGGCGCTCAACGTAAGGTTCTGATGCAGGCTCCTAAGAACGGATTTTTCTATGTGCTCGATCGCGCCAACGGTGAACTCCTTAAGGCTCACCGCTTTGCGACGGTCACCTGGGCGACCCATGTCGACATGGAGACTGGTCGTCCAGTTGAGAACACAGACAAGAAGTACCAGGACAATCCCCAGTGGATTCTGCCTGGCCCGGCTGGCGCCCATAACTGGCACGCGATGTCGTTTGATGCCGGTCGACGCCTCGTCTACTTCGGCAGCCACGACATGCCTTTTCTTTATGCCATGGCGGAGGAATATAACGAGACCGGGCTCTACAAGCGCCGCGAGAATCAATTCAACCTGGGCATCGAGTTCGGCAGCCTGGAAAAAATGATGGACGAAAGCGACACCGCACCCGATACCGTGGGACACCTGAATGCGTTCGATCCCGTTACCGGAGAGAAGCGCTGGTCAGTACGGCAGAAGGCTGCGTGGAACGGCGGTGTGTTGGCAACTGCCGGTGATCTTGTCTTCCAGGGGAACGAAGAGGGTTTTCTTGTTGCCTACGACAGCGATACCGGCGACGTGCTCTGGCAGCACTACATGTTTTCCTCAATGGTCGCCCCACCCATCAGCTTTGAGGTGGATGGACAGCAGTACGTCTCTATCATGACGGGCGCCGGGGGCGGCTTCGAAGACGATAGCGCGGACGAGAAATATGGAAGCACCGGCAGGCTTGTGGTGTTCGCCTTGGGTGGGGAGATGGACTTGCCTATTCCAGTAGAGAGAAACCTTGAAATTCCTGAACCACCACCGCTCACAGCTAACGCAGAAGATGTCGATCGTGGGCGCGTCCTGTTTGGAGATCTGTGCGGGTACTGCCATATGCCCAGCGTCTTCGGACGGCGTGGTAACAACCCCGATCTGCGCTACATGTCGGCGGAGACTCACGAGTTGTGGCCGGCAATCGTCCTTGGTGGCCTGAAAAGCAATCAGGGAATGGCGAGCTTCGCGGACGTGTTGTCAGCGGAAGATGCCGAACGCATCCGCCAGTACCTGATTGCACGTGCGGGTACAGACCGAGCCGAAGCGCTAAGCGCGCAGGCTGGGGCTGAGTAACTTCTTCAGCCTCGACCCATGCTAGACGGTACTGCCAAGTTAAGTGGCCTTCAGGCAGCATATTCGGATGAAAAGCATCTACAAGCGCCATCGGTTCCTACCGTCTATCATCCAATATGCAGTCTGGCTCTACTACCGCTTCAATCTCAGTACTCGAGATGTCGAGGATTTGGCGATACTGACTTTCTGGATGAAGTATTCGTGAAGATCAGCGGCAAATCTGAGATTCGTTGAAACGATGTTTCAACGCTCACGGCAGGCAAGCTGACAG
>CAKZWF010000037.1 GCA_937921865.1 uncultured Pseudomonadales bacterium | reverse complement strand
AAAATGGCTCGACCGTGCTGGATCGCGCTGACTCGGCGTGTGGTGAAGCTGCGGCCATCGCGGATCCGGTCGACATCGTAGAGGATGGGCAGGTTCCAATCGCCGGCGCGCAGAAAATAGGCGTGAATCGAATGCAGATCGTGAGGCTCGCTGATGGTACGGCAGGCGGCGGCAATCGCTTGCGCAAGCACCTGGCCGCCAAACACGTGCTCGGTGTTGTGATTCTGGCCGCGAAAGAGATTTTCTTCGATCCGTTCGATATTGATCAGATCAACAATTTCCTGAAGTACCGGATTCATGAGCGCTGGTAGGGCAAATGGGAAGCTGGCATTCTACCGCAGACTCATCGGAAACCCATATGAAAGCATTGCGCGTATTCACCGGAGCGGATGGCGCTTCACACTTCGAAGATCTGGACATAGATCTGAACGATCATGGCGCCTCAGGAAAAATCTCCGAGCTTTGGCGGGGCAAAGGAGTGATGTTCCGAGAGGTGGACGGCGATTACGCGCTGGATTTTCATACTGCACCAAGACGCCAGTTTGTCATCAACCTGAAGGGCAGCGTCGAGATCGAGATTGGTGATGGCACAGTCCGCAGGCTTGGTCCCGGAGACATCCTGCTGGCCGAAGACACCACCGGTCAGGGCCACATCAGCCGGGCAGTAGCCGGTGAGCCCAGAACCTGTTTATTCATCCCCCTCGAGGAGAACGGATCATGACCGTGGAAGTTCATATGTTTGCCTGCCTGAACGACAACTACGGGTTTCTCGTTCACGACCCTGAGTCAGGCCTGACCGCGACCATCGATACGCCCGAAGTCGCGCCCATCAATGCAGCGCTCAAGGCGAAAGGCTGGACGCTCACACACATCTTCAATACCCACCATCATTTTGACCATGCCGGGGGTAATGAAGCGCTGAAAGAACAGTGGTCGTGTCAGGTTGTTGGTGCGGCTAATGACGCCGCCCGGATACCGGGGATCGATGTTCAGGTGAGCGACTCGGAGCGTTTTCAGTTTGGTGCGAGTACTGTGGCAGTGCTGGAAGTCCCAGGTCATACCAGTGGCCACATCGCGTTTCATTTTGTCGACGATGGCATCGCTTTTGTTGGCGACACCCTGTTTGCTCTGGGCTGTGGTCGGCTGTTTGAAGGCTCACCGCAGCAGATGTGGCAGAGTCTGGGCAAACTCATGGCGTTGCCTGATGAAACCATCATTTACTGCGCACACGAGTACACGGCTGCCAATGCGGCGTTTGCGTTGAGCGTTGAGCCGGACAACGAAAGGCTGCAGCAGCGTGCGCAGG
The DNA here is from genome assembly GCA_937921865.1 of uncultured Pseudomonadales bacterium. Lineage (GTDB taxonomy): Bacteria > Pseudomonadota > Gammaproteobacteria > Pseudomonadales > Azotimanducaceae > SZUA-309. The sequence goes on along the minus strand of CAKZWF010000037.1, from coordinate 63,175 downwards.
AAATTACCTCACTGCGCGCGCGCAATACCCCCACGGTGCCAACCTCAATAGCGCTGGAAAAAGCCACCAACCCGTTTCTGCGCCCGGATAGCCCGGATCTGCAGAAAACACTGGGTATGTCCGGTGATGATCTGGTTGCCGTCTTTGCAGAAACCCGCCGCCGCAAAGACAGCTTCTGATCACACTCAAGGCTGATAACGCCTGGCGATGTTGGCCTCAAGTTTTGCCGGATCAAACAGCGGATCCCGCAGCTGTTCTTGAGCAAAGGCTTCTGCCTGGTCTGCATAGTGGGGTGAGCGTTCATCGAGGGTTGCCGAGCCGAAGTGGTGGGTGCCGAGCACACTCTGATTGCCCTGGGCATCCCAGCTGACCAGATAGTACAGTCCGTCACCAGCCACGTTGGTCAGGTAGCCGTCTTCTTCCAGACCGCGTCCATAGATTGCCCGCAGGGTATCCGGCCCGCCACCAACGGCAACGTTCACGTCACCGCGAACGTGTCGATTGACCTCACCCCAGAGTGGATCCACCTGACCGAAATTGCTCTCCAGCACGTCGACGCAATGCTCAAATTCTCCGGCCACGATCGCTTCGGTTACCGGGTCAGCACGGAGGATCGCCGGAGCCGAAACCAGACACACACCAAGAGCAGCGTTGGTGTTGTCGATATTGGTAACCAGATCCCATTCGGCCAGGATGCGCTGGGCCGATTGCAAGCGTGCGTCGCTTTCATAGTCGAGCGTGAGGGCAATCTGAACATGTCGCGCCGGGTCGCTGTTCGGCGAGTAGGCCTTGTCGTGTTTGATGGCTGAAAATTCCTCTGCGGAGATGGGCCCGAGTGCGCGCATCAGTTCCAGCCCCCGCAGGGCTCGATTGGACATGCGCGCGTCGAATCCAGCTGTGACTGGATAGGCTGACGGGTCCGGATTGTCATCGTCTCCAGAGACTTCGAACGGTGTGTGGTTAGCGCTGAGCACCCAGCCGCTGCTTGGGTCGATGACCTGCGGTAATTGATCGAACTTAAGGGTTTCCTGCCATATCAGCTGCGAATCATCTCCCGGCAGATACTGCTGCCAGTTGTATCCCGGTGTGCGTACGGGTGTTAACGAGTTGTGCACAAACATGATGTGGCCGTCCTTGTCGGCAGCAACGAAATTGAAGCTGGCGAAACTCTGCATCCGCATCACCTCACGCCAGGCTTCGAGTGAGCGTGCCTGATTCATCAGGAACCATTGTTCCACCTGGCGGATTTCGGTCATCCCCGGATAGCGGAATGCGTAGCTGCCATGGTCTGTGCGTAACACCGGTCCATGTTCGGAATACACGGTCTGTTGTGACACGCTCCAGGGCAAAAAGCCCCACAGGGTGACGTCAATGTCGACGCTGGATACCTCCAGGTCACGCCATTGGCCATCCAGCAGATACTGATCGGGATTGTCGGGATTAATCTCGAGCACATAGACGTCGAACAGATCCGGCTGGTTCACCGTCGCCGCCCAGCCGACGTTACGATTGAAGCCCAGCGTAATGCTTGGTGAACCCGGGAACACCCCACCCATCACATCCAGACCTTCGTCGCTGCTGATGTGAGCTTCATACCAGGCGACCGGGCCAGTGGTCGGCTGGTGGGAATTGATAGCCAGTCGGGTTGCACCATCGCTGCTGTAATGGGGGGCGACCGCGAAGGCGTTAGATCCTACCGGCAGGCCGTTGAACGCCACTTCGTTGCGGGAGATCTCCCGGACTCGCTCGGGACCTGTCAGTTCCCGTACCTGGCCGTCGAAGCCGAAAAACAGCAGGTGCCGCAGCATATGCCCAGCGACAATGTCTTCCGGCGTGACCGCGCCGATTTCCCAATTGACCTGGTCCGGATGGCGGGCGGCGTAGTAGTTGAGGCCGTCAGCGAAGGCCTGCAGGTATTCGCGAGTCTGCTCGGTCAGATCCGTTTGGTAGCGCGTCTGCAGGGTCGGCCAGATACGCAGCAGCTTCACGAGATAGTCGGTGACGCCAGCATCGGGACCGGTATAGCGCGCCATCTGGCCGCGATAGAACGGCATGCTGGATTCGATGGTGGCCCAGTTGTCTTCCGCCTGGGCGTAAGCAAATCCGAATGCGGTATCCGAATTGGTGCGGCCGTGAATATGCGGCACCCCCCAGTTATCGCGGGTGATGGTGACGTCATAACGGTCCGCCAGCGTCAGCCAGTCACTGCGATCAGTTTTGCCGCAGGCGCTCAAGGTGAAGGCTAGGGTTGCCAGGATGAATGCGCGTAACATACGGCCTCTTTTGCGCTCGAAAAAAATGGCGGACAGTATACGGTATGGATGACTCCGACCAGTTCAGAGAACAGCGTACCGGGGTCTGGTTCGCGCTGGCGGCATACGGCACGTGGGGTATCGCCCCGGTGTATTTCATGCTGATCGCATATGCGACTCCGGTAGAGATCATAGCCCATCGAATTGTCTGGTCGGTGCTGATTCTCGGCGGGTTGATTCTTGCGCGCAGGCAACTGTTTGCGCTGCGTCATCTGAACGCATCGAAGGTCCGCTGGCTGGCGGTCAGCGGCACCCTGGTGGCTGTGAACTGGGGTGTGTTTGTCTGGGCGCTGCATAACGACCGGATGCTGGAAACCAGTCTGGGCTACTACATAAATCCGTTGGTCAACATGTTGCTCGGTGGTCTGTTTCTTGGCGAACGTCTGCGCGGCTGGCAGAAAGTAGCCGTGCTCATCGCGTCGCTGGGAGTCTGCAATGAAATTTTCACCGTTGGCGTTCTGCCCTGGGCGGGCCTCACCCTGGCTTTCACCTTCGGCTTTTATGGGCTGGTCAGAAAGAAGCTGGCCGTCGATGCGACCATTGGCCTGGCCGTGGAAACAACCCTGATGTTGCCGCTGGCGATCGTTTATCTGGTCTTCCTTACGCTGTCCGGAGCGGGCTCGCTTGCGGTCGGGAACAGCTCCGAAATAATGCTGCTGGCGTTGGGCGGGATTGTCACCGTGGTGCCTTTAGTCTGTTTTGCTGCGGCGGCGCTGCGCCTGCCGCTTACGGTGCTGGGTTTTTTCCAGTATCTGGCACCTTCGCTGACCGCACTACTGGCGATCTTTGTTTATGGTGAAGCATTCACGTTCAGCAAAGTCGTCACCTTCAGCTGTATCTGGTTGGCGCTGCTTATCTTCTCTGTAGAGGGGCTGTATCATCAGGGCCGTTTACGCCAGCTGAGGGGAGAGGCGGCATGATAGTGCTCTATACAATGGAGCGGGAGTATCCGTATGGGACCCTGCGGTCAACAAACGGCAGTAAGACCAAAGTGGTACTGGAAGAAAAAGGACTCGGCTATCGTGTGGAACTGGTCCGCCCGGGCGACGTCTGGAAAAAAGTACCTGAGATACTGGCGAAACATCCTCTCGGCAAAGTTCCTTTCATCGAAGATGGCGAGCTGACACTGTTCGATTCCACAGTCATTAACGAATATCTCAATGACGCCTATCCGGAACCGGCGCTGCTGCCGAGCGATGTGGTGTCCCGCGCTCATGCCCGGGCGCTGGAAAATTATGCGGACGAAGGGGTTCTATCGCAGTATCTGCCGCTGATCTGGATGCCCTGGTGGTCGCCAGCCGAGCAGCGTGATCAGGACAGCATGGAGCGGGGGCGGGAAGGTTTGAGGACCGCGATTTTCCCGTTTCTAGAGTCCCGTCTTTCTGAAACCGGTTATCTGTGCGGGGCGTTCAGCCTCGCTGACGTTCCATTCATGGCGGTTGCGATGGTGTTGCAGGTAGATGGGATGGATGTGTCCGGTTTTCCCGTGACAGCCGCCTATCTGGATCGACTGCGCCAACGGCCCAGCTATCGTGTGATTGACCCGAACACCCCGCTCGCAGAATCTGTGGGACTGGCGGCAGCTTCCTGAACAGCGGAACAGCGTAAGGAAAATTCTATGAGTGCATTGTTGGGAAAAGTAGCTTTCATCACCGGCGCAGGCTCGGGGATTGGTCGTGGTTCAGCCGAGCGGCTGGCACGTGAAGGAGCAGACATCTGCATCCTGGATCTGGATGAAGAGGGTGCTGAAATGACCGCAAATCTGGTGACCCAGCTTGGTCGCCGGGCGCACGTCGTGAAAGCTAATGTTGCGTCTGCGGCAAATATGCAGCGTGCTGCCCAGGAATGTGTCGACACGCTTGGCAGTCTCGATATTGCTGTGGCGAACGCGGGTATCGCGCGAGCCGCGCCTGTGCTCGAGATGGTAGTGAAAGACTGGCAGGATCAGCTGGATGTGAATCTCACTGGCGTGTTCCTCACGGTTCAGGTCGCGGCAAAGCAGATGGTGAACAGCGGTAAACCCGGTCGAATCATCTGTATCTCTTCTCTGGCGGCCGAGAATACCGGGATGGCCATGTGGGGATACTCGGCGACCAAAGCGGGTGTGCGAATCATGGTGCGAGGCTGGGCTCAGGAACTCGGACCATATGGTATTACCGTGAACGCGATTGGCCCCGGTGTGATCGAAACACCCCTGGCTCAGGGTCTGGCGGGTGAAGAAGGGGGCATTATTCGCAGCAGTCTGGAGAAACGTACGCCTGTGGGGCGGGTTGGCCGACCGGCCGATATCGCTGGCCTGGTTAACTTCATGGCGGGGCCGGACGGTGAATTCATGTCTGGCGCCTATGTACTGATGGACGGCGGCCTCAGAGACGCATCAGCCGGTTGGGAGGCTGGTGATACTGAGAACATCATGGCGGAGCGGATGCGTATTATGGCCTCGGGAGAAGAGCGTCGACAGAAGCTTCAGTCGCTGCTGGATATCCGGGATTGAAACCAGGTCAGGCGATGCTCCGGCAGTAGCTGTCACCCATACCCGTTGTCTTCAATAGCGGGTACTGCCCGACAGGTCATCGGCTCGAATGATCGCCTGCTGCAGGGAATCTAACGGGCGAATCCAGACTTCTACATCGTTCAGCGGTGGCGGCAGCGCTTCGGACGCCTCCTGGGCGCGAGCGAAGGTCTCGTAGATTCCGACAATCAACACATAGTAGATCTGCCCCTCGTCCTCTATCCGCGCACCCGCCATCCCTTTCAGATCATTGTCATTGATGTATGTTTCTATCTCTTCTGTCGAGTTCATCGCCAGCATCTGCAACGCGTAGTAGTCGGCGGGTAGCTGCAGGATAGGTGTTGGCTCGGGTGTTACATAGGCCAGAGCAATGTGTTTAGGTACTTGTGATGAGGACGGTGCAGCCGGCGGTGCTGCGCGGTCGGTCATCTCGGGCGGTGGCGGTACCGATCCCGGTTGGGAGTCTGGCGCCGCTGGCGGACTGTCGGGGTCTGATGCTGAAGCTGCCGGCGTCGGCTGTGAACCCGGTGCAGGTGTCTGAGGCGCGCTGGCGTCCGGCAACGGCACAGCCATCGGCTCTGCAGGCAGGTTCGGATTCCGCTGGAGCGGTCCGGTCAACGCATCAAGATCCAGTGGATCATCCAGATTGACCGGTTCAGGCTCAGGTTCAGGCGGCATCCGCGTTGGTACCGGTACCTGTGCCAGGTTTGCATCCTGGACACACTCCCAGCCGTCACCCAACTCATTGGACTGACAGAACCATTGTTCGTTTTCCGGGTTAGTGGTGTTATTGCGTCCGGAACAGCCTGCTGATAACGCCAGTATGGCCAGCACCGCCACAAATCTCCGAATACTCATCGTGAAGCGCTCTGTGAAGCTTCAAAATGTGGTTTGTGTGACCTCATAAGGCGGCGAATCCTCGAAAAATGCGATTGATCAGTGGTAGCGTCATGTATTGGGAACATTGGCAAGGCATGATCCACTGCGTTGAATAGTGGTGAGTGTTTGGTCATTATACCGGCGCCGTAGGAGGAAGACGTATGGTTGCAACTGTTGCCGAATACGATCGGGCACCGCGTATATTGCGGTTGAACGTGGCCGGAGCGCCAGTTGACTGGGTCAGCTGGCAGGAAGCAGTGTGTCTTTATGCCCGGGAAATTGTGGTCTGGACGCTTGGGGACGCAATCCTGCGAATCCGTGGTGGTCACTCCAGATTCGACAGTACTCAATCCCAGATTGAAATCCACAGCATTGTTGCCTGTGACGGTAAGGTCGTTAACCGTGGTCGAGGAATCCCGCCTCTGACTAACGAAGCGCTGTTCCGGCGTGATCTCAATACCTGTCTTTACTGCGGTGGAACTTTTCCCGATGGCGAACTTACCCGGGACCATATTGTGCCTGCGTCGCGAGGTGGCAAGGACGGCTGGTTCAACGTCGTGGCTGCCTGTAAACGCTGCAACCATCACAAAGGCAACCGGACACCGGACGAATGTCGAATGGAGCTGATGGCTCTGCCATATGTGCCGAATTTCGCCGAATACCTGGCGTTGACCAATAGCGGTCGGATTCTCGGTGACCAGATGGACTTCCTGAAAAAGAGTTTCGGCTCCAACAGCCGGCTGCTGTAGCGTAGCGTCCTCACTTTCGAACTGCATGATCTGCGAGCACCTGAGCAACGCAGCTGGTAATGCGTTTGCCGGTCTCAATTTCTAAGAACTCGTTCGGTCCGTGAGCGTTGGATTTCGGCCCCAGCACGCCCGTAACAAGAAATTGGACACCCGGGTAGGCATCGCCGAGCATTTTCATGAACGGTATCGTGCCGCCCATGCCCATGTACATCGCTGGTTTACCGAAATAGGCCTGGGATGCACGCTGCATCGAGGCTTCCAGCCAGGGTGAAATTTCTGGCGCGCTCCAGCCGGTCTGTGGAGTTTCCAGTTCAAAGTTTACTACGGCGTTGTAGGGCGGGTCCTGCTCGAGGATGCCTTTGATAGCGCTGGCTGCGATATCGGCTTCCAGCGTTGGTGGCAGGCGGAAGACGAGTTTGACGCTGGTGTTCGGCCGCAGGGTATTGCCTGCATCGCGAATGTCTGGTGCGCCGCTGATGCCAACAGTTTCCAGCGATGGCTGCCAGCTGTTAGCCAGCAACAGTGCCACGATATCGTCCTGTTCCGGCTGGGTGGAACCCGCCCATGGAAATCGGTCCACCGGGATATTGCCCAGCACCTGGGCGACTGCCTGCAGCTGACGCTCAGCAGATTGCGGGATATCGACGTGCAGCGCCTGGTGCAGCTGCCCGCTGACAGGGTCTTCGACCCGACTCAGCAGATTGCGCAGGATACGGAAGCTGGACGGCACGATGCCGCCGGCAGCTCCCGAGTGCTGGCCTTCGGTTAAGACTTCAACACTGAGTGTTCCAGGCAGCATGCCGCGCAGCGAAGTGGTGGTCCAAAGCTGATCGTAATTGCCGCATTCGGCGTCCAGACACACCACCAGATCGGGCTTGCCAATGCGGGCCTGCAGGGCTTCCACATAAAAAGGCAGGTCAAAACTGCCGCTCTCTTCACAGCCCTCAATCAGCAGTACGCAGCGGCCGTGGCCGATGCCTTCAGCCTGCAGTGCGGCGATGGCGGTTAAAGAACCAAACAATGCATAACCGTCGTCGGCACCGCCCCGACCATAGAGTTTGCCGTCGCGCAGCACCGGTTCCCACGGCGACAGACCGGGTTCCCAGCCGGTGAACTCAGGCTGTTTGTCGTAGTGGCCGTATAGCAGAACTGTTCCAGCGTCTGGAGCAGTGGCGTCAATTTCGCAAATCAACACGGGCGTTCTGCCGGGCAGGCTGAATACTTCTACCTGCATTCCCGTGACCGCAGCTTCACTCGCCCACTGACGCAGCAGTTCGACCGCCCGGTGCATGTGCCCATGGGCTTCCCAGTCCGGGTCAAATGCCGGAGATTTGTTGGGAATACGTACGTACTCACACAATGTCGGAATGATGCTGTCGTCCCACTGTTCGCGAACAAAGCGGTCGATGTTGCTGCTGGTCATTGTTGCGCTCCATAAGTGGTTGACCGCCTGGCGATCGATAACAGAAAGGTAATGCCTGGTCTGGCCATCTCAGGCGAAACCTTTGATGCAGTTGTAGCCATACAGCCAGTCCCACTGGGCCATGCTCATCTCCGGCAGAAAGCGATTGATCACGCTCCATTTGAAATTGCGCCGGAACTGCTCGGGGGGTGTCGCGTTCAACAGTTCTGCCGTTGTTCGCGCAGTTTGCCGCACCAGCTTGCGCATCCGGGGCTGTCTATAGCGCTGGTAGTCGGAGAAGCCCAGATGCGGCGCTTCTTCCCATCGCTCCATCATGGTTGCCAGCACCCAGACATCTTCGAGCGCGGTGTTGGCGCTCTGTACTTCGTAGCCTGGCATCGGGTGGCAGGCATCACCGAGCAGCGCGACGTGTCCTGCGTGCCAGTGGCTGGCAACCTGGCCCTGTCTGGGCGCCTGCCTGTCGACTGCGACGATGTGTTTGATCAGCTTCTTGAGCTGTGGATGGCCGGTTTCGATCCATTGGTTCAGAGTCTGTTCGGGTGAATCAGCGTCTTCGATAGGGCTGTTGGCACCTGCGGTAGTGAGTTGGGCGTCCTGATATACCAGCATCAGCTCGGTCATATCTTCACTGACGGGATACTGAACGCAGTAACTTTGGTCATCCACCCAGGTTGAGACGGCATTGTTATCTGTGCCGATGCCGCAGCGTGCCCGGATACTGTGTGCAGCAGGCGTCTGTTCGGCGAACTCAACACAGATGGTTTCATGCAGACCAGCTTCAGCGCCGTCTGCAACGACGATCGCTGAAAACGATTCCGCTGGCTGGTTGCGCGGCTGCAGGGTGCCGGTGTGCGGCTGCAGATCGACAATCTCTGTGTTGTAACGAATGTCTACGTCCCGCGTTACACACGCACGCTCCAGCAACGAGCGCAGTTGCGAGCAGCGGATCAGGTAGTTGGGGGCACCGTAGCGGGCTTCGGAAAAGTCTCCCAGCGGGCGCTGGACCAGCAGAAAGCCGGAACGACGCGTACGCAGGTAGGCAAACCCCGGACAGATTGCATTGGCTTGCAGTTGGGTTTCCAGTCCCAGAGCGTGCAGCACCCTGCTGCCGTTTGCCGTCAGTTCCAGCAGCTGATCGCTGGATTGTGCGATCGCGTCCGCGCCGGCGCTGGACTCAAAAATTTTTACGCTGGGAAACCCCATCTGGCGCAGTGCCAGTGCCAGTGCCAGGCCGGCTAAGCCGGCGCCAACAATGCCGATGGTGATATCAGCGAGCAGCAGGTTCGATTGGCCGCTGGTGCTCAAGCCGATCCCGAAGCAGAGGCCGTTTTCCAGCGGGTACCTTCACGGGTGTCCTCGAGCTCAACGCCGCTGGCGGTCAGCTGATCGCGTATTTCATCAGCGCGGGCGAAGTTTTTGTCACGGCGGGCCTGATGACGCTCACCGATCAACGCCTCGATGGCTGCTGGTGCAAGTTCGCTGCCTTGCTGAAAGTGGCTGGCCGCATCTTCGGTCAGGATGCCGAGCAACCAGCCTCCAGCGAGCAGCTGTGCTGCCAGCGCTTCACGTTGCGCAGGATCGTCGCTGCGATGTATTTCGCTGGCCAGCGCGTGCAAGGCAGCAAGTGCTTCCGGCGTATTCAAGTCGTCGCACAATGCGCTGAGCACGGATTGTGGAAACGCTTCGGGACCTGCGTTGGCATACGCGATGCTGGTCACGTTCATCTGCGCATCCCTGATCGCGCCATACAATCGGTCCAGGCTGGCACCTGCCTGAGCCAGCAGGTCTTCGGACCAGGCCAGCTGTGAACGATAGTGGCCAGAGAGCAACGCATAGCGCAGCACTTCACCTGAGACCCGCTCACGCAGTTCGTGAATGGTCACAACATTGCCGAGCGACTTGGACATCTTTTCCTGGCCCATGGTCAGCATGCCGTTGTGCAGCCAGTAGCGGACATAGTCGCTGCTACCGTGTGCGCAACGACTCTGGGCGGCTTCATTTTCGTGGTGCGGGAAAGTCAGGTCGCTGCCGCCGCCGTGAATATCGATGACGGTACCCAGATGCTTTTCGATCATGGCTGAACATTCGATGTGCCAGCCCGGGCGACCGCGCCCCCAGGGACTGTCCCAGCCCGGCTGATCATCGTTAGAAGGTTTCCACAGCACGAAGTCCTTCGGGTCGCGCTTGTAGGGTGCAACTTCCACCCGGGCTCCATCGATCATGTCTTCGAGCGTGCGATGGGACAGGCTGCCGTACTCAGGATCCGATGGGACGTTGAACAACACATGACCGTCGGCTGCATAGGCGTGATCTTTGGCTATCAGCCGTTCGATCATCGAAATGATTTCCGGGATGTGGTGCGTGGCTCGCGGTTCCTGCATCGGTGCCAGAACACCCAGGGCATTGACGTCTTCGCGATAGGCTTCGGTATAGCGGTCAGCCAGCTTCGCTATTGGCTCACCGAGCTGGGCAGCTGCGCGATTGATCTTGTCGTCGATGTCGGTGATGTTGCGGACGTAGTCAACGCGAGGGTAGAGCCTCGACAGCAGCCGGTAGAGCACGTCGAACACCACTGCGGGTCGACCATTGCCGATGTGCACGTAGTTGTAGACGGTTGGTCCGCAGGCATAGATGGTGATGCGCTGCGGATCAAGCGGTTTGAAGCGCTCTTTGCGGCCGGATTGGGTGTTGTGAAAGTAGACGTCCATCTGCTGATCTTCTGCTGATCTGTCCGCGGTTCGCTCCGCCGGGCCTGCTGCCGGACTTGCCGACAAACCCCGAACAGATTGGTCCCTCGGTTGGGGCGCGGAGTATAGGTTAGACCGGTTCGGAGGTCACCCTGACCACCCCGGCATCCACGCTCAGATAAAAACAGTTGTCCCGGTTGGTGTGACAGGCCGGACCGGTCTGATCTACCAGCAGCAGGATGGCGTCACCATCGCAATCGAAGCGCATTTCTTTCAGCGCCTGAAGGTGTCCTGACGTTTCGCCTTTGCGCCAGTAGCTCTGTCTGCTGCGTGACCAGTAGCAGGCATATCCTTCGCTCAATGTTCGCTCGATCGCATTGCGGTTCATCCAGCCCAGCATCAGCACCCGATGGTCGCTGCAGTCCTGGGCAATGACCGGAATCAGGCCCTGGTCATTATATCTGAGCGCATCGAGCACAGACTGCAGCGGCCGGCTGCTGCCGAGTTCGGCGCTCTCGAGATCGATAAACATCTCAGGGTCCAAAACGCTGCTGCAGATAGTCGAACACAGCGCGGGCAGCAGTGGCCTCTCCGCCTTCCGGTCGGGCGGGGCGAGGGCGGGTATTGAAAGCGTGAATATCGAAGTGCACCCAGGGGCAATCGCCGACAAAACTCTCCAGAAACAGCGCGGCGGTGATTGCGCCTGCCATCGGGGTCCCCGCGGAATTGACTATGTCAGCGACCGTGCTGTCGAGCAGGGACCGATAAGGTTTGTGCAGGGGCAGACGCCAGACCGGATCGTCACTGGCTTGACCCGCCGCGACCAGAGCCGTCGCAACCTCATCGCGATTACAGAACATGGCGCCAACTTCCGGTCCGAGAGCCGAACGCGCTGACCCTGTCAGCGTTGAAAAATCGATGATCAGCTCAGGTGTTTCTTCCGCGGCAAGGGCCAGCGCATCACACATCACCAGACGGCCTTCCGCGTCGGTGTTGTCGATTTCCACCGTGAGCCCTTTGTAGGTCTGGAGAATATCGCCGGGACGATAGGCGTTACCGGCCACGGCATTTTCCACTGCCGCGATGAGTAACCGCAGGCGCACCGGCAGACCGGCAGCCATGATCATCTGGGCCAGACCCAGCGCCTGGGCAGCGCCGCCCATGTCTTTTTTCATCCAGCGCATGCCGGTGGCGGGTTTCATATTCAGACCACCACTGTCAAAACACACGCCTTTGCCAACCAGGGTGATGGCTGGATGAGCCGGGTCGCCCCAGGTGATGTCAATCAGTCTTGGCGCAACCGCAGCGGCTCGGCCGACGGCGTGAATCGCGCCGAAGCCAGCCTGCAGCAGTTCATCACCGACCGTGATGGTTACTTCGGCATCGTGGGTGTCGGCGACCTGGGTGGCTTCCAGGGCCAGCGTATCGGGCGTCATATCATCGGCCGGGGTATTAACCAGATCCCGGATCAGTGTTACCGCAGCCACCATATTGCTGACCGCTTCGACGTCATTGCGTTCCGGAATCAGCAGCTGTGCTGGCGCTCGCTCAGGTGTTTTATAGCGGTCGAACTGATAGGCGCCCAGACCCCAGCCGGTCAGCTGCAGATCGGAGACATCGGTTGCAAGCTGGTAGACGCCTTCAGGCAGTTGGAACGGCAGTGCGCCGAGGCTGGCAAGGTCGTCGTTACCATCCCAGCCGACCACAGCGCCGGTCGGACTGGCGTCATCGCCCGTGATCCAGCCAATCTGCCCGGGCTGCGCTTTGAACTGCAGGCGCTCGAGCCAGTCTCGGGTGGTAGAGGTCTGAGTCGAGCCCCACTCGGGCAGCGCCTCAGCCTTCAGCAGCTGGATGGTTATGGGTTGGGTATCGCTGGTAGTGATCAGACTCATCGTGTTTTTCTTCAGTTGTCCTGAGGTGTTTGGAAGCGGGCGCAGTGAATGTCTATCATGGCTCAGCCGTGAGGCCTTGTCGAAAATCCGTTCAACCGTAAGGAGCAATTGGTGCAGCAGCTGGTGACAACCCATTCCCTGGAGTTGACCTCGTTTGATCATCTGGAGAGCGCGGAATCCCAAGCGGTGCGTTATCAACTCAAGCAGGTGGAAATTCCCTGCCCGGTGTTTAACCGGTTTCTATATGCCAGTGTCGGCGCGGATTGGACCTGGTACCAGCGGTTGGTGTGGAGCTATGAGCAATGGCAGCAATACCTGTCGCGTCCGGAGGTAGGTACCTGGATTGCTTATGTCCAGGGCACACCGGCCGGCTATTTTGAACTGGAAAAACAACCCGGCGGCAGCGTCGAGATCGCCTACTTCGGGCTGCTGCCGCAGTTCATCGGCCAGGGTATCGGCGGTGCGCTGCTGCGCGACGCAATCCTGACCGCCAGGGACTTCGGCGGCGAACGGGTCTGGCTGCACACCTGCTCCATGGACCATCCGTCAGCGCTGGCTAATTATCAGGCCCGGGGTTTTCGAGTATTTGATCGTAGCGAAGAGTTTGAAGAAGTGCCCGATGCGCCGTTGCAACCCTGGCCGGGTGCTTATCCGACTCGCAGCACACTCAGCTGAGCTGGCGAACCGGAATGGTTTCCAGACCCAGATTGTTACCGGCGAGAATCCGGTCGGCTCGATAGGAGGAGCGCACCAGCGGGCCGGAGGCCACTTCGGTGAAGCCGAGTTCCAGACCCCACTGGCGGTAGGTTTCGAATTCTTCGGGATGCACCCATCGAGCTATGGGCAGATGGTTCGGGGTTGGTCGCAGGTATTGTCCTAAAGTGACCACATCGACTTGGTGCTGGCGGAGGTCTTCGAGGCTCTGCTGGATTTCCCCGTCAGTTTCACCAAGACCCAGCATCAGACTGGATTTGGTCAGCACATCCGGACGAATTTCTTTAGCGCCCGCCAGCACGTCCAGGGTCTGCTGATAACCGGCCCGGGGATCTCTTACAGTTGTGGTCAGGCGCTCGACTGTTTCCAGATTCTGGGCAAACACCTGCAGACCGGAGTTCACTACCGTGGCCACAGCGTCAAGATCGCCGGAAAAGTCAGGGGTCAGGGCTTCGACAGCGGTTTCAGGGTTGGTCTTTCGGATCTCCCGCACACAGGCAGCATAATGAGCCGCGCCGCCGTCGCTCAGATCGTCCCGGTCGACTGATGTCAGCACCACGTAGCGCAGCCCCATTAACGCCACTGAGCGCGCTGCGTTGGCAGGCTCGTCAGCGTCCAGCCAGCCACCCGGATTGCCGGTATCCACAGAACAGAAACGGCAGGCGCGGGTGCAGACTGCACCCATCAGCATGATGGTCGCGGTGCCGTTGCTCCAGCACTCGCCGACGTTGGGACAGTGAGATTCTTCGCAGACGGTCGCGAGCCGGTGGCTGCGGACGGTGGCCTTGACCTCCTGGTATTTTCCGCCTCCGGCGATCTTCACCCTCAGCCAGGGTGGCTTGCGATCACTCGCGAGATCCAGAGAGTCAGTATGGTGGACTGCCGTCGCTCCGACAGCCGTCGCTTTGATGCCGTCTTTGATCGCGCTGAAGCCCTGCGCGGTCTTAAACTTGCGTCCGCTTTTTATCCGCTCAGGGCTTTTTATCTGCTCAGGGCTGTTTATCTGCTCAGGGCTGTTAATCCGCTCAGGGCTGTTAATCCGCTCAGGGCTGTTTATCCGCTCAGGGCTGTTTATCCGCTCAGGGCTGTTGATGTGTTCGGTGGTCATGGAATTATTCTAGCAGGCTGGTCGACGGCCGGGGGATCAGCAGCAGTTCGGTCTGGCGGCCGTCGATGTAGCGGGTATCGGTGCCGTCAAAAAAGGCGTTTTCCTCCAGTTTGATGCGGATTTCCCGCTGCCATTGCGGAATGAAACTGGCGGCGTAGAGCTCAATGGAGTGTGCGGTATTCGGATAGAGCGGATAATCGCCGCGACCCGGCACGCCACCCTGCTGATCCCATAGACCAATTGTGGGCCCCGCACCATGACCGTGATAGCCGATCGGGTGGGTGTAAATGGAGGCGTCGATATCTTCGGCCGCCGCCTGTTTCAGCGTGCGTGCAAGTATGTCGTTGCCGCTGCGGCCGGCGACAAAGTGGCTGGTCAGAATGTCCTGGAGCCGATTGCCTTTGGCCAGCGCCTGGTGGAGCGCTTCAGGCGCCTGGCTTTCGCCGGGTTTCAGCACGTAGGCATGCTGCTGGGTATCCGTGTTCAGGCGTAGATAAGTCACGCCAAAATCCACATGAAGCAAGTCTCCCGGCTGTATGACCTGTGGATTTCCGGTCCGCGCCAGCACTTCCTGTTTGTGGTTGGTGCTGGCCTGTTCAGCACGCTGAATGGTCACCGAGGGGTGGAACCAGGCGGTCAGTTTGCGTTCGCGGATACGCTCCCGATACCACCAGACCACATCATCCGTGGTGGTTACGCCGGGCTGGATCACCTGTTCTGAAAACCCCTCAGCGATGATTTCATGAGCTATCCGGCAGATCTGCTGATAGACCACCATTTCCGACCCAGTGCGTGTTTCCAGCCAGCCAATGGCCAGATTCTCTGCGGACACCAGTCGGTCTGCGTATTTTTCCGGCAGCGCATCGATCAGACCCTGATATTCGCCGTAGCTCAGGCCATCAGCCAGCGCGAAAGTCGAAGAAATGTTCAGACCAATTCTGGCCGGATCCCGCTCAATGATCAGTTCCACCAACCGCTGCCACTGATCGGGTTGTGTTTCTTTGTCCCAGGCGCGCTTGAACTGGCTGCCAACGTCGTAACGGGCTACTGCCAGGGTGTCGAGAGACTCGCTGTCCGGATCTTTGTAGACCACCAGCATGGTGCGCCGTCGTGCGGACAGCCAGGTAGCTGGCAACATGGTCCTGATGACCGGATCTTCGTTGTATTCCCGGGCGGTAATGAGCCACAGGTCGATGTCGGCGCGCTGCATCAGCATCGGCAGCACTGTGTTCACGCGTTCTGTGAGCCAGCCGTCGACCACGGTAGCGCGTTCCCGCAGCGGCAGAATCCGGCTGTCAGCTTTCACGATCGCAGCGGTGCAAAGCAGGCTGCACAATAGAACGCTGCCGCACAGCGCGTTAACGATCAGTGATGGTGTCGTCGGCATGGTCGGCATCGGTTTCCTGAAATTGCAGTGAATGCAGAGTGTAGTAGAGACCTTTGTTGGCCAGCAGTTCGTCATGGGTGCCGAGCTCAATGACTTCGCCGTGGCTCAACACCAGTACCCGATCGGCTTCCTGGATGGTCTGCAGGCGGTGGGCGATAAGAATGGAAGTTCTGCCTTCGGTCAGTGTCCGCATGGCATCCTGAATCAGCAGTTCGGTTTCAGTGTCGATACTGGCGGTGGCCTCATCGAGCACGAGTATCTCGGGATCAGCCGCCAGCACTCGGGCAAATGCCAGCAACTGTCGTTGACCCTGGGAGAGGTTCTGGCCCCGCTCTGACAGCTCAGTATCGTAGCCGTTAGGTAACGAGCGGATGAAGTCATCGGCGTTGACGCGCCTGGCGGCCAACGCTGCCATTTCCCGGGTGATCGCCGGGTCGCCAAGGGCTATGTTGTCGTAGATAGTCCCTGAGAAGATGTGAAAATCCTGCAGCACAACGCCAATACGCTTTCTCAGGTCACGGCTGTGGATGCGATTGAGGTCCATGCCATCCAGATAAATCTGGCCATCGTCAAAGTCATAGAAGCGACTCAGCAGACGGATCAGCGTGCTTTTACCTGATCCCGTTGGCCCGACAATGGCCAGCTTTTCTCCGGGCTGGATGGTGAAGGTGACGTTTTTCAGGATCTGCACGTCAGCGTCGTAGCCGAAGTTCAGTTGGCGGAACTCGAGCTCGCCTTTGAGCCGCTCCGGTAGCGTAACGGGTGTTTCCGGTTCGTGAATGACTTCATCCCAGTCCAGGGCCTGGAAAATTCTCTCGCCGGAGGCCATCGCCCGGAACAGTACGTTGGTCTGTTCACCGAGAACGACGATGGGATTGAACATCATGCTGATGAACTGGGTGAACAGGATCATCTCACCCAGGGTGATCTGATTCTGGATCACGGCTCCGCCGCCATACCAGACGATGGTACCCAGAGCGATAGACACCATGCTGTCGGTGAAGGCTCCATAAACGGTTTCAACCCGTGCGCTTTTTACCTCATAGCCACGATTCTGTTCGTTAATACCGGTATAGCGTTCCAGGTTGTGCTGCTGCCGATCTGACAGCTGCACCACCTGCATACCGGCCAGATTTTCCTGCATGTTCTGATTAAGCGAAGACAGCGACATGCGCACCAGACGGAACAGTTGCCTTGTTGCACGACGAAAGAAGTAGGTGGCTGAGCCCATTATCGGCAACGCCAGCAGCAGGATCAGCGTCAACGGCACATCGATAGACAGCATGATTGTGAGCGCAACAAAAAACGGCACGAACTCTCCGATCAGCGTGCCAATGCCGCGCAGCAGCTCATAGAGGGCTTCGATATCGTTGGTGACCCGGGTCATCACCCGACCGACGGCAACCCGGTCGTAGAATGACGACGGACGGGTTTCCAGGTGTGAGAACAGATCCTGACGCAGATCCCGCAGACCTTTGACAACCGAAGTCACCAGAGTCATGCGATGGGCATGGGAAACAAACGCCCAGCCGACATAAACCACACTGTAGATCAGACAGGCTGCCAACAGTGGGTGCACAGACAGATTCGCAGCCATCCAGTCGGTGAGATCCACCATGCCCATGTCGGGCGTTATCGATCCACTTTCACCGCGAATGATGTGACCGATCACCACCAGAGACATGATGATCGGCAGCAGTACCTGCAGCGTTGAAGCCAGAATTACCAGGATCGCGCTGATCCCGAAGGTCACCCGATAGGGCTTCAGCCAGCGCAGCAGACGCCGCAGCAGGGCCAGATTGAGCACAGCACCGGATATTTCCGCGTCGAACATCGAGTAGTCGCGGGCGTTTTTCGGCTTCTGCTGTGCCTGCGCCATCAGCTTGGAGCTCCGGCCAACTCGTAATC
Organism: uncultured Pseudomonadales bacterium; assembly: GCA_937921865.1. Lineage (GTDB taxonomy): Bacteria > Pseudomonadota > Gammaproteobacteria > Pseudomonadales > Azotimanducaceae > SZUA-309. The sequence continues at coordinate 45,604 of CAKZWF010000037.1, read as the reverse complement.
TGAATCGTCAGCACCTTCGCGCTGGATCCGTTCCAGCTCCGCGTACAGACCGCCGCGTGCGATCAGTTCATCGTGGGAGCCAACTTCAACAATGCGGCCGCTGTCCATCATCACGATGCGATCCGAGTGTCTTGCGGTTGAGACGCGGTGAGAGACAAGTACCGTGGTCTGGCCACGGCGCAGGCGCTTCAGCTCCGAAAGGATATGTTCTTCGGTTTCGGTATCCACGCTGGAAAAGCAGTCGTCGAGAATAAGCACCGGCGCGTGGCGGATCAGACCCCTGGCCAGAGTGGCGCGCTGTTTCTGACCGCCGGAAAGAGTAACGCCCCGTTCACCGACCAGGGTGTCGAGCTGCTCGGGAAAGCCCTCGATGGTATTCTTCAGATCAGCCGAGGTGGCCGCATCCCAGATTCGATCCAGTTCGCGGTTCGGATCGTCGTAGGTCAGGTTGTCGCCCAGCGGTTCCCCGAACAGAAACGGATCCTGAGGCACCAGCGCCACCTGAGAGCGCAGCCGCGACAGCGGGTAATCCTGGATGTCGTGGCCATCAATCTTGACGCTGCCTCTAGGCGGATCGAGCAGTCGAACAATAAGTTTCAGCAGTGTGGACTTACCGGAACCCACTCTACCCATAATTGATACCGATTCGCCGGGCCTGATGTGCAGGCTGATGTTGTCTAGCACCTGCGCGCGCTGTTCCACCGGGTAGCTGTAACTGAGTCCTGATATTTCGATATCGCCTTTCACCGTGACCGGGGCGGTGTCTGCGGGATTGTCAGGAATTTCCGGATCGAGGCTGATCACTTCAAACAGACGATCGCTGGCGACGGCCGCGCGCTGGAACAGGCTGATCACAAAGCCGGCCACCCGGAAAGGTTGCACCACCATATTTACGTAGTAAAAGAACGCGGTGAGTTCTCCTGCGGTGAGTTCACCCTGGAGAACCAGCAAACCGCCGTAGCCGAGAATAGTGACCGAACAGACGGCAGCCAGCAGCGGCATCCACGAGGCCATCAGGGAGTTGATCCGTGCCTGCCGATGAAACGCATCTGCGTAGGCCTGATTGGTTTCCCCGAAGCGGCGAATCTCGTTTTCTTCCTGAACCATGGCCTGAATAGTTCGTATGCCGGACAGGTTTTCCTGGACGTGCCCCCCCAGATCCGACAATCGGTCCTGAACGTCTTTCGAGGTGACGGCCATCTGGTGAGACGACCAGCGGGCATACAGAAAGATGAACGGCAGTGGTGGCAGCAGCAGCAGCGTCAGGGAAGGCGACAGATACAGCATGCAGCCGAAGCCGAACACGGTCGCATAGATCAGAATGACCAGCAGAATGGTGCCCATCGAGATCAGTCGCTGGATCAGACTGATGTCGGCGACTGCGCGAGTCATCATGTCGCCAATCGTGTAGCGATTGAAAAAGCCGCTACCCTGGTGCTGCAGTGCGTTGTAGAGCGACTGGCGCAGATCGAAAGCGACGTTTAAGCCCGTGGTGCGAACCAGATAGCGGGCCACGCTAACCACCGCAAAGCGACCCAGCACCGCACCGAATATAACCGCCACGGGTCCGGCGACGTCGGCGTTACCGGCGGCAACTCGATCGATGCCAACCGCCAGTGCCAGCGGCACGGTCGCCTCAAACGCCCTTGACGCGCCAAACGCCAGAATGCCCAGGCTCAGCCGCCAGCGGTAAACACCGACAAAGAAACGCAGCCGAAAGAGCGATTTCAGCATCGCGCGGAATCAGAAATTGGCACTGTTGGGCACCCGCGGAAACGGGATCGCGTCGCGGATATTTTCCATCCCGGTCATATAAAGGACGAGGCGTTCCAGCCCCAGACCGAACCCGGCATGTGGCACGGTGCCGTAGCGTCGCAGATCCCGGTACCACCAAAGATCATCACCCAGATCCTGTTCCGCCATGCGCGCATCCAGCACATCGAGGCGCTCCTCCCGCTGGCTGCCACCGATAATTTCACCAACGCCCGGGACTAAAACGTCCATCGCCGCGACCGTGCGGTCGTCGTCGTTCAAACGCATGTAGAAGGCTTTGATCTGTTTCGGGTAGTTGATGACCACAATCGGGCCCTGAACGTGTTCTTCTGTGAGGAAGCGCTCGTGTTCTGACTGCAGATCAGCGCCCCAGGAAACGGGAAACTCGAATTTGCGTCCGGATTTTTCGAGGATGCTGACCGCTTCGCTGTATTCCATGATCTCGAACGGTTTGTCGATCACGTTGCTCAGACGATTGATGACCTGATCGTCGATCTGCTTTGCAAAGAACTGCATGTCGTCGGGAGCGCTTTCCAATACCTCTTTGAAGACCGATTTCAGCAGGGCTTCAGCCAGGGCAGCGTTGTCGTGGATGTCGGCAAACGCAATCTCCGGCTCGATCATCCAGAACTCGGCCAGGTGTCGGCTGGTATTGGAGTTTTCGGCGCGGAAGGTCGGGCCGAAAGTGTAGACGTTCTTCATCGCCAGGCAGTAGCTTTCGATGTTCAGCTGGCCTGAGACGGTGAGAAAGGTCTGCTCACCAAAAAAATCGTCGCTGAAATCGCTCTGATCACGGTTGATGGTCTCTAGCGTCGAGACCCGAAACAGCTCGCCTGCGCCTTCGCAGTCGCTGGCGGTGATGATCGGGGTATTGACCCAGAGGAAGCCGTTGCGCTGGAAGTGTCCGTGTACCGCGTTGGCAATGGCGTTGCGGAGCCGCGAAATCGCCCCGAAGGTGTTGGTGCGCGGGCGCAGATGAGCCACGCTGCGCAGATATTCGAAAGTATGACGCTTTTTGGCAATCGGATAGGTTTCGGGGTCGTCTACCCAGCCCAGCACATCGACGATTTCAGCCTGGATTTCCCGATCCTGGCCTTTGCCGGACGATTCCACCAGCTTACCGGCAATTCTTACCGCACAGCCGGTGGACAGTTCCAGGACTTCGTCGTCGTAGTTCGGCAGCGCGCCATCGACGACTGCCTGGATGTTGTCGAGACAGGAACCGTCGTTGACATGCACAAATGAAAAGCCACCTTTTGAAGTGCGCCTGGAGCGTACCCAGCCTTCTATGACAACACCGCGGCCGGCAGCGACGCTATGGTCTAACAGTTGTTTGATTGGAATGCTGTTCATCGACAACCCGTAACTCGCAGGGAATGTGGAATGATAATGGATTGTGACCTGCCGGAGGCGAATCCATTGAATAAAAAGCCTCGAGTGAGGTCATAATGGTTTATGCGTATTGGATTTCTTATAGCCGGTCTGGCACTCGCGGTTCTGATCATCGGAGCCTTTCAGTGGTTCTCGTCTGAACCTGAACCCGTGGTTGAGACGCTGCCTGTCGACGGCTCGAGCGGGACGCCACCAACGCCGCCCACACCGGTGTCTTCGGGGCAGGGTGAGCGGGCCACTCCAGCTGAGGTAGCGGTGGCGCCGGAGATGGTGTTGCCGCCGCTCAACGACAGTGATGCCTTCGTCCGCGAACAGCTGGCTGGGCTTGAATTGCCCGATGACTGGCTGGCGCGTGAAGATCTGGCCCGGCGTGCTGCCGTCGTGGTGGACAACACCGCGCGGGGAGAGTTTCCGGCTCGACAGCTGGATTTTCTGTCGCTCGGCGTACCGTTCAAAGTGATCGAGCGTGGCGGCGAGCTCTATCTTGATCCAGCCAACTACGACCGCTACAACAGCTATGTGGATCTGGTGGTGATGCGCGACCCGGCTCAGGTTGCCGAACTGTTCGACCTGCTGTCACCGCTGCTGGAAGAGTCCTTGCTGGAACTTGGCAATCAGCTGACCGCTCGGGAACAGCTGCTCAGCGCAATCGATCAGGTGCTTGCGGTGCCGATCCGCGCTGAGGACATCCGGTTGATCCAGCCGAAAGTTCTGTACGAGTTTGCCGAACCCCGGCTGGAGAAGCTGACGCCGCTGCAGAAGCAGGTACTGCGCAGCGGCCCGGGCAATACTGAGAAACTGCAGAACTTTCTGGCCCGCCTGCGGCCCCAGCTCTAAATAAGCCGCGGCGCTGAATAAAACGGACTGCTTGGAGCGTTCAGTCGGTCGGCAAGCCGCTGGTGGGTAGCTCGATGGTGGATTTGAACGGACTGCGCTGTTCGATGTATTCAATGTCCTGAGCGACGTAGTGGCGCTCTTCTTTCAAATAGTCGGCAACCGCCTTGCGGAAACCGCTGTCACAGATCCAGTGGGCGCTGTAGGTGGCCTGAGGCAGGTAGCCCCTGGCGACCTTGTGGCTGCCTTGAGCCCCTGCTTCAACCTTATTCAGACCCCGTTCGATTGCGAAGTCGATGGCCTGGTAGTAGCAGGTTTCGAAGTGCAGAAACGGATGGTGTTCGATACAGCCCCAGTTGCGTCCGAACAGCGTGTCGCCGCCGATAAAATTGAGCGCTCCGGCAATGTAGCGGCCGTTGCGGCGGCACATAATCAGCAGGATATCCTCTGCCATGGTCTCGTTGATCATGCTGAAAAAGGACCGGGTCAGATAGGGTGAACCCCATTTGCGATTGCCTGTGTCGATATAGAACTGGTAAAAAGCATCCCAGTGCTCCTCACGCAGATCGCTACCGGTCAGCCGCTCGATTGTCACGTCTGCAGTAGTCGCCTCACGGCGTTCGCGCTTCAGGTTCTTGCGCTTTTTTGACGCCAGCTCTGCCAGGAAGTCATCGAAACTGTGATAGCCCGGATTATGCCAGTGGAACTGCTGGTCCATGCGCTGCAGCAGGCCAACCTCACCGGCAATCCGCCACTGAGATTCCGGCAGGAAAGTCAGGTGTAGTGAAGATACCTTGATCTGTTCGGTGACCTGAATGCAGGCGCCAAGCAGCGCTTCTTCGCTGGCGGCACTGCCGTCAGCGGTCAACAGGCGGCGGCCGGTTGCCGGCGTGAAGGGAATGCTCGACTGCAGTTTTGGGTAGTAGCTCTGACCCGCCCGGTGCCAGGCGTCTGCCCAGGAATGGTCGAAAACGTATTCTCCCTGGGAGTGGCTCTTCACATACATCGGCACCACGCCAATCAGCGAACCGTCCTCTTCGAGCGCCAGGTGAAACGGCTGCCAGCCGGTTTTTGCGGTGGTGCTGCCGCTGTTCTCCAGCGCGAAGAGAAAATCGTGGCGTAGAAAAGGGTCGTAGCTGATCTCCCCACCTGGATTCGCACAGCGATTCCAGTCCGCGGCCGAAATTTCGCTCAAGCTGTTTAAGATCCGTGCAGTTGTGGTCAATGTCTGCCTCCTGCGGGCATTCTAGCCTTTCCGCCGCGTTGGCGGTCCAGCCCTTGTGGCAGCAAGCCCCATCAACTGCTGGCCGGGTGTTGCTGATGTAGTTGGGTTGCTGAAGACGTTTGCCAATTGCCGCGCGGTGTTAGACTCTGCGGCCTTGGGGAGAGAGTAATGTCTGACAGTCAGAATCAGGCGGAGGCTAGCGGTGAGCGCGTGAAAAGCGCGTTGCTCAACGAACTCAGAATAGATCGCGCGGCGCAACCTGCGCCTGGCAGCGGCCGTCTGCGTTGGCTGCTGATATTCAGCGTTGTCGTCGGTGCAGGTTTTGCCGGCTGGTTCTTTACTTTTCCTCCTGACTCGCCGGGCCTCACTGTCAACGTGGCCGTTGCCAGTGAACCCGGTACTCTCGGCTCATCAGGCAGTGTCCTCGACGCGACCGGTTATGTGGTGGCCCGTCGTCAGGCGACGGTGAGTGCCAAGACCACCGGGAAAGTGGTCGCAGTGTTGATCGAAGAGGGCATGCTGGTCAGTGAAGGGCAGCTGTTGGCGTCACTCGACGACAGTATCCCTCGGGCGCAGCTGGCGCTGTCAGCCTCCCAGCTGGAAGCTGCTCGATCGGGTCTGGAAGAGCTTCGGGTTGCGTTGCGGCAGGCCCAGCTGGATCTTAAAAGAACCCGCGGTCTGGCAGACCGCAATCTGGCCAGTCAGGCAGATCTTGATCGGGACGGTCTGGATGTTGAAGCGCTGCAGGCCCGGTTGGATCGCGCCGGTAAAGATATTCTGGTGGCCGAGAGCAACATGGCCGTGCAGCGGCAGCTGCTGGACGATATGGAGATACGGGCGCCGTTTGCAGGCGTGGTGATTGCTAAAGCGGCTCAGCCGGGCGAGATGATTTCACCAGTGTCAGCCGGCGGTGGCTTTACCCGAACGGGTATCTGCACCATTGTCGATATGGATTCGCTTGAAGTGGAAGTTGACGTCAACGAGGCATACATCAACCGGGTTTTTCCGTCTCAGCCGGTCGAAGTGACATTGAACGCCTACCCTGATCAGACTTTTCCGGCAGCGGTGATCGCGATCATCCCGGCCGCGGACCGTAACAAGGCGACCGTACGGGTTCGGGTGGCGTTACTCGAACGTGATGAGAGGGTGTTGCCGGATATGGGGGTGAGGGTGGCATTTCTGGAAGAACAGGCAGCAGCCCAACCCACTCCCGAAGGTGTGCTCGTGCCGAGTGATTCGGTGGTGCGTGAAGCGGCCGGTGAATTTGTTTTTGTGGTCAGCGGTGACACAGCAGATCGTCGACCGGTGATCACCGGGGCGCGGCGGGGTTCACGGATTCAGGTTCTGCAGGGCCTGGAACGTGGAGAACGGGTGGTGGCGCAGCTTACCCAGGCACTTGCCTCGGGTCTTGATGACAATCAGCGAATATCTGTTGTGAACTGAAAGCGTCTGAACAGTTGCATAAGCGGGCGGTCGGTAACGGGTTAGTCGGTAACTAAAGGGTAACGGGTTAACAGGAGAGAACAATGAGCCAGCTGGTCAGTTGTCGGGATGTCACCAAAAGCTATATCAGAGCGAAAGAGCAGGTTGATGTTCTGACCGGGATCAATCTCGATATAGAAGAAGGTGACTTTCTGGCTTTGATGGGCCCGTCCGGGTCCGGTAAAACCACGCTGCTTAATCTGATCGGCGGCCTGGACCAGCCCAGCAGCGGCAGCATAGAAGTGGGCGGAGTGGGCCTGCAGGACATGTCTGAACGGGCGCTGGCAAAATGGCGTTCTGAAAACGTCGGGTTCATTTTTCAGTTTTATAATCTGCTACCGGTGCTCAATGCGCAGCGCAATGTCGAGCTGCCGCTGTTGTTGACGCGACTTTCGAGAGCGCAGAGACAGAAAAATGCCCAGATTGCGCTGGAGATTGTCGGACTCGAAGACCGCGCCAAACACAAGCCCGGCGAGTTGTCTGGCGGTCAGCAGCAGCGTGTGGCGATCGCCCGGGCGCTGGTGGCGGATCCGAAACTGCTGGTATGTGACGAACCCACCGGAGATCTGGATCGCGAAACAGCAGATGAAATCCTCAATCTGCTGGAGGTGCTGAACCGGGACCACGGCAAGACCATCATCATGGTGACCCATGACCCCAAAGCTGCCGCTCATGCTCAAACCACCTGGCAGATGGACAAAGGCAAACTCGTCGCTGAGGTGCCAGCATGAGTCTGTTTGGCCTGATGTGGGCGAACCTGTTCCGCAAACGGACGCGAACGGTCCTGACTCTGCTGTCGGTGACCGTGGCGTTTCTACTGTTCATGCTGCTGCAGGCGGTGTCAGCGGCGTTTGATGGCGGTGGTGTCAACGTGGTCGGCGTGGATCGGCTGATCTCCTCGCCGAAGTACTCAATCGTGGATTCTCTGCCGATCAGTCAGAAGCAGCAGCTTCTTGCGGTGGAGGGGGTATCGGCGGTGACCCAGCAGCAGTGGTTCGGTGGGGTGTATCAGGATCCCAAGAATTTCTTCCCCAAGTACCCGGTTGAGCCACGCGAATTTTTTGCAATGTACCCGGAGTTCCGGATTTCGCCTGAACAGCTCGATGCTTTTGTCCGTACCCGCACCGGGGCAGTCGCGGAACAGACGCTTGCAGAACAGTACGGGTGGCGGATTGGCGACATCATCCCGATACAGGCAGACATCTGGCCGAAAGAGAGCGGTGAACGACTCTGGGAGTTTGAGCTGGTCGGCACCTTCGTGAATGCCGATCAGCGTTCGCCGCTGCTGGTCTTTCAGTACGAATACTTCACTGAAGCGGTTGAGTCGTATGGTAAAGATCAGGTGGGCTGGTGGACGGTGCGTCTCGATGATCCGGAACGGGCGCAAGAGATTGCGGCCAGCATCGATGTGCTGTTTGAGAATTCTCTGAATCCCACCCGCACGGCAACGGAAGATGAATTTGCCAGACAGTTCGCCAAACAGCTGGGTGATATTGGCTTCATTGCCACCATCATCATTGCGGCGGTGTTTTTTACCATCGTCCTGCTCACCGGCAACACCATGTCGCAGGCCCTGCGTGAGCGCATTCCGGAACTGGCGGTGCTGAAGACTCTGGGATTTACCGACGCTACTGTGTCGCTGCTGGTGCTTGGGGAAGCCATTCTGCTGTGTCTGGTTGGTGGCCTGATCGGCATTGGTCTGGCGTTTGGCGTTCGCGCAGCCATTGCGCCGGCGCTGGAAGGATTCATCGGTGCGTTCGACTTTACCGGTGCAACGGTGGCGACTGCGATTGCACTGTCGCTGGGAATTGGTCTGATTATAGGTCTGATACCGGCACTGACTGCCCGTCGGCTGACAATTGTTGATGCGCTGCGGGAGCGATAACCAGCATGTTTAGTCAGATAGTCGAAATCACCCTGATGAATCTGCGCAACATTCCTTCACGTCTCGGCTCGTCTTCGGTAATTGTGGTGGGAATTGCCGGCGTGGTTGCGGTACTGGTCGGGCTGCTGTCCATGGCCGTAGGGTTTTCCCGAGCGCTGGAAACGACCAGTCTGGAAAATCGAGCGCTGCTGCTGCGTGATGGCAGCAACAGCGAGCTGTCCAGCGGTATGGACGTGGCTGCGGCCAACATTGTTTCGCGACTGGAAGGCATCGAAGTGGCCAGCCCGGAACTCTATGTCATCGCCGACATCCCCAAGCGTGCCACCGGTACACCGGCCAATATGGTGATACGCGGGATGCGGTCAGCCGGGCTTGAAGTCCGTCCGGAGGCTGAGATCGTCAACGGACGACTCTTTGAGACCGGCAAAAATGAGCTGATTGCCGGGGTGAAGGCGGTGGCGGAATTTGAAGGTCTGGAGCTTGGCAGCGAAGTCCAGTTTCGCGCCAGCACCTGGACCGTAGTGGGTCATTTCGAGACCGGTGGCAGTGCCTATGAGTCGGAGGTCTGGGGTGATCTGGCCGTCGCCCAGGCAGTGTTCCGGCGTGGTGGATCAATCAGCTCCATGCGTCTTCTGCTCGCCGATCCAGCACTGCTCGAACCGCTCGCCGAACAGATTCAACAGGATCCACGTCTGGACCTGGCACTCAAGAGTGAAGAGGAATTCTATTCCGGTCAGGCTGAGGACCGGGCAGCGCTGATTAACACCTTCGGCTATTCAGTGGGTGTGATTATGGCGATCGGTGCAGTATTTGCGGCGCTGAACACCATGTATTCGGCGGTCAGTACCCGTACCGTGGAGATTGCCACCCTGCGTGCGCTGGGTTTTTCCAGCATGCCGGTGGTAGTGTCGGTGATCATCGAATCACTCGCTCTGGCGTTGCTTGGTGGTCTGCTGGGCGCAGCGGTGGTGTATCTGCTATTTGATGGGTATACAGCGTCGACGCTGAATAACGCGTCGTTCTCTCAAGTTGCCTTCGATTTTGCGGTCACTCCGGAGCTGCTGCGTATCGGCGTCACCTGGGCGCTGGGTCTGGGCCTGGTTGGCGGGCTGTTTCCAGCGGTTCGAGCTGCCAGGCTACCCATTACCGTTGCGCTGCGAGGTGAGTAATCATTCGGTAATTGCGGATCGATCCGAGCTACAGATAGTGGGAAAATGTTTTGACAGCTGACGACTGGTTAGCCAGTACGAAGCGAATATGGATCACGATACTAAATCAATGAGAGACCATCATGAGCAGTAAAGAAGATATCGAACAGGTCATGGGTAAACTGAAGGCTCAGCGCGATGAACTGCGGGTGCAGATGCATCTCGCCAAAGCTGAAGTAAAAGAAGAATGGGATGATCTCGAGCGTAAGTGGGAACATGTCGAGGCGCGGCTGGAAAAGGTCGGTCACGAGGCCAAAGATTCGGCCGGTGAGGTTGGCGCGGCCTTGTCTACTGTTGCTGAAGAGATCGGTTCCGCGTATCAGCGAATCAAGCGCTCTTTGAGCTGAAACCTTCGCGCTAGGTAGCGCCTGAAGGTGCTGGTTTGCCAGCTCCGCGCAGCACCGGCAGCCAGTCCTGGTTTGCCGGCCTGCGGCCATATACCCGGACGCTGTGATCGATCGTATCAGCGGTGGCGTAGTGGTAGACCATCGCTGCCCGTAGATCGTCTGAGCCGTTGTCCGTAGATTTGTGCATCAGGTGGCTGTGAAAGATCAGCAGATCGCCAGCCTGCATGAGTACCGGAACTGCTGCGTCCATCTTGTGGTCGACTATTTCCACATAGGCGTAGTTGGCATGTTCCCGCTGGTCTTTGACTGCCGGGTGGACCGGCTCGTGATGCGAGCCTGGCAGGACCCATAGCGGTCCATTGTCCAATCTGGCCTCGGTGACCGCCAGCCACAGACCCAGCTGCGGCGGACCTTCGAAGGGAAAGTAGAACGCATCCTGATGCCAGGGCTGACCCAGGGCGCCCGGCTGCTTGAAGATAAACTGGGACAGAAAGCAGTCGACATCATCACCAAGGATGCTGGCAACGATATCGGTTGTGTCAGCAGCGGCGGCAAACTCCCGGAAGACCTGCTCGTGGCGATGGATGCGGAAGATTTTGGAGGTCCGGCGGGATAGAGGCAGAGTCTGATCCAGGGCAGCCTCCGGCAGAACGAGTGCATCGGCGATATCTTCGCCAGCGGCTTTTTGATCCGCGAGTGCTGTTGCAGCGGCAAGCATTGCGGCGGTGACAGCGTCGGTCGCAAAAGCTGGGAGTTGGAGAAAGCCCTGGTTGTGGAATTTCTCCAGGTCTGCGCGTGTCAGTTGGCTCATGTCACCTCATTCGGTCAGTCTATTTGAGTTTCGCCATCAGTAGATGCCCGCCTCCAGACCAGCTGCCAGGCTCAAGCCTATTTCTTCTGCCCGCTGCAGGTGTTCGTCGGTAACGGTGCCCTTTGCAATCAGTGGTTCCTGAACTTCCTGGAACGGATAACCACCGGCGATTCGCCTGATTGCTCGCAGTGCACCGCTGCCGTCGTTGCCGGCACTGATCAGCACGCTATAGGGCAGGGGTAGGATTTTGCCTTCGACAGGATAGAAAGTTCTATCCAGAAAGTCTTTCAGGGCCCCTGACATGTAGCCGAAATTTTCGGGCGTCGCCAGCAACAGGCCATTTGCCCAGAGCAGATCTTCAGGACCTGCCGCCTGCGCCCGCAGAAATCTCACCTCCACGTTACTGACCAGATTGCTGTCAGCACCCCGCCTGGCAGCCTGTGCCAACGCTTCAGTGTTGCCGGTCTGGGAGTGGAAAACGATCAGCAGATGTTTCATCGAGGTCGATCAGATGGCTCTGCTGACCGAGTATACTGACTCGCTCTGGAGAAACGACCAATGACCCTTGAAGATATCCGGGCCGCGGCTGTGCGCATTGCAGATCAGGTGCTGGTGACACCGCTGACCCGTTCGGAAACGCTGAGTCGCTGGAGTGGCGTCGATGTACATCTGAAGTTTGAAAACCTGCAGTTTACCGCTTCGTTCAAGGAGCGTGGTGCGCTGAATCGTCTGCTGCTGTTGTCGGACTCTGAGCGTAAACGTGGGGTGATTGCGATGTCGGCGGGTAATCATGCGCAGGCGCTCGCTTACCATGGCAGCCGGTTGGGTATTCCAACCTGTATCGTCATGCCCAGAGCGACGCCGAATACCAAAGTGCAGCAGACCCGTGTGTTTGGTGCCGAAGTCATTCTTTACGGTACACAGTTCGACGAAACGCTCGCGCATACCACCAGTCTGGCCGAACAGCGTCAGATGACGCTCGTGCACCCGTTCGATGATCCCCAGGTGATTGCCGGGCAGGGTACTGTCGGACTGGAAATTCTCGAACAGCTTCCGGAAGTCGGTTATGTGGTGGTACCCGTTGGCGGTGGCGGGCTGATCAGCGGCATTGCTACCGCAATCAAAGCACTCAGACCGCAGGTGCAGGTGGTAGGAGTCCAGGTTGAGCGTTATGCCGCGGTTTCCGGTGCGATCAATAGCACTGAAGTTGCGTCAACCGGTTTGTTAACCGTTGCCGAAGGCATTGCTGTGAAAGCGCCTGGCGCGAACACCCTGCCGATAATCAGAGAACATGTTGATCTGATGCTGACAGTGACCGAGCAGCAGGTTGAGCAGGCTGTGTTCACGCTGCTGGAAGTCGAGAAGACCCTGGTTGAAGGAGCTGGCGCAGTAGGACTGGCAGCGGTGAAAGCTTATCCGGAGCGTTTTCAGGGTGTGCCAGCGTTGCTGGTGCTGTCGGGCGGCAATATCGACATGATGATTCTGTCCAGCGTTTTGCAGCGCGGTCTGGTGCGCAGCAGTCGCCTGGTTCGACTCAGCGTTGAAATTCCAGATCTTCCGGGCGCACTGTCAGAACTGACACAACGGGTTGGTGAGCTGGACAGCAACATCATGGACATTGTTCATCAGCGAACCTTCGGAGGTTCCTCGGTGCGCTCGACCATGGTTGAGCTGTCCCTGCAGATGCGTGGTGAAGAGCAGATCGAACAGGTGGTCGACTCTCTGCGCAGCGCCGGCTATGAAGTCCGACCGCTGAACTGAGTTGTGTATGTGCCCGATGATTCAGGAAGCTGTCGCTCCGGACACTGCGCTGAAACTGCGGGCGCGGGGATTGCTGACTGACAGTTAGGCCTGTCGCAGTTCACCCCGACTAACCGAGTGCGATTGTCTACTGGCGCATCCGATTAGCCAGATCGGCAAAGCGGTCCAGCAGTGGCAGCACATCATCTGCAGGCTTGGCCGGCAGGTTGAACACCAGTTCGTCAAATCCCTGGTCAATGCGCCCGCGTAATCCTTCCTCGTTGGTTGGCGCGCCGAACAGGGCCAGGTCCAGATCTTTGATGTCACGACCGCGGGCTGCCAGCGCTTCACTCATGCGTTCCAGATTGCCTGAACCCAGACCGCCGATTGGCATCCAGCCATCTGCGTAGTCGGCAACCCGATCGAATACCCACTTTGAGTTCGCACCGATCCAGATCGGAGGTCCGCCGGCCTGAATGGGTTTCGGGTAGGACCACAGCGGATCGAAATCGACATATTCGCCGTGAAACTCCGCTTCTTCGTTGCTCCAGATTGCCTGCATCGCCAGGACTTTCTCGCGCAGGATTTTCCAGCGATGGGTGAAATTAGCGCCATGGTTTTCCATTTCTTCACGGTTCCAGCCAGCACCGACGCCGAGTACGACTCGACCGTTTGAAATCATGTCCAGCGAGGCAATTTCTTTAGCCAGCGTGATCGGGTCGCGCTCGATGACCAGACAGATGCCGGTGCCGAGGCGAATGCGGCTGGTTACAGCCGCACATGCAGTCAGGGCGACGAACGGATCATGGCTGTGCCAGTACTCGGGTGGCAGGTCACCGCCACCGGGGAATGCAGACAGGCGTGATGCGGGTATGTGGGTGTGTTCAGGAAAAAACAGACTGTCGAAACCCCGCTCCTCTGCCGCCCGGGCCAGGTCCATGGGCTGAATGGCATAGTCGGTGGGAAACATGCTGATGCCGAATTTGGGACTGCTGGAAAAAGCCATATGAATCTCCTCAGATGTTGTCGAAGTTGCCGTGTCGGCCGGCACCCTGACTGAAGCGGCTGGCACCTTCTCGGGTCTCGCCGGAGCGGATCACCTGCAGGCCAAGCCGGGTTTCGTTGAGTAACGCGTCATGCGGTGAAAGATGCCACTGCTGATAAGACGACAGTCGATCATTGCGCATGCAGCGCTGCGGAAAGCGGCACAATTGTTCTGCGAGTTCCAGCGCGGTGTCGAGCGCCTTACCAGATTCGCAGAGGCGGTTGACCAGACCCATGCTGCTGGCCTCTTCCCCGGCCACACCGCGGCCGGTCAGGATCAGATCCAGCGCGTGGCTGTGGCCGATCAGTCTGGGCAGGCGGACTGTTCCGCCGTCCACCAGTGGCACACCCCAGCGGCGGCAGTAAACGCCGAAGATCGCATCGCTGGCGGCAACCCGAAGATCGCACCAGATAGCCAGCTCCAGACCACCGGCGACGGCGTGACCTTCGACTGCGGCTATCACCGGTTTGCCGAGCAGCATACGGGTTGGACCAACCGGGCCGGTGCCGGACTCGGTGACTTTGTTGCCCCGGTCACCGGCCACCGCTTTGAGATCAGCCCCGGCACAGAAGGTGTTGTTGGCACCGGTGAGAATCGCGACCTGCTGTGTGGTGTCTTCGTCGAATGCGCTGAATGCCTCAACCAGCGCTGCGGCGGTTGGTCGATCTATCGCGTTGCGAACGTCAGGCCGGTCAATAGTGACGACGGTGATGGGGCCCTGCTGGTCGATTCGCACTGTCATGGTCGGCTCCTCGTGAACGTTGTGGTAGCGTAGTTGTCTGGAAGCTCGTTGAGAAGGGGAGACTATGCGACTGGATAAACCGAGGATACCGCCACTGGAGGCGGAGCAGTGGGACGACGCTGCCAAAGATCTGATGAAGCCGTTCGCCGGACGCGGGCGGGTACTCAATATATTCAAAACGCTCGCCAATCATCCTGATCTGGCCAGACGCTGGATGGTGTTTGCCAATCATATTCTGGGCAAGTCGAAACTGGCGCCCCGGGAACGGGAGCTGATCATTCTGCGCATTGGCTATCTGTGTCAGGCAGGCTACGAATGGGGTCAACACGTGATTATTGCCCGGGATGCGGGCATGTCTGACGAAGAAATCCGCACTGCGAAAACAGGCCCTGAAACGCCCGGGCTGAGCGAGTTGGATCGGCTGCTGCTCAGTGCAACCGATGAGCTGCACGCGGATGCACACGTCAGCGACGCCACCTGGCAGGGCCTGTCGCAACATCTGAATACTCAGCAGATGATGGACGTGGTCTTCACAGTCGGCCAGTACAACCTGGTTTCCATGGCCTTGAACAGTTTTGGTGTCCAGGCAGACGAAGGATTGCCAGGATGGGACGTCTAGCTGGAAAAATTGCCGTTGTGGTCGGTGCCGGTCAGACGCCGGGCTCAACTATTGGTAATGGCCGCGCTACCGCGCTGCGCTTTGCCCAGGAAGGAGCCACGGTACTGTGTGTGGATCGCGTGCTGGATTCGGCTGAAGAAACAGTTGCGCTTATCACTGACAAGGGTGGCAACGCCAGTGCGCTGTTTGCCGATGTGACAAGCGAGTCAGACTGCGCGGCGATTACCCGGACCTGCGTGGAACGCTATCAGCGCCTGGATATTCTGCACAACAACGTTGGTATTGGTCGAGGCGATCGTGGCGTCACCTCGATGACCGAGCAGGCCTGGGACGATATCTTCACGACCAACGTCAAAGCGGTGATGCTGACGTGTAAACATGCGGTGCCGGTGATGCGTGAACAGGGCGCCGGGGTGATCACTAACATATCGTCGGTAGCCGCCGTCTGTGCAGTCGGTCTGGTGGCCTACAAGAGTTCTAAAGCGGCGCTCAATGCCTATACCCACGCGCTGGCCACGGCCAACGCGCGCTATGGTGTGCGGGCGAATGTCATATCGCCCGGGCTGATGAATACGCCGATGGCCATTGAAGGCAACGTGGCTGCAGGTCGGGATCGGGCAACAGTGATTGCGCAACGCGATGCCAGGGTCCCGCTCGGTGCAACCATGGGCAGTGCCTGGGATGTGGCGAATGCAGCACTGTTTTTAGCCTCTGATGAAGCGGGGTTCATTACCGGAATCAATCTCCCGGTGGACGGCGGTCAGTCTGCCCGGATCGGGTGAAAGAAGGCGGAATGTAAAATTATTTGCCTTGTTACTCGAAAAGGCCGTGAAATATGGAGGTTTGCTGCATATTTCATGGGTTTGCGGCCTATTCGGGTGGAAATTCAGGATTCTGACCACACGTTTTCAGCTTAATGATGTCCAATTGAGTAGATTGGTAGCTAAGAGGTGTCACCGAGCGTAACAAATCGGTTGACTGAGTAACGATGATTCAGGACTATTGGAGCCAACTGCAACAAAAGCTTCATAATCTTAGAAGCAGAAGTTCTGTGGCAACAGGCAGAAGACCTGGTAAGCCAACAGATCCGGATACCGGCTTAGACAAAAGGTTGGTAGAAGGGCTAGATAAAGGACTGGATATAAATACAAAGATTGCAGACAGTGATGATAGTCGGCGCGACCGGTTAGATCGGAGCACCGACGCAAATGCACAGACTCACCGGGGGTGGTACGGGTATATGCAGTACATAAATGCGTTGATTGGTTGCCTTTTTATTGTCATAGCGCTGCTCTACGCGCTGCATCCAAATCCGCTGGCCTGGGCTCCTTATTCTGCCGCTGCCGTACTGTCGCTGATCACACTCAAATCTGAAATTTCCATTGCCTTTTCCCGCGTTCTCGCGATCAGCACAACGGCGCTGATGTTTTTCTTCTTTGCCGGCTTCTTCCTGCTGGTGCCGAAACTGGCCGCTGACTGGTATGCCCATCAGGCTGGCTGGGAAGCCGTATTCCGGATTTTCGGCGCTTTTGCAATGATTCCCATTCTTTCCGACTACAGCTGTCGGCTTAAAGCTGAATGTGCTGAAGCACGACTCCACGCCCGTCGGGCATTCTTCTCTGCGCCAGACCACGTCCGCCCGAACAACTGATCCGCTGCATCCAACCGGGCTGACATCCCTGCTGCGAAGGCAGCCGCGCCGCTAATGCCGAAAAACTCTCTGCTGTGTGTCAACGCAATCGCGTTGCGCGCGTTTATGTCTGGACAGGAAGTTCAGTCATTCGATTCAGAGGTGCGTTGTGTCTAGAGCGCAGTTTTACGATTGGCATGGGTCAAAGTGGTTCAGCGGGCTCCCGCTGGTACTGGCTCTGGTGGCGGCGCTGGCGGTGGCGGCATAGACCAGGCAGCCGCGGTTGTCCTGCAGGAAAGCGGTGAACTGATCATCGAACTGACCGACGCGGCAGGCGACTTTGTCAGCTACACGTTTGATGTTCTGGCTACTACCCCGAACAGCAGAAACGTCCGCACTAGCCTTACGCATCTCGCCACTGGTCATCGGGGTCTCTACACTGTCGGCTGGGATGCCTGATCTGGAGACTCAATGAGCATTAAACCAAGACGTTCCGTGCTGTACATGCCTGGTGCGAATCGTCGGGCCATGGACAAAGCCCGCACGCTTGACTGTGACAGCATTATTTTCGACCTCGAAGATGCGGTTGCTGAAAGTGCCAAAGGCGAAGCCCGCCAGGCGGTGGCTCAGATGATCCGTGAAGGCGGATACGGTTATCGGGAACTGATAGTCCGGGTGAACGGCCTGGATACCCCGTGGGGGTCAGACGATATTGCCGCGATGGCACAGCTGCCGATAGCCGCGTTGTTGTTTCCTAAAGTCGAAACTGCACTTCAGGTCGGCGATATTGCTGCTGCCGTTGATGCTGCCGGTGGTGGTTCGCTGCCGCTGTGGTTGATGATCGAAACCCCGCTTGGTGTGCTCGATGTGCGAGCGGTAGCCGCCAGTTCGCCGCGTATTGAGGTGCTGGTGATGGGTACCAGTGATCTGGTGAAAGAGCTGCGTGCAGAACACACCCCCGAGCGTCATAACATTGGCTATGCACTGCAGCACTGTGTGCTGGCGGCGAGAGAAGCCGGGGTGGATATTCTGGACGGAGTCCACCTGGACTTCCGCAATTCAGAGAGTTTTGCGGCTGTCTGTGCCCAGGGCAAAGCCATCGGGTTTGACGGTAAGACTCTCATTCACCCTAGCCAGATTGAAACAGCCAACGCGACCTTCGGGTTCAGCGAAGATGCGGTTGTGGATGCCCGGGCAGTAATGGCGGTATGGCAGGAAGCGCAGGCTGCCGGGAAAGGCGTGGCGGTGCTGGACGGTCGCCTGATAGAAAATCTGCACGCCGCTGAGGCCGAGCGGGTGCTGGCATTTTCCGCCGCCCTCAGTGAGCGTTGATCTGTTTGTTTACGAGGCCGGCATCAGAATTAAAGTGGCATTCGGCTTACTGACAAGCTGAATGCCGCAGATTCTGTTTTTGAAGATCAGCCAACTTCAGCCCGGACTCTGGGCATGATGTCGGTCAGATAGGCATCCAGTGCTTCCGCGTGCCAGGGCGCCCGCAATGCAATATTGACCTCGTCAGCACCGGCTTCAACATATTCAAGTATTCGTTCAACTGCCTGATCTGGCTTGCACAGCAGCGCACCGGCACGGGTGCGATCTGCCATCTCGCCCCAGTCAGCCTTCAGTCGCTCATCCTGGCGTTTCAGATCTTTGTCGTCGAGGCCGATGTTGAACATCACATTGGCCGCTCTTTTCAGAGTTTTTGGATCGCGCTGACCGTTACTGCACCAATCGTTCAGAACATCGTTGACCCGACCAAATTCCTGGGGAGACAGATAGGCGGCATTCCAGCCGTCGGCGTGATCGGCGACAATTTTCAGAGTGCGTTTTTCGCCAACCCCGCCGATCCAGATGGGCAGGCGCTCCTGGACAGGCGCTGGCAGGCAGCTGGCGTTGTCGACCTGATAGTGCACACCGGAGAAGGTGGTGCGTTCTTCGGTGAGCATGCGGCGAATGATCTGCACGCCTTCTTCGAGCATGTCGAGGCGGGTGCCGATGTCTGGAAACGGATAACCGTAGGCGCTGGCTTCCCAGATGTGCCAGCCGGCGCCAACGCCGAGTTCGAAGCGCCCCCCGGACAGATGGTCAAGGGTGGTGGCGGCTTTGGCCAGCAGCGCCGGATTGCGATAGCCGATGTAAAACACCAGACAGCCGATGCGGGCGTGCTGAGTTTCTGCGGCTAGAGCGCCGAGTGTGGTCAAGGCTTCGAAGTGGGGTTCGATGCCACCTTTGGGTGGCGCTTCGTAAAAGTGATCCCAGGCTGAAATCCAGTCCACGCCGTTGCCGTCGAGCTTACGCCACAGCGCCCGCATCTCGTCCATGGTCATGTTCTGCTGACCAACGTGTGCTCCGAGAGAGATGCTCATGGGTTCGGCTCCTGGCAAACTCGTGAGAATACATGAGCAGCAACGGACAACAAACATGCCTCATCTTAAAGCCAACGGCATCAGTCTTTATTTCGAAACCCACGGCAGCGGAGAGCGGCTGTTGTTTATCAGCGGTACCGGTGGCGATCTGCGCGCCAAACCCAATGTCTTCGACAGCCCACTCGGCGCGCGCTTCGAGATCCTCAGCTACGATCAGCGCGGTCTCGGGCAGTCTGATAAACCCGATGTCGACTATACGATGGCTGACTATGCTGATGATGCTGCAGCGCTGCTCGATGCGCTCGGCTGGGGCCCGGTACCGGTGATGGGCGTGTCTTTTGGCGGAATGGTGGCTCAGGAACTGGCCCTGCGGCATTCCCACCAGGTCAGCGCTCTGGTGCTGGCCTGTACCAGCTCAGGTGGGGCGGGGGGAGCATCCTTTCCCCTGCAGGATCTGGAGCAGCTGCCGGACGACATGCGGGCTGCCAGACACCTTGAGCTGGCGGATCTGCGCCGGGATGCAGCCTGGCGTGAAGCTAATCCGGAGCGCTGGCAGACGCTTCTGAGCATGGCTGCAGCGGGTCGGCGGAATGATCGGGATCTCATGGGGGCGCGGCGCCAGCTGATGGCGCGGGCTGGCCATGACACCTTCACCCGTTTGCCGGGGCTGGACATGCCGGTATTGCTGGTCGGTGGTGAATTTGACGGTATCGCCCCGAAAGCCAACATGGAGGCCATGGCGGCACAGATTGCCGCTGCGGAGCTGCAGTTTTTCGCCGGTGGACATCTCTTCCTGATCCAGGATAAATCTGCTTATCCCGTTGTAATACAATGGCTTAACGGCCTTTCGGGGAGAGCGTAGCGCAACTGGTCGGGAAGCTTACACCGAATATCGGAAGAAGCCTGGTGAGATCTGAGTCTTTTGCTATAACTAAAACAGGCAGGGCAGACATATGTTGTGTCTCTACCCGTTAGCAAACCAGTTTGAGCACCCCGGCGGCAGCCTTCCCCTCCCCAATCCCCAGCCGCCGGGGTTCTTTTCCTCAAAGTGGGGTCGAACCGAGGTTTCGCAGCCAATCCGAATCAGCAAGTGCCCAGCAAGTGTGGTCGCACAGAAAGTGGCAGAAAGAGGGGTCGAACCGAGGTTTCGCGAGTCATCCGAATCGGAAAAGTCCGGTTCGACCCCGATTGTTTTCAGTCCAGGTTTTTACTGATCCAGCGGCCGCTGTTGATCGCGACCCGAACGCCGGTAAAAGCCAGCAGGTGCAGGGCACTGACGATGCCATAGGCGCTCAGCAGCCACGGCCAGGTATCGGCACCGGCGACCAGCAGCAGAATCACGTTCAGCAGAATTCTGATGGTGATCAGCAGCAGAGCCCGGGCTTTGTCGGTGAAGTCCAGCAGGGTGAAAAAACCCGCCAGAGTGTAGACGGCCAGCGGCAGTCCGAGAATGAACACCAGTAGGGCTGCCATGTCAGGGACTCTCCACAATCTCTACCCAACCTTCGTTGGCGTTCACTCGAATCAGCTGTCCGGTCTGGATAATCCTGGTGCAGTTCCGTACGTCGACCAGGCACGGAATCTGGTACTCGCGTGCCACTGTGCCGGCGTGAGAGAGGAAGCTGCCCACTTCAACAACAACGGCGGCTGCCGCTGGAAACAGCGGTGTCCACGCCGGGTCGGTATAAGGGGCGACGAGGATCTCTCCAGGTTCAATACTGACACTGGTGCCTGGATTGAGAATGACCCTGGCTCTACCCTCAGCGACGCCCGGAGACGCACAATCCCCATGACACAGTTCTCCGGCCAGATCGGCCAGAGGTTGCATGCCCAGGTTGAAACTTTCCTGCGGCTCGCTGTCGCAGAGCCGGTGGTACAGTCGGCGTCGTTCAAGAATGCGAGCTTCGACATCCTGCCAGTCCAGAGCACCGGCTTCGAGGGCACTCAACTCCGGCCATTCCAGAAAGAAGACGTCGTCTATGCAGCGTAAACGCTGGTTTTCCAGCAGAGCCAGCTCCCACTGCTTGATTCGGGCTCTGACTGCCGCAAAAGTCATGGTATGGAAGTAACGGGTGTTTTCACGCGCCGTCACGTAGTAACGAATTCGTGTCAGCAGCCAGTCAATGAGTTTGCGTTGCCACAGTTCTGGCAGTGCCTGGTGCAGTGTGTCCTGGGCAGCCAGTCGCAAGCCGTGTGGGTCGACAGCAGCAGGCAGGCCTTCCTGTTTGAGGAGGTTTCGAACCATCTGCACAACGGCTGAAGCATCTTCCCGCCAGCGTGGGGTCATCAATTCGATTTCGCCAATGGCCCGGTGACCGAAGCGTTCCAGGAACCCGGTGAATGCCCGCGCGAAGGGTTGGTCTGGATCAAGATTGTGGAGTACCGATCCGGTATCGGGAATCGGGTCATCCAGCAGCAGAGCCCGGGTCTCAGGATCATCGCTGGCGAGCTTCGCCAGGTCCTTCACAGCCTCTACCATCTGCTGGGAGATCATCGCTTCACCGCCGCTGGTCAGCAGCGCGAGGTGATTGCGCTGATCGAAGTCAGGCGCCCACTTATTCAACAGTCTGGTGAGCAGATCGGTTAACAGGAAATAGCGTCCAGCGGAGATGTTGACCTGGAAAGCCAGCTGGCTGATCGGCGCCAGCGGGTTCCGATTCAGAAACAGCGCGGAAAGGATGGTCAAAGGGTTCTGTGTTTCGTCTGCAACCACACTCTCGCAGCGTTCGGTGAAGTCGCTCAATCGTTCCAGTGGCACACGCGCAGTACGATGCCAGGAAATGCCGAAGCTGAGATAGCTACCGATCAGCAGACCCAGCGTTTTAGGCAGCCTGCGCCAGTTCAGTGGTGGTTTTGGATCTACGGGCCTCAGCATCAGCAGATCCTGCAGCACTGAATCATCCAGATCTGCCGGGATGAGTAGCTTGAGCAGGTCGGCGTTCAAGTAGTAGCGGCCCTGAATAAACTGACCGATTGGCGGCAGCACCCGCCGAAACAGGTCCACGGTCAGCGGCGTCAGCGGCTGAGATATATTCTCAACAATGGGTTTGAACAGCACCCAGCGGCCGGTGATATCAGCCGGCGTGCTCGGCGAAGGCAGCGCTGTAATCGGTCGGCTCTGCAGTACATGCACCTCCTCGCCGACCATTGCCCACTCCATGTCCTGGGGACCGTCGTTCAGCCGCTCAGCGCGGGCGGCGAGCTCGGCGATACGGGTTGCCTGGGCGGGTGACAGAACCGGTTTGGTCTGCTGGTGAACGGGTACGCCCTCCAGTCGTGAACCATCCGGATTGCTGAGATCAGCAACTACCTTCAGGCGTTTCTGTCCGATCTGCTGGTCTGTCAGGTTGAGGTCGGCATCGAGACGGTAGCGATCAGGTGATACCCGACCATCGACCAGAGCAGCACCCAGTCCCCAGGAAGCTTCGATCAGCATCTGCTGTGGGTGTCTACCGGTAGGATCTCGCGTAAAACAGACGCCTGATCGTTCGGCAGGCACCATCTGCTGGATGATGATCGGCATGCCGAACAGCGTCTGGTAAGGCACCTGAGCTCGATAGGCACTGGCAGCGTCTGACCACAGCGACAGCCAGCAATCGATCACCGCTTTTCCCAGAGAATCGGCGGTTACGTAGTAGTAGGTGGCGTGTTGTCCGGCATAACTGTGATCAACCCCGTCTTCTGCAAGGGCTGAGCTGCGTACTGCGAGGTAGCTGGTAGCGCCGGTGAGCAGCTCTTCAGCCACTTCCCTCAGCGATGCCTGCACGAGCATCTGCAGCATGGGTCGATCGGGTGTCTCGACAGCGCTGGCGTCGGGGAAGTGTCCGTCGAAGGCAGCCTGAGTGAGCACCCAGGCTTGGGGCACGGGAAAATCGTCTTTGATCAGGGCGTGCAGCTGGGACGCTTTGCCGCCAACCAGTTCAGGGTCGCTACAGCGGTTGTCGTCGAGCGGTAACAGCCAGTCGCTGGATGTGTGCATGGGCGGTCATGGTACGAGGATTCCGGTGCAACACAAGCGTTTGCTCAAGCCTGTACTGCCGGTTCGTTGCGCTGCAGCCGGTCTTTTGCCCACAGATACCAGCCTTTGATCTGATGGGGGAGGGCGAGCATTGCCGGAGTTGCAACCAGCGTCAGCAATGTTGCGAACGTAAGCCCTGAAACGATCGCCTGCGACAGCGGCACCCAGAACGATGACAGCTGGCCGCCATAGGTGATTGTCCGGTTCACCAGATCTATGGACAGATTGCTGGCGAGAGGCAGCAGCCCGAAGATGGTTGTCACCGTGGTGAGCATGACTGGCCGGAGCCGCTGCGCGCCGGTTCGAACAATCACACTGACATAGTCGAGCTCAGGGTGTTCCCGGCGGATGTGGTTGTAGGTATCGATCAGGACGATGTTGTTATTCACCACAATTCCAGCCAGAGCGACCACACCTACACCGGTAAGTATCGCGCTGAACGGGGCTTCGAGAATCAGCAGTCCGAGCAGCACGCCGGCGGTAGACATCACTACGGCGACCAGTATCAGCACACTCTGATAGATGCTGTTGAACTGCGTCACCAGCAGCACAAACATCAGCAGCAGTGACAGCAGAAAGGCCATCTGGACGAAAGCCATTGATTCCGCCTGTTCCTCGTTGGCGCCCCGAAATTCAATGTTCAGTCTCGAGTCGAAAGTCTGGGTGTCCATCCAGGCCTTCAGCTGACCTACAATGTCGTCGGCCAGCACGCCGTCGATGACGTTGGCGCGAATGAACTCAACGCCGATCCCGTCTATGCGCTGGATTGTGTCTACATTCGGCGCAGGTGACCGACTGACGAAATTGGAGATTGGCACCAGGCCATTGGCGGTGCTGATCTTGAGATCGTCGAGATCGCCAATGCCCCTGTCTTTAAAGGGATACCGGACGCGGATATCCACTGCGTCGTCCGCTTTGTCAGGGCGGTATTCACCGACTTTAACGCCGTTGGTCACCAGCTGTACGGCGACCCCCACCTGGGAGACATCGGCACCGTAGAGGGCTGCCTGAGCGCGGTCGACGGTGAGCTGCCACTCTATTCCGGGCAGCGAGCGGGTATCGTCTATGTCAAGCAGTTCCGGGACGGTATCCAGATAGTTACGCACCTTTGTGACGGCCGGTTCCAGCAGATCCCGCGAGTAGGAGGAGAACTGAATCTGGATGGGTTTACCCACGGGTGGGCCCTGCTCCATTTTCTGTACTTCAACTGAGATGCCGGATAGTGGCGCAGTTCGGTCACGAATCTCCTGGAATATTTCTGAGCCCTTGCGGGCACGTTCGTTCTCGTCGTGCAGTTCGAGGAAAATTCCGCCAATTTTGTCGAAGCCATCGCGCGAATTGCCACCGGTGAGCAGAGTGTAAGTGTTGATGCCTTTGATGCCGGCTACGTGGAGGACTTCGTTTTCGACTTCGGAGACCAGCTGGTTAATTTCGTCCGCTGCCAGATTACCCCTGGCACGAACGGCGATCTGGGCAAACTTGGGATCGGTGTCAGAGAAGAAGATCATACCCTGGCCGTAACGCCCGTAGGACCAGAAGATGGTCATCAGCAGTGCCAATATCACCATCAGGGTTGCCGAGGCGTGTCGGCTTGCGATGGTCAGCAGCTTTGCATACCAGCCGGTAATGTTCTTAAGCTTGGTGGGATCACCTTCTTCCAGCTGCGTCAGTGTTTCCATCGCTGCTTTGTCTCTGCTGCCGGCCTTGCCGAACAGAGAACCGAGCACAGGTCCGAAAAACAGCGCGTAAACCAGAGAGCCGCTGAGGACGGTAAACACTGTGACCGGCAGGTAACGCATGAATTTTCCAGACACGCCGGGCCAGAACATCAGCGGCAGGAAAGCAGCGAGGGTGGTCGCAATTGACGCGGTCACCGGCCAGAACATGCGTTTTGCCGACATTGCATAGGCGGCCCGTCGATCAAAGCCTTCGGTCATCTTCCGGTCCGCGTATTCGGTGACCACAATCGCGCCGTCGATGAGCATGCCGAGGCCAAGCAGCATGCCGAACATGACCATGAAGTTGAATGTATAACCGAGCAGATAGACGAAGATCAGCGAAAACAGAAACGACACCGGAATACCCAGGCCGACTATCAGGCCGCTGCGGAAACCCATCGCCGCAACCACCAGAACCATGACCAGCGCCAGCGCTGTCAGAATATTGCCCTGCAGTTCCACCACCTGAGCTTCGGCAAATGGAGCCTGATCCTGAGAGTAGAATACGTCGACCTGGCTGGGCATGGTTTCGCGGTGACGCTCAACAATGGCTTTGATCTTATCGTTGGTGTCGATGATATTGGCGTTGGCGCGCTTGCTGACCTGCAGGGACAGCGTGTTACGACCGTTCACCCGCGCATAGCTGGTGCGATCTTTGAATGTGCGGCGAATGCTGGCGACGTCGCTTAAGGTGACGACTGTGTCACCGCTGGTTTTAATCGGCAGGTCGAAGACGTCGCTGGCGTCATCGATCACGCTGGGCACCTTGACTGAAAATCTGCCCTGACCGGTGTCTATGCTGCCGGCCGGAATCAGCCGGTTGTTGCGCAGCATCGTGTTGATCAGCTCTTCGTTGGAGATCTGGTAGGCTTCCAGCGCGGCGGGGTCGATGACGGCTTCGAGCAGTTCTTCGCGATGACCGCGCAGTTCTGCATCCAGCACATCGGGAATGGCTTCGATGTCATCGCGCAGTTCGATAATCAGGTTGTAGAGGACCCGCTCAGGGACACCTTCGCCGACCAGGTTGATCTGTATGATCGGGAAATCGTCAGCCGAGTTTTCCTGGACAAACGGCTCTTCCGCGGTGCTGGGCAGTTCGACTCTGGCGCGATCAACCGCTTCTCGAACATCCATCAGCGCCTGGTCGAGGTCATAGTCCGCGTTGAATTCCACCATCAGGTTGGCGAAGCCCTCAGAGGAATAAGAAGTCAGTTCCTCGACACCTTCGACTTTGCGCAGCTCGATTTCCATCGGCATGGCCAGCAGGCGTTCGGCGTCTTCGGGCGAGATGCCTTCATGAACGATGCCAACGATGAAAAAGGGCACCTCGACATGAGGGTCGCTGGCAACCGGAATGGAGGCGCGGGCGATGAGTCCGACCAGAATCACCATCAGCATCAACAGCATGGTGGTCCGGGTGCGGTTCAGCGCCGCATCGATGATCGAGTTCATGGGCTGGTTGCTGCCAGAGTGGGTGTGGATATCGGTTCGATGATTGCCGCGTCACTGGGCGACTGCACAGCCTCATCGGCCGCGCTGGCTGGCATCTCACCAGTGGCCTCGTAGTCCACCTCGACAATTTCGCCCGGTATCACGAGCTCCTGACCTACGGTGATGAGGGTTGCAACATCCGGCAGGCCGGAAACCCACACGCCGTCTGGTGCTTCCCGGACGATCTGCACCAGATGAAAGACCACAGCGCCATTCTCGTTAACGGTGCGAACGCCAATTTCCCCTGCGTCATTTAATGCAAACAGCGCGGGGCTGATTTTCTGTGCCATCACTTCGCGGACGGGAATGCGAATCTGCGTAGTAAGCCCCGAGCGCAGGGTGTATTCCGGGTTGGGAATCTGGATTTCCACCGGATAGGTGCGGGTCGCCGGGTCGCTCTGCTGGCCGATGAACGTAATTGGCCCTTCGACTTCCCGCCCATCTGACAGGACGCCGGTTACCGGAAGATCCATTTTCAGGCGCGGTACGTCTTTTTCCGCCACCTGACCTACCAGCAACATCGGGTCGAGGTCGACGACGGTTACACAGGTAGCTCCGGGAGCGACGTAATCACCTATCTCCTGGTGTACGTCTTCCACCACGCCATCGAAGGGGGCGCGAACGGTGGTGCGCTGAATCTCCAGCTTGCTGCGTTCGAGCCGGGCTTGAGCGCTGGCAAGTTTGGCTTTGGCCTGAGCAATCGCGGTATCGGACTGAAAGCCGCGTTCTTTGAGTTTGATCGAGCCTTCGTATTCGATGGTCGCCTGATTGACACCTTCGCGCGATTCAGTCAGCGACGCATATCGATCTTCCATCGAGATCTGGCACAGCACATCACCTTCTGCGACTTTGCTGCCACGCTCGACAGGGCGATCGACGATGCGGCCGCTGGTTTCTGCTTTGACCTGTACCGTGCGCTTGTTGTTGGTTTTGCCGCGCAGGATCACATACTGCACCTGCGGTGACGCGTTGATGACCCTCGCGCGAACGCGGGTGAGTTCAGAGTCCTGGTGTCTGGCTGAAACTGTGACGTTCTGCTCAGCCAGGGTGGCATGCCGGACTGGGCCGGAGTCACCCATCTGACCAGAAAACAGCCATACTAAAATGAGTACAGCAATGACGGTAGCGGTGATGTAGGTGGTGCGCATGGAAAATCCTGTTTTCGTTACCGTTGTACCCAATTCGGCTGATGCGAGAGCATCAGCGTTCTGGTTCGTGCTGTATCCGGCGAGCCGGTGAGAACTCTGCCGAAGCCGTCGGCCGCAAAGAGTTCAGGCAATAATGTCAGTTAAAAGCGCCACTTAGGCTGTCACTTCTTGCTCAGTTCGAGCCCAGCTTTTTCGAGCACAGCTTCGCGGAGGCTAGTTTGTCTGCTGCCATGTGATACGAAAAGTAACATATAGTATTCGGGCAATCTAGTCCGTGTAAAGATCAGTCTAGAGGCGCGCATGTGTAACGGGTGTGAAATGGCCGGCGGAATTTGAAGTTTTCCAGCTATCCGGCTGCCCGAAGCGACCCGGGCGCGTTGCCGCGCCCGGGATTCGGGGCAAACGGGGAATCCCCGTCGAATAGAACGAACTCAGGCGCTGGCGCTGGCTCTCGCCTGCATGCGTTCAAACCAGGCGCTGACGTTCTTGTTGGCTTCGTTCAGAGGCTGGCCGACGCTGTTGCCGAATGCCAGGAAACAGAACAGCAGAATATCCGCCAGGGAAGGTTTGTCGCCGCCGAGGTAGTCGCTGCCACCCATCAAGCCGTCCAGCCAGGTGATTTTTTCCTGGGCCAGCGCTTTGAGGTCTCCGCAGGCTTCAGGCGACAGCAGGGTCATGCGGTTTTCAAACAGTGCTCGGCCTTCTGCACCACGGAACCCCGTTGCCAGTGGCTCACAGATATAGAGATCTATGCGGCGGGTCCACATGCGATTTTTTGCCCGTTCTTCAGCCGTCTCGCCCAGCAGGCGGGGTCCGTCGGCGGTTTCGTCGAGATATTCACAAATTGGGAGAATCTCGGCAACGTAGCTGCCGTCATCGAGTTCCAGGCATGGCAACTGACCGCCCGGGTTTTTCTTGAGATAGTCTTCCTGACGGTTTTCGCCAGCCATCAGATCAACTTCCACCATGTCCAGCGTGATGCCGCGTTCGGCGGCAAACATCCGGACGACCTGTGGGTTCGGACCCATTGAGTTGTAAAATTTCATAGTTTGTTTCCTGTAGTTGATCTTGGTTGTTTCAGGGTTGGCTGGGTTTTGCCGGGTATGCCGTGACGGCATTCGGGTCGATTACCACTCGCCGGTGTTTTCCATTTCCTGCCACGGAGACGCAGGCGGCAGTGCCTCACCTGCCTGCAGCAGCTCGACGGATATGCCATCGGGCGAGCGCACAAAGGCCATCCGACCGTCGCGGGGCGGACGATTAATCGTGACACCACCATCCGCCAGGCGCTGGCAGGTTTCGTAGATGTTTTCCACCGCGTAGGCCAGATGGCCAAAGTTGCGGCCACCTTCGAGCGGTTCCGGGTCCCAGTTGTGGGTCAGTTCCACCTGCGCTTCCGAGTCACCAGGTGCGGCGAGAAAAATCAGGCTGAAGCGACCCTGATCGTTGTCGTATTGACGTAGTTTCTCGAGTCCGAGTTTGTTGCAGAAAAAATCCAGGCTGGCGTCAACGTCAGTGACGCGGATCATTGTGTGGAGATACTTCATCTGGGTGGGCTCGCTGGCTCAATTAACTGGCGGTGAATGCTAAGGCAGAAGTCTCGCCAGTACAAAACCGGCGTCGCCTGACGCGCTCTGCGTCGCGAACAATGCAGGCAAAAAAAACCCCGCGTCATGCGGGGTTGGCCATTTGGTCATCACAAGGTCTATGGAGAGTGATGGTGTTTCGGTGCTGAGCTCATTCGACAGCTGCTGTCAGTCAGATGACCGTAGCGACAAGGAGAAGCTCGCTATCGGTCGGTGTCGAACTCACAGCACCAAAACAACACCTTTGTCATACTAGAGACCGAATTCGCAGTCAGGCTGTAGCAATATGGGAGTAATAGTGGAGTCACCAGAATTCTGGAAACTCCGAGAAATAGTTAATAAAAACAGATATATACGTAATTGTTGTCACTTCGCCGTGATGATTTTTGTGGTGGCTTTGGCAGCTTGCACAGTAAATCCGGTCACCGGTCAGAGTGAAATCGAGCTGGTCAGCACCGCCCAACAGATTCAGATCGGCCAACAGCAGTATGTACCGGCGCAGCAGATGCAGGGCGGGCAGTACAAGGTTGACCCGGCGCTGTCGGAATACGTAGCTGGCGTCGGTGCGCGACTGGCTGCCCAATCACCGGCCAAACTGCCGTATGAGTTTGTCGTGCTGAATAACTCTGTGCCCAATGCCTGGGCATTACCTGGCGGAAAAATCGCCATCAACCGGGGTCTGCTGGTGGAACTGCGCAACGAAGCAGAACTTGCCGCCGTGCTTGGTCATGAAATTGTTCACGCCGCAGCCAGGCACGGGGCGAAAAGTATGGAGCGCGGGCTGCTGTTGCAGTCCGCGGTCATGGCCACTCAGATCGGCTCAGATCGAGTGCCACTGGGGGATACTCTGGTGCGTAGCGTGCAGACGGGCGCGTCACTGATCAACCAGAAATACGGCCGTGATGCAGAGCGCGAATCTGACTTCTATGGCACCCGTTATCTTGCCCAGGCGGGTTATGACCCCTACGCAGCGGTGACGCTCCAGGAAACCTTTGTGCGACTTTCGCAAGGCGGCGGCGGTGCCGCGCAACAGCGCAGCTGGATGGATGGGCTGTTTGCCAGCCATCCGCCTTCTGAAGAGCGGGTAACTAACAATCGGGGGCTGGTCGAGCAACTGCGCGAAGAAGGTTATCGCGATGGTGAATATGGTGCAGACCGTTATCAGGCGGCTATCCGGACGATCAAAACCGATGCACCCGCATACGCCCAGCTGGACCTGGCCCGTCAGGCGGTTTTCGAAGGTGACTACGCCGAAGCCGTGGGCCATGTCGAACAGGCGATAGCCGCACAGAATGAAGAAGCGCAGTTCCATGCCATGCGCGGCGAAATCAGAGCACGTCAGGGTCGCTACCAGGACGCAATTACCAACTTCGATCGAGCCCTGGCCAGAGATTCAGAGTTTTTCAGTTTCTATCTGGGTCGGGGAATGGCTAATGCCCGGCTGGATCGACCCGAGGAGGCGCAGCAGGATCTGAATCGATCGCTGCAACTGCTGCCGACCACTATCGCCTATCTGGAACTCGGCAAGGTTGCGGAATCTCAGGGCAATCTCGAGGCAGCCACGCGCTACTACGAGGCGGCGGGGCAGTCGCCGGGTGAGATTGGCCAGGAAGCACGCTCTTCACTGCTTCGGGTGGACCTGCCTAATCGCCCGGAACGTTACCTGTCCAGCCAGACGGGCGTTGGTGAGGATGGCCGCTGGTTGCTGCGCGTGATGAACAACTCTCCAGTGGCGGTGACCAGCGTCAGGGTGCGGGTGGATTATATCGATGCCGGTGGCAGTACGCGGCGCTTTGAGCGGACCATAGACAAGCTGGAGCCGGGCAAATATCGACAGCTGCAGTTCCCGCGGGAGGCCGGTAGCGTGCAACGTGCCAGAGCCGAGGTCATTGCGGCAACGCCAACCCGGTAGCACAATGCAGGTAATCGCCCGTCGGCAAAGCCGCGGGTAGTCGACGACTTTCAAGTTGTCTTGCGCAGACCGTTTGCAACGGGCGTGCGCCCTATGAGGATCTGATCATGGCGAAACCTTACCCGAATCATCCGCAGCTGCGTGGCAACTTTGCGCCCCTGCGGATGGAAGCTGACGTTGCCGACGTCATCATCCGCGGCGAAATGCCGACAGATCTGGATGTCAGCTATTACCGCAACGGACCCGATCCGCAGTTCGCGCCGCGAGGTGCCCACCACTGGTTTGGCGGTGATGGCATGCTGCATAAATTCAAGATTGCTGACGGTCGGGTGTCCTATCGCAACCGCTGGGTCCGGACTGTGAAATGGAAGCTTGAACATGACGCCGGTGAGTCACTGTTCAGCGCGTTCAATCCGATGGAGAACGACCCCAGTGTGGCGGGTGTCGAGACCGATGGCCTGGCGAATACCAATGTGGTCTGGCACGGCGACAAACTGCTGGCGCTGGAAGAAGGGCACGAACCGTTCGAAATTGATCCGGACACCCTCGACTCAGTGGGTACCTGGACCTTCGATGGCAAATTCAAAGGCCCGATGACCGCACACCCCAAGATGGATCCCAAGACCGGTGAAATGCTGTTCTTCGGTTATATGGCGGACGGACCGTTCAGTGACGCGATCAGCTATCAGACGGTTGATGGCGCGGGCGAACTGACCCGTTCTGAGCTGTTCCATGCGCCGTACGCCAGCATGGTCCACGATTTCATCACCACCGACGAACATGTGATTTTCCCGATTTTTCCGCTCACCGGCAGTCTCGATCGGGCCATGAAAGGAGAGCCGGCGTTCGCCTGGGAGCCAGACAAGGGAACTCACATCGGCATCATGCCTCGTAACGGTTCGGTTGACGACATCCGCTGGTTTACCACTGACGCCTGCTACGTTTTCCATCCGATGAATGCCTACACCGAAGGTAATAAAATCATTGCCCATGTGATGCAGTTTGAAGAAGCGCCGCTGTTCCCTCATGCGGATGGCAGCAAAGCTGATCCTGAAAAAGCCAACGCCAGATTGTGTGAGTGGACTTTCGATCTGGGCGACAACTCAAACAACGTGCAGAGACGCTATCTCGATGACATCACCGGTGAATTTCCGCGCTTGGACGAGCGGTTTGCAGGTAATGATTACAAGCAGGGCTACTACGCGGCATCGACAAGCCGTGATGGTGGCATGGGCTTTAATGCCATTGCCCATCACGACTTTGCAAAAGGTAACCGCAATCTCTACGAACTGCCCGAAGGTGATCTGACCGGCGAGCCGGTGTTTGTCCCACGCAACAAGAGCGCACCGGAAGGCGAAGGCTATCTGCTGACCACCGTCTATCGTGGTGCGGAAAATCGCAGCGATCTGGCGGTCTTTGATGCCGAGAACATCAGCGATGGTCCCCTGGCGTGCGCCGAATTGCCGCACCGGGTGCCCCATGGCTTCCACGGCAACTGGAAGTACAACAGTTAAGAGCCCTCAGCGGCTTAAAGAGCCCTCAGCGACTGTAACAACAGTCGTTAACGGGAGGCCGGGATCAACCCGGCCTCGGCTCAGCTCGAGTAGTCATTTCGCTGCGTGCTCAGGCTGGTTGAATAGCTGACGAACTCCCAGTCGTTGCCTTCCGGGTCGTAAAAGTAGCGCCTCTTGCGGGCGGGGTGGTCGTCGGCCGTCATGTTGGCAGCGAACCCGGCGTCATTCATTCTGGCCTCCAGCGCCTCCAGGTCGTCTATTTCCCAGCCCAGGTGATTGAGCCCGGTGACGTCACCGTACGGCAGTCGTTGCGCATCTGTTGCAACCGCCTGCAAGGCAACATAAAAGTCATCGTTGCCAACGTGGCGCCAGTGTCGTCCCTGGGCATCGGTACCTTCTCCGCGAATCCGAAACTCAGGAAACGCAGTAACAATGAATGTGGTCATTGCTTCAGCGTCGATCACGGAGAGATTGGCGTGTTCAAGTCTGATCATTGTTATTCCTCGCGACCTAAATAATATAAAAACATATATATTTCTTTATTGTGGTCGCGTCCAGCTTTTATTGAAACCAAAATGTTCTAATATTCGCGCTGTTCAGAATTGACCGGGATAAAGAATTGCTGATGGACGTCCAGCGCACTAAAAACCGTTTGTTGCTGTTGCTGAAGACTCGTGGACCTCTTTCCACAAAAGCCCTGGCTGAAGGGCTTGGCATCAGTGTGCCCGCAGTGCGCCGGCACCTGCAGACGCTGGGTGAACAGGTCATCGCAGCACCAATAAGCACCGGCGTGGGGCGACCTGCTCAGGTCTGGCGGTTGCAGGACGCTGCCCAGGCCAACTTTCCCGACACTCATTCTGAGCTTACGGTGCAACTCATTGATTCAATTACCTCAACGCTGGGCAGTGAAGCCCTTGAACAGGTGATCGATGATCGACTGCGTCAGGCGGCGGAGGTCTATCGCGCGCGTTTGCAGGGCGTCACCAGCCTGGCGGGCAAACTGAAACGCCTGGTAGATATCCGTTGCGAAGAGGGCTACATGGCGACGTTGGAGAAGCGGGCTGAAGGCTGGCTGCTGGTGGAAAATCACTGCCCGATCTGTGCTGCGGCTACCCGATGTCGCGGTTTCTGCAAGAACGAACTCAACCTGTTTGCGAAATTACTCGGACCCAGGGTGAGCGTTGAGCGGGTTGAGTATCTGCTTGAAGGTGACCAGCGCTGTGCCTATGCCATTCGATCAGTTGATGAGAATGCGACAGCCAGTCGAGGGGTAACGCCTTGAGTCAGACCAGCCCGCGCAACGCGGGTTTCACTGAAGGTGACATGTCGAGCCACGTGCTGCGGCTGTCGGGTTTCATGATCATGGGTTTTCTGGCGATGACCCTGGCCCAGCTGGTGGAAGCGGCATATCTCGGCATGGTGGGTCGCGAGGAGCTGGCCGCGGTTGCTTTTACGTTTCCTGTGGTCATGGCTTTCAACGCGGCAACTCGAGGTATCGGCATTGGTACCGGTGCGGTGCTGGCCCGTGCGATTGGTCAGGGAGATCGCGACTATGCCGCGAGGCTGGCCTCACATGGGTTGCTGTTGACCCTGGTCTTCACGATGTTAGGTGCAATTGTGCTGTTCTGGCAGGCCCCGGCGCTGTTCAGGCTGCTGGGCGCTGAGGGCCACGTGCTGGAACTGACGGTGCGCTACATCAGTATCTGGTGTCTGGGTGTGCCTGCGTTCGGGTTGTCCATGGTCGGTTCCGGACTGATGCGCTCTATTGGAGATCCGGCATTTCCGGGTTACGTGATGACCGCGGGATCGGTTGCCCAGGTGCTCGCCGGTCCACCGCTGATTTTCGGCTGGTTTGGCTTGCCGGCGATGGGTATTGAAGGCGCAGCCTGGGCGTTTGTGCTGGCTCGAGGCGGATCCTTCTGTATGACCTTCTGGTGGTTCGCTTTTCGCGAACGAATGCTGTCAACAGCGATGACCGGCTTTGTTCAGTCCGCCCGTGATATCGCCCACGTTGGCATTCCGGCTGGTGCCAGCAATCTGATCCAACCGCTGTCTTCGGCGATCATCACGCGGTTGCTGGCTGGCTTCGGGACTTCAGTGGTAGCGGGCTACGGTGTTGCCGCACGGCTCGATGCGGTGGTAACCATGGTGGTGATCGGGATATCTGCCAGTGCTGCACCGCTGGTGGGGCAGAACTGGGGCGCCAGGCTTTATGATCGCGTTGATGAAGCGCTGCGCCTGGGCTACCGCTACTGCCTGATCTGGGGTGTGATCGCTGCGGTGATCATGTGGCTGTTCGGTGAATTTTTTGCATCATTAATCAGTTCTGATGCGGAGGTCATTGAAACCGCTACCTGGTATCTCTATGTGGTGCCGATCAGTATCGGCTTCATGGGGATGATTAACATCGCAAACGCCTCGTTCAATGCGCTGAGCAAACCAATGCCGCCCCTGTTGCTGTCGCTGGTTCGGCTTTTCGGAGTCTACATACCGCTGGCAGTGGCAGCCTCACACTGGTTTGGATTCATCGGCATCTTTGTCGTTGCTGCGCTTGTTAACGTCATTTTCGGCATTGCTGGCTGGTCCTGGAATCGATACCTGATCAAGTCGCTGCGCACCCGCACCTGAGGCTGGTGACCGCTGCAGGCTGGTCTGAAGTCAGCTGCCCAGAACCGGACCATTCCAGCGTTCGCGCATGACAAAATCATCAACCGGCTTTCGGGTCAGTCGGGTCAGTTGTTTCAACGGCTGGCCGATTGGAATCATCGCTGCAAACGCCATCTGCTCGGGAATCCCGAGCAGCTTTTGCAGTTCTGATTCAGCCGCGCCAATAAACGTTGTCGGTGTGCCACCCAGACCTTCATTGCGCGCTGCCAGCAGGATGTTCCAGACAAACGGATAAATCGAAGCACCGGAGATAACGCCAACCCGATCGAGATGCTGATCGAATGATGCGACATCAGCGAGATCCACAAACACCAGCAACACCACGGGGGCGTGGGTGAGAGCGCGGATACGAGCATCCGGTATATCAAGCGCGGCAATCTCCTGCTCACTGACCCCGGTCGGATTGATCGTGTTCCACGGAGACTCGCCGTTTTTCACCTGGGCCATATAGCGCTGCAGAGTGGGTCTGATCATCGGCACCATAGCGTCTCGGGTGGCCGGGTCCCTGACCACAACGACCTTCCAGGCCTGACGGTTGCCGCCGCTGGGCGCAAAACGGGCGTTATCCAGTATTTTTCGCAGTGTGGCATCGCTGACTGGCGCGTCGGTAAATTCCCGGGCTGCGAACGTGGTGCGCATCACCTCATAGAGTTCCATGATCAGATCCTGTTTCTGGCTGCCGTTAGGCAGGACAAAATAGCACTGTGGTGAGTGATCTGCCTGCGCGTAGCGGCTTCGGATCAACCGCGGTTCTGGATGCCGGCGGTCAGCACCAGGCGCATTGCTTCAGACGCTTTGATGTCCATGGCTTCTACAGAATTTCGAGAAACCATCAGCGTGATGCCGCCAATCATATAGCTCAACGGTAGATAGACGGCGATCTTGTCGTCTTCGGGTGCTGCGAGATTGTTGCTGGCAGGGCTGTGGTCAGTCACGAAACCGATCAGGTAGGCGTCGTCGCCGATTTGAACTTTCACTACCGTGGATTCGTCGCCGGTGGGGGCTGACGAAAAGTAGTCGAAGAAGTCCTTGAAAGCAGCATAGAGGGTTTTGACCAGCGGAATCCGCTCAATCAGGCTCTGCACGCCCTCCAACAGGCGTTGCACCATGAACATGTTGACCAGTACACCGGCTGCATAGGCGGTCAGCAGGCCGGTCAACAGGCCCAGTCCGGGGAGGTAGTAGGCCTCGGGAAGAAACAGCAGAAACAGCGGTTTCAGCAGTTCCTCTGTAGCGGTGGCCAGCCAGACAAGCACCCACACGGTGAGAGCCACTGGTAAAATAACGCCAAGGCCGCGAAGAAAAGTATTGGTGATAGGACCCATGTCAGTTGCCTCCGGGTTCGGGTTTGACTGATGCCCACAGAGCGCCGTTGGCATCCTCGTGGAAATTCCAGCTGGCGGCCTGCAGTGCTGCTTTCACCTGGGACTCCGGAACACTGAAGTGTGCGGCCAGTTCAGCCTGATTCATAATGGTTGGCGCCGCTCGGCGTCGACGTTGCCTGTGCAGGCGGCGCATCGCCAGTCTGGTCTGGTCCGGCAAGGTATGGGCTCCCTGAATTCTTCTTAATAACTGTATATGTATACAGTACATTCAGGTAGCAATCGACAGGCACGACCCGCGCTGAGCACTTTACGCTTCGAGCGTCTGCCCGCCGTCAGCGTTGCACCCAGCCGCCACTGAACGGAATGGCCTGGCCAACAAAGAAGTTGCTCTCCTGGCTGGCCAGGAATAACGCAAACAAAGCATCTTCCCGTGCGGTGGCAAGACGGCCCAGCGGTACCTGGCGTTTCAGCGAGGCCTGAAAGCGTTCGTTGTCGGTCAACTCCGGCGGGTAATACACCGGGTTTTCCACGTAATTCTGGGCAATCAGGTTCATCTGAATGTTGTTTGGCGCCAGCTCAACCCCTACAGCCTGGACGTAGCCGACCTGTGCTGCGCGGGCAGCGCTGTACGCGGCCACGGTCTTCATGCCTTTGAGTGCGGTCGCGCTGCCGTAAACGATGATCTTGCCATTGCCGCGGGCGCGCATCTGCGGAGTCACTGCCCTGGTCAGTCGGTGCAGCGGGTGCACCATCATGTCGAAAGTGGTGGCCCAGGCATCGTCACCCAGTTCATGGACCGGTGTGCCGCTGAAGTTCTCTGAGGCGAGATTGGCAATCAGAATGTCGATCTCACCGGCGGCTGCGATTGCAGCTTCACAAGCGCCGGACTCGGTCAGATCCCGGGTATCGCTGATCAACTCAGCACCTTCTTCGGCGAACAGCGCTGCAGTGGCGGGCCCCATGTAATCATCGGCCTGGGTGATGAGTACCCGTTTTCCTGCAAGTCTCTGAATTTCAGTCATTTATTCTGCCTCATGTCAGTCAGCCCAGTCAGATCGGCATGTGATAGCCGTTGTTATTCGTCAATATTGTTGCCAATAAATGTCGCAGTATCGTGACCTGTGCGAGCAGTTGCGTTGCGCTGATTAGAACCTACATTCGTCGGCTTGTAATCCCTGGTTGGCAGCGTCAAGATCAGGGGTTACCAATCTACCCATCATCTACTCAGGATGTCTTTAAGCCGGCTGGGAAGAACATGGGACAGGACAATACCGACAGGGCAAATAGTCCGAAGACGGGTCAATCATCGAACCGTCATCACAGATTCAGTAACTTCGGGCGCGAGCCCGGTAAATTTTGAGGTAACTATGAGCGAAGCAGTCAACACGGAGTCCGTCGAGGAGCAGGAAAACCGCCGGCCGGGTCAGTTCAACTTCGATAAGGGCGGAGAAATTCCAGATCCCTATGATGTGCCTTTAGAAGACATCAATGTCGTGAACCCGCGTCTGTTCCAGGAGAACAAGATGTGGGGTTACTTCGAACGCCTGAGAAACGAAGATCCAGTACATTTCAACGAAACCGATATCACCGGTCGGTACTGGTCGCTGACCAAGTACGAAGACATCAAAGCGGTTGATTGTGACCACGAACGGTTTTCTTCCGGCAATGGCATCACGCTGGGTCTGCCCGTAGACTCTGAGCTTCCCGAAGGTGCGCTGAACATCAGCATGTTCATCGCGATGGATCCGCCGAAGCACGACGTGCAGCGCGCCACGGTATCTCCGATCGTTGCACCGATGAGTCTTAAGAGGCTGGAACCGGTGATTCGCGAGCGGGTCTGCAACATTCTCGACTCACTGCCAATCGGCGAAGAGTTCGAATGGGTCGACAAGGTATCTATCGAGTTGACTACGCAGATGCTGGCCACCCTGTTCGATTTTCCGTTTGAAGAACGCCGCAAGCTCACCCGCTGGTCAGATGTGGCCACTGCGGCACCGGGTACCGGCATTGTCGAAAGTGAAGAAGCCCGTCGGGCCGAACTGCTGGAATGCCTCGAGTACTTCACCGGGCTGTGGCAGGAACGCAAAGTCAATCCGGGCCATGATCTGGTGTCGATGCTCGCCCACGGTGAGAACACCAAGGATATGGCGCCGTTTGAGTTTCTCGGTAACCTGATTCTGCTGATTGTCGGTGGTAACGACACCACTCGAAATTCCATCAGTGGCGGGGTGCTGGCGCTGAACGAATTTCCTGATCAGTACGACAAGCTGCGCAACGATGTTTCGGTCATTCCGAACATGGTCGCGGAGATCATCCGCTGGCAGACCCCGCTGACCTATATGCGGCGCACGGCAAACGAAGACTGCGAGATCGGCGGTAAGCAGATCAAAGCAAATGACCAGCTGTTGATGTGGTACATGTCGGGTAACCGCGACGAAGACAAGTTCGAAAATCCCAACAAGCTGATTGTTGATCGCCCGAACGCGCGTCAGCACCTGTCATTCGGCTTCGGTCTGCACCGCTGCATGGGTAACCGTCTGGCTGAGATGCAGCTGCGGGTGCTCTGGGAAGAAATCATGAAACGCTTCCACAAAGTCGAGGTGGTGGGCGAACCTGAACGCTCTTACTCGTCTTTTGTGAAAGGCTATACGTCGCTGCCGGTTCGCCTGCACGCCAAGTAGTGAGTTCTCGATAGCCGTCTGGCTGTAGCCAGTCGGCTGCCCTCCAGCGCTGGCGGGGTCGGGTGCGGACGCGTTGTTGTGCGGCGCAATAGTCCGCTTTCGGCCAAACCCGGTCACTCCTGATGGAGAGCGGAGGATGTGTGATCGACACAATAGAGCTAGTTCTAATCGCCTGCAATGCAGCTAAAACTCAACGCATCCCGGGTATCACCTTCGCCGTCGTACTCTGCGACGGTGGGGTAGCTGCAAACTGGTCTAGAGCCGGTCGGCTGCATGGTCTCATCCAACCAGAACGCAGTGACCTGGTCCGGCGCATTCCCCGACTCAACCCAGTTATCGATTTCATCCAGAAAATTGACCCATGACGGACCAGGTCCACCAAAGCAGTGCTCGACACCGGGCATTAGGAACAGCCGGACATCATCTACGGCAGACTCATCGCGAGCAAGGACCTGCTCATAATAGTCGGCAAACGCGAGTGAGGTTTGCGCATTGTCTGACCAGCCGTTGTAGATCAAGAGCTTGCCGCCACGCTCGCGAAATGCCGATAGATCCGGATCGGTGGCATTGATTGTCTCAGCTGCGCGGGCCGCATCCTTTTCGAGGTTATCGTAGTCGTAACCGACGTAGCTCCACTGGGGATCGTTGTAGATGAAATAACGCATGATGTCGTTGCCGAATGAGTAGTAGGCATTCGGCGTCACGGGCGATTCAAATGGCCCCATGTCCACACCGGCCTCGGCGTCATCATCGTACTTCAGCCCACCGGTCAGCCAGCGGGACCAACCCCCATCGGCGCTTTCACCGCCAAAGGGAAATCCGTAGTACAGCGGCCGCCCCTGTGAATCTTTGGGTCCTTCGTACACGACCTTGACGGCCACTAGCTGCTCCTGGCTGAGGCAGCTGTTGGTCTTCTCCCCTTCGCAAAGCAACGTCGCGACATCAAACTCACACTCTCGGGGATCATTGAGAATGCCGTCTTCTATGCCGTCCATTGCATCGCACATCTTGAGATACGACGACTCGATCAAACGCTGCTCCTCCGGGCCTACTACGGCTTCCTGCAAATTGGAGGGATCGGGGTACATCGCCGCGCTTATCTGGGTTGCTGCTGCAGCGAGCCCCGTCCAGTCGTAGGCGGGTGAGCCGGCCACGATGCCATCGAAATCCTCCGGATACCGCTGCGCTTCCATAAAACCTTGGCCGCCGCCGCGCGAACAGCCGGTGAAGTAGCTGCGGATGATTTCCTTGTCATAGTGATCAGCAATAAGTGCCTTGGCCGTTACCGCAGTGCGGTGTACGGCCTGGTGTCCGAAGCTGACCAAGCGCTCGAGGTTGTTGTAGGCCCATTGCGCGCTGGCCGGATGCCCGGCGTGGCCAGTGTCGGTACCGACCGTTGCATAGCCTTTCTGCAGGGAACCGAACATGAGCGAGGTGTTCTGTACGACGCCGACGAATCCGCCGCCGCCGCCCATCACGAATTTGCCATTCCAGTCTTCTGGCAGCAGAAGTTCGAAATTGGTCTCGGTGCCGATCACGCCGGTAACTTTGCAATGCGGGACCGGCTCGATCTGCTCTGTTACAGACTTAAACCTGACATCTGGTAACGGGCGAAATGCCTCGACACTACAGACGGTCTCGGTGACGGCTGATTCAGGATCAGCGAGATCGGCAGGATTAGGATCGCCGCAAGCAGTTATGAGGAATACCGCAAACCCACTGGTAAGAGCCAATTTCCAATCCGAAACAGACACCCATCTCTCCTATCCAATTAGCACCGAATCAAGGGTGGCCGAGGAAGACTCTCATGTCTAGTTAGGGTCGAAAGCAGACATTTCTCCAATTCACCCAGATGTCCGCTTCCGGCCAGAAGCAGACATCGCCTAGACAGGTCTGAAAACGGCCAACTTCGGACCTCGATGCTTTATAGCCATGATCATGTAGGTTCGGGAAAGGAGCGGCGCCCGCTCCTATGAGGCGGCTCGCATCTTCTCTTCTATCAGTTCTCGGAAAGAGTTTCTGAAGCCGAACTTCCCTCGCTCGTACACCTCAGCAAAGCCTTCGCTTCTGGTGCGCTGGACTAGCCCGCTTAGGTTAGCCGCCCAGGTATCATCATCCGTGATTCCGGCTGTTCTTTGATAGTGCATATCCTCGAAGTGACGCAGAGCCGCCAGATCGTGACAGAACAGAAGCTCTCTTTCAGCATCAGAGATTTCCTCGCCACTTTCTGCCTTTCGCCGAATCGACCCAACACCGTGGTCCCCCGACCACAGGGTCAGCATGATGTTTCGGTTGGTCCGTTCACTATGCGCTGCCGCGTTCGTGCTTTTCGTGTTCTCCCGAAGCTGCTTTGCGAGAAACAGCAAGGTAATGACCACGGCTATCGCTCCGGCCACCTCCCCAATGGCTCCAATCGCATTCCAGTCCATCGACCCGTTCCCCGTTTGAATACTTAGGTGGCAGGTTAGCTTACACGTCAAGATTAGCGAAGGTCCGGTGTGGGTCGAAAGCAGGCCTTTCGGCTCCGTGAGGCTAAGGTCCGCTTTCGGCCAGGAGCGGACGTCTACTCAGACGGAAGCCTTGTCGCGGTCAGCCAATCAGGTCTTTTTGCCTTGCTCGGCTCTCCTCTACTCAGATCTGCGCCCTCAGGGAGTGTTGGTGGCGGGGCAGGCCAGGCGAGAAGATCGGCCTTCGTCTGTCTAACGACAATGTAGTTCTTGGTGATGTTGATTGTCGTCAGGTCCTGCATCAGCAACACCGGGTCATCGTACGTAGTTCGCCAGCGTTGGAAGAGTGGATCGATCAGGTTTTCATCCAACGTGAAGTGCATGCCGACGCCGAGCCGGGGTTTGGCGATGCTGAAGACCCGTCCAAGCTCCGCTGGGGTCGTGTGTTCTTCCATCACGCCTTCTGCATCTTGAGTCGGCATGTGATTGTAGTGAGCGAACTCTTCAGCAGAGGGGAAGATCTCGTGCAGAAAAACATCGGCTCCTTTGCTCTGTTCGGCTTCAAAGGTGCTGGGCTGGCTGTCAGCCGTGTACACAAAAGTGAGTCCGTTCCATTCGAGCCGGAAGCCCATCGAACCGGCAAGCGCGTGGATGACCGGAAAGGCGTAGATCTTCACGCCGTTCTCGTCGTACGCCAGTTGTCTGGGGTTCTCGGGTGTGAATTTGCTGATATCGATCTCGTGGGGAATGATCGTCATCCCTGCCTTCGGCAGGATGCTTTGCTTGTTCTGAATGTGCCACTCTGCGGCTTGCATGATGTTGTCCGCCAATGCAGTGATGCCCAGCTCCGGCGTGTACCCGGACGAGCCCCACACATGCAGTGGTGTATTTCGCCCCCAGCCCATGGCGTCGAATAGGGGGAAGATCCCGCCGATGTGATCCAGGTGGAAATGCGTGATAAACACCTTGTCCAGTTCCGCGGGATGCACTCCCAGCGCGAAGAGATTGCCAACCGTTCCACCGCCGATGTCGAAGATGAACGTGTCGCCGTTTCCGAGTTCCACCAGAAAACAGGATGCCCCTTGGCCGATGCGCATCGGAGCGGGTCCCCAGGAACCACACGCAGTCACTCGCATCTCGTTATCGTCAAGACTCTCCCTGCCCGGAACGTAATGTCCTGGATAGTCTTTGACGTCTACACCGGGCTTCGCGATTACCGGAGTTTTCGTTATCGGAACACCGGACAAAGGCAATGGGTAGCCGTCTTTCGTGGTTCCTGGCTCTCTCGGAAAACGGTAGTCGTCTGGTCCGGCGCTCGCCATAAGCGGCAGAAAGAGGCAAGTAACCAAAAGCCTTAGTCTGAACATCTTTGCGTCCCCTCCCGTTGGCGAAAAGATCATTGACCACATTCAGGACCCAATGTACGTTGCCTAGACACCTATGTCTAGACAAGAGCGTCTAGATATCCACGTTGAACGGAACCGTTGATATAGAGTTGCTGCATGGGCAAAGAATCGGCAAACCGAGGCGTCTCCAAACTGCAGTGGCTGGATGCCGGATTAGATGCCCTAACTCGCTTTCCGGCTGCTGACATAAAGGTTGATGCTCTCGCACGCACGCTTGGAGTCGCCAGGGCTGGCTTCTACTGGCACTTCAAGAATCGCGAGGGCTATATAACCCAGCTTCTAGAGCACTGGTTGCATGAGGTTACCGAGGCAATCACCAATAATCCGGATATTCTCGCCATGGAGCCGAAAACCCGACTTATGGTGACCGCGGAACTCATCCACGACCATGATTTAGCACGTGCCGAGCCCAGCATCTTGCTATTGGCAGCTCAGGACAAGGCGGCGGCAAAAGTGGTCAGCAAAGCAAACAAACTCCGACTGGAATATGTTTCAGACACGCTGAAAGAGATGGGTTTTGTAGGCGATGATCTAACGATGCGCGCGATGCTCTACATCGCTTATCACAGCTGGGAGACCACAGTCTTTAGCGATGTTCCACGCAAACGAAGAAGAGAGCTCATCGCTCATCGCATAGAGTTGATTACGAGCCGATAATCTTAATCTTCGCGCCCAAGCCTACCAAACCCCGTATGACCGCTTCGGGTCGAAAGCGGACCTTTCGACTCCGTATACCTAACGTCCGCTTTCGGCCAATTTCAGACTATTGATCTCGATGGACTGAAAAGCGCACCTACAAAGAAAATACGTCAAGCAGACCGCGGCGAACTGCAAACCGCCAGCAGGCATCCGCGAACACAAACTCGTCCTCATACACGCCCGTAAGCAGAACGCTCGTTTGTGATCCGTCATACGGTTGCTGTGTTCCAACTACCATCGTCCGCCCAGATATTCGGTCTGCCGAAGTACGTTTTAAGACTGTGTTGGTCTGAAAATGTCTGGGCATACCCGCCTGGTTGAAAGGCCCAGACCGAACCTCTTGAAGCGTCACACGTATCTCTGAATTTGAAGAGGCTTTGAGCACCGGCGTGTCCGACCCTGCGAGATAGATACACCACTCGCCATCGTCAATGAATAAATCAACCAATTCCCCAATCCTATCTTCGTCAAAGGTATAGGAGTATTCGGAGATCAGATCGAGAATTGCTGCACGATCATCAGCTGAAATAGACATTAGTATCCCCTAACTTCGTCGTTTACTACCGCTGCCAACCTTAAGGATAAGTCAGTTTGCTGAATCAACCAATGGCAAGAGCGGGCACGAAGCAGACGTTTTTGGTTTGAGCCGCGAATGGCAGCTTTCGGCCAGTAGCGGTTAAAAATCGACTCTGTTGTAACATCGATTAGACCAATGAAGGAGGTGACGTATGAACTGGGATGCTCTGGGTGCTATGG
This sequence comes from uncultured Pseudomonadales bacterium, assembly GCA_937921865.1. GTDB lineage: Bacteria > Pseudomonadota > Gammaproteobacteria > Pseudomonadales > Azotimanducaceae > SZUA-309. The sequence goes on along the minus strand of CAKZWF010000037.1, from coordinate 1,137 downwards.
GTGAGCTATTCGGTGCGCTCGCAGTTGTTTTAACGCTAGGTTACCTGGCTGTTCAAATAAGACAGAACAGTGACGGTATGAAAGTTGCGGCGAAATTGGATATTGAAAAGAATTTTAACGAATACACGGACTTGATTCTGCGAGACACAGAGCTGTTAGAGTTGCAGGTGAAAGGACTGGCGGGTCAGGACCTCGAGGCGATCGAAGAAATTAAATTCTCGCTTCTTATGCAAAGAGCGACCAGGCACTTTTCTTCGATGTATTACCAATACCAGACGCAGGATTTGTCTGAAGACGAATGGTATGAATCACAGAGGTTGATAAGGTGGTTTACATTTGCCCCCGGGTATCGATCATGGTGGGAGCAGAATAAGAAAAACTATAGGGTAGATTTCAGAAACTACCTCAGCAAAATCTTCGAGTCGGGAGATGTATAACGTGCGATTGAATTCGCTCATTTCATGCATTCGGATGTAGCAACCTGTCACTCAACGATGTCCGCAATGGGCATAAAGTGAGCGTTGCCATGGCGCTCAACGGACGTCCGCTATGCCTATCCTTGGAATTACATAAAGTTTACTCGAAAGCCGCCATTCAATTTTGCTTGCTGTCAGCCTCTCGGCGGCCAGGAGCGGACCGGCGTTTCCTTCCGCTTATACCCTGACGATATCATTCCGCAAATTGTAGTTAGCGAGGAGTAGCTCTTCCTGTTCCCGCTGACCGATGCCATTGGACTGCAAAGCTGACAGCAGATCGTCAAGTACAGCCATGAACTCTTCTTCGGAAATATTCATTCCTCGGTGGGTAGTCAGCATGTCCCTGCCGGTATATTTCTGGTGCCCACCTGTTGCGCTACATAGAAATTCGAACACTAGCTGAATAACTTTGTCTCTATCGCTGTTGACGTATCGAGCATTGATGGTTTTGTTGTTGGCGTGCGTGTCAAAAAGCGTTGTCGCAATTTTTCGAATATTCTCTTCACCGCCCAACCTTTCGTACAGAGTGGCTTCAGACATTTAATTTCTCCGTTCTTGCCAGTGTGAACCGGCCGTTTTGATACCGGTATCGAATCTCCGTTGGACACAAAGTTTATCGTAGATAATCAGTTCTGTCTTCTACGGGCGATAAGCAGACGTT
>CAKZWF010000036.1 GCA_937921865.1 uncultured Pseudomonadales bacterium | reverse complement strand
CAGCTGACGCAGATAGGCTGTTGGGGTCAGATGTGGAGGCACCAGCTCTTCGGGGTATTCATAGCGCAGCTCATCCATCGAGAACTCACAGCGCGCGGCGATCCGGCAGGTTTCTAAGAGCGTCTCTGGCGGATACAGAGTCTGCAGCTGATCGATACTGCGCAGATGCCGCTCAGCGTTGGCCATAGACCGGGTTCCCAGAGCATCGACCGTGGTCCGGTAACGGATCGCGGTCATCACATCCTGAAGCGGCTGTCGAGCGGGAACATGGGTATGGACATCGTTTGCCGCCACGATGGAGAGTCCCAGACGCATGGATAAGGTCAGCGCGCAGGCGGTTTTGTCCAGATCATCAGCCTGATGAAACAGCTCCAGAGCAATCCACAGCTGCGGCAGGAATTCCTGCAGGCGTCGACCCTGCTGCATCAGCAGGTCAATGTCGGGTGAATCCGGCACCCATAATGCCAGGCATTCATCGACACCCCAGCGCAGATCGTCGTAGCTCATGGTGTAGGTGCCTTTCGGCGAGCGCCGGCGAAGTTTGCTGATCAGGCCGGCGAGCTGTCCGTAAGCACTTCGGGTGGGAGCCAGCATCACCAGCCGAATGCCTTCGCTGAGCTGAAAATGGGCGCCGACAATGAGCTTGATGCCGAATGTCCGGGCAGTCATATGCGCTTTGACCAGACCGGCAAACGAGCACTCGTCAGTAATGGCAATCGCTTCATAACCGAGTTCTACTGCCTGCTGCACAAGCTCTTCCGGGTGAGAAGCACCATGCAGAAAACTGTAGTTCGACAGACAGTGCAGCTCAGCAAAGGCTGACCGATCCCGGGTCCGGTTGAGTCGCTCCGATAGAGGTGAGTTCATGCGAAATACCCATGTAGAAACCAATGATCTTCTGCATCGACAAAGACCCAGCAGCGGGCACCGCTGCTGTGGCGGGCCAGGTAGTAGTCACGCTGCACGGCAAGATCCCACCAGGCGGTCTGGATACGCTCCGGGCCTTGCAGCAGAGTCAGCTGAGAACGTGGTATGGCTCGAGGGGTTTTGAATAGCCATGCAGGGCGAGGCAGAGTGAACGCTGCGGGAGCGTCAGCGAAGTCAGTTACAGTGGACTTGGAGTTGTGAAGACCTTTGCGTTTGCGCCCGCTGGTCTTCCTGTCAACGTTTATACGCCAGGCCCGTTCGGGAACGTGTTCGCTGACGCTGCTGATGTTGTAACAGGAATCTTCACCGAGGCGGGCGCGGAGTTCATCCTGCAGTTCAATCAGATCTTCTTTTAGCTTGCCTGCCAGTGTGCCTGCGCAGCCGTCCGCGGCCGCGCCCATTTCCGGCCCGGTGAATAACCCGCGATTGCTGATATCAACGCTGCTCAGCACCCGGGCTTTGAGTCCGATGGTGATGACATCATCCGGCAGTTCGATCTGGTCGAGGCGCAGCAGTGTGATCGGCAGGAAAGCATTTTTGCGCTGTCGACCGGCACCGAAGGCAACCTTCATGGTCACAGAGTTCTGCGGTCTTTCTGTGCAGTTTAAAGAGCTCTGAGCAGCAAATTGCCAGTGCAGTTCTCCTGCAGTCAGCTGCCGGGCAATCAGCCAGTGTTCCAGCTCGCTTAAAAGCTTCTGCATGGGTTGCTGCAGAGCATTTTTATCCCGCAGTGGATCGAGCATATGCAGGCGGCGAATAAACTCGGGTCGCAGCCGGATGCCTTCGCGCGGATCTGGTCTGCGACCATTAAGGCGCCCGAGAAAACGCACCAGGTCGCTGCCAAAACGCTGGCCAAGCTCACGCTCGGGCAGGGTCAGTAGAGGACCGAGCTGACGAATACCCATGCTCGCCAGCTGTTGCACCTGGCTGTTCGGCAATCCAGCCAGAGCCAGGGGCACTTCAGCCAGCCTGGTTGCGTTGCTGCGCGCCAGTACCAGTGCAGCGGTGGGGGTAGGGCCAAGCTGAACGTTGGCACGATGGCCAAGACTCCGGGCAAGGTGCGAGGCCTGTTGTGCCAGCTGGGTCAGGTCGCAATAGAGCTGGCGACTGCCGCCAACTTCCAGCGTCAGCCCATCGGGCAACTCAAGACTTACCAGAGAGCTGAAGCCGTACATGGCTTCTGCCAGGTTCTGCAGTCGCTCTCTTTCCCGTTCCCGATCGCGACGGAAAACCTGAATCTCTGCACAGATACTGCGCGCGGTAGCCAGTGTGCTGCCGCAGAGAATCCCGGCTGCTGCCGCACTGCGATTGAGCGCAACAACCCGCTGATCATCCAGCAGCACAGTGGCCTGCTCATCATCAGCCGCATGTACTTCCAGACCCAGGTCTGGAAACTGCAGGCCAAGCCACATGGCGGCAGGACAGCCGGTTTCAGTGCGTAACGCGCTGTTCCACATTGCCTGAATGTGTCTGCAGCGCTTCAGGAACGGCGGGTCCGGCCGTTGTTGTAACCGCAGCGCCGCTGCGCCAGAGTCGCCAGAGTGACAGCTGTTCACGGATTTCCGTACGGCTGCGCCCGGTTGCCAGTTCCAACTGCATTTCTGGAACAGGCCAGCCACCCCGGCGTTTCAGAATCGACAGTTTCAGATGATCGGGTTCACCCGCAGTCGTGGTGTCAGGCACCTCCAGCTGCAGGCGCAGTTCAGCCATTGAGGCTTGTGAAGCTGCTGCGGCAGGCCGAAACAGACAGGTCAGGGTATTGCCCTGCTTGGCGGCGAGCTGCAGACGCCGGGTGTCTTTCAGCGCCATCTGCTGCTCATCAAGCCAGGCAAGCGCCAAGCTGCAGGTTCCAGAGCGGCTTGCCCGTTCCAGTGACCACAGTGCGTCTTTATGATTTTTCGGATGAATCAGCAGGATTTTGCTGACATCCACGCCTGCGGCTTCCAGAGCCGGGGCGTAAGGAACAAAGGGTGGGTTAATCCAGGCAATCCAGCGCATCTGGCTGCTGAGCTGTTTCAGCAATGGCATCAGCAACTGCAGCTCCCCGATGCCCGCAGTAGGCAGCAGAACTTCACTCAGGCCGGATTCGGGCCAGCCGTCTCCGGGCAGGTGAGTGTCCAGGTCGGGAAACCCGCTGGGTGTGGTGTTGGCCTGGTGGCCGTTAGCACCTGCGGCGGGGAGCTGACCCGCGCGCCAGAGATCCGGGTGCTGGAACAGCCGGGCGCGCTTTGTGCTGGCAGTTTCGCCGGCTTCTTTTGGGATGTCTTCTTTTTGGCTGTTTTCGAGATTGCTTGAGTTCATGACCATACTGTATTTATGTACAGGGGTCGGTCAGATTAACTGTATGAATATACAGTATCAAGTAGATCGAAGAATTATCTTCGATCTACTTGAAAAGGTCTTAAAGGCCCCGGCGATTACCCCGGCCGATCGCGTAGTGGATGAAGCCGAGCTGGCCCAGGTAGTCCGGGTCGTAAAGATTGCGCCCGTCAAAAACGACCGGTTGATTCAGTTCACTCTTCACGAAGCCGAAATCGGGGCTGCGGAACTCGTTCCATTCTGTCACCACAATCAGACCATCAGCGCCGCTTAAGGTCTGATCACGGTGTTCACAGAGCTTGAGGGCCGGCTGATCGGAGTAGATCCTGGCCGTTTCAGCCATGGCAACCGGGTCGTAGGCCTGAACGGAAGCGCCGTGCGCAAACAGCAGATCCATAATGGTTCGGCTTGGCGCTTCACGCATGTCATCCGTGTTGGGTTTGAAGGCGAGACCCCAGAGTGCAAAAGTGCGTCCTTCCAGAGCACCGCTGAAGTGCTGGTACAGTTTGTCGAACAGCACCCGCTTCTGTTGTTCGTTGACCTGTTCAACACCCCGCATGATCGCCGCGTCGTAGTGATTGGCGCCGGCGGTATGGATCAGCGCTTTCACGTCTTTAGGAAAACAGGACCCACCATAACCGGTACCCGGATAGATGAAGTTGTAGCCAATACGGGGGTCGGAGCCGATGCCGCGTCGTACAGATTCAATATCGGCACCCAGGCGATCAGCAAGATTTGCCAGCTCATTCATCAGACTGATGCGAGTTGCCAGCATCACGTTGGCTGCATATTTGGTGAGCTCGGCACTGCGCACGTCCATGTGCACAATCTTGTCGTGGTTGCGGTTGAAAGGCGCATAAAGCGCGTCAAGTTTGCGAGCAGCTTCAGCCGTGTTGGCACCGACAACGATGCGATCCGGTTTCATGAAGTCAGCAATGGCAGCACCTTCTTTGAGAAACTCCGGATTCGAAACTACATCAAAATTCAGTTCTGAACCTCGTTTGGCAAGGGTTTCCGCAATCGTCTGACTGACCTGGTCTGCGGTGCCTACCGGCACCGTGGATTTATCGACCACAACCTTGTACTCGGTCATGTGTTCGCCAATGGTTCGAGCAACATTGAGCACGTATTGCAGATCCGCGGATCCGTCTTCGTCGGAAGGCGTGCCGACGGCGACAAAAATCACTTCGCCGTGGGCAACGCCTGCTGCCAGATCGGTGCTGAAATTCAGCCGGCCCGCCTGACTGTTGGCCTGCACCATGGTTTCCAGTCCGGGTTCAAAGATCGGTACTTCGCCAGATTCGAGTCCTTTGATCTTGGCGGCATCGACATCCACACAGAGCACGTCGTTGCCCATCTCGGCAAAACAGGTGCCGGTGACCAGACCGACATAGCCGGTTCCGAACAGGGTCAGTTTCACAACAAATTCCTCAGTGAAAACTCAAACAGATCAACAGGAGTCAGATCACCGCCTCGATCAGAAACGGTCCCGGCGTGGCAAAACTCTCTGCGAGCGCTTTGCTGAACGACTCAGCGTCAGTGGGTCGCAGCGCGGGCACACCCATACCTTTGGCCAGAGATATCCAGTCCAGATCCGGTTTAGACAGATCCAGCATGCTCATCGCTTTGGGTCCGGGGTTATGGGCACCCACCCGCATGAATTCCACCTGCAGAATGGCGTATTTGCGGTTATTAAAGATGATCGTCGTGACATCCAGATTTTCCCGGGCCATGGTCCACAGCGCCTGAACCGTATACATGGCACTGCCATCCCCCTGCAGAGCGACAACCCGGCGATCAGGACAGGCAATCGCCGCGCCAGTTGCGGCCGGCAGGCCCATGCCGATGGCGCCACCGGTCAGGTCCAGCCAGTCATGTTGCGGACCATTTGCGGTCATACCTGGCAGCGCAAAGCCGGACGTTGCGGCTTCGTTCACTAAAATCGCCTGTTCAGGCATCAACGCGGACAGTGCCTGAGCAATGCTGGTTGGATTCAGCTCGCCAGTCGGCAGCGCGGGGCGATTAAGATTTGCCAGTTCTGCAGCCAGTCCCGTTGCGCCGCAGGCTTCGACAACCGCCTCGAGCGCTGCATGGGCATTCTGTCCGGGTGCGCTCAGGCTGTGAATGCTGCAACCCTCCGGCGTCAGTTCGCTGGCTTTGCCGGGATAAGCGAAGAAACTCACTGGTGCTTTGGTTCCGACCAGAATCAGATGACGCAGTCCAGCCAGTGCCTCTTCCGCCTGCTCGGCGAAGTAAGGCAGGCGCTCAACGTTGACCCGTCCGGCACCCCGGGAAATGCGGGAGATGAAGGTGTCGCCGATCAGCTGTACTCCGCAGAATTTTGCCAGCTTACCGGCCAGCAGCAGACTCTGTTCGGTGACGGCATCGCCATTCATCAGCATCGCGCAAGGTTCGCCGGATTTCAGCGCCGCAACCACACTGTCAATCTGTTGTGCCGATGCTGTCTCGGGCGCCTGTAACGGCAGCGGATCCACAGCCCCGTCCGCCGGATTCCAGGCGGTATCAGCCGGCAGAATCAGTGTCGCGATCTGTCCGGGAGGCGCGCAGGCTGCCTGCACAGCCTCCGCGGCATCTGCTGCTACTGAACCGGCACTTTCTGATACCCGGATCCAGCCTGACACCGGAGCGGCAAAGCCTTCGATATTTGAAGTTAATGGCGCATCGAGTGCCCGATGGTAGGTGGCGTGTTCGCCGACGACATTGACGATGGGCGTTCGTGCTCGCCGGGCGTTGTGCAGATTGGCCAGGCCGTTAGCCAGACCCGGGCCAAGATGGAGCAGGGTACAGGCAGGTTTACCAGCCATACGCCCGTAGCCGTCAGCTGCACCGGTCACTACGCCTTCAAACAGCCCCAGTACCGCGCGCATGCCGTCTTCTTCATCCAGTGCCGCAACGAAGTGCATTTCGGAAGTCCCGGGATTGGTGAAACAGACCTCCACCCCAGCACCGACCAGAGTTGCCAGCAGGCTTTTGGCGCCATTCATTTCGCTCATTTATCGTGTCCTTTTCCTGGCGTTAAACGCCACCAATCATCCTGACGCATGCGCCTGTGAGACGGCAGTTTATGTGGCAGCCGACCGCATTGGCAATTGTGGTCCTGTGAGACTCGTGAACACTTTGCAACCCCTAGGCATTGCCAAAAGGTTCCAGTAGGCTCGTGGCTTGTGCAGCAGGGCATCCTTTCATGAGCTACGACTACGATCTCTTTGTTCTTGGCGCCGGCTCCGGCGGAGTCAGGGCCAGCAGAATATCTGCCCAGTATGGAGCCCGGGTGGCCGTGGCTGAAGACACCTATCTCGGCGGCACCTGTGTCAACGTTGGTTGTGTGCCAAAGAAACTGTTCGTCTATGGTTCACACTTTTCTGAAGACTTTCAGGATGCTGGTGCTTACGGATGGAATGTGGCGGCAGAGAGCTTTGAGTGGGCCCGTCTGAGGGACAACAAAAGCAAAGAAATCGAACGACTCAACGGCATATATGCGAGCCTTTTAGACAACGCCGGTGTCGACCGGAAGTGGGGGACTGCGCGCATTGTCGACCCTCACACAGTGGCAATCGGCGACGAGACCTTCAGCACAGACAAAATACTCATCGCCACAGGCAGCTGGCCGTTTGTACCGGAATTTCCGGGAAGCGAGCACGTCATCACCTCGAATGAAGCCTTTTATCTGGATGAGCTGCCGAAACGGGCCGTTGTGGTCGGCGGCGGCTACATCGCAGTCGAGTTCGCAGGGATTTTTGCCGGACTCGGGGTCGAAGTTGATCTGGTTTACCGCGGGCCGCTGTTCCTTCGGAGTTTCGATCGGGGTGTTCGCGAATTTGTCCGCAATGAGCTTGCTGATAAGAACATTAATCTTCGTTTCGACACCACTATTGAAGCGATTACGCTGCGCGATCAAACCAGGATTCTGGAGCTGAACAGCGGTGACCAGCTGGAAGCTGACCTGGTGCTTTATGCGACAGGACGACGACCGCGTACGGACGGACTGGGGCTGGCAGACGTCGGCGTTGATGTCAGCGGCACCGGCGCGGTTGTGGTCGATGACTACTTTCAGACCTCTGTTGCCAATATTTACGCTATCGGTGATGTCATCGACCGAATGCAGTTGACCCCTGTCGCAATCGCAGAAGGCATGTGTATTGCCAATAATCTGTTTACTGACAATCCACCCAAAAACATCAGCTACGAAAACATTGCTACCGCGGTTTTCTGTCAGCCGAATATCGGCACGGTCGGACCAACAGAAGAACAAGCGGTTGAGCTGTATCCGCAATTGCAGGTGTTCGAATCTGCTTTTCGACCGATGAAACATACGATGACCGGGCGCGGTGAACGAACGCTGATGAAACTGCTGGTCAACGGTGTGGATGACAAGGTCGTCGCCGCACACATGGTAGGACCGGATGCGGGCGAAATTATCCAGGGCCTGGCGATTGCCATCGGCGCCGGTGTAACCAAATCTCAGTTCGACCTTACTATTGGCATTCATCCAACCGCCGCGGAAGAATTTGTCACTATGCGTTCACCGAGGGCGCAGGCCTGACGCGTGCTTAACCTGCCAGCCGAGGTTGATGAATAACAACAGGACTATGATGAAAAGCAGATCTCTCACTATTTTTATACTGGCGCTGATAGTCGCCCTCAGCGGCTGTGCCAACGTGCCGGCCAGCAACACTGACAGCTCAGCTGTGCCCGGACGCAACGTGATTCTGTTTCTCGGCGATGGCATGGGTGTCAGCACGGTAACCGCTGCCCGTATTTATGCCGGGCAAGCGGCGGGTGGCAGCGGCGAAGAATACCAACTGTCATTCGAATCGTTTCCTAATGTTGCGCTGGTGAAAACCTACAATACTGACAGTCAGGTACCAGACAGCGCGGGCACGATGAGCGCAATACTGACCGGTGAGAAAACCCGCGTCGGGTTCATCAGCGTGGCGGGTTCAGTCAGCCACAACGATTGCGCTGGAGCGCTGGAAAACGAACTACCAACGCTGCTTGAACTGGCTGAGGACGCAGGCTACAGCACGGGTGTCATCTCTACGGCGCGGATCACCCACGCGACGCCCGCTGCAGCTTATGCCCATGCACCTAATCGTAACTGGGAGGCGGACAGCAACCTGCCGCCGACGGCTGTCAGCTATGGCTGTCGGGATATAGCCCGACAGCTCGTGGAGTTTGATCACGGTGATGGTATCGAGGTAACTCTCGGTGGCGGCCGGCAGTATTTTCTGCCGAAAGAAATGAGCGATCCTGAGTACAGTGAGATCAAGGGCGTGCGCACCGACCAGCAGGATCTGATGACTCGTTGGCAGACTGAACGCGAAGGTCATCTGATCTGGAATCAGCAACAGTTCAACGCGTTACCCGATGACAATAAGCCTGTGCTGGGTCTGTTTGAGCCGTCACACATGCAGTTTGAAGCTGATCGACCGAAAGACCCTGCTGGTGAGCCGAGTCTTGCCGAAATGACACGTTTTGCGGTTGCTCGACTACAGCGACTCGAAGCGCTCAAGCCTTCAGATAGTGAAACTGGCTATCTGCTGATCATCGAAGGGGGGCGCATCGATCACGGTCACCACGCCGGTAATGCTTACCGCGCGTTGACCGACGCGGTCGAATTTGCCCAGGCTGTGCAGGTCGCGATGGATCTGACCAGCGCCAGCGATACCCAGATTCTGGTAACCGCAGATCACAGCCATACTTTTAGCATGAGTGGCTATCCGCGGCGTGGTAATCCGATTCTGGGCAAGGTAACGACACCGCTCGGAGACCTGGCCAAAGATGCCAATGGCAATCCCTACACCACGTTGGGCTATGCCAACGGGCCTGGTTTCAAAAGTGAGCTTGCGGACCTTCGCGAAGTCGATACAGAAGACCCCAATTATCAGCAGGCGGCAACGGTGCCGATGGCGTCCGAGACCCACGGCGGGGAAGATGTCGCCGCTTATGCCCGCGGACCCAACGCAGATGCACTGCGTGGGGTGCTTGAACAGGATCGGCTCTATCAGGTTCTGAAAGATGCGCTGTTTCCGAACGGTGAACCTTCGCGCGACTGATCTGAACAACTTCGCGAACGCTTCTTCGTGAACGGCTACGGGAATGCCTAAGTGAACGCTTACGTGAACGCTTAAAAGAACAACAATAATCAGGGGATACCATGGTTGCACTCGAGTCACTCTTCACTTTTCTCGATGACTACCTCGGCAGCGCCGCCTACTTTCCGTTTCTCCTGCTCGGTGTCGGGGTGTTTTTTACTCTCTACCTGGGATTTCCGCAGATCCGCTTCTTCGGTCATGCCTGGGGCGTTCTGCGTGGTAAACACACGGACCCCAATGCACCTGGTGACACCAATCATTTTCAGGCGCTGTCCACAGCACTGTCAGGCACGGTGGGTACCGGCAACATTGGTGGTGTAGCTTTTGCGATCTATCTGGGTGGTCCAGCCGCGCTGTTCTGGATGTGGGCAACCGCGTTTGTTGGCATGACCACCAAATTTGTCGAGGTCACCATCTCCCACAAATATCGGGTGAAAGATGATGAAGGGCGGATGGCTGGCGGACCTATGTACTACATGGAACGTGGTCTGAACATGCGCTGGCTGGCGGTATTTTTTGCAGTTGCCGTCGTCATCAGTTCGTTTGGCTCGGGCAACCTGCCTCAGAGCAACAACATGGCATCCGGACTGGAAGCATCATTTGGCGTGCCTACCTGGATCTCAGGCGCTGTGCTGTCGGTAATGCTTGGACTGGTCATCATTGGCGGAATCCGGCGCATCGCGATCGTGGCCGCCAGTATTGTTCCGGTGATGGGTGTCTTTTATGCCATCGGTGCGCTCGCGGTTGCCGTCAGCAACGCTGATCAGATCCTGCCGTCGTTTGTAGCCGTGTTCAGCGATGCTTTTACGGGTTCTGCAGCGACTGGCGGCTTCCTTGGTGCCACCTTCGCCTATGCATTCA
>CAKZWF010000035.1 GCA_937921865.1 uncultured Pseudomonadales bacterium | reverse complement strand
CCCGCCGCAAGAGACAATTACACCTATGCGAACCATGTGATGTGGCTGACGTCGCTGCTCGAAGCGCTGGACCTGTCCGACATTACTCTGTTCTGCCAGGACTGGGGTGGTCTGATCGGCTTGCGTGTTGCTGCTGAGAGCCCGGATCGGTTCGCCCGGATTGTCGCCGCGAACACAGGGTTGCCGGATGCTCAGGGCGTGGCTGACGATCAGGTTGCGGTAGCAAGTGAGCGCATGCGCGCCTACTACGAGACTCTGCCGGTGCCTGCGAACCCGATGGAGATGGGCATGGCCATGGCCGGTGACACCAGCGGGATGGGATTTCTGCACTGGGTGAAGTTCTGCGCCGAGTCTGATGGCTTTGTTATCGGTGACGTGCTCAACATGTCTTGCGCAGGCGCGCTGTCAGCGGACGAACAGCGCGCCTACAACGCACCGTTTCCAGATGAGAGTCATAAATCAGGCGCCCGGCAGTTTCCCTCACTGGTGCCGATCATTCCTGACAATGCGGCTATTCCGGCCAATCGTGCCGCCTGGGCGGTCTTCGAGAATTGGGAGAAACCTTTTCTCACCGCGTTCAGCGATTCTGACCCGGTGACTGCCGGAGCCAACGTGCGTTTTGAGTCAGCGATCCCGGGTGCTCAGGGTCAGCCTCACACCACGATCAAAGGCGCCGGCCACTTTCTGCAGGAGCAGGCTCCGGACGAACTGGTGGCTGCGACGATTGAGTTCATTGAGCGCAATCCGCTGTCAAAGTAACCTCAGAAAAGATACCTGGCGGCGAACTGAAACTGGGATGCAGTGCCCTGTTCGCCGTCTTCGGTTTCCTTCTCGCCCCATAACAATTCTGCGCCAACATCGAAGCGGGGTGTTGGTGACCAGAATAAATTGCCTGACACTCTGGTCGTGCGTTTGTAGAACTCACCTTCAACAAAGCTCGGATTATTGAGTTCCACGTAGCCGAATGTCAGATTGCTGCGCAGGCTGCCGCGCCACCAGTGCTGGGCGGAGACATAACCTGACAGAACATCGATAAGCTCAAGATCGCCGTTGACGTCAAAAATTCCATCAAAATTGCCGACGCTGTTCAGATCATTAACATAGCGTCCGTAGCCTTTTCCGGCGTTCAGCTGAAACATGATTTTGTCGCGCTGATCGAACAGCGGGAAGTCGACTTTGCTGCTCAACTGTAATGCGTAGCCGTACTCTTTTACGACATCGTCCGGATTGCTATCCGGTTGGGCGCGCACCTGGCGGAGCAGCAGTGCCAGACGGGTGTGGAAATTGTTGCGGAGATTGACCCTGCCGCTGATGACGAAGTCAGGCACCTGACTGACACCGCTACCGCCCTGTACCTCAGGTGAGGGATCTTCCAGAGAAATCGCCATTTCGTATTTACTGCCGAACCCCGGTTGGAAGCGAAACTGAGCCTGGCGGACGTTTATACGACCATTAAGGCCTTCGAAATCCACTTCTTCTGGAGAAGAAGATCGATCAACAAAACCGGACCAGGTTTTGCCAGCCAACACATTGCCACGCTGCCCGAATGCGTGTCGCAGCCGGAAGTTTTCGCCACTGCCGGCGAAATCGCCTTCGACGAATGCCCGCAGCAGACCTACCTTTGTCGGTTCGCGCATGTCGAGATTCAAGCGCGACTGGTCGACTGAAATCGTGGTCTGTTCTTCGAAGCCCTCCGTTGCGATGACGGGAATTGCACCGGTGATAAATCGATCGTCTGATCCGATCGGGTCAAAACTTTTAACCACAGTACTTTTCACGTAACCGCCCCATTTCATCACCGTATTGGTGCCAGGCAGGCGCATGGCGCCAGGAAGGGAGTTAAGGATCACCCGGGTCGGGTCGTCCTGTTGTTCTTTTTCCACCGCGTCGTCGTCCTGGTTTTGCGCATCTATGCTGGAAGTGCTCGCCACCTGGGGAGTGGTGGTGACGTCCTGGTTGGCCTCACTGGTCTGAGTTGGTCCACCGGTAATGTCGATGGGTGTCTGGGTATCGTCTTTTTTACCTGACCCGATGATATCGATACCGGTATCGGCGAGCGTGTTTTTGCCTTTAAGCTGGTCAAGGGCAGTTTCAAGGCGTTGCATTCGATCAACGTGCGAATTCAGTGACACGGTCTGCGCGTCGAGTTTTTCTGACTGAGATTCGAGCAGTTGCTGCTGTTGATCGAGCAGTGCAAGGGCCTGTTTTAACTGTTCCGAAACCGCCTCAATAGCTGCGCTATGTTCGGAATCTGCCGCGGGTGCAGGCTGGAGTTCCCGTGCCAGGGGCTCAGGGGCGCGTTCGGGAACCGGCTCGGGTGTCAATATTTCTAACGTCTCAGACACCACCCGTTCCGCAACCGGATCGTCACGATCCAGATAGAAAATGAGAGATGTGACTGGAATCAGCGCAACCAGCGCCAGAATCGCCAGGGTTCGAGTAGGCACGTTCATAGGGCTTCCCGCAACATTCGAATCGGTAGATTGACTGCCGATTATAGCCGCGCGGAAAGCGAAAAATGCCTAAGTTGAGACAACGTTATCTGAGCCCGATGCTGCTGGCGGGCTGCTGTACTCATCTCCGGTTGCTTTTGTGCCGGGACAGCTATTGTTTCGAGAGCTGGACCAGCACCCCATTGGCCGACTTTGGATGGACAAATACCTGTGGGCCGCCTTCGCCGATGAGCTGCGCACCAGCGCTTTTGACCGCGGCAACTGTCGCATCCAGGTCATCGACAGCCAGGGCGATGGTATGAATGCCTTCGCCTCGTGAAGCCAGGGCTTTGCCGACTGCAGCTGAATCGTTAGTAGGTGAGACCAGTTCGACAAAGCCACCATCGGGCAGATTGAAAAATGCCTGTTTGATACCCAGTGCCTCATTCTGATCGGTGCGGTCGAGTTCCGCTCCCAGCACACTTTTCCAGACCGCGATGCTGGCATCGAGATCTTCGACCCGAACCACCAGATGATGAAAACCGCTAACTGCCATAGTTGTACCCCTTGATGATTAGCCTCTGCTGGATGCTACTCCCGGATGCGGACAGGAGCCAGCCAGCTGAACGCGACCGCAAAGCTGGCCAGCCCCCAGGCCACGACCGCCCCGGGTGGCAGGTCCCAGCGCATGGAGATTGCCAGCCCGCTGAGATATCCGGCGCTGCCAATGACAAATCCCCACAGATAGCGCTTGCTGCGGCTGCTGATGTGTCGGGTGGCCAGTGCCGGGATGATCAAACTCGCGAACACCAGATAAACGCCAACCAGCTGCACCGATGCTGTCACCACCAGTGCGAACACTGCATAGAAGCCCAGACCGTGCATACGCTGCGGAAACGCAAACCAGGCGATCAGGCAACCCGCATAGAGCAGCGCAACGGGTAACAGTTGATCGTAAGTGGCCCAGAGTATCTGGCCAACGAGCAGTTCTTTAAGGTGTTCCCCGCCGTGAGGATTGCCGGCGAGAATCAGAATCCCTGCGGTGGCGGCCAGGATGAACGCCGCGCCGATCAAAGCTTCCTGTACCTCCCGCCAGTGTTTACCGGTCCAGTTCAACACCACGGCGACCAGCAGTGCGGCGCTGACGGCAGATGCCTGAACCCGCCAGCCGTTTGGCTCCCAACCCATACTGTCGGCAGCGATGACCCCTAAACCGGCCACCTGGGCAATTGCCAGGTCGATAAAGATGATGCCTCGGTTCAGCACCTCCTGACCGAGGGCTACGTGGGTGCTCAGCACCAGCAGTCCGGCGGCAAGCGCAGGGGCAAGAATGCTCAGTTCAAACAGGTTCATGGTTGCAGCGACTCGAGGCGATCTAACGTCACGTCGAACAAGCCGAACAGATCGCTGGCTTGCTCTTCACTGCCAACGGTATAGGGCAGTAGTACGCCGTCAACATTCAGGCGTGCCTCAAGCCAGGCCGAAGGTTTTTCGTTGTCATAGGGCGCGCGGATAATGGCTGCGGGTGGGTTGGCGGATAACTGCTCGAGCAGCTTCGCCAGGTGCGCACCGCTGGGCGGAATCCCGGGTTTGGATTCCAGAGTGGCCACAATCTGCAGATCCAACCAGTCGGCCAGATAGCTGAAGCTGCGGTGATAGGCGACCAGCCGCAGCCCGGCGAGATTGACCGCCCGGGTCTCCCAGTCGTCTATGGCCGTATTCCATCTGTCGAGGAACTGTTCTGTCCGCTGCTGGTAGGAGGCGCCATTTGCTGGATCCAGCAGTTGCAGGCGTTCGCTGAGTTTACCGGCGATCCGCGTGATGTTGTGGGGGTTCAGGTGTACGTGCGGATTGCCTTGAGGGTGTACGTCGCCTTCAGCCCGGTCAATTCTGGTCGGGATTTCCAGGCGACGGACCAGTTCAGCCGTCAGGAAGTAGCCGTCTGTACCGGGTTGAATGGCCGGATTTCCTGCGCGCCGCAGCAGCAGAGGCAGCCAACCGACTTCCAGCTCTGCACCGGTACAGATCAGCAGCTGCGCAGACCTTGCTTTAGCAATCAGACTCGGCCGCGCCTGCAATCGATGGGCATCCTGAAATGCCGTGGTGGCTACCGTGATCTGTGCGGTGTCTCCAGCCAGCGCGTTAACCAGGGCTGCCCATTCGGGCTCACAGGCAAATACTTCCAGCGCCTGAGCGGTCATCGGCTGGATCGTCAGCAGGGTAATCAAAGTTACCAGCAGTCTGTTTTTCATCTTCAGTTGTTTCCTGGTCACTGCTAGAACTGATGAGCGCCGTGCGCGCCCAGACTCATGATGTATTGCAGCGTCAGCTGATTATCGCTGTCTCTTTCCACCTGGTCATAGGTGTACTGCAGACGTATGCGCGAGTATTCGCTGGCAGACCAGTCGAACATCACGCTGTCTCTTTGCGGCGTGTGGTCAGGATCTTCCAGCACGGTACCTACCAACAGATCACCATTGTCTGAGTCCATCTGGTCGTGCCGATAGCCTACCCGCCAGCGCGGGGCGAACTGCCAGACTCCCTGCAGATACCAGCCGTCCTGGTCTCCGTTGTAATCCAGTCCACCAAAATCGCCATCTTCTTCCCGGTGGAAATACTCACCCTGCAGTTTGAAGTTTCGAACCGAACTGTTGCCGTTGGGTGCCCATTTCCAGACGAAGTCGATTCCGACAAGATCACTGTCGCCGTTGAAGGTGTCTGCTTCATCCTCTCCGGCGGCGCGGTCGTTGTTGTCGAAGCTCATATAGCTCATGCCGACCTGCCAGCTGTGACTGCTGCCGAGATCGCCGCCAAGGTGGGCAAATACATCCCAGGCGTCAGCGGAAGAACCGCCGCCAGTCGCCGGGAAGCGATCTCCCCAGTTGAGTTCTGCACCGACTTCGAAGAACAGACGGGTTGGTGCCAACCAGCGCACCTGGGCACCGTCTTCAATGTACTGACCGCCGAAAAATGCCTGGTAGGGCAACGGTCGATCAGTGAAGTCATCAGCGTGTCGATGGAAGCTGTTTAGGTAGCCGATACCGGAGAAGTAGCGACCGCCGCGAGCAGTGAAGCCGTAAGGTAAACCCAGGGTCTGTACCCAGGCTTCTTCAACGCCTACTTCAGTATCGCCAGCATCGTCTTCCAGCGCCAGGGTCAGGTTGCCGTAAAACAAACCGTCGATGGCGGCTTTGAAGTTGATCTCAGATTCACCTAATGAGAAGCCGGAATCACCAGGACCAAGTTCGCCATCAGAGGCGAATCCTGGGACGCTTTCCCAGTTGTTGTCGAGGTTGGTGTAGCGGCCAACCAGTACCGAGCCGATGGCAGGGTTGAACGTGTTGGGACCGGATTGTCCGGCACCCGCAGTAATCGCGGTATCCTCGGCAATCTCGACCGCGCGGCTGGTTTTGCGTTCAGCTTTCGCCAGGCGGGTTTCCAGATCGAGGATTCTGGCGTCGTAGTCGGATTTGATTTCGAGCAGCAGTTCGCGGAGTTGTTGAATCTCGGCTGCTTCGTCAGCGCGTGCGGTCTGCGCTACCAGCAGCATGGACAGCAGCACCCACATATTCAGATGGCGCATATTGAGTTCCAGTCTGTTGAACGAATGGCGCCTGCGAGCGCCAGATGGGATGAATCAACAGGTGCTTGGAGGGGCTCGAGGCAAACCCTTGCGGGCGTGCCGAGATGAATCTACCGGCTCAAAGTCAGGGAGGTTGGAGGCCTGTGAAATGACCATCCGGCAGACCGGTACGGGCGCATGACCTGGCGCGGCGCTGATCTGCGCGGAAGCGCAGGTCATACAGACCGTGGCTGTAGCATCACCCCATTGGTGTTCGGCAGCATGCGCGAGTACTAAACTTTGAGCAGACAGCAATGCAATCGCAAGCACAAGGCAGTTCAGATCAAGCCTGGTCTTACGGATGGTTCGGCAGTTACGCATTGTCCGGAACTTACCAGAATTCAGCGTCGTCCAAATCCCGGAAATACCCTTATGCCGTCGCGATGGAGGAAGACGATCGCAGCTGCCGGCCGCGCTGGGTGCATTGTGCGCCTTACCTCGGTACGCCGCCCGAGCTGACCCGGGGCGCCAGTGGAACATTCTGGCACTGTCTGCGCCGTTTATCGTTGCCCCGTTTCCTGAAACCAGCGGTAAAGCGCTCGAAGAGATCTCGGCTGCTCAGGCTGAGAAATAGGCTGCTGGTTCCGGAGGCAGCTGGCGTCCGCGAATCAGATCGGCAGCTTTTTCCGCGACCATGATCGTGGGAGCGTTGAGATTGCCATTGGTAATGTGTGGAAAGATTGACGAGTCGACCACTCGCAGGGCTTCAAGGCCATGAACACGACAGTGGTTGTCGACTACTGCGTCTGCACCCGTGCCCATTCGGCAGGTGCCGCAGGGATGATAGGCACTCTGGGCGTGCTCACGGACAAAGGCATCGATGTCTTCATCGCTGTTGATGTTCGCTCCGGGTAGCAGTTCGGCTCCACGGAATTCATCGAACGCTGGTTGTGCAAACAGTTGCCTGGCCAGGCGGACGGCACTGCGGAATACCTGCCAGTCTTCGGGCTGCGACATATAGTTGAAATTCAGCAGGGGTTTGCTGCCCGGATCTGCCGAGCGCAGTTGCAGCCCGCCCCGACTGGGGCTCAGCATGGGCCCGGCGTGCACCTGAAATCCGTTGGCAGCAGCGATAGTGGTACCGTCGTATGAAACGGCTGCGGGCAGGAAATGAAACTGAATATCCGGCCACGGAACGTCCGGACCACTGCGGGCAAAACCGCCAACTTCGAAATGATTGGTAGCGCCAAGACCGGACCTGGTCAGCAGCCAGCGCGCACCAATCAGGCCTTTGCCGGCAAGACTCAACCACCGGTTCAAAGATACCGGTTGGGTGCAGGCCTGCTGAAAGTAAATCTCCAGGTGATCCATCAGGTTGCGGCCAACCCCCGGCAGTTCATGTGTGGTGGCGATCTCGTGTGGCTGCAGCTGTTTCGGGTCACCAATGCCGGACAACAGCAGCAGTTGCGGGGAGGCGATGGCACCGGCACACAGCAGCACTTCCCGTCGGGCATTGACGGTTACCGAACCGCCCCGGTGCAGGTAGGTAACGCCGGTTGCGCGTTGGTCGCGCAGGCACAGTCTCTCGGCCGCAGCGTGAGTGCGGATGGTCAGATTCGGGCGGCCGCGCACTGGGTCCAGATAAGCGCGTGCGGTACTGCAGCGGACACCGTTATCGACGGTCATCTCGAAATCGCCGAAGCCTTCCTGCTGGTAACCGTTGAGGTCATCACTACTGTGGTAACCAGCCTGCTGGCAGGCCTGCAGAAAGGTTGCGTAAAGCGGGTTGCGCCTCGCCCCGCGAGTCACTGTCAAAGGCCCGTTGTTACCTCGATAGGTAAGGTCAGCGCGCTCGAAGCCAACCTTCTCTGCCTTCTTGAAGTACGGCAGCACATCCGCATACGACCAGCCGTCGGCACCGAGGGATTGCCAGCGGTCGTAGTCACGGGGATTGCCGCGTATGTAGACCATGCCGTTGATGGATGACGAGCCTCCCAGGACCTTGCCGCGCGGGCAGTGCATTCGACGCCCGCCGAGCCCAGGCTCCGGTTCAGATTCGTAGAACCAGTTGAAACGTTTGCGGTTCATCGGCAGTGAAAACGCTGACGGCATCTGCACGAACGGATGGCGGTCACTGCCTCCAGCCTCAAGCAGCAGTACCTGGGTTTGAGCGTCTTCAGTCAAACGATTGGCCAGCACACAGCCGGCTGAACCTGC
This sequence comes from uncultured Pseudomonadales bacterium, assembly GCA_937921865.1. Taxonomy (GTDB): domain Bacteria; phylum Pseudomonadota; class Gammaproteobacteria; order Pseudomonadales; family Azotimanducaceae; genus SZUA-309. The sequence continues at coordinate 64,013 of CAKZWF010000035.1, read as the reverse complement.
ACCAACGATGATGTAGTCGAATGTCTCCATCACTTGTTTCAGTCAGCGATAGGGTTGGTTATGTTTCTGGGGACTTCTGCATTCATACGTGCAGCCAGAAAGTCAAAACAGAAAGCGACTTCTTCACCCGGTATCTCCGGATGCAGACCGGGGTTAGCGTGCAGGCGCTTGTCTGCAGTAGCCAGTGCATCAAACAGTTCCAGGTAGCCGTCGCGGGGAAACAGTTCGTCTTCGAGCTGCATCAGGAACGCCACTGGATGAGAAATAGTGCCGGCGTCTTCCAGCAGGCGTTGGCTGATGAATGAAACGGCGCCGGTGGTACCAGCAAGACCCAGGGCCGCAGCCCGGACGTTCAAGCCGTCTTTAAGTGCGCCTGCCAGCAGCGGTAAGCCAAAGATAGTGCCCATCGATAAACCGAAATAGCCCAGGGGCCCGAGGCCCAGGTTCCGCTCAGCGCTGATTTTCGTCAGCGCGGTACGCCAGTCGCGAACCATATCGTCGATAAAACCCGGTCGCTGCATTTCACCGCTCAGAGCTTCGCGTCCACCGGGTCCGGACTGACGCAGGCCATGAACCGGGCCGTCGATTGCCAGGGTCGCGTAGCCACATTCGCGCAGAAATCGGTTCGCCAGATGCACAATGGGCGCCTGGTAGCGGTCTCCGGATGCCCCGTGGCCGCACAGAATAAGCGGGGTAGTCTCATCATGACGCTCCGGTTGCCATAACGCACCGGTTACCGGCCGGGGCGCTGCGGTTGGTGATACATCTGTCTCAGTGTTGGAGATGATGAAGTCTTCAGCACCACCTCGTCCGGGTTGCCATTCGATCGTACTCATGGTGCACACCTGCGATGTTAACGCGCGCAGTCTAAGGGTTTCGCAGTAGACTGCCTAATCAGATACGGCGCGAGACTGCTGCGCCAGGCGTCGCGGCCAGAAACGGATATCGTCGGAGTAGGGTCGGGTGACAAAGAAGGGGAACTGCAATGGCGTTGAAGCCGACAATATATAAGTTCGAGATCTCACTTTCGGATCTCGACCGTGAGCGCTATGACTCGCTGAAACTCACCGTCGCGTTACACCCATCAGAAAGTCTGGAACGCATGATGGCCCGGGTGATCGCCTTCTGTCTCAACGCCGACGAGCGTCTGGAATTTACCCGCGGGTTGAGCGAAACCAGTGAACCCGATATCTGGACTCACTCACTCGACGGTCAGATTCTATTGTGGATAGACATTGGCGAGCCGTCGCTGGAGCGCTTGAAGAAAGCCGTTGGGCTTGCTGATCGGGTCTGCGTCTACAGTTTCAACAGCAAGTCAGACACCTGGTGGCACCAGTCCGAGAGTGCCTTGAACCGACTCCCGGTGGCCGTCTACCAGTTTCCAAACGAATCGGTGCGGGAACTGGCCAAGCTGGTCGAGCGGACTATGGAAATGAGCGTCACAATAACGGAAGGCACTGCCTACATTGCGACTCAACTGGGAGAGTGTGAGCTGCCTTGCCGGCATTTGAGTCTGATATGAATTCACCCGACAATGACAACGTTCGCAGGGAGAGAAGTTTATGTTGGATCGCGTTGATCGAATACTGGTGGCGGCGCATGACGCTCAGACGGTTGCCAGCAAATGGTGTGATCTTGTCGATGCTGTGATCGATCGGCGGGTGGATGAACCGCTCCTGGCCAGTCGTAAAACCGTTGTTCGGCTCGGTGATGCTGAGCTGGAAATTCATGAACCGACCGGGCCAGGTCTTATTGCCAGTCATCTGGCAGATAGTGGCGGTCCGTTCGCTGCAGGTCTGGCCACTCCGGATTTGCCGGGTCTGCTCGATCATCTGTCCAGTCAGTCGATCTTCCCCGTTGCTCTGGGCGAAGGTCGTTTTTATTGTGATGCGGCTTCGCTCGGTATTCCCGGTTTGCGGGTTGTGCTTTCCAGTCTCGAACATCACCCTCAGGTGGGCCTGCTGCAGAATCTCTACGAATGTACTCATCTGACTGCGGATGCGGCGTTGTCCACTGCGAGCATTGCCAGGGTCTTCGGTCTCGACGCAGATCAGTTTGTGAAGATCGAGTCTGATACTTATGGCTACCAAGGCAGTCTGACGCTGTTCGACAGCGAGCGTCTGCACAGAATCGAATCGATTGATCCTTACGATCGCGAAAAAACCATGGGACGCTATTTCCAGCGTTTCGGTCCCTCGCTGTATATGTGTTATGCAGAAGCAGAAAATCTTGCGCCGATACGCGAGCGCATGAAAGCGTTAGCACCGCAGGACTGGACCGGTAGCGACGATAATCCGGACGGAATGTTCATTCACCCGCGAGCCACTGGTTCCACAATGATGGGGATCAGTCGGACAACGTTCGCATGGAGCTGGTCAGGTTATCCGGATCGGATCGTCCCCGCGTGATTGGCTATCTGACCTTAGGGACTAACGACCTGCCGCGGGCAATCGAGTTCTACGATGCTCTGCTGGCTGAGTTGGGTGCAACGCGCAGCTTTGATGATGAACGCATGGCGGGATGGGGCAGAAACCCTGAAGAGACGTTGTTTTCGGTGATCACACCGTTCGATGAACAGCCGGCGACGGTGGGCAATGGCGTGATGATTGCGCTGAATGTCGAAAATCCAGATAGCGTTGAGAAGGTATACCGCAAAGCACTGGCGCTGGGTGCCACGGATGAAGGGCACCCGCATGATCGGGGTTCATCCATGGGGTTTTATGGCGGTTACTTCCGCGACCTCGATGGCAACAAGCTGGTAGCCTATTGCCTGGGCTATAAGCCGGATGCTGATAATTAGGTTCGCGACAAGCGACTTCAGAAACCGGCTTCTTCAATCACTGACTCAAACTCGTTCACTCTGGGTTCCATGGCGGACAGCGTCTGGTGCCAGAAATCCGGGCTGGTGAGATCTGCATCCAGGTGTCTGCTGGCCAGTTGCTCTGCCGTCATCCGACCCGTGTCGCGCAGCAGTGCCTGATATCGAGGGAAGAAATCGTCGCCGAACTTATCCCTGCTGGCGTAGACACCCTGGCTGAACAGGTACCCGAACAGGTACGGGAAGTTGTAGAACGAAAGTCCCGAGATATAGAAGTGCAGCTTGCTGGCCCAGAACATCGGATCCGGTTCTGACAGTGCATCTCCATACCATTTGCGCCAGGCATCGCTCATCAGGGCTTTCAGTTCGTCGGGTCGCAGTGGCCGTTCTGCCCTGGCATCGTAAAAATTGCGCTCGAACTCAAAGCGGGTCGGGATGTTCAGCACAAAGGCAATCAGTGCCGTCATGTCTTCCCAGATTACGTCCATACGGGTCTGCAGAGAATCGGCGCGCTGCAGCATCGCATCGCGCACCAGGGTTTCGCCAAAAGTGCTGGCAGTCTCCGCCAGCGACATCCCGTAGCTGAGTTGGGATTCCGGCAGATCCCGCATCACCCAGCTGTGGTAAGCATGGCCGAGTTCGTGGGCCAGCGTGATCACATCGCTGGCACCACCGGTATAGGTCATATAAACCCGCGGGGTCCGGGACTTTCTGAAGCCGGTGCAGTAGGCGCCTGGCCGCTTGCTGCCGCCCGCGGTCCCTTCCACCCAGCGTTTGTCGACCATCATCTGGACGAATTCACCAAGGCTTGGGTCCACCTGGCTGTAGGCCTGGCTGATGATGTCGATGGCCGTGTCGAAAGAGATCGCGGCATCTGCGTTCGGATCGAGCACCGGGGCGGGGGCCCGGGAATCCCAGGGACCAATCTGAGTTTTGCCATAGGCGCGGGCCTGCAGTCTGGCGGCTCGCTGGGCAAGCGGTTTGAAGGTCGCTGCGGCATCGAGCACGCGCTCCAGCGTGGCGCGTGAGATGCGATTCATGTGCACCGGGGCATCGAGGTAGTGAACCGGGTGCTGGTCTGATCGCTTTCGGCACATCTCCAGACGCCAACCGGCAATCGAGTTGATCCCGGCAGCACAGCTTTCTTCCTGTTGTTCCCAGGCGGTGTTGATCGCGCTCCAGGCATTCCGACGCACGCTGTCATCGGGCTTCTGCATCAATCCGGCTGCCTGAGCGATCCCCATCTGCTGCTGCTCATTACCTATCAAAACGTCGCACTCCAGGGTGCCCGACAACTGTGTGTACAGCCGGCCCCAGGCATGCAGACCATCCTGAGACAGGCCGTTTACCAGGTTTTCCTCTTTCAGGCTCAGTAACTCGTGGCGCCGTTCGCGCGAGTGCATGACCAGAAACTCTGCTGGTGCGACTTCAGGGTCGGACAGGTAGTCGCGGATTTCGTCGTCTGTTGCCAGGTCACTGAACTGATTCAGTGGTTGTGCAGCATCGCCCAGTCTCTTTTGAAATGCCTGCAGGCGTCCCTGCAGATTCTGGGCATCCGGGTCGCGACTGTTCACTGACAGCAGACAGTTCGCATACGTGGACGGGTTCTGCAGCAGCACGGACACCCGCTCACACAGCTTGAAAATCTGCTGGGCAGTAGCGACCTTCTGTACCCCGCTAAGCTGTCCATTCAGCGCTTCGATCTCGTCGCACAGCACCGCAACCTGACCCAGATCCGCATCAATCTCTGCTGCGTTAGGGCTGGTGTACTCTTCGGTCAGATCCCAGGCGGGGCCTTGAATTGCGCTTTCCACAGTGTCCTCGATACCGGTGTGATCGCGCGAGTTTAACAAAGCCCCGTCGTAAACAGGTGATGTAGGATCTGATTTCGCGGGATCAGCCGGTCGTGTTGATCTGCACCGTGCCATCGTGGAGAAAGCAGGTCGCAGCGAACAGCTGCAGATCGATCGGATTGGGCAGCCGAACATCGGCTGTGCCTGGTGTTGCAGCGCGCTGGTCGGCCGCCTCGAAGCTGCGATCCACCTGAGAAATAAAGACGATGATCAGCTCTTTCGCCTCCGCGAACGCTTTCAGAGCCTTTACCTGGTTCAGCAGGTCTGGATTTTCTCGTTTCTGATCGAGCAGCTGCAGATAGTCGACTACGACCACTGTGCCGGCCGGTGTCTCGGCGAGACGACTGATGATGTAATCGGCGCTGATGTTGTCTGAGTTGTCGGACACGAAGCGTTCGCCCAGCGCGGCCAGACTCTGGCCAATGGCTTCCAGTTGCTGCTCGACTTGCTGCTGGGTGTACTCCAGGGTGAAGAAGACACCCTGGTGACCCGCATTGACGGCCTCGGCAAGCAGTTCCAGGGCCATCAGCGTTTTGCCATGTCCGGGGCGGGCGGCGAGCAGGATCAGCTGGCCGGGACGGGCGCGTTCAAACAGTGTTCTGGCCGGGCTCTGGTCGGCCAGGGCCGCCGCCAGATGGCTCCAGCCTTTGAAGCCTTCTTCGCGAGCGAGTTGATCAAGCGTTTGGTTCAGCGCAACGCCAAGTTGGCGCGACATGGCTTTAGCTCGGCGTTTCAGTTGATAGACAGGTGCAGACAGTTGCATACGAAAACCTCCCGGACGAGCGGTTGTCACAATCCCTCCTTATGTGTTGCTCGATCAGTCGGTTCTGTAAAGGTGGCGCCCTGAATGTCGTTTTCTTTCCCTTTAAGGAGGGGGGAGGCATGGGCTGCGGCCTAAACCCAGTATGAATCAATGCCCGGATCGAAACCAGCAGGTTACTGACGCGCTACCAGTCGTGGGTTTCACCATCCCACTTCCAGAAGCTGCCGTTGTTGTCCGCGTTCAGGCCATCAATGGTTTTCACAATGCCTTCAGCGCTCTGCTGGGGTGTGATATCCGCGGCTGCGCCGCCCATATCGGTCTGGACCCAGCCGGGATGAATCACACAAACGTTGATGCCTTCTTTACCCAGCTCCAGTGCGGCCATTTTCATGAATTTGTTGAGCGCGGCTTTGGACGCGCAGTAGGCATAGGCCATCGGCATGTCTAGCGACAGCGCACCCATCTGAGAAGTGATGGTCACCAGTTTGGCGTCGCTGCTGGCGCGCAGGTTAGCCATCAGGGCCTGCATGATGCGTACCGGAGCCATGGAGTTGACTGCGAATGTCTCTGCCCAGCCTTCGAAATCCATCTCCTGAACGCTCTGTTTTGCCGGAGCTGGTCCCATAATGCCGGCGTTGTTGATCAGAATATCCACAGCGCGCGACTGTAGAGATTCGGCCAGCGCGGCGACAGATTTGGCGTCGCTGACTTCGGTTTCTAAGATCTCTACGGTGCCAGCCACTTCGGCCAGATCAGTAGCAGCGCCAGGATTACGACAGCACGCGAGGACAGTATCGCCGCGGCCCGCGTAGATCTTTACCAGTTCCAGGCCAATGCCGCGATTGGCGCCGGTGATTACTACAGTAGACATGCTTTTTCCCTGAGGTTGCGAATTAAGGTTACGAGTCGAGCTTCAACACCTTTCGGGCATTGTCGCGGAGAAATTTCGGCCAGACGTGATCTTTCAGTGGCAGATGCTGCATGTCTGCCATTATGCGTTCAATGGACAGGCCCATTGGAAAATAACCGCCGTAAATGACTTTGTCTGCGCCTCTGCTGTTGGCGTAATCGACGATAGCCTGCGGGTAGTATTTCGGCGCAAAAGCTGTCGTGGAATAGTACAGGTTCGGCCACTTCAGCATCAGTTTGACCGCCAGGTCCTGCCACGGCTCGCAGCCATGGCGGGTGACAAAAACAAGTTCCGGAAAGTCGTACATGACCTGATCAATCAGCCGGACTTCCTGAGGCCACATCGGAAACCGAGGTCCCGGTACACCGGCGCAAGAGAAAATAGGCACGTCGAGCTCAACGCACTTGGCATAGATCGGGTACATGAGTGCGTCGTTGATGCCGACCTGCGGATTGTAGCCGGCGTTGAAAGCACCGAATGAGCGCACGCCGAATTCCTCATGCTGGCGCACCATGTCGCGGATTCCCTCCATACCGCGATTGGGGTCGACAGATCCCTGGCCGACAAAACGATCCGGATGATCTTTCAAGGCTTTGCGACTGACGTCACCCCCGACGCCGATAACACCGACTTCGATGCCGTGGCGATCCATTTCGTGCAGGGTGATCGCAATCGGATCTTTGGCGCCGTACAGCTCTTTCGGGACGTTCTTGAACATGTACTCAACCGGAAAATCGAAATCGCTTGAGCCGTCTTTGAGCTGTTTCCGGATGAAGTCGTACTGCTTAAAGTCATCTGCGGGAAATCCGATCATCGTGTCGACAATGCCGATGTCTGCGGGGATGGCCATGGTCAGACTCCATACAATGCGTTAGTGAACAGATAACACATTGAATCACGGGGAATGTCTGCTTTCGCCAGCGGTGCGTTTACCTGATCCGGGGTCGGGCCATGAGCCTGTGCCAGCGGCATCAGCTTCTCGATATCGAACTGGTACAGCTCGGCAGCGTTGCCACCCAGGATCTTACGCCGTCGGGTTTCGGGAATGTCAGCAAAGGTCAGGCGCAGAGACTCCAGGTTGTAGGGAAAGGTGCCTTCGTAATGGGGATAGTCGTTGCCCCACAGCACGTGGTCTTCGCCGACGTCGTCAATGCCTTCCAGATCGGCCTGGCTTGGAAAGCTGGCACCGTAGTAACAATTGCGAGCCGCGTACTCGCTGGGCATATCTTTGAGTACCCACTCCATGCCTTCGTAGTTCATCTCACCGATGGCTCCGGCCTTGAAGCCCATGTGGATCCGATCGAGTTGTTTGAGCATCGGTGCTACCCAGGCACAGCCCGACTCGGTCAGGATGTACTTCAGTTTCGGGAACTTCTCGTAGGCACCGCTCATCAGCAGATGGCGCCAGCCTGCCTGGCAGTAGAAGGTTACTTCCGAAATCCACAGTGCTTCTGGTACCGGCCCCTGGCCGTAGTCGGGCGAACCCTGCCCGGAGTGCTGATTGATCACCAGATCGTGATCCTGTATTGCTGCCAGAACTTTATCCCAGGCTGGGTCAAAGAGTGGTTTCAACCAGGTACAGTCGGGAGGAATCAGCGGCAACAGCACGCCACCACGCAGTCCTGCTTTGGCAATGAACTCGATGTCTTTGATCGCCTCATCCAGATCGTTTGGCAGTATCAGGCCGATACCCGCCCGCCGATCCGGATCTTCTGCACAGAAGTCTTTCAGCCAGCGGTTGTGGGCGCGAATGCCAGCCAGCGCCAATTCGAAATGGTCAGGCGTTGGGGGTTGAGCGGTGACGATGCTTTTTCGGAAGAAGGGCGGCACCGTGTTCGGGAAGACCACCTCACCTACGACACCCTGACTGTTCTGATCTGCAGTGCGGATATCGTAGTCCCAATTGCGCATTTTTTTGGAACCGTAGTGCTCCTGGGAAGGGTTTTTGTAGCCGCCACGCCAGTCGTCGAATTTGGTTCGATACTCCGGGTCCAGATACTCACGATACTGGGCGTGGCTGCCGCCCGCGTGGGTATCCGCAGTAATCAACAGGTATGGATCGTTGTTCATGCTTTTTTCGCCTCCCCGCGAACCGTCAGAGTATGAAAAAAAGCCTTCGGGGTCACCTGTGTTTGTGCATTCCGGTTGAATAGTTGCTTTAATTTTGAAAGTATAGACTTTCATTATTAAAGTTACATATAGAAATACAGAAGCATGGATGACCGTATCCGAGCGCTGCTCACCGCAAAACCGCTGCCTCTGCTGATCAGGATGGGTACCCCGAACACCCTGGCGTTCTTCGTGCAGGCTTCGGTGAGCATGACCGAGGTTTGGTTCATTGGGCAGTTGGGTTCAGTCTCGCTGGCTGCAATCGCGCTGGCGTTTCCACTGCTGATGCTGATTCAGACTATGTCAGGTGGTGCAATGGGCGGTGCTGTCGCGTCAGCGATAGCGCGTTCGATGGGGGCGGGGGACGTCGAGCGGGCAGAACGGCTGATCTGGCATGCGCTGGCCCTGGCGTTGGCAGGGGCGATTGTATTTCTGGTGACCTTCCTGCTGTTTGGTGAGCGTTTCCTTGGTTTTCTGGGTGGCAGTGGTCGCGTGCTCGATGCGTCGTTCAGCTATTGTCTGGTGATTTTTACCGGCGGAATTTTCCTTTGGCTGATGGGCGTTTTGAGTGCTGTCTATCGCGGCCTGGGTGACATGCAGTTCCCGGCCGGGCTTATGGTTGCTGGCGCGTTTATTCAGGTGCCGGTCTCCGGATGCCTGGTGCTCGGCTGGCTGGGTGCTCCACAACTGGGCATTGTGGGTGCGGGATTCTCAGCCATTTTCACTGGCTTCATAGTCAGCAGCGTGATGTTTTTCCGGCTCATCACGGGTAACACGGCGATTAAGCTGCGGCGTCGGGCGATGGTGTTCTCCCGAGCACGGTTTGACGATATTTTGAGTGTTTTTGTGCCCGCGTCGCTGTCGCCGTTTCTTACTGTGGCCACCATTCTCAGTCTGACGGCCGTGGTTGGCAGCTTTGGCGAGTCCGCTCTCGCCGGCTATGGAATTGGCTCGAGAATCGAGTTTCTACTGATTCCGCTGATTTTCGGTCTTGGCGCAGCGATGACATCTCTGGTGGGTATGAACATCGGTGCTGGCAATGTCGACAGGGCAGAGCAGATAGGCTGGATTGGTGGTTGCGCTTCTGCGGTGCTTGCAGGCTCGATCGGTCTGCTGCTGGCGGCATTTCCTGACGCCTGGATCCCCGCGTTCACCAGTGACCCGGAAATTCATCAGTCTGCGCGGGATTACATTCGAATTGTCGGGCCGTTTTTTGCATTTCAGGGGTTGGGCCTTTCGCTGTATTTTGCTTCGCAGGGGGCGGGTGCCATGCTCTGGCCGGTAAGTGCTACGATATTGCGCATAGTGATTGCAGTGGGCGGTGCGTTGATATTTGCGGTCGGCGCAGACTTCGGGCTTAGGGCAGTGTATTTTGCTGCCGCCTTCGGCATGGTCATCTACGGTGTCATGATCGCCGGATCTCTCAAGTTCGGCGCCTGGCGATCGTGACCGGTATTCGTCAGGTGTGTGGATCAAACCAGTCAAGTCGTCAGGAGGGCAAATGTCTGATCGCTCAAGTTGTCCGATAGCCAGGACTCTGGATCTGCTGGGAGACAAGTGGACGCTGCTGATACTTCGAGACGCATTGGTTTTTAATCGTCGTACCTATTCGGAATTTGCCGGCAGTCCGGAACGGATCCCCACGAATCTCCTGGCGCAACGATTGAAACGCTTAGTTGCCTCTGGTTTGTTGGAGAAGGTGGCTTATCAGCAGAATCCGCAACGATTTGAGTATCTGCCGACAGCAAAAGGCCGTGCCATCAGACCGATAATAAAAGCGATGCGAAACTACGGCGAAACGTATCTCGAGATGGATACGGAGACACAAGAACCTTGAATCGAACGAAGCCGACACGACGGGCACTTTTGCACAGCCTTGGACTCTGGGTTGTCTGCCTCCTGATCGCAATATATGGGCTACCAATGCGGGCAGATGACGACACTGCAGCGATGACGCCGTTGGCTTTGGCTCTGGCCGTTGCTGCGACGACAGACGAGGTTTCAAAACCTGATTACCGCTATCGGCTGGACTACCAATCCCTGACAGTTACTGTCCTTGCAGAGGTTGATCTAAGGGCTCCAGAAAGTGAGCGGCTGACTGTCCTGAGCACCGAGCTCGCAGAATCGGAAAAGGCCGAACGGCTGGAGGCTGTAATCGCCGATCTTGAGCGCGGAGCAGCTGAAGGCTACTGGTGTTCAAAACTGCTTAAAAGCGTTCCTGGAGATGCCAGGCTGATTGCTCAGGTCGGGGAGCTGGCGACCTATGAGTTTGATCCTATGCCCACTGGTGATCGCAATGACGACTTCCTTAAAAATCTCAGCGGTGAGATCAGCATCAATCAGCATACGGGAGCGGTCGTCAGATTTGAGCTTTCGGCTCCTGAACCGTTTCGTCAGGCCCTGGTCGCCAAGATCACTGATTTCGAGTTGAGCACTCAGTGCCAGCCGGCCCCTGATGGACGCTATTTCGCCGGTGACTTTCGTATGCGTTTACAGGGCTCCGCCGCGTTCAGAGAGTTTAAAGATGAGGTCTCGCGGCGATTAACGATCCTCGAGGCGTCGGCTCGCTGAAGGCTCTAGTCGTCATCGGCGGTGGCTTCGGTGTCGTTGAATTCTTTGCGGTGACCGACCGTGGAATCCTGCATTTCTACAGCGTCGGTCTTCCCCTCTGGTGCCTGGGCTGAGACTTCGGTGTAGACGTGTACGTCCCGCTGCGGGAAGGGGATCGATATGCCCTCGGCGTCAAAGGTCGTTTTCACCGACCGGGTGATATCCCAGTATACGGGCCAGTAGTCGTCGGTTTTCACCCAGGGTCGGACGATAAAGTTCACCGAGGAGTCGCCGAGTTCATGCAGATGGACCATCGGCTCCGGATCTTCCAGCACCGCAGGATGGGAGGTGACGATCTGCATGAGTATTTGTTCTGTTTTTTCGATGTCGTCGGAATAGCTGACGCCGAAGGTCATATCGACCCGGCGCTGCTTCTGGGTCGTCAGGTTCTTGATGACATCTCCCCAGATTTTGTTGTTTGGCAGTACCAGGGTCTGATTGTCGAATGTCAGGATGGTGGTATTGACCAGGCTCATATGACTGACCGTACCGAAAACGCCGCCGGCTTCGACCACGTCTTTAACATCAAAAGGGCGATACAACAGGATCATCAGACCCGAGGCGAAGTTGGACAGGGTGTCCTGCAGAGCAAAGCCGATCACAAAGCCGGCAATACCCAGACCAGCCAGCAGAGGTCCAAGAGAGATACCTATCTGGGATAACGCCACCAGCAGACCAATAACGATAATGAGGCCTCGAGTGGTGGAGACAATCATGCGTTTGAGCAGCTCCGAAAGTCGAACCTGAGAGCGTCCCAGGGCACCGATGACGAGCTGTTGAACGACGCTGGCGATCTTGAAGGTGGCGAAGAGAATGACGATAAAGATCAGGACGCTGAAGATGAGGCCGGCGCCGTTGCCGCTCAGCCAGTCGGTGATTGCAGCCCACGCCGATGTCAGCAGATCTCTGGCTACGCCCAGATTGAAAATATCTGTTGTGATTGCGCCGGTTACGGCAATCAGTTCAGCGTCATACAGCGATGTATCCAAGTTCTGGGATTTCATCATTCCGGTCAAAACCCTCAGCGAATCTGCCGAAAGGTTGATGCGCTGTCTGGCTACCGCCAGTCGTGATGCAATTTCTGTTTCATCAGGCAATGCCTTCAGTTGTGCTGCAAGTGCCTGAACATCCAGTTGAGAAACATCAAGGAAGGCGGCTGCAGCCGCAGCGCGTTCTTCAAGTCGACTTTCAAACTCTGTCTTGATGGAGGTGACATCGAGTTCGAATTTCTGCTGCAGTTTGATGTTATCGGCGACGAGCTGAAACAGGGTGTTGATTCGATTGATAGCGACACTGGCTTGAGCGTAGATCGCGGCCTGTTCTGCAGCGGGCATCGAATCATCAGGCACTTCGATATCGCCGCTCAGTCGGTCGATTGACCCGAATGTAACCGCGGGGACCTTTCCCAGCAGCTGGACTATGACCTCACGCTGCGCCGCGACATCTTTGCCGGTCTTGGCAAGATCCAGCGCGAGATTTGCTGAGGTGTTGACTCGATTGAGCAGGGCCTTCCAGGTACGCTCAATGCGTGCCTCCATGACGGTGCGGGCCAGATGATTTTCCGCTTCCAATGACTGATAGCGGGTGGTCAGTGCCTGGAATTCCGGGCTGAGCTCGGCAATCTGTTGAAGAGCCGCGTTCAGCTGTTCGACTTTGTCCGGACCTTTATCGCCGCCGGCTTCAGCGGCGTATATGGTCGATGACGGACCGACGAGAAACATCCCAAAGATTACGGAAAAGAATAGAGTTCTGATCTTGTTAAGAGACATTTGCGCCTTCATTCATGAATTGATTGCACGTTTCGGTCGGCAAGTTCGCGAACAATCTGTGCATGCCGCCGCCGGTCAATCCGGTAGCGCATATAGAACAGCACGCCGACAATGGTGAACACTGATGTCCCCGGGCCTTCTGCGAAGCCCAGCCACCATATAGTGTCGGCGGGAACGGTACCAAGTTTTGCGCCTGAAGGAAAAGCAATCAGATCGATAATTGCGCCGCCGGCGATGACGCCGATAGCGCCGGTGGCTTTCTGGGTGAATGACCGGGCCGAATAGATGATGCCTTCGCGGCGTTCGCCAGTTTCCAGTTCGTGTTCGTCGGCGATATCCGCAAACATGGAATTGATCGAGCTGAAAATGATCGGTGCGATAGACGCGGTGATCAGTATGCGCAGCAGATACAGACGCAGCACCCACTCGGAATCGTTATCCGGAAACCAGGGCACATCCAGCAGCCTGAGCACGGTCATGGCATTCATATTCACAATCGTCAGCGTAGCGAGAATGACCACAGCTTTTTTCTTGTCGAGAAGCCGTGTGAACACAGGTGTTAAAGGCACTGAAAATATCAGTCCGGTAATCAGCACCAGCGGCACCAGTGACAGCTGTTCGGTAGTCAATCCCCAGAAGTGAACGCCCATGTAGGGCCCGAATACGGCTTCCACAGCCAGCGAGGTGGTGGCCAGCAGCATCCCAAAAAACAACGCCCGAAAGGAGTAGTTTCGAAACAGTTCACCAAGTTCAGCGACCACTTTCAGCGGGCTGAACCTGGGTGAGGGCGGCGGCGTCTTCAGGTGCGGGATTTCACCGCGAGTGCCGAATACGCAGATCAGAATGGAAATCACCGCAGCGGTTCCTGCCAGCAGGCTGAATCCGGTATAGCCTTCCGGGTTGAGCAGCCCCGGGTTGAATTGTTCGGTAGTGGGGAAGAACCAGCGATACGCGATAAACGCCAGCATTGCGCCACCCAGCGCGCTGAACAGGGTGCTGAACGCAAACAGCGTAGAGCGCTGATTGTAGTCATGCGCCATTTCCGCACCCAGTGCCAGATGCGGAACGTGATAAAAAGTAAGTGAGCCGCGAATCAGTGTCGCGAAAACTGTCAGCCAGACGAACAGCGCGAACTCTGATAGACCCCCTGGCGGGTTGAACAGTCCATAGAATGCAAGACCCAGCGGTGCTGCACTGATCAGCAGGAACGGGTGCCGCCGACCCCATCGAGTTCTGACTTTGTCAGAGAGAGAGCCGGCGATCGGGTCAGTGATGGCATCGAAGGTCAGTGCAATTGCCAGCGCCAGTCCGGTGAACGTTCCGGATACTCCCAGTACCTGCTGATAGAAGAACAGCAGGAAAGTATTGAACGCTGTGCCTTTGATACCTTCGGCCGCCTGGCCTATGCCGAAAGCGCCCATTACCGGCAGTGACAGCCGGTGTGGTGTGTCAGCCGAAACGTCAGTCTTTGCTGGTGTCAATGAATCCGCCCCCTTTTAGACCAGTCGGCACCTACGCGCTTTCCTGCACCAACCGAATAACAATTCCCAAAGACACTCTAGCAGGGCTTGCGGTGTCCGTTCAGCTTGGATAGCTTCGAACTGGCAGCTACCGCTGATATCGAAATAGATGCAGGGACGAGGTCATGACAGATTTTTTGCGCACACCAGACAGAAACTTCGAGGGTCTGGCGGATTATGGCTTCCAGTCCAACTACCATCAGTGGCAGGACCTGCGGATGCATTATCTCGATGAAGGTCCAGCGGACGGGCCGGTCATGCTGCTGATGCACGGTATGCCGACCTGGAGCTATCTGTATCGGGACATCATTCCGGTTCTTGTGGAGGCGGGCTATCGATGTATCGCACCAGATCACATGGGCTTCGGTCGGTCTGATAAACCCACGGACATACACTGGTATACGATCGCCAGACACACAGAAATTCTGACAACGCTTATCAACGCGCTGGATCTGCGCAATATTACCCTGGTCTGCCAGGACTGGGGTGGACCCACTGGGCTTGCGCAGGCTGTCTACATGCCGGAGCGCTTCGCCAGCCTGGTGATCATGAACACCTGGCTGCACCATCCCGAATATGAGTACTCCCAGGCGATAAACAACTGGAATCGCAACTGGCATGAGGGTGGACTGTTCTGTCGCGAAAAACCCGATATTGCGCTGCTGATGCTGCTGAGTTCGGGGCTGGCTGCACCTGAGGTGGTGTTTCCGGCTCTGACATCCGCAACGGTTCCCCAGCTGAGTGATGCAGCGGCTGACATGTATCGAGCCTACAGAGCCCCGGTTGAGGGTCTATCAGACGACGCGTACAACGGCTTCCGCCGTTTTCCGCTGTCGATTCCGCTGGACAGCTACGACAACGGAAACGGGGCGGCACAAACCCACCACTATCGGACGCTGCTGAGCTGGGATAAACCGGTGCACTTTATCTGGGGCTGTGCTGACGACGTATTTACTGAATCCTGGGGTCGTCAGTGGGCGCAGCAGATGGGTGGCAGTTTTGATGGTATTGCGGAAGCCGGACACTTCCTGCAGAACACCCATGGCAAAGAAGTGGCGCGGCTGATTGTTGAGAGGCTAGGTCGTGCCGGATGAGCCCGGTTTCTTTGACCTGGTCGGCAACGTTCGAGCGATGCGCCGTCTGAAGCCCGACCCGGTGCCCGAAGCTCTGATCTGGAAGGTGCTTAATGCCGGTGTTCAGGCTCCTTCGGGTCAGAATACCCAGCCCTGGAAGTTTGTCCTGGTCCGGGATACGGAACACAAATGCTGGTTTGCCGAACGTTATGCGGCGGCTTTTGAAAGCCGCTTCGGCTTGATCGCAGACCCGGAGCAGCGTGGACCACATAAAACAACAGGCCAACTAGGGGCTCTGTATCACCAGATCGATCATCTTCATGAAGCACCTGTCATTCTGCTGGTCTGCGGTAAGCGCGACTGGCCGTTCAAAGTGGCGCCCGAGGATCGGGTTGGCCTGGCACCGCCGAATTATGGCGCCGTCTATCCGTGCGTGCAGAATATCCTGCTGGCGTGTCGCGCGCTGGGTCTTGGTGCAGCGCTGACCACAATGCACCAGGTGTTTGAAGCAGAGCTGCATGAACACTTCCAGATCCCGGATACCTATGGTGTAGTGGTTGCGATCCCGATCGGCTATCCGTCTGGTAAGTTCGGGCCGGTGACACGAATCCCTGCAGAGCAGCAAACTTATCTTGATGTCTGGACATCAGGCGAGGAGTAATCGCATGCACCCATTGCTCAATGCTGAGGAGCTGTGCTTCTTCAAAAACTACGGCTATCTGATCAAGAAGAGAGCGCTCGATCGGGATGCCTGCGAAGTGGTCCTTGACCGGATGTGGCAGACGGCACCGGCTTCGATCAAGCGCGATGATCCCACAACTTGGCGGCCAATCCCGGACGACGAGGCGTCGGATGACCCTCTGCTGTTTCTGCAGAAAACTCGATGGCAGTTTCGCGGCGCAGCAACGGAGCAGGCGCTGATTGATCTGGTCTTTAACCGTCCGCTGGTCGCCTGGGCAGAGCAACTGCTGGGCGCTGACTCATTGAGGGCGCCGAAAGTTGGCGGCCGACCGATGGGTTCCTGGGGCCCGGCCTGGCCCGGCGGCCCGGTTGATCCTCAGCTCGGTGAAGGGGTTCGGGGAATCTATGCGACGCTGCCTGCCGAAGCTGGCAGTGAGCGGCAGCCGGATCAGCTGCATACAGACGGACACCCGTTTCATCTTGGCGTCGTCTGTCTGCTGGATGACAGTCCACCAGACGGCGGCGCGTTCAAAATCTGGCCAGCCAGTCACCAGCGTTTTTATCCGTTGTTTCCGATGCAGTATGACCAGGCGCGCATTCCCTTTTACGAACATCTGCCGTCACACAAAGGCATCATCCACCCGCCTGAATATCTCGAAGAGATCGAGCGGGTGGAAGCGGACACCCCCGCAGTGGATTGTCACGGTGAGCAGGGTGATGTGGTGTTCTGGCATCACCGACTGGGGCATATGGCCGGCCACAACTATGCCGAGCCAGCAACCATTCGGCAGGCGTTGCTGTATGACTACTGCAAGACAGACCTGGATACGATGCGTCTGGACCCGCCTCAGCAGGACATGTGGCGCGACTGGGGTGATGAGCTTAAAGTCGCCCAGGTATCAATTTCCAGGCAGTTTGCTGCTGAGCAGCGCTTGCCACTGGTGTTGGCGGAGCAACTCGAGCGGTAGTAAGGGTCCGAATACAGGGCGGATGTCGGTGCGGATTCAGGGTCTGATTTCAATAGGCGTGTTTTCGCGGACGCTCAGCCAGACCTCATCCATATCGTGATCGTTCAACGCGATGCAGCCGTCAGTCCAGTTGAAGAAGCGGGCCAGCGGTGACAACCAGCCATAGCCGTTACGCTGGCCGTGAATCATGATTAATCCGCCGGGATCTTCACCTCGTGCCGCTGCGGCGGCTCTATCCTGTTTATTGGGATAGTCAACATGAATTGATCTGTAGAAGGCGCTGTGAGCGTTTTTCCAGTCGAGCATGTAGTGACCTTCCGGAGTCCGCTCGTCTCCTTCACGCTGTTTGTGGCCAACCGGATCAGCACCAAACGTTGCGGGAAAGTCGGCAAACACCTCTCCGTCTGCGAGTAGATACAGGCGCCGTTCGCTTTTCACGACCAGCACGGCATCAGCGATGGTGGGTTTTGCGGCGGTGACCGTTGGTGTTTCGGCCGTGCACGCCGTGCTCAAAAACCATGTGACACAGAACGCCAGGGTGGTAAAAGCTCGGCTTTGGTAACTCACCGGTTCGATCTCAGTCTTCGAGGCCGGGCTGTTCGCCTGCCTCTCGTTGGTATGTTCATAGTTGGTTCTTTATCGGCAGCAGAGACATGAACCAGACTTTGAAGCGGGTCCAGGCTCCGGTTTCGGGTTCTTTGGTGAAGACCACCAGCTGTCCTGTGTCGTTCAAGGTTTTCCAGCGAAGACGGTCTTTTTCATCCAGATAGACTTCATACGCTGCAGTCGGCAACCGAAGATCGGTCCGTTCCGCTGCTGTTGTCGCGATAATTGGATCATCGATAATAATTCCCGATTCAGTGTTTGTGTAGGCTGATCTGGGATCCCAGTTGAAAGAGCCAAGGTAAAACCAGCGCCGGTCGACGATAAAGGCTTTGGTGTGCAGACTGGATTTTGATTCGGCGTCGTGATGCACGCCGCTGATTCTGGCATCCGGACGGGTTTCGAACAATTTTATGCCTTCCTGTAGCATTTTCTTCCGGGTCGGTGCGTAACCTGAGTGAACAATGTTGTGATTGGTTGATGATAGTGAATTGGTGATGACCTTTATGGTCACTCCGCGGTCGACAAATTCGCCAATCCTGTTGATCGCAGCGTCCTGCAACACAAAATAGGGTGATGAAACGATAAGCTCTTCCTGAGCTGAATTTACCACTTCCCGCAGCGGCGTGAGAATTGAGTTGCCGTATTGTTCCTCTTCTTCCCTGGTGGGCTTTACTGGTGGATCGTAAACAAACTGGTAAGGTGCCCACGGCGAAAGCTGCATGCCGCCTTCAAGATAGTCGATGGTCGAGTCATCAAGCGCAGCCTGATAGGGCGAGTCTTTTATACCCTCGAGGGCTTTCTCTACCCGCTGGCGCAGAGCAATGAGGGCGGCTTCCGGTTTTGCAGACACTTTGACAAGGGCTTCGATCGGAACGGATATCTGGTTATTCCAGTAGGCGTCAAACATCTCTGAAGCGTCTTCAGTCACGTGACCAACACCCAATACGTCGAGATCGCCGAAGTTGTATTTGTCACCCGCGCCGAAATACTCCTCCGCAATGTTCCTGCCGCCGATGATCGCTACCTGGTTGTCTGCGATAAGCACTTTGTTGTGCATACGTCGGTTGACGCGTTTGAAGTCAGTGGTGAAGTCACCGAGGCGAAACTTCCGTCGCGCAAACGGGTTGTACATCCTCACTTCGATCAGCGGGTGTGTGTCCATTGCCGCCAGACCTTCCGATAACCCGCCGGTGAGGAAATCATCCAGCAGCAGCCTGACCCGTACGCCACGATCTGCGGCATCGAGCAGAGAGCGCAGGGTCAGATAGCCGATTCTGTCGGCGTAAGCGAGGTAGTACTGAGCATCGATGCTGCGTTCGGCGCGTTCCGCCAGCAGCAGTCTCGAGGACAGGGCATCGAGGGAATTGCTCAGCAGATGGAAACCGCCATAGCCTTCCGGGATGTGTCCCAGTGCTGCCACTTCCCGACCGAGCAGGGTGTCGGTGGTGTTGGTATAGGCATGGGACTCAACTTTCGGATAGTCGAAATCGACGCTCGCGCAGCCGACCAGCGACAGGCTGCACAAAATGATCGTTAGTCGACGGGCATTGCCGTGCAAAATCTCTTCTCCCTGTGGACGATCTGAATGATACCCACTCTCCCATTGATGCAAAGGTCTGATTGCGTTTACATCAGGTGCCGGAAATCAGGTAGATTGCGCGTTGTGGACACAACGACACCAAATCCGGCTGGATCAGGTCATCTGCTGTGGATCCTGAGATTGGTTCCCACCGGCAGGTACGGGCGCTGGTGGTGTGGGATCGTAATGTTCATGGCGCTGCTGCTCTTTTTCTGGCTGACAGGAACACTACCCGATTCCGATGCCGCACCCACGGCACTGTTTTTTTGCGCGATTCTCAGCTACATCACACCCATTATTTCCTATGTGACTGAGCGTACTGAGGCTGCGTTTGATGAACTCGCTGACCATCTGACTCTGGAACCCTCTGCTGTCGCTCGCCTGCGTGAGGGTCTGAGCAGGAAGTCGACAAAATGGTTTGTTGTGAATACCTCAATGGGCGTCGCGGTGTGGCTGCTGCAGAGTCGAGTGCTGGCCGGCAGTTTTGAGGTCATGTTTGGCATGCTCAGCGGTAGCGGTATCGACTTCGCGATGGCAGTTGGCCCGTTGCCGGTATGGATTTTCATGTTCTGCGCCACCCACGCCTTGGTGGATAATGCACGTACATTCAGGCAGCTTGCTCGAGCGGTGCACATCGATCTGCTGGATGCTTCACCGCTGACGCCATTCGGGCGAATGGCTGTGACATCTACGCTGGTGGTCATCGGCTCTCAGGCGCTGTTTCCTCTCATGTGGCTGGGAGAAGATACAGATCCGTGGACCAGCATTCCCGGCCTGCTCGGCACCAGTCTAGCCCTGCTGTATCTGTTTTTCGCGGCAGTCTGGCCAATGCACCAGCGGCTACGGGCAACGAAACGTGATGAACTCGTTCGCCTCGGGAGGGAAATCCGCACCTTGCGTGCGAGCTCCGCAGATCCTGCCACAGACCTGACGCTGAGCCCGTTGCTGGTTTACCGCCGGGAAATTGCTGATGCGCTGGAATGGCCGTTTGATATCAGTATCGTCGCGAGATTCGCGCTTTATCTGGTCATCGTGCCATTGACGTGGATTGGTGCGGCGTTGATCGAAAATCTTGTCGATGTGTTCATCCGCACATGATTTTCCTCGGCTCTGATCAGGCCTGGGTGGGAATGGCTGGAACGCCGTCTTCGAGCGTTACCCAGTTCTGCTTGCTGTCGCACCAGACGTGGAATTGCGGTTGAAAATTTGAGGTATCGTCGAGTGTGCCGGTCTTCAGGTACAGCGTGTCCGGCTGGCCTGGTAAAGCTGAGTAGATCGGTGATCCGCAGCGGCCGCAGAAGTAGCGTTCTACAGCGTTGCCGCTGCTGGTATCACTATCGGTATACAGGGTTGGGGTTCCTGCGGTGAAAGTGAATTCGCTTTTCGGCACTCCGGCCAGAGTCGAAAATGCTGACCCCGCCTGGCGCTGACAGTTTTTACAGTGGCAGACGCCCGTCATCGCCGGTGGGTTTTCGATTTCGTAGCTTATATCGCCGCACAGGCAATGTCCTGTTGTGGTCATGCTGTTCCTCTCCATTGGTTTTCACTCGGGTAGTTTCGCGCTTTCGTTGTGTGTCTGTCTATTGTCAACGCTCAGCAGATGACACAAGCTCAACCGCAATTTCTGCCAATCAGGGGGAGTGATGAAGACAATAACGATCATTGTTTGGTGGGGGGCGCTCGCGCTGCAGCTGGTTGCACCCCTGCTGCAGGCGCAGGAAATGCCGCAATCCCCGGTTTTCGAGCTCCGAACCTATACAACCAACGAAGGCAAGCTCGAGGATCTGAACAGGCGATTTCGAGAACACACCATGGCTCTGTTCGAAAAGCACGGCATGCACAACGTTGGTTACTGGGTACCCGTTGATCAGTCGAATACGTTGATCTATCTGATTTCTCACGCCAGTCGTGAAGCGGCTGAAGCCTCCTGGCAGGCATTCAGTGCTGACCCTCAGTGGCGGGCGGTTTATCAGGCGTCTATTGCAGACGGACGCCTGGTCAAGAAAATCGACAGTGTGTTCATGACTGCAACCGACTACTCGCCATGATCGTCTCCTTGCGTTAAGTCGCTACAGCGCTCGACCGTAGACAGCAACGCTGGCCGTTACTCGTTCGGTGTAATCGCGCAGACGGGTATGAGGTGCAACCTGTTGTGTGATCCGGGTGGGTGGTTGCTTTTTTCAGATACCAAAGACAATAACAGGGGGCTACTGATCAGGCATGTCAGGAGCCCTACACGGGGAGGTGATCTGGCTCAGCGGCGACGTCGGTCGACAAGATCGGCGTCGGTGACCTTTAAGCCGCTTCTCCGCAATGCGTTCATGATGTATCCGCGCATGGTCATTCCGGAATCAAAGGCTTTTCTGGCCAGCTCCTTGTGCAGCGATTCGCGCATCTGCAGCGTGACCTGAGATTGCCGCTCACCGCGCTCCGACATCAGTGGAGACTTCGGGCTTTTCGCCTTGGCTTCCACACTGCGAGCGCGTTTGCTGTTGCGGGAATTGGCTGTCATGAAGCGCGTCTGAATTCCTGCAGGAACGGCATCAGGCCCAAATCAGCAATCTCCTGGACCAGCAGCTGACCCTGTGCGCCGGCGGTTCCTTTTCTGGGAATCTTGCCGCTGAAGGTCAGTTCCTTGTAAGCCACCAGATGATGGAAGCGGGTGTTGAAGGTCGGTAGTCCGAGTTCTTTAACCTGTTGACGAACTTTTTTCGCGATCTTGGTTTTTGGTGTGTAGTTGGTAAACAGCAGCTGAGCGGGAATCGTGCGGCTGGTCATGTGCGCTGTGCTTTTAACAAGCTCGTAGGTCTTCTGTGCCTGCACCACGTCGGCTTTCGACAACTGCAGCGGTACGATCACGAGGTCTGCACAGCCAATTGCGAATACCGAAGCCTGCGATTGCGCGCCGGGTGTGTCGATAATGACGAGATCGTGTTTGCGGCTCATTTTCTGCGCCACCTCAACCACTTTGGACTCTTCGAGTACCACTTTGTAGTCGATAGCCATGTTGGTGTTGCTGTCGAGCCAGTTGGATAAGGTCTGGTTTTCGTCCGTGTCGACCACCCCTATCGAATAACCAAGATTGTGCACAGCGCCGATGATCATCTGCGCGACTGTCGTTTTCCCGGCCCCACCTTTGGTGGTGGCCATGGTGATGATACTCATCCCTGTCAGCTCCTTAGAACAAATCAGAATTTTTGTTGGTTGTTAGATCTTCTGAGCCATTGAACCTCTGGCAGTCGTCCTCTTCGGTCGGTTGTTGCCGGTCTCCAGCTCAAGCTTAAAAGTATAACTGTATACCTGTAGAAATATAACCATATAAAACTGTATTTATGGGGAGCTGCCTGGGATTGCCTCGTCGAGTAACAGTGGATGGCCGGCCGGAGCCGATGTGGGCGTGATCCTAAAGTGGTAAAGTCGCTATCCTGGATCAGTCCCTGCGAACAACAGCCTTGGTAGTATTCAGATTGAAAATATGAAACTGGTGTTATGAAGAAGCTTCTGCTTCCCGTGGTGATTTTGTCCGTGTGTCTGTCCGTTGCGATCTGGATGGCATTGCAGACACCGGATCCATCGGTCCGCAATCCTGATCCACCCGTTCTGCTCGTTGACGTGGTCGCAGTCGAGCGGCGCAACGTCAATCTCAGTGTCCAGGTCAATGGCACTGTGAGTCCGCGCACCCAGACGACGCTGGTTTCGGAAGTGTCCGGCCAGATTATTGAAGTTGCTGAGAATTTCGAATCAGGAGGCTTCTTCGAGCAGGGCGATGTGCTGTTACGGATTGATGATCGCAACTACAAGGCTGAGTTGAAGAGGGCAGAGTCGGCAATAGCAGCAGCCCGCACCAAGGTCACTCAAGAGCAGGGGCAGGCTGATTATGCTCGCCGAACTGAAGCTATGCGCCCGGACCAGGCGGCGACAGATCTTGCGCTGCGTAAACCGCAACTTGCGGAGGCCAAAGCGAATCTCGAGTTTGCGATAGCGGATCTGGAAAAGCGCCAGGGTGATCTTGATCGGACTGTCATCCGTGCACCGTACAATGGCATGATCAAAGCCAAGCTTTCAGATGTTGGTCAATTTGTCAGTGGTGGGACGATGCTGGCGGAAGTCTTTGCTGTTGATGCCGTCGAAGTACGGTTGCCGCTACCTGACCGGGAATTACCGTACATTGACCTTGAGAGTTCTCCGCGTGTCGAACTCAGTGCGGAGTTAGGTGATGAGGTACAGACCTGGTATGGCGAGATTGTCCGCACTGAAGGCGTGTTTGATGCAAAGAGTCGGGTGCTGTATGCCGTGGCGAGAATTGAAGATCCTTACAACAGGCGCTCGCAAAGCTGGCCGTACCCGCTGCGGGTCGGTACCTTCGTCGAAGCATCCATCGCCGGGCGCGACGTAGACAATATTGTGGTGCTGCCAAGGAACGTCCTCAGGGCCGACAATCGGGTCTGGACAGTGGGGGGCAACAACGAACTGCTGCCCAGGCAGGTGAGCGTGTTGCGCGCAGATGAAGACAGAATATACATCGATAGTGGCCTCGAAGGCGTTGCGCTGGTATGCCTGACTACGCTGGAGAATCCGCTGCCGGGCACCGTGGTGCGGTTTTCCAATCAGGATGATGGCGGTGATTAAAAACTATGCTGGTCCCGAATCATGACTGATACCCGTTCCCTTGACACCCGCTCCGGCGTCATTTCCTGGTTCGCCAGAAACCATGTGGCTGCGAATCTGCTGATGATTGTCATCATCATCGGCGGACTGGTGGCGGCGTTCACCATCCGCACCCAGGTTAATCCCGACATCGAGTCGAACTCGATCACCATCAATGTGCCCTATCCAGGGGCTTCGCCGGGTGAAGTGGAAACTGGCGTGGTGGCGCGTATAGAAGAGGCAGTTCGAGACATTGATGGCATTGAGGAGATGCGATCAGTCTCCCGTCAGAGCATTGGCATCGTCACTCTGGAGATCGAAAACCGTTATGACCTTCAGGCGGTCATGGATGACGTAAAACTCGCGGTTGATCGAATTGTCAGCATGCCGGGTGATGCGGAGCGGCCAATAATCTCCCGTTCTCTGATAGAGAAGGGCGCAATCAATGTTCAGGTCTATGGTGATCTGGACGAACGTGGCCTGAAAGCTCTGGCCCAGGAGATCCGCGAAGAAATTCTCAACCTGCCAAGCGTTACCAAAGCTGAACTCGCTGGTGCTCGGGCCTACGAGATCAGTATTGATATCGATGAGGATTCATTGCGTCAGTATGGACTGACACTCGCCCAGGTGGCCCGGGCGATCCAGGCCACCTCGGTGGATATCGGCGCCGGCTCAATCCGTACTGAGTCGGGTGACATTCTGTTGCGGACCCAGGGTCAGGCTTACCAGCAGGCTGAGTTCGAACGCATTGTGCTGATCAAGCGATCTGATGGAACCCGCCTGACGCTGGGTGATGTGGCTCAAGTCCGTGATGGATTTGTCGAGCAGGACTTCTATTCGCTGTTTAACGGTCAACCCAGTGTCGGGGTAACTGTCTCTGCAGTTGCCGATCAGAACCAGATCGAGATATCCCGCCAGGTTCGTGACTATGTCGAGCAACGGAAGTCCAGGTTACCTCCCGGCATTCATCTTGATTACTGGCTCGACAGCACCGAATACCTTAATGCGACGCTCAACATGATGCTCTCCAATATGGCGTTTGGTGCGCTGCTGGTGTTGCTGATGCTGGGTCTGTTTCTGCGGATCCAACTGGCGTTCTGGGTGATGTTGGGGATACCGGTCGCTTTTCTTGGGGCACTAGCCCTGCTGCCGGGCATAGGCGGCTCAATCAACATGATCAGCCTGTTCGGCTTCATTCTTGTGCTCGGCATCGTAGTCGACGACGCCATCGTTATTGGCGAAAGTGTTCAGACCTCGCTGGAACGGGACGGGCACAGTGTCGATACCGTGATACGAGGGGCCAGACGGGTCGCGGTACCGGCGACATTTGGAGTCCTGACCACCATTGCCACATTTACGCCGTTGCTGTTTGTGCCGGGCAACTTTGGAGCAGTCCCTGCTTCCATCGGCTGGGTCGTTATTCTATGTCTGGTTTTTTCGCTGGTTGAGTCAAAGCTGATTCTACCCGCTCACCTGGCCAGCATGCGCGAACTGCCGCCGCTGCAGGATGCGAACAGGTTCAGTATTAGAGTCTTTCAGCAACGATTTTCCGATGCCATGCGTCGCTGGGTGAAAAACTATTATCAGCCTGCGCTGCAGCGGGCGGTAGAACATCGCTACACCACGACGGCGATATTTCTTGGCTCTTTGATCCTGGCGCTGGGATTCACCCTGGGTCCCTATGTGCGCACCGTGATGTTTCCAGATCTCTCCGCAGATTTTGCGATGGCGCAGATTGAGCTGGTGGAAGGTTCATCTTCGGCGCAGACAGTACGGGTAGTCAGCACTGTTGCGGATGCATTGCTGGAACTGAATGAAGCGCTGCCGGAAGACGAACAGTTCCTGCAGAACATGATTGCATTCACCTTTGGTGCAAATGGTCAGATCGTCGCAGACCTGCGTACCCACGAGAACGTCGACCCGACAGCTGTTGCCAGACTCTGGCGCGAGAGCGTCGGCGAAATAGTCGGGACCAGAAAACTCGAAATCAGTGGCGCCCAGCGCTCTCACGGGGGTACCGGTGACCTCAGTTTTCGGCTGCTAGGTAGCAATGAAAGAGAGCTTCGCGGGGCAGCTGAACAGCTGCAGGAGATACTGCGCCAGTACCAGGGTGTGTATGGCATCGAAAACTCCGGCCAGGGCGCGATTCCTGAACTGGATATCCAGATAACGAGCTCTGGCGAAGCCCTTGGGCTGTCTCTGAGGGATCTTGCCAGCCAGGTTCGAGCAGCTTTCTATGGTGTTGAGGCGCAACGTCTCCAGCGCGGGGGCGAAGAAGTCCGGGTGATGGTTCGTTATCCGGAAAGTGAACGCCGCTCTATGGGCAATCTCGAGTCAATGTTTGTGCGAACTGCAGACGGTGATGAGGTGCCTTTTTCTGCGGTTGCCGCTGTCGATCGACGCTTGAGCCCGTCAGCGATTGTTCGGATCGGCGGCGATCGCTCGATAGAGGTCTCGGCAGACTTAGATGAAGATAGCGCTCAGGCTGCGGACATTGTCAGTGACATTCTTCAGGGTAGTTTCCAGCAGGTACTACGCGAGGAATTTCCCAGTGTGACGATGCAACTGGGTGGCGCCAGTGAAGAAGAACAGGAACTCATTGTCCGACTTATCTATACCGGGGGTCTGGGTTTGTTTGCGATTTATGCGTTGATGGCGATACCGCTTCGTTCTTATGTCCAGCCGCTGATTATCATGGGGGTGATTCCGTTTGGCATGATCGGGGCGCTGATCGGTCATCTTCTGGTTGGTATTCCTTTCAGTGCGTTGTCGCTCTTCGGTCTGGTGGCTCTGGCGGGTGTGGTTGTTAACGACAGCATCATCATGGTCGACTTCATTAACAAGTCTGTTGAGTCTGGCACTCCTGTCGAGCAGGCTGTGGTTAATGCTGGGACCGAGCGGTTCCGGGCGATTGTGTTGACTTCGCTGACCACGTTTTTCGGGCTCATCCCAATCCTGCTTGAGTCCAGTCTGTCTGCGCAGATTGTCACGCCGATGGCGGTCTCACTTGGCTTTGGTATTGTCTTTGCTACGTTGATCACCCTGGTGCTGATCCCGAGCCTGTATGTCATTCTCGATGACCTGAAGTCCGGGGCGGGCCGTTTGCGAATGATCGGGGACCACGTTTAGGGACAAATACAGCTTATTGTTGGAGGAAGCTCGCGTGAAACAACTCTGGTCACCACTGTGTGAACAACTGGGTATTCGCTACCCGATATTCGGTTTTGCTCATGACGTTGCAACCGTAGCGGCCATCAGCAATGCGGGTGGTTATGGCGTTTATGGTGCCACCAGGCGATTTCCTGAGGAAATTGCCACTGAGCTGGCGGAGATACGCACACTGGTAGGCGATCGCCCGTTTGGCGTGGATCTGGTGCTGCCACCGGGTATGCCCGAGCACAACAGTAGAGACGCGATCGAAGCTCAGATTCCACAAGCCCACAAAGACTTTGTGGCTCAAATGATTGAGAAGTACCAGGTGCCGCCGGCGAGCGGTCCGGGCATGCGCACCCGTTTTATCCGGTCGGCGGAAATCGAAGCCGCTCAACTGCAGGCGGTACTGGATTCGGATGTGGATATGTTCGCCTGTGGGATTGGCTCACCACCTGAGGCGGTCGCGGAGGCGAAAAGGCGAGGCAAGACTACCCTGGCGCTGATTGGCAGTCCCCACCATGTGCCCCGTGCACTTCAGGCCGGTGTAGAGATGCTGGTCGCTCAGGGCTATGACGCCGGTGCCCACACCGGCCCGATTGGCACCTATTCGCTGGTGCCCCAGATTGTGGACGCCGCCGGTGACGTGCCGGTGCTTGTTGCCGGAGGGGTGGCGACCGGGAGGCATATTGCTGCGGCAATGGCCATGGGTGCAGCCGGGGTCTGGATGGGCACTGCGTGGTTGCTCTCGGAAGAACATCAACGACATATGCATCCAGTTAACCGTGACAAGCTGATCGCGGCCGGTAGCGGTGATACGGTGATCACACGTTCAGAAAGCGGTAAAACTTTCCGTCAGGTTCGCACCGCCTGGAGTCAGGAATGGGAAGCGGCCGATGCCCCTGCGCCTTTGAAGATGCCCTATCAGGATGTTCTGGTTGGCGACCTTCTGGGCGCCATTGAGGAACACGACATCGAGCCGTTGATTCATTCCGGGGCCGGGCAGAGCATCGGCTACTTTGAAGAAGTTCGTCCGGTTGCGCAGATCATCGCTGAGCTGGTCGATCAGGCCAGTGAGGTTTTACATAAACAAAGTGGTTATCTGCGCTGAGCGCTATTGCTGCGCTCAATAAAACAGTGGATATCTTGTTGAGGTCTCAGTAGTAGACCGCGTTGGAGCCACCACCGTCTGCGGCAATGACCTCACCGGTCACAGACCAGGCTTTATCCGAACACAGAAAAGTTGCCAGGTGAGCGATTTCACTGGCATCTACCATACGCCCGATGGCGTTGCTGCGCGGACTGCCTTTCGCATAGTCGCTGTTCTCGACGTCGACGGCGCTCTGACCGCTGCGTTGTCCGCGTGCTTCGAGAAGGGCGGGGGTCCGCTCGGTTCGGGTGATCCCGGGATGGATGCAGTTGACGGTGATGCCGTCTCGGCCCAGCTGATTCGCGAGAGTTTTGGTGAGATGAACCAGTGATCCGTTGCGCGCACCACCGGAGAGGTTGCCGGCAATGCGCGCATTCAGCCCGCTGATGTTGATGATGCGGCCCCAGCCGGCACGCTGCAGATGTGGAATGCTCGCGCGTGAGCAGCGCAGTGCGCCCAGGTATTTAATGTTGAAGTCTTCGAGCAGATCCTCGTCGACAATCGTTTCGATATAGCCGGTGGCAGTGCTTGATCCACCTGGTGCAGATCCGCTGTTGATCAGCACATTCAATGAACCGAGTTGCGCGACAGCATTCTCAACCATCGCGTCTACCTGCTCGCGATCGCGGACATCGCAGGCGATTCCGGTGATTGTTGTGCCGCTGCTTGCGGCGATTTCTTTGACCGTATCATCCAGTCGCTGTGGATTCCGGGCTGCGATGACCAGATTCATACCTTCGTCCGCGAGTGCCAACGCAATAGCCTTGCCGATCCCGCGACTGCCGCCCACTACGATGCCTGTTCGATCTTTGAGTCCCAAGTCCAAGTGTCTACTCCGTTCGGCAGTGCGTAACGCGAAGGGTAAACCGTTCGCCGCTGTTCACATGTTCAAGAACGCAGCCATCAGCGGTGGCAATCAATCGAAACTGCTCAGGACGGGTTACAGTCCTGCCAGTGGCCAGGCGTCCGGCAGGCGTGTGCTGCATCTGCGGTTCGAGGGTCAGTATGGTGGGCGTGGTGAATGCGCCCGCTGACAGCTTTATTGGCACGCCGAACAGCGCTGTAGTCATGGTTTTTTCCAGTTCCTCCAGCATCTGGGGGCTGGAGTCGACGATGACCGCAGAGTCTTGGGGCGGTGTGGCTGTCTGACAGGCTGCAAGCATGATCAGGCTGATAGCGCTAAGAAATTTCATCGGGGTAACCTCACTGTGCCCGGAAACGGCGGGCGTGTAATAACCTGTTCGGGATCGCCGGGATATTTGGACAGTCGCAGCGAAGACTGTGCGGCGGCTGGGAGCACCGGGCAAAGGTCGGTTTCTCGATAGCTCAACGCCACTGCGAAATTCTGTTCATCGGGATCACCGAGTTGTCGGGTGTAGTCGTCGGCAACTTCACAGCCGGGTACGGGTACACCTTCAATTCCATTGACGTTTGTTGGTGAAAAACCGTCGGTGTAATCGCCGAAGCCCAGGGCATTCACGCCTCTGAACTGGATCGAGAAATAGCTCATGCCGCAGTTGTCGAACGCATAAAAGCCATAGGGCTTGCCGCAGGTGGTTGTGCCGATCTGAATGACTTCAGTGCCGATGCCCTGCAGGCCGTTGACGATGGTTTCACTGGCGCTGCAGGTGCTGGCGCTGGTGATGACGAACACCCGGTTGAGACTCAGGCTGGGCAGCGGTTGACCCGGGTTGGTCGAAAAGCCCTGGGTTGTGGTGTGAAACAGATCCGGTTCCAGCAGCTCGTTGGTGACGGGGTTGCGGTCGGGATATTTGTCGTTGAACTGAATTTCATCGAAGACCTGGCCGGTGGTGGCGACCGGGCCCGCGATCATGAAGGCCAGTTCGTTGGCGATGTCCAGAAATCCGCCGCTGTTGTAGCGAAGGTCCAGAACCAGATCGGTAATGTTGGCTGCACTCAGTTGATTCACTGCTGCTATAAGCTCTGCTTCCGATGTGGCGATATGGTCAGTAAAAGATACATAGCCCACCGGCCCGCTGGCTGTGTCCGTCACACTGACCACGTTGACCGGATCTGTGGTCACAATTGCTGAGGTCAGATTGACCGTGCGGGTGCTGGCGGCGCCCGGATCGAGCACAGTGAAGGCGTAGGTGAGGCCTTCGCTGGTCGGGAACAGAGCATCGTTGAGCAGATCGACATTGCTGGTGGTGGCAACTTCTTCGCCGTTGATCGCGACAATTTCTGTTCCGCGGCTAAGGGTTGCGGCGGCGGCGGGTGTTCCGGCATCAACATAGGCAGTGACCACTTGTCGAGGTGGCGCGGCAGCGATGAGTTCGAAACGGGCACCATAGCCCGCGGATTCTCCAGACTGGGAAAGCGCGATCCACTCTTCGGTGCCGATGGTGAAATGGAAACGATCTTTGGGCGCGCCGGATGCGGTCAGCAGTTCAGTTTTCTGCAGCTGAAAATAGTCAGCGGTGGCAAAATCGGCAGGATTGCGATCGACAATTTCGTCGTACCACAGGTACAACTCGTTGCTCCAGGAGCGCAGCCAGTTGTTTTCGTCGGTCGAAGTGCCTTGGGTACCAGGCAGGTCGGCGGGTGGTGTTTCGCACAGATAGCGAAAGCGCTCTGAAGGCTCGAATACCCCGGGCACATAGGGGTCAGGCTGGGTCTGTGTTGGCGGCGGTGTGAAAGCAGTGCTACCACCGCCGCCACCACCACCACAGGCAGAAAGCAGTATCAGACTGACCATTCCCGTGGTGACCAGTTTGCGTTTCTTTCGGTCGGATTCAGACATTACAACTTCCTATCCTGAATTCACGACGCCTGTGCAGCGTATTTCTATGCGGTGATGAGGTAACTCAGTCATCACCCAGCGAACTGCGGCGCAGCCGTTGCATCCCGACCAGCCAGCGGTCGACGTTATCGCCTTTCCGCCGAACATATTCTTCGACCTCGGGATGCGGCAGTACGTGAAAGCGCTCTTCCCGCAGCGTCTCGACAACACACTGCGCCAGTTGCTCGGGTTCAATGATGCCATCGGTCTGACCGTCGCCGAGACTTTTAGGTGCCATGGCGGTATTCACACCCTGCGGGCATAGCACGGAGACTTTGATGCCGTCATCTGCGTGGGTGATCGCGAGAAATTCTGCCAGTTTGACGGCGGCGGCTTTGGTTACTGTATATGGACCGGAGCCGATGGCTGCGAGCAGTCCAGCGGCGGATGCGGTATTCAGCAAATAACCACTGCCACGCTCGATCATATGCGGCAATACGGCCCTGGCTGCGTACAGGTGGGACATCACGTGCAGTTCCCACTGGTGCTGCCAGATCGTATTGTCGGCGTCGGTAAGCAGGCCGCCAGCGCCAGCGCCGGCATTTGAGCAGAACAGATCAATCTGACCGTGTTTGCTCAGGGTCTGTTCCACCAGGTTGATGATCTGCTGTTCGTTGGTGACGTCACAGGTAATCCCGTCGCAGCCGATTTCGGCTGCGGCAGCCGTCACAGCCTCCTCGCTGAGGTCGGCCAGCACCACGGCTTTTGCACCTTCGCGTAGAAAGGCTTTGGCCATGGCTTTGCCAATGCCGCCGCTGCCGCCGGTGATTACGGCGACCTTGTCTGCTAATTCCATGTCAGCCGCCTACCACAGACCGTGCTTCTGGACTTCGGCCCGACCCACCACCATGTGGTGAACTTCGTCAGGCCCGTCGGCGAAGCGCAGATGGCGCATATCAGTGTAGAGATCGGCCAGCGGAGTCCACTGTGAAACACCGGATGCGCCGTAGATCTGGATAGCCTGGTCGATGATCAGGCAGACCTTTTCCGGCACCATGGCTTTGACCGCGCTGACATAGACACGCGCTTCTTTGTTGCCGAGCACATCCATGGCTTTGGCAGCCTGCAACACCGCCAGTCGCATCGCATTGATCTCGATCCGTGCTCTGGAGACCACCTCCAGATTCTTGCCGAGTTTGATGATCGGTTTGCCGAAGGCTTCCCGGGTGGCACCACGCTTGACCATCAGCTCGAGGGCGATTTCAGCTTTACCGATGGAGCGCATGCAGTGGTGGATGCGACCGGGGCCGAGACGAACCTGAGAAATTTCGAAGCCGCGCCCGACACCCATCAGAATGTTTTCTTTTGGTACTCGAACATCGGTGAAGCGGATATGCATATGACCACGTGGTGCATGATCGTGCCCGAACACCTGCATACCTTCGAGAATCTCTACTCCAGGAGTGTCGGTGGGTACCAGGATCTGCGACTGCTGTTTGCTGGGTGGCGCGTTCGGGTCAGTTTTGACCATAGTGATCATGATTTTGCAGCGGGGATCACCGGCACCGGAGATGTAGAATTTTTCTCCATTGATGACCCATTCATCACCTTCGAGCACCGCACTGGTGCTGATGTTCTTTGCATCCGAAGAAGGCAGGCCAGGCTCGGTCATTGCGTAGGCGGAACGGATATCACCATTCAACAGCGGTTTCAGCCACTGCTCTTTCTGTGCTTCGGTACCAACGCGTTCGAGAACTTCCATGTTGCCGGTATCCGGCGCGCTGCAGTTCAGGGTTTCTGACGCCAGCGGGTATTTGCCAAGTTCCGCGGCAATATAGGCGTAGTCCAGATTGGTCAGACCTTCGCCAATTTCGGAATCAGGCAGAAAGAAGTTCCACAGTCCGGATGCCTTGGCTTTGTCTTTCGCACCGTCGAGCAGCTCCAGCTGCCGGGGATGCCAGGACCAGCGATCTTCCTTTTCGTTGTTGAGCGCAAAAAATTCTTCGGTGATCGGCACTACATTGTCTTCGATATGCTTCTTTACCGCAGCCATCAGCGGCTGTGCTTCTTCTGACATGGCCAGGTTAAAGAGGTCTGCATCCAGATCCGACATGAGTTCTCCCCAGATAATTAAAAAGTAATAAGACGATCTGTCTAAGTTATCGCGTTGGCCCCTTCAGGGCCAACAATAGTCACGGAATTGCGCGCCACCTGTGGGAGCAGGAGCCAATTCACTTCACGCTTTGTCGCCACGCAGCTGCCCGATCACACCAGCCAGCGACTCCGGGGTGACGCGGTCGGCGGGTATCGGTGTCCCTGCGACCACGTCGATCCGCCCCAGCAGGCGCTTTGGTCCGCCTTTGAAGAAGCCTCCGTGAGCGGAGAACAGGCTGCCCCAGAGGCCGCGCAGCGCTAGCGGAATCACCGCAACAGGACGGCGGGCCAGAATCTTCTGCATACCAGGTTTGAATTCGTGGATCTGACCATCTGTGGTCAATGCGCCCTCGGGAAAGATACAGACCAGATCTCCGGCGGCGAGGGCTGCATCTACCTCGTCGAACGCAGCTTCATACGCGACCGGATCTTCTGATTTTGACGCGATCGGGATAGCTCGAAGCGTTCTGAACACGAAACTCAAACCCGGAATGTCGAAAATACGTTTGGTCATGATGAAACGGATCGGGCGGCGGATTGCGCCGTTGATCAGCAGGGTGTCGACGAAACTGACGTGGTTACAGGTCAGCAGCGCTGCCCCGGTGTC
This sequence comes from uncultured Pseudomonadales bacterium, assembly GCA_937921865.1. Classification (GTDB taxonomy): domain Bacteria; phylum Pseudomonadota; class Gammaproteobacteria; order Pseudomonadales; family Azotimanducaceae; genus SZUA-309. Next base: position 30,306 of record CAKZWF010000035.1, on the reverse strand, counting down.
GGGAATGTTAGTCAGGCCCTCGTGACGCACCCGATAGATGCTGTGGGACAGCAGCCAGATGAAAAAACGGGCGGCAAACAGCGGAACCTGTTTGAACACAAACAGGCTGACGGCGATGTTCATGATCGCCAGGGTCCAGAACAGTTCTGGAATCGTGACGCCAGACAGCTGCAGCATCACCACACCGAACAGCGCCGCGACCACCATGAACAGAGCATTGATGATGTTGTTGAGTGCAATCATTCGCGCCCTCTGCTCCGGCGGCGACTGCTGCTGCACGAATGCATACAGGGGCACGATGAAGAACCCGCCAAACAGGGTCAGACCGAGGATATCGAACATGATCGGTAGACCCCCAGCCTCGATAAACCCGGCGATATCGTAGGGCGTCAGAGGTACTGCCAGCGTGTGAGACGATAGATGCAGACCGAACAGGCTGATACCCAGAGCGCCAAAAGGTACCAGGCCGATTTCGATTTTGTGTCCGGACATCCGGTCACACAGCAGCGCCCCGAGGCCGATGCCGGCGGTAAAGCTGCCAAGCAGCAGGGTGGTCACTGCCGGTCCGCCATGCAGGTAGCTGGCGGTATAGTTGGGTATCTGGGTCAGGTAGGCCGAGCCGAGCAGCCAGAACCAGGATATGCCCATGATCGACAGCAGCACACTGTAGTGATTGTCGCGGGCAAAACGGAACATGGTGGTGGTTGCCCGCAATGGGTTCCAGTCTATCTTCAGGTCGGGTGCAGCCGCCGGCGCTCTCGGGATCCGCCAGCTGGTGATGAGCCCCAGTCCGGCAATACCCAGACAGATTGGTCCCACCAGATGGCGTGACTCCGCCGTCGACAGTATTCCGCCGATAATGGTGCCGATCAGAATGGCGACGAAAGTGCTCATCTCCAGCTGGGCATTACCGCCAACCAGTTCGGTTTCACCCAGGTGTTGCGGCAGGATGGCGTACTTGGACGGGCCGAAAAACGCTGACTGAGTGCCCATGAACAGCAGCGCGACAAACAGCAGGACAGTGCTGCCTATTGACCAGGCCAGCAGCCCGAAAGCCATAATCGCCACCTCGGCGAGTTTGCTGAAGCGGATGATGCGGGATTTGTCGTGTCGGTCTGCTAACTGACCGGCGGCTGCGGAAAACAGGAAAAACGGCAGGATGAACAGGCCGGCCGCCAGGTTGGTGAGCAGGTTGGCGTTGCTGCTGTCCAGACCGTAGACGATGACGACCGTTAATGCGGTTTTGAACAGGTTGTCGTTAAACGCGCCGAGAAACTGGGTGAGAAACAGCGGCAGAAACCGTTGTGTCTGGAGCAGCGCAAACTGCTTGCGGGATTCCTGAGGGTCGTGGGAGCTGGTTTCGGCGTGCTGATCCGCTGCGTTCACAAGTCAATTCTGCAGTTGCTGGACGCGCTTCACTTTGGCGGCTCCAGACGCCGGATGCGAATATTCCGGAAAGCGACCGGGTCGCCGTGATCCTGAAGGCCGATGTGCCCGCTGGCCGCTTTGCCATAGCTGGGCCACTTCGCGAATTTGCTGTTCGCTACCCGCTGTTGCCAGTCTTCGCTGCCAAGCTGGTATTCGACTATCAGCTGATTGTTCAACCATTGGCTTACCTGGTCGCCTTCAACCCGTAATCTCACCTGGTTCCATGCGCCTGCTGATCTGACCACACCTCTTGGGGCGGGGTGCAGGGCGTAATTTGATCCCGCGGACGTCAATGGGCTGCGACCGTCTTTGTGGTGGTTGTCATCAAGGATCTGGACTTCCGGCGCGGACAGGTAAATGCGCGGTTCAGCTTCGGTGGCGCGAAAGAAAATGCCGCTGTTGCCGCCGTTTTCGACCCGCCATTCCAGTTCCAGTTCGAAATCGGAATACTGCTCGCGCGTGATCAGGTCACCCGCGTTGCGGCCGGTTTTCTGCAGCGTTCCATTGCTCACAGACCAACCGTCGGAGATGTTTTGTGACTGATAGTTGCGCCAGGCGGCCAGGGAGTCATTGGCCAGCAGGTTCTCCCAGCGCTCCGAGAATTCAGCGCTATAGGCTGTGCTGATCAAAGCAATCTGGGTAAATGCCAGCAGCAGAAAGGTTATGTGGTAACGATTTCTGGTCTGAAGGTGATTATCTGGTGATGTGCGGGTGTGTAGTCGTTGATTTCCAGCCATGAAATGTTCCCCGTTCCTTATTCCCCACAGGTGGGTATTTGAAAGTATCATAGCGCCTGGTCAAAAACGCATTAGGTAGCCCATTCATGAAAAATCTCGCCAAACCGTTGTTCGGCACTTCACTCCTGTTGATCTCGGCATGGTCTCATGCCGGTGGGCTGTGGATTCGTGATTTTGGCACCGCTGCCCAGGGTCGGGCGAATGCCGGTGAAGCAGCTGGCGTCGAGAGCGCCGGTACGGTGGCTCACAATCCTGCGGGAATGGCTTTACTTGAAGAAGACGAATTTGCTGCGTCGGGCTTTGCGCTGATTGGTGATACCGAGTTTGATATCGACAGCACCACACCGGCAGCAGGTACTGGGGACGGAGGTTCGGCTGCCAGCACTGCGCCCGCAGGAGGGCTCAGCTACGTCAAAAAGCTCAATGAGCGCTGGTCAGCGGGGTTTGCCATCGCTGGTCTTACTGGGGCGTCTTTAGACTACGGTGACGACTGGGTAGGGCGTTATCAGGCGCAGAAAGTGGAGCTAATTGGTATTGCGGCGGTACCGGGTATCTCCTGGCAGGCGACAGAGAAATTGTCACTTGGTCTGGCGCTGCCGATTCTGTACACGGACCTGGAACTCGATGTTGCCATTCCCAACCTTCAGGAACCTGGAGGCCCGGATGGCAGTGCGTCAATTGACGGCGATGACACCAATGTTGGCGTACAGGCTGGCGCAATCTATGAATTTACCGATAAAACCCGACTGGGCATCATGTATATGTCGAAGTTTGACCAGAGTTTCAGCGGCGGTCTGGATCTCGATGTCGCACTAGGTTCTCAGGAAGTTTCGGTAGATACTGACCTGACCTTCGCGGAAATGGTTCGAGTCGGTCTTGCCCACAAGCTGAACGAAGAATACACCCTGTATCTTGGCGCCGGCTGGGAAAACTGGAGTGAGCTGGCTGACATCCTGATCAGTGGGGAAGAAAATTCGGCAACTCTCAAGACCAACTGGAAAGACACCTGGCATGCCTCGAGCGGTATCCGCTATCGCCGCAGCGATGGCTTCGAGATGCAGTTTGGCGTTGCTTATGACTCAAGCCCGGTAGATGACGAAGATCGACGCGCTGATCTGCCCGTTGACCGGCAGATCAGAATTGGCACCAGCGCTTCCTGGCAGCACAGCAAGCGGCTGCGTATCGGGACCTTCATTACTTATATGGATCTCGGTAGTGCTGAACTTGGATCTTCGCAGTTTTTTGAAGGTGACTTTGATCCGAATCGGATTTTCATGGTGGGCGCTAATCTGCACTTTTACCCGGGACGCTGATCGGCTTGTGCTGAGGTAGCGGATCGGTTGGCTGTGGGTAAATGGATGGTATACATTTAAATCGATCAGGCTTTGCTGAACTCAAGGAGCAACTGAAATGAACCATCTCAAGCTGGCACTGGCAATCGTGAGTATTGCGACGTTGACATTCACCGCAGGCCCTGTTGCTGCGAATGAGAAACCCCCGGAAGTGGACAATCATGGTCTGCATCTGGTGCATCACTCAGACCTGAGGCTGGTCTATAAACTCCCCGACGTTGATTTCACCAAGTATGACAAGGCAATCCTGGTGGACGCATACGTTGCGTTTAAAAAGAACTACAAGCGCGAACACAACGATGGCATGAACCGCGTGACCAACCAGGATATGGAGAAAATGAAGAAGCGGGTTGCGGCTGAGTTCCGCAAGGCGTTTACAGCTCAGCTCGAAAAAGACGGCATCCCAGTGGTCGCTCAAACCGAAACTGGCGACGATGTACTGATCATCAGGCCTGCCATCATCAATCTGGACATCGAAGCACCTGATCCCATGGGGCAGATCAACAACGTGCGTACTGTTGCTGCGTCAGCCGGCCAGATGACCCTTTATGCGGAGATTTTTGACTCTGTGTCCAGCCAGATGATAGCCAAGGTTCTCGATCCTGAGGCAGATCGGGGTTTCGGCGGCAACATGATGGAACAGAACAACGTAACCAACAAACTGGCCGAAGACCGGATCGTCAAGATGTGGGCGGACACCATGGCTAAACACATGCAGGCAACAGTTAAGTGACGATCAAGTAGGGATTTAGGAATTCATATGGCTGAATCATTGCAGGCTGACTATCTGGTCGTGGGCGCCGGTGCCATGGGCATGGCGTTCACCGACGTGTTGATGAACGAGACCGACGCCAGTGTTGTTATCGTGGATCGTCATCATCAACCGGGCGGCCACTGGAATCAGGCTTATCCGTTTGTGCGTCTGCATCAGCCATCTGCGTTCTATGGTGTCAATTCCCGCAAGTTGGGCAGCGACACCATAGATAGTGAAGGCTGGAACAAAGGCCTGTACGAACTGGCAACCAACAGTGAAGTCTGTGCCTATTTCGATCAGGTGATGAATCAGCAGTTTCTGCCGACCGGCAGGGTGCGTTACTTACCAATGACCGACTATCTTGGTGATGGGCGGTGCAAATCGCTGGTCTCTGGCGAGACAGTTGAGGTCAACGCTGCCAAGACCGTCGATGCCACCTACATGAACGTGACCGTGCCGTCGATGCGGCCGCCAAGTTATCAGGTTGACGAAGGTGTCGCCTGTGCGCCCCCCAATGCGCTCGCTCAGTTGACTGGGCATTACCAACGGTACGTTGTGGTGGGGGCCGGAAAAACGGGTATGGACGCCTGCCTGTTTCTGTTGCGCAACGGTGTGTCTGCCGAGAATGTTTCCTGGGTGATGCCGCGAGACTCCTGGCTGCTGGATCGCGCGAATATCCAACCCGGTAAACTGTTTGCCAGCTCAATTGGCCGCAGTTTTGCACAGCAGGTTGAGGTGTTTGCCACCGCCGAATCGGTTGAAGAGGCGCTGTTGAGGATTGCCGAGCAGGGCGGCTTGCTGCGGTTCGATGAAAACGTCTGGCCGACCATGTACCGCTGCGCGACTGTCACCCAGGCTGAACTTGACCAGCTGCGCCGTATTGACCATGTGATCCGAATGGGCCGGGTGCAGCGTATAGCGGCTGATACCATTCACCTGGACGAAGGCACCGTGGCGACGTCCGGGGCAACACTGCACATTGACTGCACCGCGGATGGCCTGGAGCGCCGGGCTGCACTGCCGGTGTTTGACAGCAACAAGCTGGTTCTGCAATCGGTGCGCACCTGCCAGCAGGTATTCAGTGCAGCGTTCATTGGCCACGTGGAAGCGACCTATCAGGACGAAGCGGTTAAGAATGAGCTGTGCACGCCGGTGCCCCATCCGGATTCAACGCTGGATTTCTTCAAGACCAGTCTGGCCAACAATCTGAATGCCGCACGCTGGGGACAGGATGCTGAGCTGCAGACCTGGCTGCAGAACGCACGCCTGGATGGTTTTACTCAGCAACCAACTGAAGCGCAGGCGCCTTCAGCTGAACAGCTGGCGATGCTGAGGACGCTGATGGAAAATGCAGCACCGGCGGTGGCCAATCTGCAGAAGCTGATCGCTGCGGCGGAATAGACATCCTGAGTACCAATATCCGCTGGTAGACATCTCCAAGAAAAGCAAATTATGACCTCACCTTTTGAACCGCTGACTTTTCAGCGTGGACCGGCATGGAAAAACCGTTTTGTGCTGGCACCACTGACCAATTCTCAAAGCCATGCTGATGGTGTCCTGTCTGATGATGAACAAAACTGGTTGCTGAAGCGCGCGCAAGGTGGTTTTGCGCTGACCATGACCTGTGCGGCTCATGTGCAGGCACAAGGGCAAGGCTTTCCTGGGCAGCTCGGCATATTTGCTGACAAACATCTGGAAGGACTGACCCGTCTTGCCGAAGCCATTCACGCGGCCGGAAGCGTTTCGTCTGTTCAACTGCATCATGCGGGTATGCGTTCGCCAGCTGAATTGATTGGCCATGCCCCCGTCTGCCCGTCGGATAACGCGGAGTTTTCTGCTCGAGGCCTGACCACGAAGGAAGTAGAAGAGCTGATCGAAGACTTCGTTCTGGCTGCGCAGCGCGCCGACCAGGCTGGATTCAACGGCGTTGAACTGCACGGGGCGCATGGCTACATACTTGGTCAGTTTCTCAGCAGCGAAATCAATCAGCGCAGCGATCAGTTTGGCGGTTCGCTGCAGAACAGGGCGCGGCCGCTGCTGGAAATTATCCAGAAGATTCGCAGCCGTTGTCGTGAGGATTTTCAGCTCGGGGTGCGATTGTCTCCGGAACGTTTCGGGATGCAGCTGGAAGAGGTGGCGGAACTGGCTGGCCGCCTGATGAGTGACGGCGCCATTGATTATCTCGATATGTCCCTGTGGGATTCTTTCAAGGAGCCTGAGCAGGAGTCTATGCGTGGTCGCAGCCTCTTATCCTGTTTTACCGAACTCGATCGCGGGCAGGTTCGCCTGGGTGTTGCAGGAAAGATTCGCAGTGTAGCCGATGTCCAGAGCGTTCTGGATCAGGGCGTCGATTTTGTGATGCTGGGTCGAGCGGCCATTCTGCACGCTGACTTTCCGGATCAGGCTCGTGCCAACGCGGATTTTCGCCAGACTGATCTGCCTGTGAACCGTGCTTATCTGCAGGAGCAGGGGCTGGGTGAAGCCTTCATCGATTACATGAGCAGCTGGCCGGGCTTTGTGGCCTGACGCCAGTACTCAGTTAGACCACTGTTCCTGTTCCAGCTGTTCGGTGGTCTGTTCAGCCTCTTCGGGTGATTCGTTGCGGATGCGTTGCGCATCCGCTTCCAGCTGATCGGTACCTTCGAGGCCAATGTAGCCGTCCTGGTTCAGCTCCTGTTCGTAGGTTTCACCGTTGGCGTCGCGGCATGGTTCCAGACCTGGTCCTTCGCCGCATGCGTACTCGATGCCGTTGCGTTCGGTAATGCGTTCCTCGTAGATCTGGCCTCCACCCGCACAGCCTGAAGTCAGCAGCAGCCCCAGCAATCCGGTTGCGATCAGCTTTAGCGGCACTTTGGGCTCCCGTCTGGCTAGAATGGCGACGAGCATAGCAGAAGCTGGATTGGTCGAAGATGTGAAAAGTGATCAGGCTCAGCCCGTTGCGAGCTTGACCCTCTATAATCCGGAAAATCCCAGTCAGTGCGGAAAATAGGTGAACAAATGGAACCAGTAAAGGTACAGATCAAGCGAACGGCGATCTTCTTCGTCTGGTCAGTCATCGCAGCCACGGCGTTGAGTTCCAGCGCTGCGGAAGTTTATGAATGGCGTGATGCGGACGGTGTCGAGCATATGACTGACACGCCGCCGCCGGCTGATCAGAAAGGCGTGGTGATGCTGCGCATTGACGGCAAAGACGTCAACAGCATCGACATGAATGCCAGCGGGACGCTGGATGCGGCCGCATCAATTCCTGACCCCCAGGCGCCAGCCCGACCCGGGCAGGTTCAGGCACAACCTTTCGATGCAGCGGGTTGTGCTGAAATTCACGGGCGACCCTGTAACTGGGACGAAGACTGGCGTGGTTATGCGCACGAAGCCTGTAACCGTGCGGGCGCGGGACGCTGTAACGACGATGACCGGTTGCGACGAGACTTCGACCCGCGTCGTCGGGCCAACGAAACTGCCGAACAACATGCGGTGAGGCATGCGGCGCGCCACGCGGGCCATCATCGCTAGTCCTGCCCAGGCTCTGATCTTTCCGACTCTGTCGGTCGTGGCGCGGGGTTGCGGCTGAGGATGGACGAACCTGCAGATCTCGGCGACTCGGAAGAACTGATCAGAATTGTCAATCAGGTTATGCCCTTTGGCCGCTATCAGGGTCGCCGTCTGATTGAGTTACCGGAACCCTATCTGGTGTGGTTCCACAACCAGGGATTTCCGGAAGGTCAGCTCGGACGGCGCATGGCGGTGATGTATGAAATCAAGGTCAACGGCCTGGAAAAAATGCTGGCACCGCTCATTGGGCGATAGATCCTTCACGTGCTGCTCACGCCGAAGCGCAGTATGCTGCGTATTCCCATGATCCAATTGAAGGAGAGGCCTATGCCAAGAATCATGACCTTTACGATTGCCCTGTTGGCAACGCTGACGCTGACGTCACTGCCCGCTCACGCTGAACCAGGCGTTGGCGACCTCGCGCCTGACTGGACTCTGCCGGGTTCTGATGGCAACTCCCATACACTTTCCGAACTGCGCGGCCAGTGGGTGGTTGTGGCCTTCTTTCCCAAAGCGTTCACCGGCGGCTGAACTATTGAATGCAAGGCGCTGCGTGACAGTGACCGGGAAATCAGAAACTTCGACGTTGAATACTTCATGGCCAGTGTCGACAAGCCGGAAGATAACAAAGGCTTCGCGGAAAAAAATGACGCGACCTTTCCAATCCTGTCCGATGTGGATAAGTCTGTCAGTAAAGCCTATGGCGTGCTGAGTCCGATGGGTTATGCAAAACGCTGGACCTACTACATTGACGGCCAGGGAACGATTGCGAAAATCGACAAACAGGTCAATCCCAGCACGGCAGGGCAGGCTTTGGTGAGCAACCTGAAAGAGATGGGTGTACCTGCAGCGAAAACCCTGCTTGAAGGACCGGAAGGACAGCTGTGAGTTGTTAGTCCAGCAGCAGTTTTCTCTCCGGTGATGGAGAGGAAACTGCTGGGACAAGATGCTTCAACCGATTACCGGGGATGCTCGACCTGTTTGCAGCGCTCGCCGTAGCCTCAACAATCGGCCAGCTGGAACTTTACCGGCCTGGTCAGCCAGGTTTGTCAGGATGGCCCTGAGCGGCTTTCGACAAAGCATGCGTTATCAATGGTGAGCGGTTTGGCCGCACACAATTCTTCGAAACTGGTGGTCGCGATAGCGCTTGCACCGGCTGCAATCGGTGCGGTTACAGCACTCACAAACGCCTTCATCGTCGGACTCTCGAGTTCGTCATAGACCGAGAAGACCACTGGCGCTGTGCTGCGCTGAACGAGCGCTGCAGCGTGTTCATCTGGAATGTCACAGGCGAAGGCGACGGCCTGTACCGGCAGGCTCGATGTCGTTGTGACACAACAGCTGTCGGCATTCACTGAAATCGTCCTGCCCTCGTAAAGCGGGTGCGTTCCGCACATCAGTGTTCCGCAGCAAGTCGACATCGCGGTGGTGTTGAACGCGTCAGCCGTCAGCTTCGAGAATTCCAGTAGATCGCGCGAGGCTTCGTCGACGATCAGAGCGTTCGCGAAATAGAGTAAATCGATCCCACGTTCAAAGTTCGCAACCGCGTCAGGCAGCGAGTTACCCGGACTTCTGCTTGCTGAGATCAGGCCTCTCTGGCGACAGTCGAAACACAAACATTGCGTGTGTGAACGCAAAGCCGGGTCACACAGGGTGATTCGGCAGGCTCCACATCGGCACTCAAGAAAAGCCTCCGGTTCGGTCATGGTCTGTTCTCCGCTTTGCCCATCTTCTGGAAAATTTCGCTTTCGGCCAACAATGGCCGATTATTCCGGCCCGTTGGCTGAGGCGATCTGTTGCGAGAAATCCTTCAGGGTTCTTGAGTAAACAAAACAATCCGCTGGATCGCCATCGCCAAACCCGCAGCTTCTTAATACCCCTTCGCGGATAAACCCGGATCGCTCCGCCACCTTCCAGGAGGGAGTGTTCCACACCTCAATGATCAATTGTTGTCGAAAGAAATTCGGCCTCGCTGAGAATAGCAGATCGGATAACAGGCGTAATGCTTCTGCTGCGTATCCCTTTCGGCGATCGTCCGGGTGGTGCACAACGTAACCAATTTCCAAACCGTGGATGCAAGGTGCAGATCTGTAGTACTGGAGAGTACCGACCATTCGCTGAGTTGAATTTTCGACAATCGCGACGGCTCCCGACTCGTCTTGCCACATACCCGATTCGTTGTGGATCTCAGCCAACCGGCGGGGATCAGAGTGAGACTCTGTAACAGATACCGAGTACTCGAATCGGGATATCGCCTGCAGATCACTCAGTGCGAGTTTTCGAATTGATATGGACGATCCGGAGGCAAGGATGTCTGAGCTCATGGTCACTTCCAGGAGAGGAAAGCGCAGAGTCTAATAGAGTTGCTCTCATTGCGTCTCAGGGTATGGCTCGACGGTTCTACAGCAGCCCGCAGGTGTCGCGGATTTCACAATGCTGCAGTGTGCGCCTATGCTCGGTCAGTCGAGAATGTAAAAAGGATCGGAATATGCGCTGGGTACTCTGTGCGATTCTGTTGCTACCGGCCATAACATTCGCAGAACCAAAGCCGTGGATGCAGCGGGAAAATCCAAACGAACTGGGCTACTTGGTCTCTGTCCAGCCTGAATGCCCGTTCACACAAGAAGAAATCTCTGCGGTGCTTGAGGGCGAATTCCTCCGTTCCAGCGTTGAACCAGTGAATTGGGCTTCGACTCCAGATCTGTATATGAACCTGGACGTCAGCTGCTTAGGCAGGACGACAGACGGCCAGCCGTCAGATTGGAGTATTTCTTCGAGCCTGGGTTTCGCGGTGATTATTAACAGGGAACCCATGCTGTACGCAGGATTGGAATACGGTAGCCAAACGAATGCGGGGGTTGGTGCCAGCAGCATTCAGTTCATAAAAGATACGATAACAAGTGGGATCGATGCTGCTCTGGCCGACTTTCTCAAGGCGAACTTCGACGAGTAACGGCAATTAGGGTCGCAGGCAGACGCCAGTGGTGCACCGCAATAGTCGGCTTTCGGCCAAGAAGCCACATTCCGGAGAGACGCTAATCGGCCCAGGAATCGCCCGGTATCTCGGCCATATTCCAGGTCTCTGCAAGCTTGCCGTTTTCAAGGCGATAGATCTGAATCCCCTTGCCGGTGGCCTTTTCTCTGTCCGGCCGATGACCGCCGAACCACCAGCGTGTCCAGATAAAATCACCGTCAATGGCTGCAGCGTGGGTGGTGAACTGCCATCCATTAGCTCTACCGGCTTCGATTTCCTTAGCGTAGCTTTCAGGACTAACAACTCCAGTACCATTAGCTCCATGCCTGACGTAGTCCGGCGCCACAAGTTCATCCACCAGATCGAGGCGACCATTTCCCCATACTTCTGTGCCCCACAATGTCATGGTTTGGATGTTTCTGGCTTCAATATCGTTCTTCGGTTGCTGGCAGATGTGATGTTATGCAGCGCAGTTGTCGGCTATCGGCCGGGAAGGGACAGTCTTGCTTGATCCTGTACAATTCCAGCAATAACGAGGGTTTGCATATGGAGTGGGATGCGCTTGGTGCTGTTGCTGAGTTGATGGGGGCGATTGCCGTACTGATTACAGTTGGATATCTGGCTGTGCAGATACGGCAGAATACTCGTTCATCGGAAAGGTCCGGATTGAGTTACCTACGCGACCTCCATTTATTGACCGAACACAATGAGCAATACAACGTGCTTGTGCTTAAGTCCCTGAGAAAGGAAACGCTGACACCGGAGGAGCGCCTACTAATGGTTGAGAGGTTCTATACAATCATGAAAGGGTTTGAGGTGCTTTGGCTTCAACAACAACTGGGTTCTGTTTCTCGTGACCAGTTCGACCTCCATATTGATCTCGCGAGGTGGGCCTTATCCGCACCCGCGTGTCGTCGCATGTGGTCTCAGATGTCTTCGATTTACAGCCCAGGATTCCAAGATTTGATTGCCAAAGAAGTGCTGAGCGAGGATTCGCCAATAAGCCGGATGACCAAAGCGTTTTCTGCAATCGATCCCGACTGGGTCGACGCTGCTTAAGTTGGATAGAAACACCGGCAGTTACCGGTAAGAAAGGGCAGCTCTCGGACGGAATCAGACGCTATATTGTGCCGGGCAATATACAGCTTTCGGCCAACAGAGGTCATTGCAAACATCTGAGTTAAAGTGAACAGCTACAATGAGGATGGCTAAAACCGGGTCAGTCGATTGACGCAGAGGAGATCAGCGCTTCGTAGATATTTACGAAATCACTATCGTATGTATTACGCTCAGTACTCCGCCAGCCCTCTATGTGGGGCATGCCGCTCAGGTTGATCAAGACCTGCTCATAGTCGCGCCCTACTTAATCAGATATAAGTCCCTTACGATGCTGGAAGAAAGTGTTCTGAATGCCGCGGAACGTCGCGCGGCTGAAAAAGGCCAACTGAGTTTCCTGTGTTGGTGAAAGGCTCTCTCCAGTTTGTGACTTTGAGAATGCTGCTGCCAACTCTGAATTCTGGGCCGGTGCAAGCAAGCGTTCCTGGGTGGCGTCAGCAACCGCTTGGTTAGTTTCAGCCTCAAGTGCGCGTGAATTGCGACGAAGTTGCGACCCAAGGTAGAACAAGCTCACAACGACGCCGATCGCACCCAGAAACTCTGCCGTCGTGCCGATTGCATCCAAGCATCTACATACTCACATTTTTGACTGGTATCGCATTCGATGAACAGGGCAGCTATGGGTCGGAAGCGGCCGCTTTATTTCAGCACGGCAAAATGTCCGCTTCCGGCCAATGGCGGCCTGAATTTTCATAGCTCGGCTTGAAATTATGAATCCGTCGCTACACCTGACATCTTGTAAATATCGAGCGTTTCGATAGCATCTTGTGCGAGTAGCCCATCGACATATTCTGCGAATCCGCTGTGGAAGAATCCCCTTCTTTGAGTCCAATAGCGACTCATACCGGGAAGATCTTTTACTGCCACTATCGCTGTGGTGACCGCTTCACGAAACTCCGCGTCCAAAGTACCTTCCTTAGCGAGAAGATAACTGTTCTGCATACCCAATATGGCTACATGCATCGACATCATAAACTGGAATTCGTCGCGGGGCGGGAGTGGCTCCGCGCTTGTCATCGCATTGAACCAGACGTCGCTGGCCTGTCGGTTAGTTCCCATTTCGACGTACCAAGATTGCATCGTTGTTGTTGCATCACTTGCAGCCGCAGATCTTATTGCGGAGGTATTGTCGTTAACCTGAACACCGACGTAAATCAGCGAAACAATTACGGCAACTCCGCCCACGATTTCTGCTACTGATGCCAGGTCTTGCAATTTCATGGTCTATCTCTTTGCTATTAGGTTTGATCAAGGATAGACCGAAGATCAATCGGGCGGATAGTGCGGCTTTAGGCGTGTTGCACGCCCTCAACCATGCAGGCCGCTATGGGTACGAAGCGGACGGAATGTGCGATCGCGCAATAAGTCTGCTTTCGGCCATGATCGGACGCTGTCTTACCTCTTTGAAAGGTTATCAACGTAATCGACGTAGTCCTTTGGATACCAATTCCGCAATACCGACTGCCACGCAGACAAGAAGATCGGCCGGTCGAGAAATCTTGCCAGAAAGCTTGTCCCTAGTATCTCGGTCTGCTCGTCTACTACGTTGTCTCTACTGAGTTCGTATATCTGCCGTCCACGGTTAAGGACCGTAGCAAAATACCTGCTCATGCGTTGCCGTTCTTCTGGTTCCAGCTCATCTAGACTGCTCTTTGTGTAGGCTCTGTTTACCAAGGTCGCGAACTCCGGATTTAGATAAACGTCTCGATTAAGCTCGGCTATCTCGTCATTTAATCGCTGGTTGATATCTGCCTTCGTGTGTCTGTGTGCTTGGCGAACCTGAAGCGCCAGATACATCAAGGTAATTACAACCGCAATCGCGCCGAAGAACTCACCGAAATTGCCAAGAAGCTGGGAAGTAGCCTGAAGATCCATCCTGTTTTTCCTCCATCTTATGAGCGGAGGCTATCGCAGATCCTTAACGACGCGAAGGTCCGGAGTGGGCACCAAAGCGGACATCAGCGAAATAACCCAAAAAGGTCCGCTTTCGGCCAGAAGCGGAAGTCCTGCGCATGCAAGCAAAGCGCTCCCTTCAGACGACGGAATACCTGAAATGGAGCTATGCTAGGCATCAATGTCAACGCTTATTCATCGTCGAGTGGAAGATTGCCGACAGGGGCGGAATCCCAAGACTATCGCTCGCGTTCATTCTGGATGGGCTGTGCTCGGAGACGTTCAGTTCCTGAGAGGCTACTCACTCCTTCTGCCCGATCCTGTGGTAGTTGATCTCAACACGATGACTCGGGAACAGCGCGAGACGTATCTCTACGAGATGTCTGTGATCGGAGACGCGCTGCTGTCCGCAACGGACGCTTACCGAATCAACTACGAGATTCTCGGGAACACCGAAGCCGCACTTCATGCACATATCTTTCCTAGGTATCGAAGCGAGCCTCAGGAGCTCAGGCGCATACCCGTCTGGTCGTATGACTGGCAGAACGCGCCACCATTCGATGTCTCGCGAGACCAAGCATTGATGGACCGGATAGCGCAGTATCTCGACCATGCAGGTATTGTGTCCTAGGCCGCCATCAGCGAAAGGTGGCCACGGGGCCTCGTACTTCCGGGAACGATCCGAACAGACCCGACGATGCTACGATGACCTAACGATTAGCGGACTGCACTCGTGCGTAAAAGAAAACCCTTCGACACCGCCAGCCTACAGCCGGAATCCGAAACCTGTTTCATCTGCGAATTCATTCGGGGAAATTCCCGGTACGCGCATTTCGAGGTAGCGCGGACGGGCCACGCTGTCGCATTCATGAACAAATATCCGACTCTCGAAGGATACGTGCTGGTTGCGCCGCTTGACCATCTCGAGCAGGTTACGGGGGATATGAGTGCGGCTGGGTATCTTGAACTACAGGCGTTCGTTTACTGCGTTGCTGAAGCTGTCAGGAAGGTCATGGAACCGGAACGGGTTTATATCCTCAGCTTGGGCAGTCAATCGGCAAACACACATATTCACTGGCACATCGCGCCGCTGCCGCACGGAGTACCGCTCGAGGAGCAGCAGTATCACGCCCTAATGCACGAGCATGGCGCTCTTGAAGTCGCGGATGCAGAACTCGCTGATCTGGCTCGACGGATCGGGTCGACAATTACGACCGACTGACCGCTCCGGGTTGCAAGCGGACATCGTATTGTGCAGTGCATGATCCTGCTGTCGTTAAAACTTCCATCTTTTGATTACTCATGGCCTATGTTCCCTGTGGCTGTTTTGTTACTGTTGATCAATCGCCCGTCTCTGGAAATGTGTCGTCGGACGCGGTCGAGTCAATGAGAGTTCGCACCGCTTCCGAATGTCAGCAGGCGTGCGGTTCGGTAGGCCTCGTTTTTACTTACCTATGACAAGGACGACTAACAATGAAAAGAGCACTTCTTCTGTGCCTGTCGGTCATGATTTCTGGTTTCGCCTTAGCAGACAATCACGCCGAGCCAACCATCTACGGTCAATACTTTGGAGTCATCGCTTCTGATCCGGAAGCCGTCGTCGCAGCTATGACGAAATACCGGAATTCGGCCACGGGGCGAAAACTGTCTTCCACGGTCACATTGAGCGCGAATGTCGCAAATGGCACGGATCAGGCAACGCACACTGTTTCCGTGTTCTATCCGTCCCCGGCAGCTATGGAAGCCGACATGAAAGCCTCTATGGATAGCGCTGACCGTGCCGCGTTTGTCAGCGCTATGGGCAACGCTGCGACCATCGAAACGGAAAACGTATTCACCCAAACCAACAGCAAGATCAACGATGAGAGTCTCGGCGGTGCAGGATCGGCCACCATGTTGTTCGGCATGACCGTGTTCGATGCTGGTCGATACACGACTGCCCTTGAGACCATCCTCAACTCTGACGCTGCTGCTGCTTTTCCGGGCAACATGACCTCAGGGACTGTGGTGGCTATGGGTGAAGTGCCCGGGACTCACTGGGTGGCCTTTCAGGCCAAAGACATGGGCACGTTGCTGTCGGGGGTGGAAGAGTTCATGAGCTCCAACGATTTCGCTGCCTACGCAAAAGATGCTAATGAGTTCCGAAAAATAGAAAGTCGTTACCTGAGCCGCGCGCTCCTGACGCTGACTCCGCAGTAGCGTTTGATCCGATCGGAACCCCGTCACAAGCGGGGTTCCGGTTTTCAGGATGATCAGAACGCATCAGTGGTTTTAATCGTCGGCGGTAATTCTGTCCTCTCTACTGACTCAAGGCCTCAGAAGGCATTAGCTGATCGGGAGAAATTCATGAGGCGCAAATGGGTTGGAAACAGACTGTTTGTTTCAGCAAGGCAAACGTCTGCTTGCGGCTGCGGTTTCAACCGGTCAACGCAACACCTGGTTTCTAGGGGTAGAGAGGAGGATGGTGAATGAAATGCCGATTACAGAATCGCTACAGCGCAGCAGACGTCATGTTTTGCAACCCATAGATGCATCCAGCCTGACGCGAACGGTGCGTGATCGAAACCTGCCGTTTGCTTATCAGTACATTGTTACTAAAGAAGAAGGGCCGCTGTTGCGGCCCATTTCAATTGCAGTCGGTCTATCTTGATCGATCTGGAAGCTATGCCGAATGGCGCAACACCTGTCCTGCTCGACTGCCGGTGAGTTCTCCGTCGAGGAGACTCACCTGACCGTTAACGATGGTGGCTTTGAAACCCTGCGACTTCTGAATGTAGCGCGGCGCTCCGTGCGGAAAATCGTGGACCAGTTCGGGCTGTCGTTCTCCCACCGTTGCCAGGTCAATCACGTTCACATCAGCACGCATACCGGCTTTCAACACCCCGCGATCCTCAAGACCGATCACCCGCGCAGGTCCCGAAGTCATTTTTTCGATGGCTTCAGGCAGGGTGAAGTGGCCGGTGTCGCGCAGCCAGTGGGAGAGCACAAAGCTCGACCAGCCAGCGTCCATGATCTGGGATACGTGGGCGCCGGCGTCACCGAGACCCGGATAGATATGGTCGCTGCGAAACAGATCACCCTGTTCTTTCATGTTTTTCGCAAACATACGGAAGTTGAACAGTCCTTTACCGTGACTTTCCCGAGTCAGACGCAGAAAGGTCTCTGACCAGTGTTCTCCAGCGGCATCGGCCATTGCCTGCAGATTTTCATCAGCGGGCAGGGCGTAGTTCGGTGTGTCGCCTGCGCCTAAGAAAAATACCTCGGTCATCGGGATACCGGTAGCTTTCGGCTGTTTGGCTTCTTCGATGAGTTTTGCTGCGATATCCGCGTCGTTGATCGCTGCCAGTCGACCTTCGAAGTCCATTTCAGAAACATCGCGCCAGGTCTGACCGCGAACCGGCAGACCCGACTGCAGACCAAACATGTAGCCTGAGCCGCGAACGTGTGAAATCGCGGTGATATCCCGACCTTCGCAGAGTTCGTCCAGACGTTGTGCCGACCAGCGTCCGGCACCTTTCTGGTCGCCTGTGCCGTAGCTGAACAGCACCCGACTGTTTTCGGTGTCGGCGATGCGCTTGAGCACATCGAAGTCCGCGCCTACTGCCTGCATCAGACCGCGTCTGGGCCCAACGGCTCTGGCGATTTCTTCCAGTTCTTCTACGTCTGCAAAAGTTCCAGGAATCGAGCGCCCGTCGGGGCCCTTGTGAGGTTCGTAACGATTGGTGGAAAAGCCGAATGCGCCGGCGTCTATGGCTTTGGCAGTAATCTCAGCCATCTGTCGTTTTTCTTCGTCGGTAGCCTGTTCTTCTACCGCACGCTCACCCATGACGTAGTAGCGGATCGCGCTGTGCCCGACCAGCCCGGCAACGTTCACAGCGGTGCCGAGGCGTTCGATGGAGTCGAGATATTCCCCGTACTGCTCCCAGTCCCAGGCCAGGCCATCGAGAATGGCTGACTTCGGAATGTCTTCCACGGTTTCCATCATGCCCGCGAGCAGTTCCCGGTCTTCGGGTTTGCAGGGCGCGAAGGTGACACCGCAGTTGCCGATCAGCGCGGTGGTAACCCCGTGCCAGCTGACTGGAGTCATGTCCGGATCCCAGCCAATCTGAGCATCAAGGTGGGTATGGATATCGACAAATCCCGGGGTCACCACGTGCCCTGAGGCATCGATTTCCTGTCTGCCAGTGCCTGGCACCGAGCCGATGGCGGTGATCAGGCCGTTGTCGATGGCGACGTCGCCGGTAATCGGGTCTGCACCGGTGCCGTCAACGATCGTTCCACCGCGAATCACAATGTCATGGTCCATGTCTCTCTCCTTGCGCCTTTCAGGCTCTTTCATTCAGATATACCCTGCCGGAAATAGTACACCTGTCTTTCTGGGGTTGGCCAGATTGGGCAGACCAGGTGCTGGCTCGGGTGTTTCGGTCATTTGCCAGCGACACTGCGGATATAGTCGCGCAGCGAGGCCGCACGGCGGCTGAATTCGGGGTCCTCGGAGAACACCTGGATCGCGCTTGCCGCGGCAGCGAGATCCCCGGCATTGAGCTGTGCCACCGCGAGCAGGTAGTAGACGAGTGGCGGCGCCTGCTCTGCATAGGCGGTTGTTGCCGCGGTCAGCGCTTCCTGCGATGGCGGCGTCAAATTCCCGGGCGACAATCCACAGTTCCGCCAGCAGCATCTGATCTTCGTAGCGGACCGGATCCGGGCTGTCAGCGATGGCCTGCTGCAGCAGCTCAGCGCCATCAGCAGGCAGGCCGAGCAAGCCGAACAGCCGGGACAGTCGGCGGGCATCCGCGAACTCCATGTCCGTTAATTCGCTGGCGACGGTGAAGCCTGCGGTCCCACGTGGGACGTTTTCGATAATCAGGTAAACGGTGGCGAGCTGACGCCACCAGCGAGCTTTATCCGGCTGTTCGGCAACCAGGCCATTAAGCAGCGTGATTGCCTGATCCGTGCGACCGAGCTGAGCGTAAACGTAAGCCAGTACTTCGATCCATTGCGGGCGGACAATGCTGGCGTTCGCAATGATTGATTCGAGCCTGGTCGCGGCCGCATCGAAACGCTCCAGCTGGACCAGCGCGTAGGCGAGCACAAACAGTCCGGCCGGGTCGGGTTCCTGCGCATATCGGGCCCAGGTCTCCAATGGCTCGATTGCAGCTTTGGCATCCCCCTCCAGCAGACAAATCTGGCCCAGCAGGTAGCGCAGGGCAGGGGCATACTCTTCCGGCTGACCGGCCAGGGTGGCCTGCAGCTCAGTTCGCGCCACCGTGAGCTGTTCTTCCTGGATCAGCAGTGCTGCGCGTTCGCGAATGATGAACTTCAGGTCATCGGGCCGGCGTTTGCGTTCGGCGAGTTCTGCCAGTCCGGCCAGCATCTGACTGACGTCACCTTCCGCCTCAGTCATGACGCGCATCAGCTGACGAGCCAGCAGCGGATCCATCGGGTCCTGGGTCGCAGCAGAAGTCTGGAGCGGGGCAAAGAGAGTCAATAGCGCAATTGTGCTGAGCCAGATCAGCCGGGCGATCTCTGGAAGCGACCGTTTCATCTCGACTCCGGCAGAATAAAGTCGATCTGCATGAATGCCCGGACCGCCACCGGAACTCCGCCCTGCACGACCGGTCTGAATCGCCAGCGGACCGCGGCAGCCGTTGCCGCGTCTTCGAAGGTGCCTCGGGGTTTGGCGTCGATGACGACCGGATCCCGCACCAGCCCTTCTTCGGTAACGAGGAATGACACCTGCACCCAACCCTCTGTGCCGCGCATCAGTGCCGCTGGCGGGTATTGTGGCGGCAGCATGGTGAGCGGGGTGAGATCACTGGCCATGACCATCGCCATGGTTTCAGCGCTGCCATCGAGCAGGTTCTGACCCAGCGCAACGCCCGACCCTTCGCCGAGCAGGCTGCTGACATTGTAGGCGGCGAAGTCCTGCGGCAGGTTAGCTAGACGGCTCAAAGAAGCATCAACTTTCGATTGTACTCGCTTGATTTTATTAGGTTTTTGAGGCGGTTTTTTCCGTCGGTCTTTGGTGCGGGTCTGTTCTTCGAGCGCTGCGCGGGTAAATTCGATCGGCTGGGCGTCATAAGCGTTCACCAGTCTGGTGCGATCCCGGGAGATCATATGGTCCATCAGGGCATAGATCGCTGAGGTGATCAGCAGTGCGCCGGCGACCACCAGCAGCAGTTTCACCGTGTGGCGCCGAGTTCACTGTCTGGCGCTGCAGCTGCCAGAGCAACCCGATCAGCCCCCGCCAGGCGGGCCTGATCGATCACGTCGACGACCAGTCCGGTTCGGGACGCCTCGTCCGAAAGAACCACCACGGATGCGTCCGGGCTTTCCAGCAGCAGCCTTTCAACCACACCGCGCACCCGCCGGATATCGACGGACTTTTTGTCGATCCACACATCGCCGGTTTCAGTCACCGCAATCAGCAGCACCGAAGCGGGCTGCAGCGTGGTCGACTTGGCGACCGGTTGATCGACTTCGACACCGGTGATTTTCACGAAGGTGGAGTTCACCGCAAAGAAGATCAGCAGGATGAAGACCATGTCGATCAGCGGTGTCAGATTGATGGCTGCATCACCACCTTCTTCGCGGGTATGCAGACGAATCATTGCTCAGGCTCCCCGGTCATGCTGAGGTGTTCAGAGAGGTGATTGGTTTGAGAGTCAATGCGCTGTTGCAGATCGTCGGCGAAATACAGGCCGGACAGCGCCTTCAGCAGTCCTGCCATGGTCGTCACCAGAGCCTGAGAAATGCCGTCTGCCATGCCGCGAATGTTACCGGTGCCAAATACTGTCATGACTTCGAAGGTGGCGATCATGCCGGCAACTGTACCCAGCAATCCCAGCAATCCCAGCAACAGCAGAATGGCGGTGATGACTCTGATGGTTGTCAGGAAGCGGGCCAGGGTGTGGTGGAAACTTCCGGTAATGGCCAGCCGCAGCCGGCGATTGGATCTTGAATCATTGGTCCGCAGGCGCTGCCAGCGTTCGAAGGTGGCGGCAACCAGCGGGCGGATGTCGCGAAACAGCAGCAGGTATCGATCGAGAATCAAAGCCCACATGACGAAGGTCAACAGCAGGATCAGCACCACGATCCAACCCCCGGAGAGGAGCAGGTCGCTGTTGTTGAACCAGTCTGCCAGCATGTCCTTAACCACCTTCACGGGCGCTGCGGCTGATCGCGAATATCTCGGCTGCCGATTCGTCGAGGGTGGCGATCAGCGCATTGACCCGACTCTGGACGAAACTGTGCGCCAGCAGCAGGGGGATCGCCACGCTGAGCCCCAGCTGCGTGGTAATCAGAGCCTGGGAGATACCGCCGGGCATCAATCTCGGATCGCCAGCACCGAACAGCGTAATGACCTGAAAGGTCTCGATCATGCCGGCCACGGCGGCAAAGGTGCCAATCCGGGTGACAGTTCTGCGGGCCTCCACGCCGTCCGCGCCGATGACCGTGCGCTCGAAGCGGGCCACTTTGCCGCTTTCATTCATCTCTTCGAGCAGCATCAGCCACAGTTCGCGCAGTTGCCCGGAGGTCGGGGTGGTATCCCCAGTGGAAAGTTCGTCGAGCAGGTCGGTGGCTAACGGAAACTGGGCACGAACCATTGAGTTCTGCAAGGTGGGCAGTGCATCGCCCGCGGTCTGGCGGGCGACGTTGAAGACTTCCCGCAGGTCACCGGCATTATCTTCCAGCTCGGTTTCCAGATCGGCCAGCTCTGCTTCACCGCGCTCGAAGTCGGCGCGTATCTGATCGGCCAGGGCTTCTGCATCACGCCGTTGCTGCTCAATTTCGCTGAGCAATCGGGCCCGTTCTTCCCGGGCCTCAATAAAACGCTGCTCGCGCACAGCCATTTCCGTGCGGCGGGCTGTGGTGCCGGTGCGAACCTGATTCAGCAGTTCGTCCAGGGTCAGCGGCGCGGATTCGGGCGTATCAGCGGCAGGCTGTTCCTGACCCAGCGCCGAGCCGAAGGCGAGCAGGGTAATTACGAGCAGCATCTGGGGGCAGCTCATGATCCGGTCTCGGTCCACAGGGGTACTTCAAACAGATTTGGCGGTGCCTGTTTGCGGGCAACGCGGATGGCATAATCGATTGCGTCGAGGTCACCAGCAGGCAGGCCCTGCCATTGCTGAGACTGCCGGTTCCAGATGCCTGCGCTCTGGCGATCCAGGCTCAGGTAGTAGAGGCCGACCCGTCCAACCCTCAGAAAATCCACCGTTCGCTGGACACCCTGATCGTCCAGAGTGCCTTCATAGGCCTCGAGCGACTGGCCGTATTCGGCCTCGATCTGATAAGCCTCGAGCAATCGCCGGAATTTTTCTGCCAGCTCCACATCCGAGCGCGACATGTTGGCTTCGAGTTTGGTGAGCCTGGCGCGGCGTTCTTCGAGCAGCATCGGTTGATCGAGAGTGATAAAGCGATCAAGCACTTCGATCATTTCCACCATCAGCGGCACAATGTCCTGGCGCAACACTTCGATCTCTTCCAGTTCCCGGGCGAGGCGCTGTTTTTCCTGCTGCTGGTTGGCCAGCAGATTGCGAAGGTTGTCGTTGTAGGTGACCAGATCGCTGTAGCGTTCCAGTTCGCTGCCGTAGCGTGCAATCAGGGTCAGGGTCTCGTCGTCGAGGCCATCGATGCGGCTCTGGCTGCGTTGCGCCTCGGACTGGTAGCTTGTGCGTTCGTTGATGACGTCATCAACGGTGGCTTCTTCAGCGCCGCAGAGCATTGGCCCTGCGCCAGCCAACCCCAGCAATATGGCTGCTGGAAAGTGGTTCATTGTCATTATTGTTAGCTCCCACTACCCTTGATAAAGGACAGGTAGCTGAAGCCGTGAATTAATCCGGGGATACCCGTAGCCGGCGTGGTCAGGCTGACGAGGAGACGAAAGATCAGCACAGACAATCCAGAATTTGTTTCGATATCGATTCTAAATAACTGAATATTATGGATATAAGCAGTTAGAAAACTGCTGAAGATAGGGCTGGGGCGACGCAGGGTCGTCAGGACCTGTTGTCAGATGTGTTATTGTTTTCACAGGTAGTCCGGATCTGCGGCCCATCAGATCCTGGCTGTCCGACGAATTGAACCGGTGCTGGTCACTGCTGCCGACCCGGGGAATTCCCCAGCGATCCGAACGGAAACAACAGCGAGACAATGAACGTACTGCTGCGCCTGATGCCCTATTTCCAGCAGCATGCCTGGGCGTTCTGGACCGGTATTTCCGGTCTGCTGGTCGCGCGCATCTTCGAAGCGATGATTCCGCTTTACGTCAAAGAAGGGATCGATGCGATCGCAGCCGGCCAGGCTGAGATTGGCGCTGGAACCTCCAGCTGGGAAGTGGCCGTGCAGGCCCTGTCTGCTCCGGCACTGGCAATTGTCGCGTGTGTGCTGGCTCAGATGGTGGTCACCATCATCAGCCGGATTCTGATCCGTCGCATTGGCATGACTGCAGCGTTTGACCTTCGCAACAGGGTGTACGGCCATCTGCAGCGACAGGGGCCGGTGTTTTTCAATCGCTACACCATTGGCGATCTGATGGCCCGGTCAATCAATGACATCTCGCTGATACGCCAGTTCATTGCCGGCACGACCCGGATGACAATGGTGCTGATCTTCACCGCTACCGTTGGTCTGATCTTCATGTTCAATCTCTCGGTACCGCTGACTCTGGCGATACTGGTACCGATGCCGATAGTCACGCTGGCAGCCTGGCACTACTCCAAAAAGATCTATGCCCAGAGTTATCAGGTGCAGGAAGGTTTTTCTGAACTGTCCACATTTGTTCAGGAGAATCTGAATGGGATACGGACCGTTCAGGCGATGGCTCAGGAAGAACGCGAAGTGGAACGCTTTGATGTGGTCAACGGCCGCTTCCTCGAGTACAACATGCAGCTGTTCAACACCACATCGCTGCTGGGTGCGCTGATGCCGGTGCTGGCTGCCTCCGGGACGCTGGTGATCGTTGCTTACGGAACCACGCTGGTGAATTCCGGCGAGATGACCCTGGGGACTCTGGCGGCATTCTTTTCCTATCTGGCGCTGCTGCTGTGGCCGGTTCGAGAAGCCGGTTCGCTGGTGACCCAGTGGCAGCGCGGTGCTTCAGGCACTGCCCGGGTTTTTGAAATCCTCGACTATGAACCTGAAATCCGCGACCTCGGCCAGCCCGATCACCCCCAGCTGACAGGGAAAGTCACCGTGCGCAACTTGAGTTTTCAATACGAAAACAAAGATCGCAACGCACTGGATGACATCAGTTTTTCTGTTGATCCTGGTGAAACCATTGCCATCATTGGCCGGGTAGGTTCCGGTAAATCGACGCTGCTGCGTCTGTTTGTCAGACTTCTGGATCCGAGTTCCGGTGAACTTCTACTGGACGATCATCCAATCAAAGACTATCCGCTGGCGTATCTGCGTGAGCAGGTCTGCCTGGTATTGCAGGACCCATTTTTGTTCGCGGACAGCCTGGGCGACAACATTGCCTACGATGATCCGGAGCGGCACGAGAACGAAATTCTCGAATCCGCGGACGCAGCTGCGCTGGGTGAAACGATTACCGAATTCCCGACGGGCCTGGCCACTATCCTTGGCGAGCGAGGGGTTACCCTGTCTGGCGGTCAAAAGCAGCGGGCAACTCTGGCCCGCGGACTGATCCGGAAAACGCCGCTGCTGATACTCGATGACTGCTTTTCTGCCGTCGATACCGAAACTGAAGAGCACATCCTGTCCGGGCTCAAGCGGGTCCGGCGGAACCTGACGACGATGCTGGTTTCTCACCGGGTGTCCACCGCACGACACGCCGATCGGATCATCGTGCTGGATGAGGGTCGGATTCAGGAGATGGGCACTCACGCGGAACTACTGGCCCTGGGCGGCTTTTATGCGGACCTTGAAGCGGTTCAGAAACTTGGTGGTCGTGGTCAGGATGTCAGTGAGGTCGAAGTATCATGAATACCCAGAGCGCTGCGATGCCTGATGCTGAGGAACAGCCTGCCAGAAAACTGGATCATTCGATCTTTGAAGCTGACATTCACGGTCAGGCGCTGAACCTTCAGTACCTGGGTCGGATTCTGCAGTGGGTCCGACCCCATCGCCGACTGGCAGCGCTCAGCATCGGGCTGGTGTTAGTTGCCTCGTTGCTCGCTGTGCTGCTGCCGGTGGTAATAACCCGCGTGGTCATCGACGGCATCATCATGAAGCAGCCGGAAGCGTTGCTTCCTGATTTCGGCATGAATGAAGCCAATGCCTGGCTGGCGAGTGTTCTGGGTCTGTCGGATCTGGCCAGCGCCTGTGTACTCTATGGTGGGCTGACGATTTTCTGCCATCTGCTTTATCACCTGCACCGGGTGAGTTTTGCGCGCACCATGCTGACCGCGCTGCGGGATCTGCGCCACGATCTTTTCAAACACATGGAAGGACGCCCCGCATCCTTCTATGACAAGGTGGCGGTAGGGCGGGTGATGACCCGGATCACCAACGACATCCAGGCACTGTTTGAACTGTTGCAGGGGTTAGGGCAGCTGCTCGGGGAATTTGTGCCGTTTTTCCTGGCGTTGGCCATCATGTTTGCAATTGATGTTGAGCTGACCCTGTATCTGCTGTGCGCGGTGCCGATATTTGCAGTCATTACCATGTTTTTCCGCCGGGCAACACGACGGGTCTACAGAATGATCCGCAATACCGTTTCTCTGCTCAATCAGAATCTTCAGGAAAACCTCTCCGGCATGCAGGTGGTCCAGCTGAGCAATCGGGAAAGCCGCAATCTGAGCGTTTATCGCGGCATCAACGAAACCAATCGTCAGCAGGAAATGCACGCCATCCATATGGAGACCGGTTACGGCGCTTTCATGGACAACATGGTGAACATGGCGCTTGCGGTCATTCTCTGGATTGGCGGTGGTTCCGCGC
This sequence comes from uncultured Pseudomonadales bacterium, assembly GCA_937921865.1. Lineage (GTDB taxonomy): Bacteria > Pseudomonadota > Gammaproteobacteria > Pseudomonadales > Azotimanducaceae > SZUA-309. The sequence goes on along the minus strand of CAKZWF010000035.1, from coordinate 4,596 downwards.
TGCAGGAAACAATTTCCCTTGGCAGCGTGATTCTGTTCACTCAGTTCGTGGATATGCTGATTCGGCCCATCCGCGTACTCGGCATGCAGTACAACGTGCTGTTTCGCGCCATGGCCAGCGCCGAACGGATTTTTCAGGCGCTCGACTGGGCAGAGCACGTGCATGAACCCGAACATCCGGTGACGTTACCCGAGCGACTGGAAGGTCGACTCGAATTCCGCAACCTTACTTTTGGCTACGATGTTGATGAGCCGGTGCTGCATGATGTCTCGCTCATGATCGAACCTGGTGAAAAGCTGGCCGTGGTCGGGCCTACCGGGTCCGGTAAAAGTACCCTGATCAGACTGCTCGGGCGATTTTACGACTTTGCTGACGACACCGTATTCCTCGACGGCGTTGATCTGAACAGTGTGCCGTCCAGTGAAGTGCGTCGCCGTATTGGTGTGGTGATGCAGGATTTCCACATCTTCAGCGGCACAATTCTCGACAACATCAGTCTGGGCAATCCGGCAGTCAGCCGGGAGCAGGCAATCGAGGCAGCCCGTTCGGTCGCCGCGGACCAGTTCATTGAGCGCCTGCCACAGGGTTACGACACGCCACTGGTAGAGCGGGGCCAGAATCTCTCGCAGGGCCAGCGGCAGCTGCTGGCTTTTGCCCGGGTGCTGGCTGCTGATCCGGAGATCCTGATACTCGATGAAGCGACAGCAAGTATTGATACTGAAACCGAGCAGATTATTCAGAGCGCGCTGCGCCGGATCATGGCCGGGCGGACGTCAATTCTGATTGCGCACCGACTGCAGACCATTCAGGAGGCTGATCGGGTGCTGGTGTTGAAGCATGGTCGGGTCAAAGAGCTGGGTACTCATGAAGAGCTCATGGATCTCAAAGGCGTTTACTACACTCTGAATCAGCTGCAGTTTCAGGAAGTTGGTCTGGATCCCGGTGAAGCCGAGAGCTGAGCAGCGACTCAGCGCCAGGGCCCGGGTGAGTTGAAGCGGCCGTGGCGAATGAATTCTATCGCCTGGCTGTGAACTTCCTCGGCCTGCATCATGAAAGTGTGGGTGTAGGGGAGGACGATGAAGTCCGACATGCCGTCCACCCTGGTGCTGGCAACTGACACTTTGCCGTCGTCAGGATTCGGCAGATACAACGACAGAATCGGATTGAAGGTGTCGCTGCCGGCAATCACCCCAAGCTCGAACTCAACCGGGCCCAGCTGCCGCGGAATGCTGTCGGCGCCGGTTCCCAACTGGTCGCCTGCGGGTCCGTTGAGTAATTGAAAGCCGGGCAACTCGCCAATGGTGTCGACCACTTCGCTGCCCTGGTTAGGGGGTGCGAGCATGACCACTCTGCCCAGGTTTGCGATGGAGTTATGCTCAAGATAATAGCGGATCAGGATTCCGCCCAGAGAATGGGTAACAAAGTGAATGGTCTGCGCCTGACCGCAGCCCTCCAGGCCTGTATTTACTGCCAGCGGCGCCAGTTCTTCGATCGGTAGCTGGCGCGATGGGTAGTCAACGTTATTGACCCGGTAGCCGGCTGCGACGAACGCTTCTGCGAGCTTGTCCATTGCCGACGAAGTTCGGGCCAGCCCGTGCAGGAGTACCACACAGTCAGCATTCGCCCAACTGGTGCCGCTGGAAATGGCGAGTATGAGAAACAGTTTGCCGGTCAGTTTGATGTCAGTCAGCGCTTTAAAAAATTAACAGATCAATTCTACGTCAGAGTGGGCTCTGGCGACGATGCTTCAGCACGCGCGCAGATCTCGCGGGTCATGCCTTTGAAGATGATCAGGTGCGCGGGTGCCAGGGCATACCAGTAAAGCAATCCCCAGACTCCTGCCGGATGCCAGTAGGCGGTGGCGGTTACGCGGGTTTGCCCATCCGTACTTGGGGTTAACGTCAGCTCCAGCATGCCTGCCCCGGGTGCCCGCATGCCGAATGCCAGGCTCAGACGCGATTGTGGCTCGATGCCGATGACCGACCAGGAATCGATCCGATCGCCGACCCGCAGTTCAATCGGGTGCCGGCGCTGATGGTTGAGGCCGGGTCCGCCGACTGACCAGTCCAGCACCTCGCGTAGCGTCCATAGTGGATTCAGATAGAAATAACGGGTGGTGCCGCCGATGCTGGTGATCACCCGCCACAATGCCGCCGCCGGAGCTCGGCTCAGCGCGCTGCCGCTGGCCTGTTTTGCGTAGTAGGCATAGTCTCGACGCTGGTGGCGGACCGCAAATGCCCCTTCGCTCCATCGTGACACCAGGGCCTGATTGGCTTCAGTCTCAAAAGCCTGGGCGACGGCTTCCCGGAAACTCTGCCTGGGACCGGGTAGCAGACTTCGCAATGGCGTATCGTCCGCCTCGAAGTCATGTTTCAGGCCTTCAATCAGTGCCCGGGCAATATTGTAGGGAACCGAGGTCACCAGTCGCAGCCAGTACGATGACAGGCGCGGTGAGAGCACGGGGACCGGAATGATCAGCGGCGGTCGGTGTCCGGCAACCTCTGCCAGTGTGGTCATCATGTCCTGGTAGCTAAGGGTCTCATCACCGGCGATATCGAAGATGGCGCTGTGCGGGCAATGATCCGGAAGTTCCACCAGCGTGCGCAGCAGGTCTTCGAGGCTGATTGGCTGCGAACGGGCCCTGACCCAGCGCGGCGTGATCATTATCGGCAGGTGAAAAACCAGATCTCGCATGACCTCGAATGCTGCGGAGCCAGGCCCGACAATGATGCCCGCACGGAGTTCGATCACAGGAACCTGGCCACGCCTGAGCGCTTCGCCGGTATCCCGCCGCGAGACGATATGTTCGGAGCTGGCCTTCAACGGAACCAGTCCGCCCAGATAAATGATCTGCCTGACGCCGGCTGCAGCGGCTGCCTGCTGAAAATTGTCAGCAGCGGCGAGATCAAGTTCTCCGAAATTGCGGCCCGCAGCCATGGAGTGAACGAGGTAGTAGGCGATCTCAATATCTGCCAGCGCGGCGTCGAGAGATTCGGGTTCCAGCGCGTCCGCGACGCACAGCTCGACTCCCGACCACTGTCTGGATTCCAGAGTGCTCAAATTGCGTCCGCAGGCCCGCACTGGCAGTCCCTCGGCAAGCAGGCGCGGTACCAGATGGCTGCCGATATAGCCGGTGGCGCCAAAGACCAGGCGTTGGCCGGGTTGAGGATCAGCCATCAAATGTATTCCGGGTGACTAGGCGGGCCGACGATATCAGAATTGCTGTGAAGGCTGAGTTAAACCCACGGCAAACTGACTACCCGCTCCATGGTCCAGAAGGCGGCGACAATGCCGGCGCCATAGAGCAGCCCGGCTCTCAGGCCGCCGGTGAGTTTCCCCGTCGGCAGCAGGGTGAACAGTATGACCACCAGAGCAACGAAGATCAGCTGGCCGCACTTCTTTTACTGTTCTTCAGGCCAATCGACCCTCGTCGCCGCTTGTGCACACGGTCCCCGCGAAGGCAGACTGGTGCGAAACAGGGAGAGAGAATCAAGCAATGAAACTTTATGACATGACCGCCGCACCGAATCCGCGACGGGTACGTATCTTTGTGGCTGAGAAAGGCATCGAGATGGAGTACCACCAGGTCAACATGATGGCCCAGGAGCACAAGAGCCCTGAGTTTCTGGCGATGAACCCCAGCGGCAAGATACCTGTTCTGGAAACGGATGAGGGCTTCATTGCCGAAAGTGTCGCGATCTGTCGTTATCTGGAGGCGGTTTATCCGCAGCCGAATCTGTTTGGGGCAACGCCTTTTGAGCTGGGCACAATAGAGATGCACAATCGGATCTTCGAGCTGGAGATGTGGACGCAGATTGGCATCAGCTGGGTCAATGGGCCGGTGGTCGCCAAAATGGCGCCGGGTCGATTCACGCAGAACCCTCAGGCCAAAGAAACCAGTGATGCTAACGTTCACGCGTTTTACCGGCGTTTCGATAAGGAACTTGCAGACCGGCAATTCGCCGCCGGGGATCGATATACCGTTGCCGACATTACGGCGCTTACAGGTGTTGATTTCGCCAGCAGTTCTGTTGGTCTGAAACCGGATGAGGCGTTAACCAATCTCTGGGATTGGCATGCTCGGGTCACTGCCAGACCAAGTGCGTCGGCGTGAAAGACTTAACGGTGGAAAAGGGTTAGCTGACCGTTGCTGCGGGCAGTGAGTCAGCGCGGGGACGGGCCGCAGATCGTCAGGCGACGAACGGCAGCAACAGATAGCCGGCGAAAGCCAGCAGGGCCAGCGCGCTTGTGTAGTCCGGGATGCGAAGCTTTTTCATGGCAGTAAAAATAGGCGAGCGGCCGGCTGCTGAGAAGAATCGTTTTTTCCTATCTTTATAACTTTTAGGCTTCTGGCTCTGGAAATCTGGTATGACGGTAGCGGCTGATGTGGTTGAGCGGGCTGAAAACGCTGAAAAGTCAGGAAAAACCGAGAGGAAAAGAGTCGCTGAGGGCTCTTTATCCGCTGAAGGCTCTTTAGCCGCTGAGGGCTCTTTATCCGCTGAAGGCTCTTTATCCGCTGAAGGCTCTTTATCCGCTGAAGGCTCTTTATCCGCTGAGGGCTCTTTATCCGCTGAGGGCTCTTTAGCCGCTGAAGGC
>CAKZWF010000034.1 GCA_937921865.1 uncultured Pseudomonadales bacterium | reverse complement strand
GAACCGAGGTTTCTCCTTCCTGCTCAGAAAACAGAGAAACCTCGGTTCGACCCCAGTTTAGGTGGGAAGAGTCTCAGGCAACGATGCGTACGGGCATCTTCGCGTAGCCGTTGACGAAATTTGACTCGACGCGTTCGACATCGCCGGTAATCTCAATACGCTGCCAACGCGACAGAATTTCCTGCCACAGCACGCGCATCTGCATTTCGGCCAGACGCATTCCCAGACAGCGATGCAGCCCAAAGCCAAACGAAATAGTAGCCCGCGCGTTCGGTCGCGTAATATCCAACGCATCAGCATTATCAAACACCGATTCATCGCGATTGCCTGAGTAATACCACATCACCACCTTGTCGCCCTTCTTCACCGGTTGCGCGCCGATGTTGGTATCGACCGTCACGGTACGCCGCATGTGTGACAGTGGAGTCTGCCAGCGCACAACCTCTGAAACCATGTTGTTCAGGAGTTCAGGTTTTGCTCGAAGCAGATCCAATTGCTCCGGATACTGATGGAAAGCATTGATACTGCCACTCATGGTGTTACGCGTCGTGTCGTTACCCCCGACAATGAGCAACATAAGATTGCCGAGAAACTGAGAGTCAGGCTGGTCGGCAGTCACTGCATCCTGAGCAAGCATTGTCACCAGATCGAGATTTGGTGGACCATTCCGACGCTCCTGCTTCAAACGCTTGAAATACTCCAGGCATTCCATCAGTTCGCTGATTCGCTGTTCCTGGCTGCCGACGATGGGTGAATCAGCTTCTGCCGTCGTCACATCCGACCAGCGCGTCAGTTTTCGCCGATCCTCGAACGGAAAATCAAACAAGGTGGCCAACATCATTGTGGTCAGCTCAATTGCGACGGTATCCACCCAATCGAATTCTTCACCGACCGGGAGAGAGTCCAATAGAGTTGTTGTGCGTTCTCGAATCAGACCCTCAAAACTGTTCAGACTTGCCGGGGCGACAATCTTGCTGACGGCTTTTCTCTGGGGACCGTGTTCCGGCGGGTCCATGGTGATAAAGCTCTTCACGAAAAAATCGCTGTTCGGGTCACCAACAATATCGTCGTCGATCATGATGCCGCCGAAATGGGCATCAGATGAAAACTGTTCGTAGTCTTTGTCCACAGCCATGATGTCGTTGTAGCGTGTCACCGACCAGAAAGGTCCATAAGGACTGTCTTTGCAGTAGTGTACCGGCTGTTCTGCCCGCATCTGCTTGAAGTACGGCAGTATCTTTTCTGCGCTGAACAGTTTTGGATCGGCGGGATTCAAATCCGCCAGAATCGTGTTGTCAGATAGCTCAATTGATTCGCTCATTCTTCCCTGCCCCTATTCATGAAAAACTCTCTTTGGAAAACTAACACCATCCAAATCGATTCGCCACGGATCCAGGGTGCGAGGAAGACTGGCTTTTTCAACCCTCATGAATCTGGAACTGAACCAGCTTTCACGGTGATTGAGGAACGTTTAGCGGAACGGCTGACTCAACAGCCGATAGAGCCGGCGCTCATCGTCTGCGCGAAACTGATCCACCCCGATCAACATCCCACGATGACCATCCACGGGTTGGTCCTGATAGGTACCCAGCCAGCGATCCCACCAGGACAGATTGAAGCCAAAATTATGTTGCTGCTCTTGGTGATGGATCGAATGGTGCACACGATGCATATCGGGGGTCACAATCACTCTGCGCAAGGTCGCATCAAGCGCACCAGGCAACTGCACGTTGCCATGATTAAACAGGGACATGGCATTCAGCATCACTTCGAAGATCACAATCGCAATGACCGGCGTGCCAAGAACGACAACCACCACAAGCTTGATCAACATCGACACCATTGCCTCGAGAGGATGGAAGCGCACCCCGGTTGTGACATCAAAATCTGTATCACTATGGTGGACCCGGTGCAGGCACCACAGCCAGGGCACAGCGTGAAACAGCCGATGCTGCAGGTAGATGGCGAAATCAAGCACGATCAGCGATAGCAGAATCGCCAGCCACAGCGGCGCGCCGACCTGTTTGAGCAGCCCCCCTCCGGTCCAGTCAGCGACAACAACGGCAGCCCAGGTCAGCGGCAGCAACTGCAGCAGTATACGATTCAGTGCACCCATACCCAGATTCGAAAGCCAGCGCATCCAGGGAGAGGCGTGCAATTCGCGACACGGTGCCCGCCACTGCCAGACCAGGATCGCCACCAGCACGGCCAGCGAAAACCCGGAGCGAACTACAGTCTCGAAAACAGGAAGTTCAGGTGACACCGTCACTCCCTGAACGCGGATCGGATCAGTCGGGAGAACTGCATGGCTGCCCCTACCAGGTTCAGCATCACCGCCCCCAGAAAAGCGGGAAACGATTGCCAGACGACGATATTCGCAACCTGAAGCAACATCACAGACAGGAACAACGATGAAGTCAGGCGATTGGCCAGACGATCAACATCATCGTGCTGATCCAGATTGCGGCGAATCCGGCGTCGCGAAAAGTGCAGCGAACAGCCAGTGAACACCAGCCATAGTCCACTGAGCACACACCAGATCAGCGCGACGTTCCCTAAGCTTGTCAGTCCCAGCAGCGCCAGCAGAGAGAACCCTGCCGCGGTGAGGCTGGCTTCGAGTAGAAATGCCAGCCGCAGCCGATCGCCCGGATGCCAGGCGCCCTGACTTCGGCTCCCGAACGCGACCACCACACCGGTAAAACCAGCCATCGCTACAGCAATTTCAGCGATACCAACAAGCAGTTCGACTATGTCCAATGTGGACCTCTGGTAGACAGAATGAACTCTGAGGCAACCATAGCCCGGGTTTGTCACCCCTGTCGACGCACGACGACAATATCAGACCACCGCGAAAGACCACTAGCCGTTAACACCTGACCACAGACAGGCTTACAATCCCCCCATGAATCAGCAAAAACCAATGAACGTGCTGTTTGTGATCACCGATCAGCAGCGCGCCGATCACAGCGGCTTCATGGGCAACTCGATCGTAGAGACGCCCAATCTGGACAGACTTGCTGCATCGGGCATGGTGTTCGATAACGCCTGGGTCTCCAACCCGGTGTGCATGCCAAACCGATCTACCATCATGACCGGACGGATGCCCAGCGCGCACGGCGTGGTTTTCAATGATCGATCCCTGGAGTGGAGCGCCAATACGTTTGTCCGGCGATTCCGGAAATCCGGCTATCGCACCGGGCTGATTGGCAAATCCCATCTTCAGCATGGGGTCAGCAAAAACTCGATGGTGCCATTTCGCGGGGAAAACTCAGGCGAACTGCCGTATCAGCCGGGTTGGGATGAAGTCGAAGACTTCGAGCGATATCTCGACGGTCTGCCCGAAGATCCTGAGGATTTCTACGGCTTCGATCATATCGAGCTGAGCCTTGATCATGGTGCGCGCATCGTCGGCCACCACCTGCAGTGGGCACTCGAGCGCGGCGGACGGCCGGAAGAGCTGTTGATTGATCAGGATTCGCTGGCGCCAGGCAGTGACCACTCGCGCCACTGGAGACAGATTTACCGGCCGCCCTACCCGGAAGAACTGCACTCCACCAGCTTCGTCACAGAACGCACCATTGCGTTCATCGACGAAGCGCAACGCGGCCAGAAGCCATGGCTGGCCTTCTGTTCTTTCCCGGATCCACACCACCCGATGACGCCTCCGGGGAAATGGTTTGATAAATATGATCCGGCACAAATGCCACTACCTGACAGCCGCCACGACCCTCTGACTGACGCACCCGCACACATCCGCCTGTTTGCTTCGATCGACCCGAAAGATCAGCGCAACTGGGTTGCACCCTGCGGTTTTGGCAACGATGAACTGCTCAGCCAGGCTATCGCCGCCACCTATGGCACGATCAGTATGATCGATACAGGCCTTGGTCGGATCATCAGCCATCTGGAAAAGCTCGGCATTCGCGACAACACCATCATTGTCTTCACCTCAGATCATGGCGACATGATGGGTGACCACGGACTCTTCCTGAAAGGCTTCATGCACTATCGAGGCACGCTGCAGATACCCTGCGTGATTGACGCGCCTGAGAGGAACGCAGGGCGAACCACATCGCTGGCCGCCTCCATCGACCTGGGACCAACACTGATGGATCTGTGCGACATCAAAGGCTATGACGGCATTCAGGGTCACAGCCTCCTGCCCGTTCTCGAAGATCCGGAGGCTTCGGTTCGAAACAGTGTACTCATCGAAGACGACGTGCCGATGATCACCGCCAAAGTTACCCCGATTCCCGCCCGCACCCGAACTCTGCTGATGGACAACTACCGCTACAGCAGGAATTCCAAGGGTGAAGAACAGTTGTTCAATCTGTCAGAAGACCCTGACGAGATGCACGACCGCAAAGCGACAGACCCGCAGCGGGTACGGATGCTGGAGGCCCTGAGCGAAGCCATGATGCTGGCCGACGACTCATCACGCGGCGCGCCCAGCACCGAAAAACCCTGAACGCGCGCTGATCACCAGCTCATTGCGAAGGTCGGCTCAGGCTTTAACGTTTACCGGCGGTTCGCTGGGCAACGAGTTGTACATGGCTTCATCAGGAACCCCCATCACCATCTCGTAGACCCCTTCCGGGTAGTTGGTCATATGGGGGCCCGGTGCGTCAGCCAGATTCGGTTGCGGCACCTTGCCGCCATCATCTTCGAACGAGGATGGAGATTTGAAGCGCGCCAGTTCCTCAGCTGAAATGCCCGCCAGTTCGACGACTTCCGGATCAATCCAGGCCTGAGCATTGATGGGCTCCAGCGAGTAGCTCAACTCCAGCGACAACGCCTCTGGACCGGCGAAGTACATCGAAACACACATGCCATGGTCTACGGGCCCCATCACCGGAACGCCTTTGGCGCGCAGACGGTCGCGCATCGCCATCAGTTCCTCGTGATTCTTCACCTTGAAAGCTAGGTGCTGCATCGTGCCCCCAGCCGAATTCGCTCCGGGGTTGCCGGCATGAGATTCACCAAGCACCCGCGGGATCTTGCCGATATCCGGATTACAGACGAAGGCGATCGCGCTTTCGTCGTTCAGTCTGAGAAATCCGTGCCAGGTATTCTCGACACCATGCATCCAGTAAAGGGCAACCAGCTCCATACCGAGCCTATCGGTGAAAAATTCGATCTGCGCTTTCATATCCGCTGTGCATATCGCCAGATGGTGGAGACCTTCAACTTTGTTCACGTTGTTTTCCTCATCTCAGGTGTTTGCTGCTTCCAGAGCATTGTAACGATACAGGCGATCCATCGCTCCCTGCCCGGCCGCTCGCGCCGCCCGATTGCGCACAAAGGCTTTCACGCCGGAAAGGTGGAACACGGTCGCGTTGCGACGAGACCCGTTCTGGATGCCTGCGGTACGTGACCGGCGCAGGTCTTCGTAGCGCTGCAGGTCTGCAGCTGAATCCTCACCGCCGCTGACACAGGCCGCCAGCACAGCAGAGTCTTCAATCGCCATCGCTGCGCCCTGTGCCATAAAAGGCAGGGTTGGATGACAGGCATCACCGAGCAGTGTCACCCGATCACGTCCCCATTGCGCCATCGGCGCACGATCAAATAAAGCCCATTTGAACAGCGAGTCTTTCTGCGCGTTATCGATCAGTTGCTGGATATCCTGATGCCAACCCGCGAAATCCGACTTCAGTTCAGCGAAGTCTCCCGACTCAGTCCAGGATTCCACCTCCCAACCGGCTTTCTCCACCACACAGACGCAGTTGATCAATGTTCCTCTGCGCACGTAGTAATGCACAAAGTGTTTTCCGGGGCCCCACCACACCGTAGACATCGGCTTGATAAGCCCTTGGGGCATTCGCTCTGCCGGGACCAGTGCCCGCCAGGCAACATTGCCGGTAAAGCGGGCCTGCTCTTCTCCCCACAGTGCAGCTCGCACAACAGAGTGAATACCATCCGCTCCCACCAGCAGATCGCCTTCGTAGCTCACCCCACCCACAGTCACACTGACCCGTTGAGATTGTTGGGTGAAGCTGGCAACGCGGGCGTTGGTGTGCAGCGTCAGGTTTCTGGCATTTCGTGCTGCCTGCACCAGAATCGCCAGAAGATCGCCACGATGCATGTGATAGTAAGGCATGCCATAGCGTTGAACCGCATCAGCGCCGAGTGGGGTCTGGGAGATGACCTTACCGTTACGCCAATGCCTGAACTGGGTCGCTTCCGGAAGAAAAGCCCGCGCGCGCAATGCGGGCTCAAGACCCAGCTCGTGGAGCACACGAGAGCAGTTGGGCGACAGCTGAATACCCGCACCAACCTCCGCAAACCCGGCAGCCTGTTCGAATACATGCACATGATGGCCACGAGCGGCAAGGCATAGCGCTGCGGTAAGACCGCCAATACCGCCACCGGCTATAAGCACCTTCAGCTTCGAGATTGCAGCATCGGTAGGCTCACGAGTGGATTGCATGCTTCTCTCTGATGATTCGCCAAACACTGAGGCGAGAGTAACGACCGACACTGAAGTCGCACCAAATTCTCAGCCAGCATGACAACCAAAATCGGCCCGATCAACAAGAGCTGGTAGGGTTTTCGACTTCCCGTTGGCCCTGCTGAGCGGAGGTATCGGATCCGAGTATTGCGTCCGCTCCAGCGAGTCGCATAATTGACGAAATCACCGAGGATTCTCAATGGCGAAGAAGAAGAATAAAAACCTCAGCTGGCTGGACCTGCTGCTGCGTTTCCTGGCGCCATTGGCGTTGGTATTGATCACCTACAATCCCAGCGATTACTCATTCTATGACTGGTTCAGCGGCGCGCTTGCCGCCGGTGAACTGGGCGGCCTGCACTTTCTCGCATTGGTTGTGCTCGTCATCGGCTGGAGCATTCTGCTGGTGGCCACGTGGAATGCGCTGGATACATTCGGCATTATTCTCACCTGCGCGCTACTCGGTGCGATCGTCTGGGTGTTCATTGATTACGGTCTGTTGAAAGCTGATTCAGTGGATGCAATCGCCTGGATCGTACTGGTGTGTCTGGCAGGCGTGCTCGCCGTTGGCTTGTCCTGGGCCCATATCTGGCGACGACTGACCGGTCAGTACTCTGTGGACGAGACCAACGATTGATGGCTGACGGCTGACGGCTGACGGCTGACGTCCGGGATTGGGACAAAGCGAGTCAGTCTTCAACATATCTGAGTGATCTGGACATCCAGAGCGACTATGACTCGGTTTTGACCGGGCCTATCCGCCCCTGTTCAGAAATGCCCAGGAGAAGTTCTATCAGCAACTGCTCCAGCTGCGAGTCGAAGACCCCTGTGTGGCTGCAGCCCAGCTCGACAAACCGACTACCAGCACCCACGAACGATGACACAATCAGGCACTGATCAGCGCGCTACGCGCTGATAATCGCTCAACCTGATTCATCCGCGTAGCGATGATCGGTCCAGCAGTCAGACCCGAACGCTCCGATGCAGGCAGTTTCAGTCCTTCCGATGATGCGCGTATATTCTGACTATCAGCCATGGAGCAACGGTTAGTCATGAATCTCGAAAAAGTCCTGTTCGGTTTCTTCATTGTGTTGGCGCTGACTCTCAACGTGGCTTTTGTTGTTGGCGACATTGCGGTTCCGGATCATCACAACATCTGGTTACTGTTCGCCGCGGTGGTGGTCAATCTGATTGCCACCATTCTGAAGCTGGGTGATCGCTCTCAAACCGGTGCGCTGCTGCTGGCGACTGCACTTGTTGCCGATCTGCAGCTGATCGCGTCCAGCCTGATCTGGACCTTCGCGGACACCACCGCCGGGCTCGATGCGCTGGCGACGGCGACCATAGTTTCTCTCGCGGTTGGTGCACTGGTTGCCAACATTGTTTCGGTCACCCTACTGGTCAGTGACACACTGATTTCCGGTAGATAGCACGATGTCAAAAGGTTCTGATCTCGACCGAGTAACTGCCATTGTGCTCCAGGAGATGCGCCGGCCGTTGACAATTTTGTTATGCGTCAACGCCTTGGGAATCGCGGTCATGGTAATGATTCCGGGTGTCGAGGGTGAAGGTATGGGTATCTTCCATGCGTTCTATTTCATGACCTACACAGCCACCACCACAGGTTTTGGTGAACTCCCCAGCGAGTTCAGTGATGGCCAACGCATGTGGGCAACCGTGTGCCTGTATATGAGTGTGGTGGCCTGGATCTATGCCATCGGCTCCATCATCCGGCTGGTGCAGAATCCGCACTTCATCCTGGCGCTGGCACAGAGTCGTTTCGCGAAGGCCGCAGCCCGCATCAGAGAGCCGTTTTTCATAGTCTGTGGCTTTGGTGACACCGGCAGCCTGCTGGCCCGGGGTTTGAGCGATCAGCGTCTGAATGCAGTAGTTATCGACACTGACATCGAACGCATCAAAGCTCTCAGGCTGCGCGATTACTCAGTACCTATTCCAGGTCTGGAAGGCGACGCCAGCGTACCGAAAAATCTTACTGACGCCGGTATCCAGCGCAACAACTGCAAAGGCGTTGTGCTGCTGACCGGCAATGAAGACGTGAATCTGAAAATTGCCGTGATGACGCGCCTGCTGAACCCGAAGGCGGAAATTGTCTGTCGCTCCACCAGTCGAGCTCATGAGGAAGAGCTGCGCGGGTTAGGTTCGGTGGTCCTGGCGGATCCCTATGAAACCTTTGCCCGTGAACTGGGCTTTGCCCTGCACAAACCGCCCCTGCATACCCTCGACGAATGGCTGGTAGGCGCCCCGGTAAATCTGTCCAATCTGGTGTCCTACCCGCGCGGCACCTGGCTGTTATGCGGCTATGGGCAACTCGGTCGCTGGCTGTACCGCAGCCTCAGTGACTGGGGGGTCAAAGTGGTCGTAATTGATCCGGACCCCAACGCAACCAGTGAGGTAGCGGAACAGGTGACCGGTCTGGCTACCCGAGCAAACCTTCAACTGGCCGGTTTGGCCGAGGCCGTTGGCGTGATCGCGGCGACCAACGATGACTCCAGCAATCTTGCGATTCTGCTTGCAGCCCGCAGCATCAACCCGCATGCGAGTCTGATCGTGCGTCAGAACAGCCATGAGAACGAGCTGGCTTTTAACGCTGCGTCTGCAGATCTGATCATGCAACCCAGCCTGGTTACCGCACGCAGAATCCTGCTGAGACTGATTTCTCCAATGATTCAGGAGCTGCTCGAGTATCTGGAGGAACATCCGCAGAGCCTGTCGGAAGAGCTCCTGCCAAGACTGACTGCTGCGGTAGACCAGTCAAGTCCCGCACTGTGGACGCTGCAGCTGAATGCTCAACAAGCCCCTGCCGTGCACGCCTATCTGGCCAACCATGAAGACTATCAGCTGGGGCATCTGCTGCGGGATTCAAGACATCGGGAGCGGCCGCCTGAAGCAGTTGCGCTATGGCTGCGCCGGGGCGCGCAGCGCCTGGCTCTGCCGCCAGAAGACACTCGGATCGTCACAGGCGATGAGATACTCGTCTGCAGCAGCCAGACCGCAAGAGGGAACATTCACGCAAACCTGAGTAACCCCTATTCACTCCACTATCTCGCGACCGGGGAGGAGCTGCCGCGGGGCTGGCTGATGAACTGGCTTCGCGCGCCGGCAGCAAAAACCCGTTAGCCTGCTGATAGCATCAGCCTTTGGGCGGGGCCGGTAAAACAAGAGCCGTTCACACAGACGTCGTGCTCAATCAGTTCGTTTGAGCTTTAAGAAAGTGCTCTGATCAGCCCCACAGCTGCCGATCCGTCAAGATATTCACGCAGCTGGCTGATCTTGCCCTGCTTCACCTCCGCCACCACACAAGCGGCCAGTTTCAGCTCGCTGCCATCCGGAAGCGTGCCTCGAACGCTGTGTTCTTCGACAAACCCATCAGTGGTTGCGGTGCGTATCACCTCTTCATAGCGGAAATCATCGACGATGCGATGCACAGCCATAGAAAACTTCAGGAGGGAATCAATCGACATGGGCCGACCATAATTCTGAATCGCCTGCAGGTCTGTCGTGCATAAACCCCTGACAGCATTTTCATCACCGCGGGTGAACGCAGCAAACAGGGCTTCCGCGAGCTCAATATTCTCCACCGCAACTCCCCAGTAATAAAAGATTCATGAGTCTACACCGCGATATCCGAATTCCCCAGACCGCCGCTTGGACCCCAGTTTCTGAAAAAGCAATTGTGAATGGTAGCGCTATTCATAGAGAATCGAGACTGAAACTTTTCGAGATGTACGTCATGGATACTGAAGCTACCCGGCGCCCAGCAGCAACGCGATGACTGATCATCCGCAACAGCAGAAATCCCAATACCTGACGAAATGGGGTCGCAGCCTCAGTGAGGATTCGGTGCTCGATGAGTATCCCCGCCCGCAGCTGGTTCGGGATCAATGGCAGAACCTGAATGGCAAATGGCGCTACGCGATAGCCCCGAAACGGGCCCCGCAACCGCAACACTGGGATGGTGAAATTCTGGTCCCGTTCTGTATCGAATCTGCTCTGTCTGGCGTTGCCCGAACCTTTGCGCCCAGCGAAAGGCTCTGGTACCAGCGCCGCTTCAATCTCAATGATTCAAACCAGCGGACCCTGCTGCACTTCGGCGCAGTCGACTATGAGTGCAGCGTCTGGATCAATGGCGGCCTGGCTGGAAACCATACTGGCGGGTTCGACGCGTTCACCATAGACATCACCGAGTATGTCGACACCGGTAGCAACGAGCTGGTCGTCGCAGTCACAGACCCCACCAGCTCGGGTGATCAACCGCGGGGCAAACAACATCTGAAGCCACAGGGCATCTGGTATACGCCGGTCACCGGCATCTGGCAGACCGTCTGGCTGGAACAGGTGCCTTTCGCACAACACATCGAAGAGCTTCAACTGGACCCATCCGTCGACTGCGATGGCGTCACGCTGGCGGCGATGCTGTATCGGCCCAGTCGCGACCCCGTACTGGCCGCGCATTTTTCAATCAGTCTGAATGGTCGAATTGTTGCAGAGACGGTCGGCCGCGCCGATAGAAACGTTTACCTGCCGATCCCGGATCCGCAGCTCTGGTCACCCGAACACCCAACCCTGTATGACGTTACCGCCACACTATTGCGGATTGATAATCCGCTTCCTGATGACAACGATCAGCAGGAACCTGCTCAGCTGCTGCGCCAGGTACCGCTGCGCGGGAAGACAGAGGCGGCCTTTTACGCGGCCGCCGCAATCGGCAGCAGCGAACGCCTTGATCAGGTTCGAGGCTATTTCGGCTTGCGCAGGATCGAAGTTGGCGCCCACCCGAAAACAGCCCAGCCAACGCTGCTGCTGAACGGCGAAGCGCGATTTCACCTCGGTACCCTCGATCAGGGCTGGTGGCCTGACGGTTTGCACACACCTCCAGCGGATGCAGCGATGGTGTATGAAATCGAATATCTGAAGGCGGCAGGATTCAACACCGTCCGCAAACACATCAAGATCGAACCCGCCCGCTACTACTACCACTGCGATCGCCTCGGCATGATGGTATGGCAGGACATGCCCTCCGGTTTTCTACCTGCACAATTTGTTGCACCCAACGATGAAGACGAGGGTTTACGAACAAATCGCAGCAGCGCGGCCTACGGGCAGGAACTGGAGCGGATGATTCGCTGCCTGCGGCCTCACCCGAGCATCCTGATCTGGGTTCTGCACAATGAAGGCTGGGGGCAGTTCGACAGTCGCGCTCTCACCGAACGCATCCGCCTGCTTGATTCAAGCCGCCTCATTAATTCCAACAGCGGCTGGAGGGACATGGGCACAGGCGACATTATCGACAGACACGACTATCAGCCAGCACCCACACCACCCGAGGCCGACAGCATCAGGGCACGCGTCATCGGAGAGTATGGCGGGATCGGCTGGCCAATGGAGAAACACCTCTGGGACCCTGAGATGCGCAACTGGGGTTACCAGACGTTTAATGATGCAGCAGCAAGTAAAGCCGCCTACCAGCAGGCTACAGAAGCCATCATCGCCGCTTTTCGGAACGATGGCTTGAGCGCTGCCATCTACACTCAGACCACCGACGTTGAGGGTGAAGTCAACGGACTGATTACCTATGACCGGGAGGTCGAGAAATTTCCACGCCAATGGCTTGCCCAGATTCACGCCCCGTTGACCAGATCGAAAAGCTGACAACGAGACAGCCCACTGGCACTATCTCAAGCCAGTCCAGAATCGCTGCGCAAGGCTCAGCCCGGACCTCCGTCAATGAGCAGGAATCCGAACCATGACCGATGAAATGGGGCTCACACCGGAAGCTGCCAGAGGCTACGAGACCTACTTTGTCCCGGCAATTTTTCATCAATGGCCACAGCGGATAATTACCCTGGCAGAACCGAAACCCGATGACCGGATACTTGATGTGGGCTGCGGAACCGGTGTGCTCACCCGGCAACTGAGAGCGATGGCCAGCGAGCCCGCCAACCTCACCGGTGTCGACTTAAGCGAGAGCAGACCATGACTGATTGGCTGAAACCCGGCAACGGGGCTGTGATTACCGGGGGTGCCAGCGGCATCGGGCTGGCTGCAGCAAAACGTTTTGCCCGACTGGGGATGAAGGTACTGATCGCCGACCGTGACGAAGCCGCTCTGGAAGCAGCTGCGGATTCGCTGAGCGAGATCCCTGACGCAGCGATCTATACCCAGATCTGTGACGTGGCTGATTTCGAAGCGCTCCAAGCGCTGCAACAAACTGCCGCGGCGAACCTGGGTGCAGTTCATTGCCTGATGAACAACGCCGGCGCCGGACTGCGAGCCGGCGCGCCATGGGAAAATCTTGAAGAATGGCGCAAACAGCTCGAGATTAATCTCTGGGGCATCATTCACGGCTGCCAGGCATTCATCCCCGCAATGCTGGAATCCGACCAGCCAGGCGTTGTGATCAACACAGGATCGAAACAAGGTATCACCAACCCACCCGGAAACTATGCCTATAACCTCTCCAAGGCGGGCGTTAAGGCATATACGGAGAGTCTGGCTCACGCGTTTCGACAGATGGACGACTGCCGCCTGCAGGCCCATCTGCTGATTCCGGGATTCACCTACACCGGCATGATTGCTCGATTTATCGACGAACAGCCACCCGGAGCCTGGTCACCCGAGCAGCTGGTGGACTTCATGTTCGAATCACTCGACCGAGGCGACTTCTACATTCTGTGTCCGGATAACGAAACGCCCCGCGCGCTGGATGAAAAACGCATTCAGTGGAACACCGATGATCTGATCGAGAACCGTTCCGCTTTGTCGCGATGGGATCCCGAATATGCAGCTCAGTTCGAGGCGTTCATCGCGAAAGACTGAAAAGGTGTCGACGTCGCCAGTTCCGGCTGAAGAGCGGCAACTGGTCGTGAATGACACGTCAAAGCTGCCAGACGAAGGGATTGCGATTCAGCTCTTTCAGGCGATGGGTATTGAACGGGAAGACGCGGTAGTCTCGACGCGGCGTCCGGTCGCTGAGGTTGCCTCATTTCGAGGCTTTGACTGAGGCATTCAGTCCTTTTTGACCCGATGTGGTGCAGGCGGCACCACATCAGCAAACACGTCCATCGACTTCCATTCGGGCACTGGTGTGCTGACCCCGGCTTTCGGCACATGCGGAGCTTCGTCAACGCGCGCCATCTGATGAATATAGCGTGGACAGTTGACCCACGCTTTCGCGATGGCCACCTCCACGGCAAGCCCCACCTCAGGCCACAGTTCCAGCACCGCTGCATCCCGGCAGAGTTTCGCCTGACCCTGCACCCGCAGCCGGTTGGGTTGTTCAAAATCAATGAACAGCAGACCAACTTTACTCTGAGCGTCAATGTTACCGGCTGACAGCCACATGCCATTGCCATCAAAACACGGAAACAACAGCGTTCTGTCGTCCGTCACCTGGACGAAACCTGGCCCCCCGCCTTTATAAGACACGGTCGGAAAACCCTGCTGGTCTACTGTGGAGAGAAAGAAAAAATCTCTGTGTTCGATGAAGGCACGCGAACGCTCATCCAGTGATTCATGAACAATAATGGTTTCAAGTCGATCAGCGAGCGACTGCGATGCGAACTCCTGCTGCAGCGCACGATGACCAGAATCATAGAAATCTGTCACTGTTGCCCCTCCAGATCATCAAGCTGTATTGGTCTCGACATAAGCAATATTGCTCCTGGTAGCTCCAATTGGCGACGCCATGTCGTAGTATCTGCGCCTGAGCCTGAACTAGTCCATAACTCTGGGGAGATAGAAATGGCGCTTTCACCTTCGAAAACCGACGAACTGCTCGTCGAACAACACGACCGCATCGCGGTCATCACCTTGAATCGTCCCGAACGTCTTAACGCCATCAGCAGAGATATGCTCGATGAGCTTTCAGCCAAAATGGTTGAAGCCAACAAAGACCCCGACATCCGCTGCATAATCCTTACCGGTGCCGGGCGTGGATTCTGCTCAGGTCTGGATCTCATCGACACCGGCAACAACATGGAGGCCCGCAAAGGTAACAACCGCCCCCGGGCTCTGTTCGACCTTCGCGATGCGCCGATCAACGTAATGTGGAGTATCGACACCCCGGTCATCTGCGCGGTAAACGGTGCGGCCGCCGGTTATGGGATGGACATTACGCTGCTGTGTGACATGCGTATTGCCTCCGAGAACGCCAAAATGGCCGCAGTAACCGCAAAACGCAACGTTGTGCCTGAAAGTGGCGGCACCTGGCTGCTGCCCAGACTGATCGGTTGGGCCAAAGCCGCCGAAATCTACTATCGGGCACGCACTCTCAACGCTGAGGAATGTCTGGAAATGGGTCTGGTCAACACCATCGTCCCGGCTGACGAGTTGATGGACACAGCCATGCAGTGGGCCACAGAAATTGCCGAAAATGCGCCAATGGCTGTACAGACCACGAAACGTATGATGCGAATGGGTCTGGAAGAATCATACGACACCGCCGTAGACCATCTGATGGTCCATCTGGCCGGAATGTTTCAAAGCGAAGATTTTGAAGAAGGCGTGAAGGCGTTTTTAGAGAAGCGCAAGCCGGACTTCACCGGCCGCTAGCTCAGGTCATACCGACGGGCGAAACGGGTTCACCGGTTGAACCCGTCCACTCTATCGCCGATAGGTCACAGGTGACGTCGGGCCATGTCCACTGCTCTGGCATAGCCCGATCAGTTAAAAACCCAGCAGCGTCGCGTAACGCTCGCGATGAAATGCCTGGTTGCCGAACAGATGCTCAGCTACCCGCGCCCGCTTCAGGTAGAAACCTGCATCAAACTCGTCGGTCATGCCAATACCGCCGTGGATCTGAATGAGCTGGTTAGACATCTCATGGAGGAAATCGCCAACTTTGCACTTGGACAGTGCACACATTTCCGGGACGTTCTCAGCCTTGGCGTCAATGGCCTGAAGCGCCGCCTCCATACAGGAACGGGTCAACTCCATGCTGGTGAACAATCCGGCAGCCCGGTGGCCGAGCGCCTGGAAAGAACCGATCACCCGACCAAACTGTTCACGGGTTTTCAGGTAATCAAGGGTCAGATCAAATGCCTGAGCGGCGGTGCCGAGCATTTCTGCGGCAAGCCCGGCCCGAGCCCGATCAAGAATAGCGTCCAGAGATTCAGCGCCCTGGTCGACGGTGCCGAGCACTGCTGAGGCAGGTATCGCTACATCCGCAAAAGCAACGTTTGCATAGCCGCGGCTGTCCAGCATGGTCAGACGCTGCCGGGTGATTCCTGGCGCATCTGCCGGAACCACAAAGAGCGTTATCCCATTCGCTGTGCGAGCGGCGACTACCAGCGTAGTCGCTGACATGCCTTCCACCACGAGGGTCTTGGTACCGTTGAGCACAAAGCCATCCGCTGACGCTTCAGCGCGCAGCGCCAGATCTGCGGGCGCGTGATGGGCCCCTTCGTCAACGGCGAGAGTCAGAATTTCTGTGCCATCAACAATTTTTGGTAACAGTGACTGTTTCTGCTCATCTGACCCGGCAATCAGCACAGCAGACGCACCGACCAATGCGGATGCGAAAAGCGGCGATGCCGCCAGTTGTCGACCCAGCTGTTCGAGGACCACACCGAATGTCAGGTAACCGAGATCTGAGCCACCATACTGTTCGGGGACTAGGATGCCGGTCCAACCCATGTCGACCATGGACTGCCAGCAGGTGGGAATGAATGCCGTTTCGACGCCGCTGTCGCGCATCTCGCGAAAACTGGCGACTGGAGACTGCTCAACTACCCAGGCCGAAGCCTGGTCTTTGAGCATCGATTGTTCTTCTGTAAGTGCTGCCATATTCGTTTCGTCCTTTGCGCGCGGCTTCAGCCTTTCTGAGTGGTTTCAGGAAGACCGAGAATGTTCTTGGAGATGATGTTGTTCTGAACTTCGAACGACCCGCCATAAATCGACATGGCTTTGCCAAACAACCATTCTCGAACGCTGCCCAGCTCTTCAGAAGAAAATTCCGCACCTTCCCAGCCAAGACCCTGCGCACCCATGATTTCCATAGTCAGCTCAGACTTCGTCTGCGCCACATGAGTCGCAGAATTCTTCAGAATCGAGGCCGCAGCGCTGACTTCAACGTTGCCTCTGGCTTCCGCTGTGATGCGTCCAATTGTCAGGCCGTGAGCTTTGGAATCCATCAGATGACTGGCGAGCCTGACCCGAAGATCAACATCCGCCAGCGTGCCATCCGCATTGGTGCCAACATATTTTTTGGCCATTTCCTGCAGCGGCACAGGCTTCGCGCCGCTCGGACCGCGCGCACCGGTCTGGCTCTGACGTTCATGCTGGAGCAGACGCTTGACCACACTCCAGCCGTCATTCAGTTTTCCGAGCAGATCAGATTTTTCAGCGATGGCATTATTGAAATAGGTTTCACAGAACGGTGAAGCTCCGGCGATGAGCTTGATCGGTCGGGTTTCTACGCCCGACTGGTCCATAGGCAGCATGACAAAACTGATGCCATCGCGTTTTTTTGCTTTCGAATCGGTACGCACCAGCGCGCCGCACCATTGCGATATGTCCGCACCCGAGGTCCAGACCTTCTGACCATTCAGAACAAACTGATCACCGTTGTCTTCAGCTTTGGTTGACAGTGAGGCCAGATCGGATCCGGCATTCGGCTCCGACAGACCAAGACACCAGCGAATTTCACCGCTGGCAATCCCGGGCAGATGCTTGAGTTTCTGATCTTCGGTGCCGTATTCGAGAACCGTTGGCCCGACCATCGTGACCCCCATACCGGCCATCATCGGAATCGGGTTAAAGGCGCCGACTTTTTCCATTTCCTGATTCAGGACTTTGACTTGCGGATGACTGAGACCAGCGCCACCGTATTCCCGAGGCCAGGTTGGTGCACCCCAGCCCTGCTCGGCCAGGCGCTGGCGCCACGCAGTCAGATCGTCGCCAAGGGCCGCTACCGACTCGCCTTCCATACCAACACTCTTACCCGCCAGAGATGCCGGGAAATTTTCGCTCAGCCACGCGCTGGCGGACTCGCGGAAATCACTCAACTCACTACTTTCACTCATCAACAGTCTCTCTTCAGTTGTCTCGGTAATTCAGTTCAATCGCCATGATATCGCACATTAAATTTCGGTTGGTGAAATCAGCGGCAAAAGTGCCGGGATGGCTATTTTCGTGTCTTCGCAGGACAGCCGAAATGAGAGGTAATCACAGGCTGCACGGTTCACGCGCAGATAGGAATATGTGATGATCGCCGGATGTCAGATTCACCCCAACTACCCGACTCCTCTCCTGCGAGAAGTAAACCCAGTCCGGAGAAATTCGCGCTGTATCCCGTGCATGGCATTGTCATCAGCACCATGTTGTGCTCTTTAGCCGCCGCGGTGGTGATGCTGTATATCAACTACCGGGAATTGGGCAGCGACAGTCTGGCGCGCAAAATCGCCTTTGGTGGGGGTGGTCTGTACCTGCTGTTGATCATGCTGTCGTCGCAGCTGGCTCCGAGCCTGACTTTTGCGCTGGTTGCAATGGTGGTTCAAGGCACGATTGCTTACTTTCTTGCCACCACGCTGCAGGGTGCCGCGATCAGCTATCACCGCGAACACGGTGGTGTGATTCACTCAAATTTAAGATCAGTCATGGTGGGCTTCGTCACCGGCTTCGCACTGCTGTTTCTGCTGGTGGCGGCCAGCCTGATTGTCGCTGCGATCACGGGTGATCTGACTGCGGTGCAGCCTGAATCAGGGGTCCCCTCGTAACAGCTGCTGGAGCCGCCGACTGCGCTCCTGCTCATTGCGCAGCGCAGATTTGAGTTTCTGAATTTCATCCCGGCAATTGCGAATCTGATCCAGGTAGACCTGCTGCTGGCGTTCGAGGTCACCGCGATAACGATCGGAGACTTTCGAAAGCTGTTCGCTGTGCTGGCGAATCAGACTTTCGAGATTGACCTTGCCATTTTCCCCGAAGGTTTCGGTCAGGCGCTGTTCCAGCTTTCGCTGATCAACCAGCACGTCTTCGAGCTCCAACTCCTCAGTCGCGGTCTCCAGACGCCCTTTGGGCTTCAACGCCAGTCGGTTGCGCCAGATCTGTTTCTGGGCCAGCTGTGCTGCGCTGTTTTCGCCCTCCAGAACTGGCTCCCAGAGATTGACCGAATGCCAGGGCACCGGACATTTTCCACGGCAAGCCAGGCGGATGGGCCCGGTTCCGAGGTCAGGCCCGGCACCAGCCATTTCAACCAGATAGCGCAGCGGTAGATTAAAGGCGGGATCAACATGGCCGTCTTCATCTACCCGGAAGGTGAAGAAAACCAGACCCTGAACGGACAGTGCGTTGCCGACGAGCACATACGACGCATTGACAATACTCGCGGCAAACTGCTCCAGAGTGCCGGAACCTTCAAGCAGAGACTCGAAATCAGAGAAATGCAGTTCCTGCGTGATTCCCTCACAGCCAGGTTCGAACAGCAGCACAACCTCTGCAAAGTCATCGCACTCAGTCATCACTGTCTGTCATCCTTGCACACACATCTGTCAGGCAGCATCCAACCACCTCGTTCTCATGGCACGACCTGCATCAGGTCCCCAACGCGGCATGGCTGTGGCAGATGTTCATTCAGACAGCTCGATTGCAGCGCGCGGCTGAGCAGCGCTCAGCACATCCGAATTACAGCAGATTGAGGCTCGCGCGGCCGCGGACTTGGTCACGACTCGGGTGAGAAGGGCATCAAAACTCGTAAGCGTCTACCCAGTGAGGGTCTTCGGGGGTTTCGAGGGGAATGTCGGCGTCACAGAGCCAATCCGGCTCGGCCAGTTCTTCAAGTTCCATGTTCTGTCTACTGCCAATTCTGTTATCTGCCTTCTGCAGATTCATATGTTTCTGACTTTTCTTTAAAAGCAGTGTAGTTCAGATCTCTGACCGCACTATGACGTACCAGCACCCTTTTGCCCGGGTACTGGACAGATGCTAGCGCACGCGCCTGTCAGGCAATATTATTGTCAACTGTGGACAGAAGATTCGCGATATCGCCGTAGTGAAAGGCCATCCGCTGCGGCTGTCGTGGCGACTGCACGCTGCGCTTTGTGGCTTCCGCATACACCATCGAGTCACCGTTCATCCGGCGCACATCAACAACCCGATACTCCCCGTCGCCAACCGAAAACGACTTTCCAACAAGATCCTGCATGATTAGTTTTTCTCTCAAGTGTCGATAATCGAGGATACGAAATCCGTCCTGCTGACAAGTGACGGCTTTGTAACGTTTAAGTTCGGAGTTTTGCCTATTTATTCGCGAATTCGACCATCACTGATTCTTTTAGTATTTAAATAGTCTTATTTTTCAATGCCTTATGGTTGGCACAGCTAATGCAAACCAACTAGCAGGGAAGACTGTCCCGCCTGGGTCGCAGTCAGATCATTGACGCTGAACACCAAGTTTGCCTGGAGGCTGTGAACATATGATGAAACAGATGCTGCTTTATCTACTGGCGGCTGTATTTGCGGCCATCGGCGTGGTCGGCCTGCTGATTCCGGTCATCCCGGGGGTACTGTTTCTGCTGCTGGCCGCCGGCTGCGTATCACTCGCCTCAGATCGGGTGCATCAGAAATTCAGCAGCCATCACGGCTACCGGCGCTGGCGCGAGCGCTGGGACGCAAGCGCCGGACTGTCACCCTTAAACCGCACTAAACTGGCATTCTGGCTGACAATCGACAGCGCCTTCGCCGCCACCCGACGCCGCTGAATCTGCCGAACTGTTATCTGATCCGCGCTCAGAATTTGAGCGCTTGAGGCTGAACTGTTATGTCTGCGTAACCTTCACGGCCGCGCAAACAGCACTTCACAGCCTGTACCAGCCAACAGGCCATCAACAGTTGAACGATCTTCGCCATCAAGCCGCGCGTACTCCTGACGCAGCAACTGCAGGCAGCGTGCCTGATACGGGAACGGCTGCTGTACCCAGGGCCTGCCGGCAATCTCGGTTTCCACCTGCTCCGCACCAGCCTCCACGGCCGCCGCGTTAGCGAGCAATGCAGGCACGTAGACCCGGCCTACTTCGGCAAGAAGCGCCCGCAGGGTGTCAGGAATTTTGTCGCGTGGAACCCAGTGCGCAGATTCCATATCCAGCCCGCTGAGATCTTCCATCACATCCACCCAGGCGAAGACCTGAGGCGCTCGGGACAGAGTTTCCGCCCGAGGGGTGGGATCGAAGTGCGCCAACTGGGTCAGCTGACCGTAGATGCCGAAGTCTGAACTGCCGGGCCGACCGCCGAGCAGAAAAGGACCGTTGACCATATGGGCACGGAACAACTCCAGAAACCGCTGGTAGCTTTCTTCGATGACTGGTGCGGTGGTGTTGTTGCTGCCAACAACGTAGAGCCGACTGATCTGGCGTTCGGAAATGAATTTGGAGATTGGCGCCAGTTCTGCTTCGGTGGCGCGCAGATTTCGCCAGCGCGGCAGCACCGATCCGGCCATCTCGATGTCCGCGCGGTAGTGCCATCGATAGTGAAACATCGCTTTGGTCAGCCACTCGTCCGCATAGTCTTCAAGCAGGTAGTCGACAAAGGCGATCGCAGGATCATCCGGAATTACCGAACGACCCGGGTATTGGTCTTCCAATGTCCGAATGATCGGCGTTGAATCCACAACCGGTTCAACGCCTCCATGATCATCAGGAAAATAAAAAGTCGGCAGCAGGGCTACCTTGGCTTTCGGCAGTATGGCTTCCACTTCAGGTGTCGCCACCAGAAACTGGTAGGGAATTCGCCGGTAGCGCAACAGCGCCAGCATCTTTCGCGTATAGGGCGAACCTGGAGCACCCTTGAGTGCCAGCCGTTCGCGAACCTGTTCGATGTTCATGCCTTTCTCCGTCGAGCCATCCACCTTCAGCTTACCCTACCGGACAGCTCAGCAAGAACCCGGGCAACCACAGCAGCCGGTCAGGGGTATGCAGTTCGCGCGGGAGCAACAAAATCCTGGAGCGCGATGGCAATCTGATCCGGCTCGACAATCGGCGTCGTACAGAAGTCGGGATTGCATATGTAAACGCTGGCCTGATCCGAATCCGGATAACGACCAGGGGCTTCGAAGTGCAGCAGTTTGCGTGGATGGTAGGGCTGCAGCGCTGCGGTAAAAAGACTTCGCGCAGCGAGATCGTCCGGATCGCCCACTACAGAAATCTCTACATATCCTGACCCCAGCAGCTCAAGCATCAGACCGGCTTCAGCCGTAACCTTGCCCTCTCTTCGGACCAGCCCGGGCGTAGCGGCAACCTGAACTGCAGTGCTGGCAAGCTGCGCAAGTTCGGGGGTCTTGTCGTAGACACTCAGGTTGTACAAAAATCGTCCGGCCAGCGCGTTGGCCTCCAACGGTTTCTGAGCGGGAAATGGCTCGTCCGCACTCGCCACCGTGGCATAGAAGGCTCCGCCAGTCTTATCGTGCAGAGATCCAATCATCGCCTGCGCCAGGCTGCGCGCAGCCTGTAACCAGCCCGGCTCACCGCTGCTGCCATAGAGATCCAGCAGCGCAAGCCCCATCCTCGCCTGAGTCATCAGATATGGCCGAACAGCGACAACTACCGGCCGGATTCGCTCATCCGTTTCGAGACGCGGCGAGGTCCCCGCCTGCGCAATCCAGCCCTCTGGCATCAACCGCTCATTGAGCAGACTCTGCGCGGTCCTGGCCGCTACCCGCAGATAATTACTGTCGCCGGTGGCTTCGAACGCCCGGACATAGCCTGAGATGATCGCCGCATTTTTATCCGTATAGATCGCATGATCCACAGGCGGAATGCCAAAGCTGCGCCGTTCATGTTCCGTGCGCAACGACCAGTAGCGCTCCGCACTGATGTGCCGGGGCAGATTGGTCGGTTGATTGCGCTGACTGGTATAGAAGGTGCCCTGTTCACTCGCCAGCCATTCCTGCAGATACTCGTCCACCGACTCGAGGGCATTGCGGAAGCGGACTTCACCCGTCGTCTGGTAGGCGACCGCAAACACCTGCAGCGCGCCAGCCTGCTCAGCCAGGCGTTTCTCAGGAATCACTCTGCGCTTGGTATTGAGCTGGTAGGCGGCCTGATAGGCTCCACCCCAGACTGGATCGAGCAGCTTCAGGAAGCTGGCCTGGCTGTGTTGCACAATGGCTTCGAGTTCAGAATTCGCATACATGAAAGCCCGGAACCGCAAATTGGCCAGTCGCGCGGCTGAAGTGGCACTGATGCCATTGGTCTGCCAGCTGCCCAACTGCTCATTCAATGGACCATCCAACTGATGGCGAATCTGCTGGCGGATTGCGGTCAGTGAACTCGTCAGCTTACCAACGGGGGCATCCGGTGGCGCGTAGGTGTCCGCTACCAGTTCACCAGCGTCCTGTTGTTGCAGCAGGTCATTGAGCAGTTCGAGGAATCCGGCTGGCTGACGATTGCCGCGCAGGGCCAGCACCTGAGTACCATCGCCTCGCAGAAACACCAGCGCCGGCCAGGCCCAGTCGGAATAGCGCTGGCCAACATCGGGTTGCGCTTCCGCATCAACCTGAATGGCAACAAAGCGCTCGTTGAGCAGACGGATCACCTCGACATGCTGGAACGTCTGCCGCTCCATACGGCGGCAGGCGCTGCAGCCTTCGATACCCACGTCCAGGAAAATCAACTTGCCGCTATCGCGGGCAAGCTCAAAAGTGCCCTTCTCCCAGGGCTGCCAGTTGATGCGCTCCGAATCAGCAGCGCCATCCAGCGCAGTCTTTAAACCGGGCGCCTCAACTGCGCTATGCGCGGATGCCGCAAGCAGCACCAGAAAACCATAAAGCAGCACAGATAAACGCAGTAAGTTGTTGATTACTTTACACCGCCCTGATAACTTCATCGCTCGTTTTGCCCCACCGAGCACGTGAGGACGGGCCCGGCTACTAGGGGAGGGGAAAGCGAACAAAATCCCGAATAATAATAGCAACGGGTATATTGGGCTCCCATTGGGCAGCCAGGCAAGCCTTCCAGTCACAGACTTGGAAGGCTTTTTTCTTTTCGGGCAGGACAAAACCCCGAGTACCGGGTTGTTTCTTCCGCTTTCCACCGCTCAAGCCCCCGATGACCCAGACAAAAAGACTTGAACCCGGCGACGGAGCGCAATGGCGAAGTGCCGTTGAGCGAATCAGCGGCGGGCGGCCATTGGCAGCCAGCTGATCAAACTCCTGCTGGATCTGTGTGACCGCGACGACGCAGATCTTATCTGGGCTGGCGCCGAGCGAACCAATACTGCAGCACGGGGCCTGCTCGACAAACAGGAAGCGGTTTCGGCAGATGATAACTACTGCGAATACAAGTGGCAGCTCGAGGACTGACCCCTATCCGGACGATGGACAACCTTGACTGCGATCTCCACGGACAGTCGCCAGAAAAACTCTCACATCAAATCTAATTTAATTCTGTAAGTTATTAATTTATATATATTTATAATTCTTAAAAACTTCTCATACAGCAATGCAGTAACACGCACTCTGACGACTTTTGTAGCCGATCTTTCTATTTGAATCGGTCCGATTTGATCCTGGTCAAGCCGCCCTGACGGTTCGAGTGTCAGGCTGATTCTAGACCCGACTCCCACACTCAACCAGATCAGGACTATGACCATGGCAGCCGTCGTTAAAGAATCTTCCGCACCCACCGTCCCCAAGTCAGAAACCTACGAGGCCCTTATGCAGGTAGCCTGGAACTTCGACTACGAAGGAGAAGTTGCCAAGCTCGACGACCTGTATAACCGCGCCAAAGAGAATCAGTGGAACGCTGCAGAACTTGCATGGGACACCCACATCGATCCGTCAAATCCGATCATTGCACCGGAACACAGCCAGTATGCGCAGATGCCATTTTTCCAGAAGCTGTCGCCCTCGCAGCAGGAAACCTTCTCGGCTCACTCCACCGCGCAGATGCTGTCGCAGTTTCTGCATGGCGAACAGGGTGCACTACTGACTGCAGCGACAGTGACCCACGGCGTACCGGATATGAAGGCCAAGTACTACGCCGCCACCCAGACAATCGACGAAGCCAGACATGTGGAAGCCTACGACCGCTACGTCAACAAGATCGCCATTCACTATCCGATGGTGCCGTGGCTGAAGTTGCTTATTGATACCACCCTGCGGACCAACAACTTCTGCAAAGTGATGATCGGCATGAACATGATCATCGAAGGGCTCGCCCTCGGCGCTTTCAACAACATGTACAAGCAGACAGAAGAGCCGTTGCTCAAGTCCATCACCTTCAATGTAATGCGTGATGAATCCCGGCATGTCTCTTTCGGGCACGTCTTTTTAGCGCCCACGGTTGCCGCAATGCACGCAGACGACCGGGAAGATCTTGCCCAATTCGCGTTTGATGCGGTGAAAATCCTGGTGGAAGGCCAGCAGCAGCCAATGGAAGCCGGTTTTCTGAAGGTACTCGAGGTCAGCGGCATCGATCCCCAGGATTTCGCCGCAGGACTCAAAGAAGCGGCCGAGATGGGCATCATGCGTGATCTGCCGCCAGGACAGATCCACTCGTTAAACGACCTTATGATGCCAGCGCTGGTCCGGGCGGGTCTGGTGACCCCACGCAGCAAGGAGCTGTTCGAAGCTGCTGGGATACCCGTAAATGCGGATCTGTCAGTATTGGAGGCTATGGAAGACACCAAGTCAGACGCCAATGTGCTCAATGCCGAACAGGCAGCCTATTGATCTGTTCCCGCCGGTATGGAGGCGCCAGTGGCGTTGAGTGATTTATCAGCAACCGCGCTTCTGGGAGATTTCCCGGAAGCCGGCCTGATTATGGCGCCGGACGGCGACATTCTCTTCGCCAATTCGGCAGCACTGGCTCTCTTCGAGCTCGATGAAAAATTCACCAAGGTGAATATCACCAGTTTTCTGCCCGAGAACGAACGCACACGACTGGACCCGCTGACCTGGATGCGTCGCTGGGCAGAACGACCGGACGCGCCTGAGCTTGCCCATGTCCACCTCCAGTGCCGAACCACAAGCGGGCGGGAAATCCCGGTCCGGGTAAGGGTCGGACGCATCCGCAGCGGTGACGATATCTACTACGTGGTCATGCTCAGCGATGTCTCGGAAGCGCTGGAGCGGCAATACAAGACCCGACAACAACATCGGCTTGCCGCCCGGGTACTGGCAATTTCCGCAGATGCAATCATCACCGCCGATCGAAGTCTGCAGGTGACCTATGCCAACCCAAGTGCCGAGAACCTGTTCGGTTACCCAGGCGGCACACTGATTGGCAGACCGCTGAGCGATCTGCTGCCACCGGAATTTCGGCCGGGACATGAAGCTCATATTCGCAACTTCGAGAAAGAATCAGCACCGGCGCGACTGATGGGCGAGCGCAGTGAAGTCAGCGGACTGACCGCCAGCGGCGAGGTCATCCCGCTGGAAGCCGCCATCACCAAGGTAACCCTGGACCGGGAAATCGTGTTCAGCGCTCACCTGCGCGATCTGAGGGTGCGCAATGCGCAGGCACAACAACTCAGCAGAACGCTCGCAGAACTCACAACCGTGTTCGACCAGGCCCTGCAGGCGATGGCGCTGATCGATACCAACGGCAAGGTAGCGCAGATAAACCGGGCAGCACGAGCCCTGCTGCCGGAAGGCATCAATGCCGTTGGCAAAGATTTCGCCTCCTTACCATTCTGGTCAGCAGATCCTGCTACCACTCGTCAGACCCTGGCCGACGCCATGGCGGACTGTCAGGCGGGCAATCTGGTGCGCATGCCGGCTTCAATCACCCTGCCCGACGGCGAAACCCGGCAACTGGATTTCTCGCTGTCGCCAATTGTCGATGCGGGCACAACTTTTGCGATGCTGGCCGAAGCCCGCACCCTCCTCGGCGAGGACACTCTCAGCAGTGCCTAGAATCATTTACGAAGAAGCCAATGGCACACGCCACGAGGTCGAAGTACCCGTCGGTACCAGCCTGATGCAGGGCGCAGTGAACTACCTGGTGCCGGGTATCGAAGGCGACTGCGGCGGTTTATGCGCCTGCGGAACCTGTCACGTATACATTGATGAAGCTGACAAAACACTGTGTGGCAGCGCTGACGAACTCGAACAGGGCATGCTGGAATTTGCCTTTGGTGTTGATGAAGCCACCAGCCGACTGTCCTGTCAGATTGAGGTCACCGCCGACATGGAAGACCTGATTGTGAAGATGCCCGCCCGCCAGTACTGAGCCCGGTTCAGGCCGGTTCGCGCTGGCTGTGCTAGGGGGTTTCCACTATTCCTGACCATCAACCACTGTCGCACAGTCAGTGCATGAGCGTAACTGACGCAGGCCCTGCACAAGGTTCGAACGCGATCCGGGATCCGGAGCGCAACAGGCTGATGGGTACCGATCCGCTAACAACGCTTGAGCGTTATGGCTGTGCGGTCTGCCCGACTCGGATCGTCTGCACGGCCAGAAACCTCGATGAGCAGCTGCTCGATCAGCTTGCCGAGTGCATTGATACCAGCGCTGTGCTGCAACGCAACGATTACCTGTATCGCCTGGGTGACCCCGGAGAAAGCTGCTACGTGGTTCGCTCCGGTGTGTTCAAAACTATGACGCTCACTGCATCGGGTGAAGAGTTTGTGACCGGCTTCCACTACCCGGGAGAACTGCTCGGCCTGTCCGGACAGGCAACTGGCGAGCACTCCGATTCAGCTCAGGCACTTGCTGCGAGTACCGCCTGTGCTATCCGCAGCGACGACTTTCCGGAAATATTTGCGATCGGGGCCGGACAATCACTGCTGAGACTGATCGCCGAACGCGAACACAATGACCGATGCCTGGAAAACAACCTGCGCCAGTCGAAAGCAGAGTGCCGCATTGCCGGCTACCTTGTCGTGTTGATCCAGCGCCTGCAGCGTCTCGGTTTTGATGGCAGGGTCCTGCCGACGCCAATGAGCCAGACAGATCTGGCCAATCATCTCGGTCTGACTTTGGAGTGTCTGTCACGGGTATTCGGAAAATGGCGGCGCGCTGGACTCATAGCTACCGAAAAAGACAGCATCACGATTCTCAATCCGAAAGCGCTTGATGCGCTTACCTGTCACCTGCTCTGAAAAAACTCAGAGCAGGCGGACAGGTACTTCAGCGACCGAGATTGAGTAGCTCAGCGCACCTGGACAGGTGGCTCAGCGCGAGCGGATCAGTTGGGTGTCGATACTGCCTGATAGTTCACCAAGCTCATAGACAAGCGCTTCACGAGCTGCCGCTTTACCTGCCGAGCCGCGATATTCGTTGACTGCACTGACAATTATCGTCAGCAGCATTTCGTTCTTATCCCAACCGGCGCCTTCACCTTGCGAAACTGCGTGTTCCAGTGCTTCTTTGGCAATGCCGTACTTACTCATGATGATTCAGTTCTCCAGTTCGGTCGTCGGAAATTGTGGGCTCAGCTCCGCGTAAAAACGATTCCAATCGTCGTTGTCGAGTCGAGACATCAACAGCGGAAACATGTGCATCTCTTCAAAGGTCATGTGCCGTCGCTGTAGCGACAGGTATTCGTCCAGACATTCGACAAACACCGGCATATCGATAACCATTCCATTACGGGCGCGATGGATGTAACCGGTGAGAGCATCTGTGAGCGTCATAATCTCCTGATGCTGACCCAGATTGCGAAACACCAGGTGACGTTCGGTTGGCGTCAGGCCTTTATGCAGCACCGCATCAAAGAGCCGGTCTTCGAGAGGATGGTGAGCCTTATCCGCGAAGTGTTTTAAGAACTCCAGGCAATCTGCCACTTCGTCCCACAGTGCCTGGCAATCCTGGGCATCCTGGCTGCCGAGGCCCGCATCAGCCTCTGCCAGTTGATCACTCACTTTCGCCAGCTGCGCGTTGATCTGTGCTATACGGGCATGGTCACGACCCAGACGGAGCAAAAGTTCCGGTAGGTCTTCGTCCAAGAGTGCGTTGATAGCCACTGACTTCGTGGGTTCCGTGTCTGGAAAACAATGATGGAAAAATAGTCGGCGGCAGACATCTCAGCAATGAGTGAATACCCTTGGCAACTTCGGAAACCCACTAGTGACAGCTCTACCCCGACTCGGGGTTAATCAGACTATTCAATGAGGCCAGCCAATGACTGCAGAAACTCAGACCATCAGAACTGAACTCGAAACCCGTCGAACTGAGCTGCTCAGCAGACAGGAACGTATTTCGAAACACACCCGACACCGTGAGGAGCCACTACCGGCAGACTTTGCTGAGCAGGCGGTCGAACTGGAAAATGGTGAAACACTGGTTGCCCTGGACCAGGAGATCGGCGAAGAGCTCACCAGAATAGACAAGGCTCTGCAACGTCTTGAGGCCGGCAGCTATTTCGATTGCGAAAGCTGCGGAGAACCGATTGGTGCCGCGCGGCTGGAGGCACTCGCTGACACAACACAATGCATTGACTGCGCCAGCGCGGCCGATTCAGGCTGAATACGTTGATGAACAAAGAACCACGCATCAAGTCGGTGATGAGTCCTTTTCCGTATGCGATAGATATTGGCGCACCTATCGGTCAGGCCCGAAAGCTGATGCTTGAACATCATGTCCATCACTTACCGGTCACTGCGGCAAACCAGTTGAAAGGCATTGTCTCCGACCGAGACATCAAGCTGCTGCTCGGTCCGGAATTCGGCTCGCCTGATCCGCACGAACTGACCGTCGAAGACGCCTACGTCGAGGATGGCTATGCGGTGGATCTGGAAACTCCGCTGGCCATTGTAGTCAAGCACATGGCAGAGAAGCATCTTGGGGCTGCGCTGGTCACCAAACAGCACCGCATCGCCGGTATATTCACCGCAACTGACGCCTGCCGGGTGCTGGCCGACTATCTTGACGAGCGTTTCAACCCACCGCCGGAAGCAGCATGATCATCAACCTTGAACTAACTGCCCTCAGCAAAGCCCTGCTGGTCGCTACCGCGATGTTGGTCAGTGCAAACACAGCAGCTGAACAGATGAACGCGACGCCTGTAACGCAATACAGCGGGTCAGATCTGTATATGCTGAACTGCTCAAACTGTCACGGCACCTACGGAGAAGGCGACGGTGCGGTAACACCCGATCTGTCGGTGGTGCTGCTCGATCTACGTTACCTCTCCGCTCGCAGCGAGGGCAGATTCCCGGAGATTTTTGTTCGTGAGATTGTCGACGGTCGAACCACGCGAGCCGCTCACGGTCCGCAGGGCATGCCTATCTGGGGCGCTGAATTTGCTCGCAGTGAAGGTCTCGATGATGCTGCCGCAGAGCGCGTCAACGCAAAGATTGACGCTCTGGTTATCTATCTGGAAAGCATTCAGATCACCGACTGATCAGGGATGTACCACCAGCAGATCGCAGGGAGCTCGATCCAGAATCTTCTCTGCTGAGCTGCCGATCAGCCCACGCCCAGCAGCCGCACTACCTACCACCATCAGACCCGCGTTGGTCTTTCGCGCCGTGGCTGCGACCATCTGGCCCACCTTCCCGGCGGGTCGATGAATGCGCGACTTGGCAATATCGTAAGGCTCAAGCATCGCTGCCAGCAGATCCTGGGTTTTCGCAATCACCTCTGAGCGGATGCGTCGGACATTGATGAAATCCAGATCACTCAGGACCTGCGAGTATTCGACCACAGCAACGCAGTGCAGCTTGCCACCGCTTATCTGTGCAAAACGGGCAGCCGCGTCCAGCACCCGCAGGTTCAGAGTGCGATGTTTGCGATCGTTATGGCGCAGATCAATCGAGGCAAGTACATCTTTGCCCAGTTTTTTTCCGCTCGGAGTTCGAGCAGACTTGCCGCTCTTTGCCGGTATGTTCACCAGCAGCACAGGTACCGGTGACTGGCGCAGCAACTGCCAATCCAGCGGAGTATGAAGAAACGAGTCAGAGCGGTGCACGGACTTCACGACCAGACTGTTACCGCGCTCAACAACCGCCCCGGCCACCCACGTCGCAATTTCCTTGGCCCAGGTCACTTCGACGGTAATGTCTGCCGCATTCAGCTTATGATCACGGACCAGGTCCCAAAGCCATTCTTCGCGAACCCGCAGAATTTCCTTCTTCATCACCCGTCGCTGATGGGCGTCGAAGACTTCCCGCTGTTCA
This sequence comes from uncultured Pseudomonadales bacterium, assembly GCA_937921865.1. Lineage (GTDB taxonomy): Bacteria > Pseudomonadota > Gammaproteobacteria > Pseudomonadales > Azotimanducaceae > SZUA-309. The sequence goes on along the minus strand of CAKZWF010000034.1, from coordinate 21,852 downwards.
CACATCGGATGCCAGCAGAATGCAACCAGGTGCAGGTGGGCACCGGTTGCTGCCTGAAGTGACAGCGCTTTATCCAATGCCGCCTGGCTGTGTTTGGGTTTGTCCAGTATGACCAGCACGGATTCCAGCTTGCGCATAGTATTCTCTCTTGTTACCTGGTGGGGATTCTAAGCGGGTGCTGGCACAGTAACCAGATCTGCAGACACCGCGTGCAGAATTCGTTCTGAGGTATTGCCCATTATCGCCCCGCTCACCCCGGTTCGAGCATGGGTACCTATCACCACCATGGATGGTTCGGCAAGCTCCACCAGCTGAGTGAGTACCTGAGCAGGATGCCCCTCTTCGAGCAACAGCAATTGGTACTCAATCCCCGCTTGCGCAACCAGATCACCGACCCGCTCACGAATTTCAGCTTCGATGTCATTTTTAATGTCCGTGTAGCTGGCTACTGCACCGAGTTCGCCCACCCAGGGTTCAAATAACGGATAGGCGCACACCAGATCCAGATCCGCATCAAGCGTCCGGGCAAACTCGGCAGCACGTCTCAGCAACGCCAGATTGAGGCTGGTGTGCTCGTCGTCAAACACATCCAGCGCGCACAATATCTTGCCGTCAGCAGCCCAGGCAGATTCTTTCACCAGCATTACCGCGATTGGCGAATGGCGCAGCAGATTCCAGTCGTCGGGCGTTCTGACTACAGTGCTCAAGCCGTGCTCAACACCGGCCGTTTTTACAATCAGATCGGCTTCCGCGCGCTCTGCAGCGTGCAGGATGCCTTCCCAGCTTCGAGCATTCCACAGCGTCGCACATTCAAGATCAGGGAATTTCACCCGCAGTGGTTCTACCACCTCTTCGAGCTGGCTCTCGGCTGCGCTCAAGATAAAACTCTTCAATGATGTCGAGGCGTCTATGGCTTTGACGTTGAGATCAGCAACCCCCTCATGGATCACCTGAACAACGTGTATTTTCGGCTTATCGTTCGCCTGGACGAGTTGGGCAGCCTTTTCAAACAGATATTTGGATTCTTTCGGGTCAGTGACGACCACCAGCAGATTACGCACACGATTCTCCTGATCGATGGATCAACCGGGAGATGGTACGTGGCCGCACAGGCGCAGTCGAATCCGTAGTTTCCACGGGAGCGCTCTGACTAAATCGGATTGTACTTACTGGCGAATGAGTCGATGAGGTGCAAAACTAGCAGGATGTACCGCAACCTGCAGCGTCTGAAGCAATGACTGAACAAAACACCGACAAGACCAAAGGCACGACCACCGCAAAGCTGGATCGGCTGCTGATCGCCAATGACAGCCTCACTGGTATGGATATCGCCCTCAACAAAGCTGCGATCATCGAACACTACACAGGTGCTGAACTGATGCTGGCGGAAGTCATTTACGACACCATCGCCGAAGAACCACCAGAAGTGCTGCCACCCCAGCAGCAGGCTGTTCTCATCGAGGGCCTGAAGGCCGCCGAGCGCAATGGTCTGGAGCAGTTGGTTGCCCCCTATCGGGACAGAGTCGCCAGCATCGATCACGAGGTGCTGTGGAACAAAAACGCCACCACCGGCATCATCGAGCATCTGGCCGATTTTGATCTTCTGATCAAGCCGGTATCCCAACACACTCAGCTTGTTGACCGTCTCAACGCGCCGTTGGATTGGTCGCTTATGCGCAGCGCAGAATGTCCGGTGCTGATTTCAAAGCAGGACTGGCGCGACACATCCGTGCTGGTGGCGGCCGTAGACGCGGCAGATACCGATCATCAGCCGTTAAACCAGCAGATCCTCATTGTCGCCAATGATCTGGCCAATGTTCTGGGCGCTAAGCTGCATGTAGTCTGCGCTTATCCAAGCCTCGGTCAGAAACGCGGGGAACTGCAGGTGGCTATGGACTACGACGGCATCAAGGCTGATATGCGCGATTCCCGGGACCACCTGATTCACGACTTGATCAGCGAACTGAATATCGAGGTCGCAGAAATCCATCTGCTCGAAGGCAAACCAGGCGCAGTGATCCCGGCAACAGCAAATGAGCTGGGTGCAGCCGTCACTGTGCTGGGTACTGCTGCCCGCCGGGGGCTGTCGCAGCTGATTATCGGCAATACCGCTGAGCGCATCATCGAAGCGTTGCATGGAGACGTCGTTACTGTCCGCGAGCTGGCCAGTTAGTCCCCACCGGAGTCGGTACGGTCACCGGACTTCTGAAGGATTTTCTGAACACTATCCATTAGATTCACGGGCAGCGGAAAAACGATTGTTGAACTCTTCTCACCCGCGATCTCGGTCAGAGTCTGCAGATATCGCAGCTGCATCGCTTCACCCTGGGTAGCCAGCAGCTTTGCCGCTTCGACCAGCTTGGTGGCGGCCTGCTCTTCGCCTTCTGCGTGAATGATTTTCGCCCGTCGTTCCCGCTCTGCTTCCGCCTGTTTGGCAATGGCCCTGATCATGCTTTCGTCAATGTCGACATGTTTGATCTCAACGTTGGCAACCTTGATTCCCCACTGGTCGGTCTGGGCGTCGAGGATTGCCTGCACGTCGCGGTTTAAGCGATCCCGCTCCGCCAGCAGTTCATCCAGCTCATGCTGGCCAAGCACCGAGCGCAGCGTCGTCTGCGCCAGCTGTCCGGTGGCTTCCATGTAGTTTTCGACGTTAATGATCGCTTTCTGGGGATCAACAACTCGGAAGTACAGCACGGCGTTCACCTTGACCGAGACGTTGTCTTTGGTGATCAGATCCTGGGTCGGCACATCGAGCACCAGGGTGCGCAGGTCAACACGGACCATCTGCTGGACGATCGGAATGATGATGATCAGACCGGGACCCTTGACCCGATAAAATCGCCCGAGCATGAACACCACACCCCGCTCGTACTCTCGCAACACGCGAAATGTGCTGATCAGCAGAGCGCCTACGATAACCAGTAAAATCAGCGAAAAGACTTCCATAGCTCAGTTCCTCGTTCAGCGTTATTGAACTTCGTTCATCCCGGCGGACCGACTTTTAAACCGGCGGGCCGACTTATAAACAGACGGGCCGACTTATACAGCGGCGGACTGACTTCGAACCACTTCCAGGGTAAGGCCCTCCACCGCAACGACGTCAAGCAGCTCTCCCTTCACCACCGGCTGCGCACATCGAGCCTGCCAGATCTCACCAAAGGCCTGAACGCGTCCGATGCCATCAAAACTCTCCAGCGCTGTTGCCGGGCCACCGACCATCGACTCAACACCGGACACAACGCGCTGGTTACGCGCCCGCATGGCCACCCCGATAGTCAGGACAACAAGCCCTCCGGTGGCTACAGTAAACGCGGCAATCACACTCAGCGGCAACGAATAACCTGGCGACTGAGTATCGATCAGAATAACTGAGCCGAACACAAACGCGGCCAATCCAGCGACACCGAGGATCCCCATGGTCGGAGTGATGAGTTCCGCCACCATTAACCCGATGCCGACGACGATCAACAGCAGGCCGGCATAATTCACCGGCAGCATCTGCAACCCATACGCACCCAGCAGCAGACAGACGATGCCAATCACCGACGGAAACACCATACCCGGGCTGTAGAACTCTAAAATCAGGCCATACACCCCGAAAATCAGCAGCGCATAGGCAATAGTCGGATCGGTGATGATCTCCAGCAAGTCGTGTTTCCAATCAGATTCGACCTGTTGCACCCTGGCGTCGGCGGTACGCAGGGTTACGCTGCCAGCCGCCAGCGACACTTCCCGCCCGTCGAGGTCCTGCAGCAATTGCTCAAGATCCCGACTGATCAGATCAATGACGCCCAACGCCAGCGCCTGGGATGCACGAAGATTTGCACCCTCCCGTACGGTCGCTTCAGCCCAGTCAATGTTGCGACCCCGCAACTCAGCCAGACCCTGCAGATAAGCAACGGAATCATTAATAACCTTGCGCGCCATCGCATCACTGCCGGTCGAAGGCTCGGCAAAAGCTGGGCGGGCAGCGGGCGAATCAGAGTCTGACTCGCGCTCGGGCCCGGTTGCCGCTGGGTCACCGCCAGCTTCCGGCGCAGAGCCTGGTAATGGTGGACGTGGCCGACTCGGAAACTTGGGTTCCGGCGCCAGGGAAACAGGCGTAGACGAGCCGATGTTGGTCGCCGGTGACATCACCGCCACATGACTGGCATAGGCAATGTAGGTGCCAGCGCTGGCGGCTCTGGCACCTTGTGGTGCAACGTAGGTAATCACAGGAACAGGCGCTGCCAGAATTTTCTGGATAAGCACTCGCATGGACTTATCGAGACCACCCGGTGTGTCCATGCGGATGATGAGTGCTTCGGCGCCCGCATCGGCAGCATCGTCAATCGAGCGTCCAATCAGATCTGCCATCGCCGGCCCCAGAGGCCCATCAAAATCCACCAGCCAGACCACCCGATCGCCGTTATTTGCTGAGGGGCTGGTAGCAGCCGGTGCCTGAGCGGTTGCGCCCTGAGTCAGACCGATCAGCACACTGCCGAACAGCCAGAACAGCACAATCACACGCACGCCGACAGAGTTTATCCTCTCAGCAACACTGCAGGTTGCAGCGGCTACTAATTTTGTGGCTGAACTGTCACGAACTTTCACCACGCCTGACTCCAAACGTCGTCAATCCGATGAGCCTACTCGCAAGGGGTTGTCAAACCAACAAACATCTCGTCAAAAGCCTGACTGATCTGCAACACTGCACGGGCGTCATGAAACGTCTCGCCGCCCATGATTGCATGGCTGCGGTCGATGGAGCCTTTCCAGATCAACGAGTCGGTGCGCTGGTCGATGACATCAATCATCAGATGGGTCACAAAGCGATTCAGCTGATTCGCATCAAGGCCCTGATCAAAAGGGTCCCGAAGAGGCTGCCCCATAGGGTAATCCGACCGCGAAGGTTTTGTTGAGTTTCGGCTCACCAGATCCTTGGGCGGGTTGTGATCAATGATTTCCAGCGTCGACACGACGACGATATCTGCAGCCGCGGGTGCTTCACTGGCGCTCAGACCCTGCCGGTCCAGAGCTCCACGCAATGACGTATCCACAACATCGACGATGAAGCCCGGGACACCTTCATACACCACCGTGTAAGTCGCAAACGTGTTGGCAGATCCATGACAGTGGGCTGGCACATAGGGCTCCAGCCTGTTAGCCGCGCAGCCGCTCATCAGCAACGAAGCTAAAGCCGCGATCCATGCTCTCCGGAGCCTGCGCCTGATGGGGTCAATCCGGCTGATCACCAATTCTCACGGTCAACACATCGCACGGAGCGCCATGAAGCACACCATTCGCGGTGGATCCCAGCAGCAGACTGCTGACGCCATGACGACCATGGGAGCCAATAACGATCATGTCAGCACCAATACTTTCGGCATGGCTGCGGATTTCAGTGGCAGGTCGCCCTATCCGAATCATTACGCGATCGGGATCAATACCAAAGGATGCTGCCTGTTCCCGGATGTTACGGGAGACTTCCTGGGTAATGGTTTCTTCCATATCCCGAAGTGGCCAGGACGCGGCAAAAGATGCCCCATCCATGCCACTTACCCCACCCATCAGAGGCGGAACAACCGAGATCACCTGATAGTCGACAGGGCCCCGTGGGTCGATAGCCGTAGCCGCTTTCAGCACGTCTTCCGCTTCATCGGACGCATCAAGTGCAATCAGAATTGTTCTCATCTTCCGTCTTCCATTCGGCTGATCAGGACTTCATGCGGATCGTCAACACGTCACATTCGGCGTGATGCAAAACCCCGTTTGCGGTGGAACCCAGCAACAAACCCAAACCGTGCTTGCCGTGGGAACCAATCACCATCAGATCAGCACCCTGATCCTTGGCTGCCTCAACAATTTGCGGAGACGGTCCACCAATGACCGCATGCACCGAATCAGCCGCAACGCCATATTTAGCCGCAAGCTCGATCAACTGCTCTTTAGCCTGCAGCTGGGCTTCACGCTCAAAATTAACCGTTGCCTGGGTATAGGCCGCCATATCGAGGCCACCATACACTTGAGTCAGGGGCTTCACGACGGTGACAACCGACAGCTTGGCACCATGGTCGTCTGCGACCCGCTTCGCCTCGGTTAGCACCCGGTCCGCCTCTTCGCTTAGATCTACTGCCGCCAGTATGTGTTTATAGGCCATGGTCCCTTTCCTTGTTTTCCGCTCAATTTTCTATCTTTTGTCGATCTGACTGCTTTTAGTCTGTCTTCGCTCGATCTTGCCTGCAAAGGATCTATCTTTCATCGGGTTTCCGCCGATCACCTGGAAGGCCCTGAACCTGTGAATCGAGGCTAACGCTTCGCTGACGGTCAGCCATCGGTAGTTACCGGGCTGTGCCTTCGGGATCCCCCTAGACGTGATGATAACCAAAATCTGGCAGCATGACCTGTGCTGGAATGGGTCGATGTTGCCAACATCGACCTTAGTGTGCTGTCCTACAGGTTTAAGATAAAGATCAACATGACCATCGACAGACAGGTAGAAATCACGATCGATATCAAGACCAACAGACAGCATGCCACCGAAGGCATAACGCGGAGAAGCTTCTCATGATGTTCACAACTGTTCTCGCTGCGGTAGATCTGGCCGCCACCCCTGCCCACTTCGTATTGGAAAAAGCCAGCAGTTATGTTGCTGAGGGCGGCAAGCTGCAGGTTATCCATGTCGTCGAACCGCAGTATGTCCAGTACAGTTTCGACCCGACCTTCACTGGCTCTCTGACCCGCGAACTGGAAGACAACGCCAGGGAAGCCGCCAGAGCACAACTCGCCGAGGTCTGCGCGCCTTACAATATCCCTGCAGAACAACAGCATATTGTGCTCGGTCGCGCTGCTGACAAAATTCACGACGCCGCTCAGTCCATGAACGCCGATATCATCGTCGTGGGTTCGCATGCGAGGCACGGCTGGCGCCGCCTGCTGGGTTCAACGGCGAGCGCCGTCCTGCAGGGAGCGCCGCTGGATGTCATTGTTGCCCGACTGCCGGAAAAGGCAGACTAACGTGAGCGACAAAGCCGATCACAAGCGCGGCGGTAGCCGCCTTGGCGCTCAGTTGCTGGGTGCAGAGCTGATGGCCAGTCGAGAGCTGGCCGAGGGTGCCGGCACGTTCTGGGATACTCTGGAACGCAGCAGCAGAATTCATCAGCAGCAGTTGAGCTGGTTGATCAAGGACTATGCAGGTTTCATAGACGATCTTGTCGCCGAACAATCAGCCTGGTCTATCCCTGCAGTCACCGGTCGCCTCGTTGAGAAGCGGCTGTCCCATATTTCCGAAGGCTGGAAGGCTACCGGTCAACTGCTGCAGGACGAACTTCTGCCCCTGTACTCTGCCTGGGAAAATTTCGCGAAAGCGACGCTACAGGATCGACATCGCTAAGGTCGATTCGACAAGACAGGGCCGATGGCGGCCCTAGAGCAGCTCGCGTTTGTCTGGGCATGCTGGGGCGCGCTGAATTGGCGTTTGTTGTCATGGACATCGCCTATGTGCAGAATCAGATTCTGTCCCGCGAAGCGTTTTACACCCTGATGTTTTCCGCTTTCTGCCTGAACGTCGCTGTGCCGGTAACCGTCCGCTTATGGAAACCTTTTTACACCGCTGAGCTTGCACGGGAGGCTGAAAATCAGCGCAAATCCTCTATTTGACGCGAGTTACCGGAGGCTGTTCGGCGACAATGTCACCATCAGCGGATCTGCCAGTCAGTTCTTTGCGACTTTTTATGAGTTCTTTCTGCAGGACGATGCCGTTCGTCGACTGTTTGCTAAGACCGACATGCTCCATCAGCAGGGTATGCTGCGCCGGTCGCTGTTCCATCTGACGGCCTACTATGTGAGCCACGAGCCCAGTCCGGAACTGGAGCGGATTGCCCGCATTCACGCTAGACTGGGCGTCGTCGCCAGCCATTACGATCTGTGGCTCGACGCCCTGATAGCGAGCGTCAGAAAGCACGACGATCAGTGCGATCTGCCAACAGAGCTGGCATGGCGCTGGGCCATGTCACCGGGAATCACCTACATGCGCCTGATCCAGCACTTCTCTACCCATGGGAATCCGGCCAGCTAGCCTGAGCATGGAACTCTCTTCACTCTCAGCGCTGCCATCCCTTACCCGGCTGCCGGTCCCGGTATTCGTGAGTGATGCGGCCGGGCGCGTCTTCTTCGCCAACGACAGCTGGTTAAACCAGATCGGCGTTGCCGAAGGTGAACTCTGGCTGACGGTCTTTCCCGGCATTCACGATAGCGACTTTCAGCGCCTGTGGCAGAACTGTGCGGTCCGCAAAGAACCTCAATGGGTCAGTTATCGGGTACAACCCGAAGCACGACCACCGGCCTGGTATGAAATCATCCTCCAGCCCTTGGTTGATGACCAAGGCGAATCGCGGATGCTGGGGACACTGCTCGACGTCACAGATCGAATCCTGAAAGTTGCAGAGATCCACGCCATTCTGGACACCGCGGTTGACGCGATCATCACTATCAACAGCAATGGCACAGTCGACAGCTTCAACCAGGCTGCCAGCAGAATGTTCGGCTATCGCCCCGAACAGATAGCCGGGAAAAACGTCAGCATCCTGATGGCTGAGCCTCATCGCAGCCACCATGATGGTTACCTGAACCACTATCTGAACACCGGTGAAGCTAAAATCATCAACATCGGTCGTGAACTGACCGCGCTGGATGCCAGAGGCGAAGAATTCCCGATCTATCTCGCAGTCAGCGAAATTCAGATTGCTGGACAACGGCGCTTCACCGGGATCATCCGCGACCTGACCGAGCAGCAGGCGTCCCGTCAGGCGCTTGCCGAGCAGCGGGAAAAGCTCGCCCATGTGGGCAGACTGAGCACGATGGGAGAAATGACCGCCAGTATTGCTCACGAAATCAACCAGCCCCTGACGGCGATCTCGATGTACGCTCAGGCGGGGCTGAAACTGCTCGAACGGGGCGGCGACGAGACGAAACTCAAAGATGCGCTCGAGAAACTCAATGTCCAGGCGCTGCGCGCCGGCGCGGTCATCGAGAGAATCCAGCGCTTTGCCAAATCCCAGGAAGGCGTGCGCGAGCTGATCGACACCAACACACTGGTACTGGACCTGCTGAAGCTTGCTGAGAGTGACGCCAGACTGCATGCGATGGAACTGGTGGTCGAGCTCGCAGACAATCTGCCGCCGTTATACGTTGACCCGATCCAGATCCAGCAGGTAGCGCTGAACCTGATCCGCAACGCAATTGATGCGATGAACGAAATCGATTGCCGCAACGGCCGCAGAATTGTGATTTCTTCAAGCCTTCTGCCAGGAGAATTGATCGAAATAGCCGTTAAAGATCTTGGGCCAGGGGTTGCCGAGGACCAGGTAGACCTGTTATTTACCCCCTTCCACACTACCAAGAGAGATGGCATGGGGATGGGTCTGTCGATCTGTCGTTCCATCATTACGGAACACGACGGCGAATTGAGCTACATGAACAACGACCGCTCGGGCAATGGCCCTGGTGCAACCTTCTATTTCAGAATTCCGGTGGGCTCCGATGACTGATGGCGCCGGCACAGTGTTTGTAGTCGATGACGACGAGCCGGTCCGGGATGCAATTGGCCTGCTGCTCGACACCGTCGACATCCCCCACGAGTCCTACGGCTCAGCCCAGGAGTTTCTCAAGGCCTACGATCGCAGCCGGACCGGCTGTCTGGTTCTGGACATCCGTATGCCAGGCATGAGCGGCCTGGAACTGCAGGACCATCTTATTGCTGACAATGCCCCGGTGCCAATTGTCTTCATCACCGGTCATGGCGATATTCCGATGGCAGTGGAAGCCATGAAAAAGGGTGCTGTAGATTTCATCCGCAAACCCTTTCGGGATCAGGAATTGCTCGATCGAATCCATGAAGCCCTCAGTATGGATGAAGAAAACCGCCAGTCGTTCGCTGATCTCGAGGTGATTCGGGAGCGGATCAACAGCCTGACACCCCGCGAACATGAAGTCTTCGAGAGGGTCGCTGAAGGTCAGGCAAATAAAGTCGTCGCAATTGATCTTTCGATCAGTGAACGCACCGTGGAAATCCATCGCAGTCAGGTCATGCAGAAAACTCGAGCCCGGTCGCTTGCAGATCTGGTGAAAATGAAAATCCGTCTGGAACAGGCGAGCGGCTGAGCATCAGTTCCAGCTAAGTAAATTTCCCTATGGTCTGGTGTTGCAAGCATCAGTAGCGTTTCCAGGCTTACATTTTTTTGAGTCTGGCTGTTACGATGACCGAACCTACGGTCCTGCTGATTGATGCCGACCCCGCGGTTAGAGATAGCCTGACCACACTCATGGATTTAAATGGGTTCAAAGTCCAGGCCTTTTCCACCGGCTCCGCCTTCCTGCGGGAGCTCGATCAGAGCAACATTCACTGTGTAATCTGCGAAGCAGAACTGCCTGATATCACCGGCGTGCAGGTCTACCATCGTCTCCAGGCGCAATATGAATCCCTGCCCTTCGCCCTGCTGATCAGCCAGCGCGACATCAACACGCTGCGTAGCGCACAAAGCGCAGGCATCACGCAGATCTTTCAGAAGCCGCTGGTACATCGCCACCTGCTGACATTCGTCAGCAGGTGTTAAGCTTTCCTAAGCTCGTCGAGTGAGGGAAACTACGGATTGAACCCCGATACTGGCCACTTAGCATGCATCTGCCCTTAAAGCATGTATCCCTATACCTGTGAGCGAGGCATACACAACGCTCCGTCTGCGCTTTGCCCGGCGATCTGCCGGCTGGAACGGCTATGCTCAACGCGTTGGAGACGAACAGGTGTCCGTTGACACGGGCCAGTGACAATGGCCGACCCCCTGGTCGGCGGTAATAAGGAAAATAAGGAAATTGCCGTGACGGATGAGATTCCCTACAACATGCTCGTGGTGCGTCGGTTTGCGGTGATGACCGTAGTCTGGGGCATCGTCGGCATGCTGGTCGGGGTGATTATTGCCGGCCAGCTGGCCTGGCCTGCACTCAACTTCGACCTGCCCTGGTTTTCATACGGTCGATTACGACCCCTGCACACCAACGCGGTGATTTTCGCGTTCGGCGGCTGCGCGCTGATGACCAGTGCGTTATATATCGTCCAGAGGACCTGCAAAACCCCGCTGATCTCCAACGGTCTGGCCAATTTTGTGTTCTGGGGTTGGAACCTGGTGATTGTGCTTGCCGCTATCACCCTGCCATTAGGTTTCACCACCACAAAAGAATACGCAGAACTCGAATGGCCAATCGACATTCTCATCGCTGTGGTCTGGGTCGCTTTCGGGATCGTATTCTTTGGCACCATCGCCAAACGCACCGTCTCCCACATCTACGTTGCCAACTGGTTTTTTGGTGCGCTGATCATCGGCGTGGCGGTACTGCACATTTTCAACAGTCTTGCGCTACCGGTCTCTATGACCAAAAGCTATTCGATATACGCAGGCTCCATGGATGCGATGATGCAGTGGTGGTACGGGCACAACGCAGTCGGCTTTTTCCTGACGGCAGGTTTCCTCGGCATCATGTACTACTTTGTACCGAAGCAGGCAGAACGACCCGTATACTCTTACCGGCTGTCGATCGTTCATTTCTGGGCACTGATTGCCATTTACGTCTGGGCCGGCCCTCACCACCTGCACTACACTTCATTGCCGGACTGGGCACAGAGCCTCGGCATGGTGATGTCACTGGTGCTGCTGGCACCAAGCTGGGGCGGCATGATCAATGGCATCATGACCCTGTCAGGCGCCTGGGATAAGTTGCGTACTGACCCGATTCTGAAGTTTCTCATCGTCTCGCTATCGTTTTATGGCATGTCGACCTTTGAAGGTCCGATGATGTCGATCAAAACTGTCAATGCGCTGTCACACAACACCGACTGGACCATCGGCCACGTCCACTCAGGCGCGCTCGGCTGGGTCGCGATGGTCAGCATCGGGGCGATGTACCACCTAATCCCACTGCTCTATGGCCGCAAGCAGGGTGAAATGTACAGCGTCAGACTGATCAATCTGCACTTCTGGCTGGCCACCCTGGGCACAGTTCTCTACATCGCTTCCATGTGGGTGAACGGCCTGCTGCAGGGTCTGATGTGGCGCGCCACATCGGTGGACGGCACGCTCACCTACAGTTTTTCGGAAGCGGTTGAAGCCAGCTATCCAGGCTACTACGTCCGCTTCATCGGCGGCGCAATCTTCCTGTTCGGTATGTTCATCATGGCCTTCAACGTCTGGATGACAATCAACGGTAAGAAGAGAGAAGAAGCGCCATCACAAGCGACACCACTTGTGGCTTCGGGAGCTAGCGCATGAACCATGAAGTCTTAGAAAAGAATGTCGGCCTGCTGATTGTCTGCATTTTAGTTGCGGTGAGTTTTGGTGGCCTGGTGCAGATCCTGCCGCTGTTGTTCGAACACGCCTCAACCGAACCTGTGCCGAATCTCAAACCGCTGACCGCACTGCAGCTCGAAGGTCGCGATATCTACATGCGTGAAGGCTGCGCGGTCTGCCACACCCAGATGGTGCGGCCGCTGCAATCAGAAACCGCTCGCTATGGCCACTACTCGGTCGCCGGTGAAGACATCTATGAGCACCCATTCCTGTGGGGATCAAAGCGCACCGGACCGGATCTGGCCCGCGTCGGCGGACGCTACAGCGACGACTGGCATGCAGCTCACCTGCTCAATCCCCGTACCGTTGTCCCGGTCTCCAACATGCCGGGTTATCCCTGGCTCTTTGACGACCTGCTCGATGGTGAGATCACCGCTGACAAGATGCGCGCACTGCGCACGCTCGGGGTGCCCTATACCGACGCAGACATTGAAGGTGCACAGACGGCCGTCGCCGGTGTTCCGGAAGCCAAGGCGCTGATCGCCTACCTGCAGAGTCTCGGTCAGGACATGAAAGGCTACGGAGCAACACCATGACACCGACGCTGATATCACTACTGGCCGTGACGTTCGGCTTCATTGGACTGGTGGTCTGGGTCTACTGGCCGAGCCGCAAACAGGAACTCGAGTCACTCGGACATATCCCGCTGGATGATTCGGAGGAGCAGCCGGCAGACAGGAGGAAGAACTCATGAGCACAGCGATGAGCTGGTTCGTCATCATCGGCACGCTCGGCACCCTGGTCGCCGCGATGGCCCTGCTGTTCTCAAACCGGAAAATCTCCGGTAACGAAACAACCGGTCACGAACATGACGGCATTCAGGAATACGACAATCCGCTGCCTATGTGGTGGGTATACATGTTCATCATCAGCACCGTTTTTGCGGTCGGATACCTGATCTATTACCCGGGTCTCGGCAACGTCAAAGGCATCGGCGACTGGACTGAGCTCAAACAGTGGCAGGATGAGGTCGACCGCCATGAAGCACGGTTCGCACCTATCTATGCTGAACTCGCCGCTATGACACCCGAACAGATGGCAGCAGACCGCCGCGCCAGTCAGGTCGGCCGGCGTCTGTTCATCAACAATTGTTCCACCTGTCATGGCGTGACTGCCAAGGGCGGCTTTGGTTTTCCCAACCTAACCGACGGCGAGTGGATTTACGGCCGGGATTTCGAAGCCATCCAATCCACCATTCTCAATGGACGTATCGCCGTGATGCCACCCTGGGGTGCCGCACTGGGCGATGACGGCGTCAATGAAGTCACTGAGTATGTGCGCCAGCTTGCCGGACTCGAACACGACACTGCCGCAGCCGAACTGGGCGTCGCCAAATACAACATGTTCTGTGTTGCCTGTCATGGCGCGGAGGGTGTTGGCAACGAAGCACTTGGCTATCCGAACCTGAATAACGACATCTGGCTCTACGGTGGAGAACGAGAGCAGATCGCCTTCACTCTCCGCCATGGTCGTAACGGCAATATGCCCGCACACCGGGACATGCTTGGCGAAGAAAAGGCGAAAATTCTGGCTGGCTATGTGATGACTCTCGGAGAGTAGACACAGATGAACGGGCCGGGTGGTACACAGGAAGAACCCGTTGTCCTCGAAGGCTTCGGCCCGAGAGACCTCTATCAGCGTCGGGAAAAGATTTTTACCCGTTTTGTGGGTGGTTTCTTTCAGCGCCTGCGGTTCTTCACGGGCTGGCCCCTGCTGGGCGCTTACTTCCTGCTCCCGTGGCTGAGCTGGGATGGTCGACAGATGGTTCTGTTCGACCTGCCGGCACGGCAATTCCACATCTTCACAACGACTTTCTACCCGCAGGATCTGTGGATGCTTGGCTGGCTGCTGATCATCGCGGCGTTTGGTCTGTTTACGATCACAACGCTGGTGGGTCGGCTGTGGTGTGGTTACACCTGCCCGCAGACTGTCTGGACTTCCATCTTCATGTGGTCCGAACAGCTGGCAGAAGGACCTCGACACAAACGCATACGCCTCGACCAGGCACCCTGGAGCTTGGAGAAACTACGAAAACGAGCCGTCAAACACAGCATGTGGCTGGGCTGGGCTGCGCTCACGGGCATCACCCTGGTTGGCTACTTTGCCCCGATCCGGGAACTGGTCGTGGACCTGGCAAACTTTGAGGCCAGTGGCTGGGCAACCTTCTGGTGCTGTTTTTTTACCACCACCACCTATCTGAACGCTGGCTGGATGCGCGAGCAGGTGTGCATCTACATGTGCCCCTATGCGCGATTTCAATCTGCGATGTTCGACAAAGATACCCTGATTGTTTCGTATAACCCGGAGCGCGGTGAACCCCGCGGTTCGCGCAAGCGCACCAGCAATAGCAGCAAAAAGAGCAGCAGCCAAACGGCATTGCGGGAAGCCGTACCGGACACTGTCTCACTTGTTGCCGGAGTTTCGGAAGCCAAGCCTGCACTTGGCGACTGTATCGATTGCCAGCTGTGTGTTCAGGTCTGCCCGGTCGGCATTGATATCCGCGACGGTCTGCAATATCAGTGTATCGGCTGTGCACACTGCATTGACGCCTGCGATCAGGTCATGGATAAGATGGGTTACGAACCAGGCCTGGTCAGCTACACCACAGAACATGAATTGCAGCATGGCAAAACCCACTGGCTGCGACCCCGCAGTATCGGCTATGCGGCGGTCATGCTGGTGATGATGGGTGCGTTCAGTCTGGCACTCATCAACCGAGCTCCGTTCGAAGTAGACGTGCTGCGCGAACGCGGCGAGCTTTATCAGGTGACTGCCAATGGAACCATCAGCAATCAGTACCGCCTGCGAGTACTTAACAAAGCCCAGAACGACCTGACTTTCCAGCTGGCAATTGCAGCTGACATGCCACTGTCCATTTCTGTTGACTCGCAACTGAGGGTTGAACCTGGAGAACTGCTGGACCTGCCGTTGACCTTGAGCGCGCCTCGTGAATCCGTTGCGGGTGTGTCCACCACGGTTGAAGTCAAACTCTGCGAACTCGGGCCGGGCGCCAGCGCTTCCCCGGACGGTAAATGCAAGGTTCAAACCACCACCTTCATCGGGCCAATGCCATGACTGAAAGCGCTGCACAACCCGATTCAGACGCTGGACCACGCGGTCTGCGCAAGAACGGCATGATCTATCTGCTGATCGGCATTCCACTGACCAGTGTATTGCTGGGGGTACTCACCCTGTATCTCGCCTTCAGCACCACTGACCGGGACGTTCGCCTGCAGGAACTCGCGCCACTGTCCAAAACCAGTTGGCAGGATCCGGTGGATGACCGTTAGCACGATCAATGTGCCAGACATGCACTGCAGCGCCTGCAGCGGCAAGATCCGCAGCGCGCTGCAGACGCTCGCGGGCGTTGATGCGACCTATTTCAATCCGGCTCGGCGTCAGGTGTTGATCGAACACCAGGACCAGCTTGGCTCACTGGAGCTGCTGAAGAGCATTGAAGCGGCAGGTTTTACGCCGTCGCTGAGCGGCGTCGAGGCGCACGATCAACGCCAGAAAGCTCTACTGAAACGTCTCGGCATCGCCGGCCTGGCCATGATGCAGGTGATGATGGCTGCAATAGCCATGTACGCCGGCGACTTCCAGCAGATGGAGGAAAGCTATCGCCGATTGCTGGAGTTCACCAGCCTGATCTTCTGCATACCGGTGATCGCGTACTCGGCCATGCCCTTTTTTACCGGTGCTCTGGCTGCCTTCCGCACCGGCATCAATATGGATGTGCCGATCGCGCTGGCGATCAGTATCGCCTTCACAATCAGTGTCAGTAACACCCTGAGTGGCAACGGCGACGTTTACTACGACTCGGTGGTGATGTTTACCTTCCTGCTGCTCGGCGCCCGCTACATCGACTCGCGACTTCAGCAGAGATTTGCGACCACAGATAAAGCCCTGGCCGCTCTGCCCACGCGGGCACTGCGCATCAACGGTGCGCGGCAGGATCTGGTCGCGGTACCGGATATTCAGGTGGGCGATCGACTGTGGATCAGCGAAGGCGCGCAGATCCCTGTCGATGGCCGATTGGCAGGTAGAGCTGCAGATATTGATGAAGCGGTACTGTCCGGTGAAGCGGACTGGGTAAAGAAAACCGCTCAGGCGCCGCTGTGGGCAGGAACCATCAATTGTGGCCCGGGCTTTGAGATGATTGTCAGCGCTGGTTACGAAGCGTCCAGAATCGCTGACATCGCAGCTCTGGCCGATCGCGCTCAATTAGAACGCGCCCCGGCTGCGCTGCTCGCTGACCGCATCGCCGGTTACTTCATTCCGACAGTGCTGATGCTCGCCACCCTGACCTACATCGGCTGGCAGATTTTCGATCCCGACCGGGCGATAGTTGCTGCACTTACCGTGCTTGTAGTGAGCTGTCCGTGTGCGCTGTCGCTGGCAACCCCAGCGGCTCTCACCGCCGCAATGACTCGACTGCGTGATCTGGGCATAGTCCTGACGCGCAGCTCCGCACTGGAACAGGCCGCAAAAATTGATCTGGCCCTGATCGACAAAACCGGCACATTGACCGTGCATGAACCTACGGTCACCGACACCACCCTGCTGAACGCTGAGTTTGATGAAGCCACCTGTCATGCGCTGGCGGGTGCGCTGCAGCAGTATTCAGCACACCCTTACGCCCGCGCTTTCAGCCACGATGCCAGCATTGCTCTCGACGAGGTCGAAGTGGTGACCGGCAAGGGCGTGCGAGGCATCTGGGCAGGACATCGAGTGGTCATCGGCAGCGCCAGCTTCTGCGCAACTGGCAGCGACGCTGATCGAGCCGTCTATCTGGCAGTCGACGGTGTTGCCCGCGCTCGTTTCACGATATCTGATCAGGTGCGAGGCGATGCCCGCCAGGCAATGGACGATCTTGCCGAGCTCGGCATCAAACCGATGATGCTCAGCGGGGATGCCCCAGCGCGCTGCGAGGAACTCGCGACGAAACTCGGCATCAACTACCTGGCGCGCCAGACACCGGAAAGTAAACTCGCTTTCCTCGAAGCGCAGCTTCGCGATGGCCACCGAACGCTGATGCTCGGAGATGGCATCAACGATGTCCCCGTTCTAGCGGCGGCAACCGTGTCAGCAGCGGTGGTGGAAGCCAGCGATCTGGTTAAATCGAAGGCAGACGTACTGCTGTTGAGCCGGCGCTTGAATCCATTGCCGGAGCTGATCCGCGTTGCCCGAAAAACCCAACATATCACCCGCCAGAACCTGACCTGGGCACTGGCCTATAACCTGATCGCCATACCCATCGCCGCGATGGGTTGGATGCCACCCTGGCTGGCCGCGCTCGGAATGGCATCGAGTTCGACCCTGGTCATGTTCAACGCCACGAGGATTCTGCGCTGATGGAAATGCTATTCATCCTTATACCGGTATCTATTGTGCTGATAGCTGTTGCCGGCACGATATTTCTCTGGGCAGTCAATAACAATCAATTCGAACACCTGGACAAACACGGCTTCGACGTTCTCGAAGACGACTCTGGAGACAATTCATGAACACCTTTATCAACGGCTTTCTGATCGCCCTAAATCCAACCAAAGGTTGGCAGCGTATTGCCGCAGACGACAGCGGCCTGATGAAGGTGTTGTTTCTGCACACGATTGTCTTCGCACTGATACCTGCGGTCGGCTGGTATGTGGGGGTCACCCAGCGCGGCTGGATTGTTGCTGAGGAAACCGTACGCCTGACCGCTGAAAGTGCGCTGCCGATGTGTGCCCTGTTCTATCTGGCAATGGTTGCCGGGGTGATCTTTCTCGGCTACATGGTGAGCTGGATGGCCGGTTCTTACGGCTCCGAATCTGGTGTGGCTTCGGGTGTCAAACTGATCAGCTATACGGCGAGTCCGTTTTTCCTTGCCGGTCTGCTCGGTTTCTACCCGATCCTCTGGCTGGACATCATGGTTGGCACCCTGATTGCGTGTTACTGCGTCTATCTGCTCTACATCGGCACCAGCCCGATGATGAAAGTGCCGCCAGAGCGCGGCTTCCTCTACGCATCCGCCGTATTTGCGGTAGCCCTGGTCAGCTTTGTCGCTTTGTTGGGTGCCACCGTCGTGCTCTGGGACTTCGGCCCGGCGCCGGAGTACACTTATCTCCTCGAAGGGTGACACGATGGTAGAGCACATTGACCAGCAACGAGAACGCGTCCACCGCAGATAAACCTCGCACTCAATCCAGCCCGGCAGAAGCGGAACGCATCCGCACCTTCTGCCGGGTCTGCGAACCCGCCTGCGGTCTCATCGCGACCGTCGAAGACCAGCAGATCACCAGACTCGAACCAGACAAAGATCACCCGATATCCAAAGGCTTTGTCTGCAATAAAGGCATCTATGGCCTCGATATCCACAACGACCCAGATCGACTCCGTACACCCTTACGCCGCAGTCCATCGGGTGAATTCGAGGCCATTTCCTGGGAGACCGCTTTAACGGAAATTGCGGCCAGACTGCACAACATCCGTGACACCCACGGTTCAGATGCCATCGCCAGCTATACCGGCAACCCGACGGCTTTTAACACCCTCTACGGTCCCTCCTTCGGCAACTTCATGCGCCAGCTCGGGGCCCGTAAACACTTCAGTTCAGGCACTCAGGATTGCGCCAACAAATTTGCTGCCAGTGAAGCCGTGTTCGGCACCCGCACCCTGCATCCGGTGCCGGATCTCGAGAACGCGGATCTGGTTCTGCTGATTGGTGAAAACCCGGCTGTCAGTCATATGTCTTTTGTCTCAATACCGAACCCAATGGCCCATCTGAAAGCGCTGCAAGCGCGCGGTGGCAGGGTCATCTATGTCAACCCGAGAAAGATCGAATCGGCCGCCAGCGTAGGCGAGCTGATCAACATCCGCCCGGACACAGACGTTTATCTGCTGGCAGCTCTGATCCACGAGATTGACCGCAGCAGCGGCTTCGCCGCGGAAGCAGAACTGCGTGGCGAACACCTGCAGGAACTGCGCAATTTCGTCGCCGACTACCCTGCGGACAAAGTCGCCGGGGTGACGGGTATCTCCGCCACACAGATCCGTGAACTGGCCGGCGCACTGGCGAGTGCTGAACGCGCCTGCGTGCACATGTCTACCGGCGTGAACATGGGTCGCCAGGGCACTCTGGCGTACTGGCTGCTGCAGATGTTGTCTCTAGTCACCGGCAACCTTGGTCACGAGGGCGGAAACTTCTATTCCCTGGGCTTCTACCAGCGCGGACCGGCCGCCGGCAGACGCGCACCGAAAGGCATGCTGGACGGACCTTTCGGTCAGATGCGCAAACCCGGCGGTGTTGGTATCAGTCTGCCCGGCACACTGATGGCCAGTTACATCAGCAACCCCGAAGAACCCATCCGGGCGCTTTTTGTCAGTTCTGGCAACCCGCTGTTATCGATCGCTGGCGAAACTTCGATGCGCGAAGCGCTGGACGGACTGGACCTGCTGGTCTGCGTCGACATCTACCGCAATGCCACCGCCGAACATGCCGACTATGTATTACCGGCAGCAGGACAGTTCGAACGCGAAGACATCAACATCACCGGACTGGGGCTGCAGTATCAGCCCAGCGTTCAGTTCACCCCTGCGATCGTCGCCCCGGCGTACCAACGCAAACCGGATTGGTGGATCTACGAATCACTGGCCCAGGCCATGGGTTTCGACTCTCTGCTGGACCAGGAGAGCCCGGATGTCTGGGCTCGAATCGACAGCATGCTGCGCTCGACCAACCACTCAATGACAGAACTTCGCCAGCAGGGTGTGATCGCGCTGGAACGTTCCAGGCCGGAGGATTTTTACGACACCTTCGTGCAGACCGACACTGCGCGAGTGGAGTGTTTTCCGGATGCGTTCACGCAAGCTCTGCAGCGAATGGCTGAGCTATTCATCGAGCTTGAAAACGAATCCCCGAATCAACTCAAACTCATCAGCAAGCGTGACGCCTACATGCTCAACAGCTGGTATGCGAACGTTGCCAAACTCAAGAAAGCGCCAAGGGACCGGAACTACCTGTTCATGCACCCGAGCGATGCGGAACAGCGTCAGATAGTCGACGGCAGCGAGGTCAGAGTCTCCAATCGCTTCGGGGAACTGACCGCGCCAGTGAAGCTGAGCGAAGAACTGATGCCTGGCGTTGTGGCGATGACCCATGGTTGGGGACACAGCATCAGCAGCGGCATGCAGGTGGCAAAGGCCAACCCGGGCAGCAATCCTAATCGTCTTCTGCCGTCAGGTCCGGGCAGTTTCGAACCGCTGTCCAACCAGGCTCATATGACAGGAATCAACGTCGACGTCGTCGTCGCTTGAATGATCAGCCCGGTGGCGTGCCTGCTGGCACTTCTATTGATCTGCGTGGTGCCAGACGGATATCCGGTTTCCGGTACTAGCTGGGACTGGCTGGGCGGTATCGGCCTGGCATCGCTGGCATTTCTCTTAGCGTTATCCTGGGAAGCCGAATCACCCGCGCCGCAACCGCGCCTGACCGTACATCGCAATCTGGCCCTCGCCGCAACCGGGTTGGCGCTGCTGCATGCCGTTGGCTATCTGGTTACTGATCCGATCACTTTCGAATACCTCAAACCGAAGGCCCCCGCCTATATGCTGCTGGGCATCCTCGGTTTCGCGATCATGTTGTTTGTGACCATCACTTCACTACCCGGGCCGCGCCGACGAATTTACGCCAGGTTCAGCCATTTTCGCGGCTGGCATCTCGGACTTTCCGTTGCCGCAGTAATTGCTGCGGCGTGGCACGTTATCGGTACCGGGTATCTGATTACAGGCCCGTGGCAGCTGACCGCGCTGGTGCTGCTGACGCTGCTGCTGCCTGCCTTAGCCTATCTTGCCCGGCGCCAGGGTCTGGGCACTGTCACCGGCCAGAGGCCCGCGTCAGCCGGCTTTGCCAATCGATCAGCGATCCTGGCGCTGCTTATCTGCATGCTGCTGGCCAACCTCTATGCGGTGGCAAAAAATCCTTGAAGCCATCTGCATGGATCATCGCCGGTATCATCGTTGCAGCCGGCAGCCTCTGGGCGTTGCGTGAGTTCCAGCACAAGCTCCGGGTGGCTGCACCCATGCTGCCGGTCACCTTCGCCCACAAAGCCCATCAAGCCGTGAACTGTATCGCCTGCCATCACGACTATGTAGACAACAGCGGCCAGGGTTTATGTTTCGACTGCCATAAAAGTGATCCTGAGATTCAGGCGCTGATCGAAACGCAGTTTCATGAACTGTGCTGGGGCTGCCATGTCGAGAAGCAGGCTGCGGGTGAAGACCACGGACCAACGCGGCAGTGCAGCGCCTGTCACGAAGCCGATCAGGACCCATAAGCAGCACAGCGGTCTGCTCCGGCTGCCCGGACCGGTGCTTGTCTACTGACCGGTAACTCGACTGCAAGGTGATCTGAAAAATCAGCTGCACGTGACTCGAAGCCCGAGCACTGCGATCATGAAATCATGAAGGCGATGGTACTCAACGCGATCGTTTC
>CAKZWF010000033.1 GCA_937921865.1 uncultured Pseudomonadales bacterium | reverse complement strand
AGCTAATCCAACGCAGGCTACTCTGATAGCGTGAGGTCCGAAGATCCCCCACTTTCCTCCGTAGAGCGTATGCGGTATTAGCTCGAGTTTCCCCGAGTTGTCCCCCACTACCAGGTATATTCCTACGCGTTACTCACCCGTCCGCCACTGTACTCGCACCCGAAGGTACTTTCTCGTTCGACTTGCATGTATTAGGCGTGCCGCCAACGTTCAATCTGAGCCATGATCAAACTCTTCAATTTAAAAGAGAATGATAGTTGCACTATCTGAAGTTATCGAACCCGAAGGCTTTCTAACTTGAGTTTGCGCTACCACAAATTATCAAAACTTTGCTCAATGAATCTACGTGTTGAACTTCCAGATCCTGACGAATCAAGAACCAGTTGTTCGGCTCGTAAATCACGGCTGCCACACATGAAAGGTGCGACAACACCGACGAATTACAAGCACCCACACGAATGGCTTGTTTTCAGTATTTTTATTGTTAAAGAGCGGCCTCGGGGCTGCGTGCCCGTTGGCGAGGAGCGGTATTATACGCAGGCGCCTTTGACTGGCAAGCGTGTCAGGCAAAATAACTGAAAATAATTTTCAATGACCCCACAGCCCGCATTCTTGCACGATTCTGCTGTGATCAAACATCCTTGCGCAACAGTAAATGCCAGTTTTTCTTGCCTCGTCGCAGCAAATAGTAGCGTCCATGCAGAGCATCGGTAAAGTCCAAGGTCGCTTCTGGGTCGTTGTTAACTTCGCCGTTGAGTCGAACACCATTACCAGACACCAGCTTGCGAGCTTGACCACGCGATGGCGCAAGTTGCGCATCGGCAAGTACTGACACCAGTCCATCACCCGGAGAAACTTCCGAATAGGACATTCCGTCCAGGCGCAGCTGTTCCAGATCTTCCTCGGTCAGCGACGACAGAGCCCCGTCAAAAAGCGCCGCAGTGATTCTTTGCGCCGATTCCACAGCGGCTTGACCATGCACCAGCGTGGTCACCTCAATAGCAAGGCGCCGCTGCGCAGCACGCAGTTGGGGTGATTCGGCGAATTCCGTCATCAACCCGCTGATTGTGTCGAGCTCAAGGAAAGTAAATACCTTCAGAAAATGCTCGACGTCCGCGTCTGCTGTATTCAGCCAGAACTGATAGAAGCTGTAAGGCGTTGTTTTACGACCATCAAGCCAGATCGCGCCCGCAGCCGTTTTACCAAACTTTGTGCCGTCTGCCTTAGTGATCAGCGGCACGGTCAACGCAAACACCTCCCGGGAGAGTTTCCGCCGAACCAGATCTACGCCGGAGACAATATTGCCCCACTGATCACTACCACCTATCTGCAGACTGCAGTCGCTTCGGGAGGCCAACTCAAAGAAGTCCATCGCCTGCAGCAGCATGTAGCTGAACTCGGTGAACGAAATGCCTTCGTCGTCCCGCTCCAGCCTGGAGCGCACGGAATCCCGCTGCATCATTGCATTGACAGAAAAATGTTTGCCTATATCACGCAGAAAGCTGATGACATCGAGTTCGCTCGTCCAGTCCAGATTATTGGCAATCACCGCCGGATTATTACCGTCAAAATCGAGCAGGCCACGCACCTGGCGGTGGATATTCTCCACCCAGTCCGCGACGATCGTGCCATCGTTAAGCGAGCGCTCATCTGATCTGCCTGACGGATCACCAATCAGCCCGGTGGCCCCGCCCAGCAGCAGAATCGGTTTATGGCCGGCTTCCTGAAACCGGCGCAAGGTCAGCAGGGGCACCAGGTTGCCGATGTGCAGGCTGTCGGCGGTCGGATCAAAGCCGCAGTAAAGGGTGCGCGGACCTTCGGCCAGATGACTGGCCAGACCGGCCTCATCAGAAACCTGCGCAATCAGGCCTCGACTCGCTAAATCTTCTAAAAGCGTCATGCTTACCACTCGAGCGTTCGGCTAAACGCCAGGCTGAAACGGGCCGCCACCTTACCAAATCGCTATGCACAGTAAAGAGTGTGAGAGAAACCCAGCGCCGACTGCGGCAGGACCCACGGAGCCCTCGGACCCGCGAATGACCGCCACAAACCGGAATTTTGTCGACAATCCGAGACCGTGTACTTGCCGGAGGACCGGCAATTCATTCAAAATGTGCCGTAAGCGGCGGATTTAGAACAAATTTTGACGTATCAACTGCACCCAGGAATGTCGCCAGTCGAATTTTCATCAAGACTATGTATAACGACAGTGCGGCAATGACCGGCAAGTTAATGCTGAACAAAGCGCAGTTTCGCAAAAGGACGTAGAAACCAACCGTGAGCTTTCCAAAACCACACCTGTTTCTGGCAGGCGCATTAAGCCTGGCACTGGCATGCTTCGTCGTACTCAAGTTAGCCGAAGATGACACCGCTGACCGCTTCAGCAGTGAGTCGGTACTGCTGGCTATTCCAGACTCGGCGGCGGCCGGCGCCGATGAACTCCCAGGTCTGACCATCAGCCCGGCTGATCCGCTGCGGGGCCGGGAAACTGACACCACAATTGCGGCACCGATCGACACCGAGCAGCAACTGATTACCCGATCCACCAAGGTCAAAGCAGGCGACAGCCTTGCCAAGATCTTCAAACGAGAGGGTATTCCGCCACGCGATCTGGCGCTGCTGCTGGAAAGCAAACCATTCGGGCCGCGTCTTAAAAAAATCTTCCCTGGCCATGAATTCACGTTCGGGATTAACGCCCAGGACCAGCTGACTTCACTTGCCTATTCGCCGGGCCCGCTCGACACCCTGCAATTCGAACGGGTGGGGGATGAATTTGTCGGCGAAGAGGTACGTCGAGCGCCCGAACGGATTACGTCCTATAAGCACGCGGTAATTAATCACAGTCTGTTCATCGCCAGCCAGCGCGCCGGACTGGACGATTCCCTGACCATGCGGATCGCGCAAATTTTCCAGTGGGACGTCGATTTCGTGCTGGACATCCGCAAAGGGGATGAGTTTTACGTGTTGTTCGAAGAGCTGTATCTGGGTGACGAGTTCATCGGCTATGGCAATGTACTGGCTGCCGAGTTCATCAATCAGGGCACCAGCTACCAGGCTTTCGGTTACCAGGACGCCCGCGGCAACCAGGGTTACTACTCACCTGAAGGCAAGAACATGAAGAAAGCCTTCCTGCGTGCGCCGGTAGAGTTCAGTCGTATCAGTTCAAACTTCAATCTCCGCCGCAAACACCCCCTGTACAAACGCACCATGCCTCATCGCGGCATCGACTACGCGGCTCCGCGCGGAACACCGATACTGGCTGCGGGAGACGGCAAAGTCATCACTGCTTCCCGGTCTAATTCCAACGGCAATTTCGTCGTCCTCCAGCATGGTGAAGAGTTCGTCACCAAATACCTGCACCTGTCCAAGTTCGCTAACGGCGTCAAGAAGGGCAAGAAGGTTAAACAAGGCACAGTCATCGGTTACGTCGGCTCAACGGGCTGGGCCACCGGCCCGCATCTGCACTACGAATTCCTGGTCAACGGCTCACACATGAATCCGCGGACCGTGAAGCTGCCGGATGCCAATCCGATCCCGACTGAGGAACAGCAACGCTTCGCTGCGACCACAGAACCGATCCTGTCCCTGCTGAAAGACTTCAAACATCAGACGCAGCTAGCCCTGGCTCGTTAACCGATGACTCCTGGCGATCTGCGCCACCTTTACCTGGGCACCATCAGCGGTACCAGTGTTGACGGGCTGGATCTAGCATTGCTGGAAATCGACGCCAGCATCCGCTTTGTTGCCGCACAGACCCACCCGCTGCCTGAGGCACTGCGTGATCAGCTGCTGGCGCTGGGACAGCCTGAAAACGACAACCTCGACGATCTCGGCGCTGCCGATGTTGCGCTGGGCAGATTTATCGCCAGCTCGGCACTGGAATTTCTGGCGTCTCAAGCGATCAGTCCCGACGCCGTCCGCGCCATCGGCAGCCACGGTCAAACCGTGCGCCATCGTCCTGATCAGGAACACCCGTTCACCTGGCAGATTGGCGACCCAAATGTGATCGCCGAACTGACCGGTATCACTACCGTGGCCGATTTCCGTCGCCGGGACATGGCGGCAGGTGGTCAGGGCGCACCGCTGGTGCCTCGTTTCCACGACGCCCTGTTTCGCCGCGTCGAGGAGTCTCTGGCAATTCTGAATATCGGCGGCATCAGCAATCTCAGTCTGCTGCCAGCTGATTCCAGCCAGGCGATCATCGGCTTTGACTGCGGACCAGGGAACGCGCTGCTGGACAGCTGGTGCCAGCTCCACCAGCGCAAACCGTTCGATCAGGACGGAGCCTGGGCAGGGACCGGTAAGATCATCGAAGCACTGCTTGAGCGCCTGATGTCTGATCCCTATCTGCAGCGCCCCCCACCGAAGAGTACCGGGCGCGAGTACTACAATCTGCGCTGGCTGGAAGCCTATCTGCCAGACGCTGCCAATCCAGCCGACGTGCAGCGTACGCTGTTGGAATTTACAGCTCTAAGCATTCATCAGGCACTGCTCAACTGGGGCGACTTCTGTCAGCGCCTGGTGGTGTGTGGTGGCGGGCGTTTGAACCAGCGGTTGCTTGAGCGGCTGGCTGAGCTGGCCGATATTCCGGTGGCAACCAGTGAAGATCACGGCTACGACGGCGACGCTATAGAGGCGGCAGCCTTCGCCTGGCTGGCCCAGCGTCGGCTGGACATGAGCACAGGCAGCGCGGGCAGTGTCACCGGAGCTGATGGCGACAGAGTTCTTGGCGGGATCTATCCGGGGCTACGCGGTTGAGTTCAGATTGCGAACGAGTTGCCGCAACCACACGTTGATGCAGCATTGGGATTGGTGACGACAAACTGCGCACCGGACAGATCTTCTTTGTAGTCAACCTGCGAACCAAGCAGATATTCATAGCTCAGCGAATCCACCAGCAGCGTGACGCCATCACGCTCAATGACTGCATCGTCTTCGGCAACCTCATCATCAAAGGTGAAACCATAAGAAAAACCACTGCAGCCACCGCCGGAGATGAATACCCGCAGCTTCAACTGCGCGTTATCTTCCTCAGTGAGCAGCATTCCGACCTTGCGCAACGCGCTGTCTGAAAGACTTATCTGCGGTGCCAGGGCTTCCTGGCTGGTTTGATCCACCACGTCTGACATGGGAACTCGTTTCGGTTACAGGGACTGGATTATTCGCGGCACCACCCCGGCGGTCAAGGCTGGTTAATTAAGGTCGGACAGATCCTGGCGCGCGGTGGCCCGGCAAAGCTGACGCCAGGCCGCCTGTCAGCTGATTGCTACTGATCAGCACACGCGGTTTCCAGTGTTTCAGAGGGAAACGGATGCACGTTCTCAACACCTGCAGCGACGGACTCATCGTGCACCAGTTGGCCATCGACCATCGCCCCGAGCTGCATCTCGATCAGATTGTAGTAAACGTTACCTGTCACGGCTGCTTTGGTCGCCAGTTCCACCCGATTGGCAGCATAGACGTCACCTTCAACCTTGCCGTTCACCACGACGTTGGGGACGCGGATTTCTCCGGCAACCGAACCTTCTTCGCTGACCACAACGGTCGCATCCGAGCCGACATCTGCCAGCACGTTGCCTGCCACGTGGCCATTGATATAGAGCTGATTTTCAAACTTCACATCACCGGTGATTTCGGTATTCGCCGCGATCAGGGTGACGCCTTTGTCGATCTTGTTTCGAGCCATGATGAGTTACCTGTCATCTGAAATGCTGGTGTTCCTATGGAACAGTCTAGTTGCGGAATTCCGTCTCCGCGTCTTCCGTCTCGCGCCAGGCGAAAGACTTGGCAAGATCGGTCGCACTGGCGCCTCGACGACGTGCGGTAATCTCCACCGATTCAGGTTCGAATGCCTCAGGCAGGATAATGGTTCCCGACAGATCCTGGAAATAACGAAACCTGAACTTCAAAGGATAGGTATCCGCGCCAGCAATTTCTGTGAGCGACAGCACCTGTTGATCCCTCCCATGAATCAGCAGATCGATATCTCCCTGTATCCAATCCCGACGAGATTCCACCTGAGTTAACAACAAATGAAAAGTATATTGATTAGTTTCCATGGTTGATTGGACTTCAAAGTCTGCGATCTGCAAACCCCGGGTCAGCTCTGAGGGTGACATCAGACTTTTATAGAAGGTGACCTCTTGTGTGAGCTGGGCAATTTCGTCGCGCAGGGATTTGATCGTGAGGCGCAGTTCCTGAGCGGTCTGGCTATCAACGTCCTGGTTCAGACCAAGCGCGACCAGCTGTCCCTGAAGTTCCGAAATCTGCTCGACGCTGCCAGCCTGAAGCGCTTCCAGCGATGCCACGTAGCTCGCGTCCAGCCCGGTTTTCGAGCTTCCCAGCCAATATCCACCTGCCACCCCCGCAATACAGATGGCCGCAACCCCGATGCCCCAGAACAATCTGGACAGCGGATGCTGGGACACAACGCGAATCTCCTGCGCGCTGACGCGATTAGCCCTTCGCCCGGGAAGGATTGCCATTCTCCTGCCTTAATCTGTCTATCGAAGCTTATACTAGATTGACGAATGCACGACTGCGCAAGAAACCGCGTCAGTCATCCGCCAAGCACCACCACCTGCTGCGCCGCGGATTGTGCCAGAAAGCCAGGCTAGCGCCAGCGATCGACCCGTTGAATTGCGCAACCGGCCCCGATAGAACCGGCAGCGGAAGGTCAAGCTGAGACTACACAAAAAATTTAATCTCGACTTCTTCCGCCGCCAGCTGGCGCACGTTGACGCGCTTCCGCAACTGGCGTTCCTGGCCGTGCTGGCTGGTGCCTTCACCGGCATCGTGATCCTGATTTTCCGCATTGCCATCGATTTCATTCTGGGCCACTGGCTGCTTCCCGGAGATAGCGAATCGTTCGAACTGCTCAGCCACTTCGAACGCCTGATGTTGCCGATGATCGGTGCGGCAATCCTCGGTCTGACGCTATCGCGGCTGTCAGCAAAACATCGTCGTGTCGGCGTGGTTCACGTAATGGAGCGGTTGTCACGCCACCAGGGCAGACTGCCGGGGCGCAACGCGCTGGTGCAGTTCTTCGGCGGTATCTTTGCGCTGATCAGCGGTTTTTCAGGGGGCAGGGAAGGCCCGGCCGTGCATTTAGGTGCTGCCAGTTCGAGTCTGCTCGGACAGGCGCTGGAACTGCCAAATAACAGCATCCGCACCCTGGTTGCCTGTGGCACCGCCGCCGCCATTGCTGGATCTTTTAATACGCCATTGGCCGGCGTGATCTTTGCGATGGAGGTGGTGATGATGGAATACACCATCGCCAGCTTCATCCCGGTGATTATTTCTGCGGTCACCGCAACCGTCCTGACCCGCTCCTTCATCGGCAGCGAAGCAGCGTTTGTGATCGCACCCGTGCAGATGAATTCGCTGCTGGAAATTCCCTACATTATCCTCGCAGGCGTACTGATCGGCTGCGTGGCATCCGGCTTCAACCTGGCGGTTCAGCTGTTCTCGCGACTCGCTCACTGGCCTTTCTGGCTGCGAGCTTTGTTTGCCGGGGCGATCACCGGTCTGGCCGCGATCACGGTGCCCGAAATCATGGGCGTGGGCTACGATACGGTCAATGGCGCAATGCTTGGCCAGATCGGTCTCACCACCCTGCTGGCAATCATCGTCTTTAAAACCCTTGCCAGCGCAGGTGCAGTCGGCCTGGGTATACCGGTCGGTCTCATCGGTCCGACCTTTGTCATTGGCGCTGCTGTTGGTGGAGCTCTGGGCATCGTCGGCGAAATGCTGCAGCCCGGAGAAGCAGCTTCGGTCGGGCTGTATGTGATGCTGGGCATGGCGGCAATGATGGCTGCCGTTCTGCAGGCACCGCTGGCGTCGTTGATGGCCGTGCTGGAACTGACCTCAAATCCCAATCTGATCCTGCCAGCAATGCTCATTGTGGTAGTAGCGACTCTCGTCACCAGCGTCATTTTCAAACAGAAGTCGGTATTTCTCTCGACCCTGGAAACCCTGGGGCTACAATACCCGCCGAATCCGGTCACCCTGCATCTGCAGCGGGCGGGGGTCAGTGCGATCATGAATCGCGACGTCGTCAGACTTTCACGACACTGCAGCATTGAAGAAGCGCTCGCCGTGGTGGCCGAATCGCCCAGATGGGTGGTTGCAGAAATCGCACCCGGAAAATTCCGCAGTGTGGTGAATACCGCTGACTTGAGAATTCATCTGGACACGATTAAGCAACCTGACGAATCCAGGACAACGCCAGCAGACACCATTGACCTGCTGGGCATACCAGCACTCAGATTGGACGTAGCAGACATCGACTATCAGGCAACTATTTCAGAAGCGCAGGAAGCCCTGAAAGAACCCGGGGTGGAAGCGCTGTGTGTGCGCAGAACGTCCGCGCCCATGATCAGAACCGTGCTGGGCGTCATTACCCAGACTGACATCGACAATTACCGGGATATCCAGTGATGAGCACAGGCTATCTGTGGATCAAAGCGTTCCATGTGATCTTTGTCATCACCTGGATGGCTGCGCTGTTCTATCTGCCGAGACTGTTCATCTATCACAGCGGTGCTACTGATCAGATCAGCACAGAGCGCTTCAAGATCATGGAGCGAAAGCTCTATGTCATCATCATGCGACCTTCGATGATTTTAGCCACCGCGTTCGGATTGTGGGCCTTGGCCCTTGCCTGGGATGCATTTGCCAGCAGCGGCTGGCTGTGGATCAAACTGCTGGCAGTCGTCGGCCTGCTGGGCTATCACCATTACTGCGCGCGGATGCTGAAAGCTTTCGCCGCCGATACCAGCCTGCATTCCGAACGCTTTTATCGGATCTTTAACGAAGTGCCCGCAATCGCGCTGATCATCATCGTGATCATGGTCGTCGTAAAACCTTTCTAATCAGACTGAAATCATGCAAAGAGAAAAATCTAGACAGCTCATGGAGCGCGCGGCTGCCACCATTCCCGGCGGCGTCAACTCACCGGTCCGCGCCTTCAAAGGCGTCGGCGGCACCCCGATATTTTTTGAAAGTGGTGAAGGCGCTTATCTGACCGACGTCGATGGCAACCGCTACATCGACTACGTCGGTTCCTGGGGGCCGATGATTCTGGGCCACGGCAATGCCAATGTGGTGGCAGCAGTACAGAAACAGGCGGCCAGCGCACTGGGTTTTGGCGCGCCCACGGAGCTGGAGATTGAGCTGGCTGAGCAGGTTGTGAGCATGGTCCCTAGCATCGAAAAGGTGCGCATGGTCAGCTCTGGTACTGAAGCCACGATGTCCGCCATCCGCCTGGCCCGCGGTTTTACCGGTCGTGACCTAATCTTGAAGTTCGCCGGCTGCTACCACGGCCATTCCGATTCGTTGCTGGTCAAAGCCGGTTCCGGACTGCTGACTCTCGGGATTCCAAACTCTCCCGGCGTGCCTGCTGCTGTCGCTGCCAACACGCTCACCGTGCCCTTCAACAATCCCGCCGCACTGGAGGAAGTGTTCGCCGCCTATCCTGATCAGATTGCCGCAGTGATCATCGAGCCGATTGCCGGCAACATGGGCTGCATACCGCCCATTGTGGGATTCCTGGAGGGGCTTCGTTCCCTGACCCAACAGCACGGCACCGTACTGATCTTCGATGAGGTGATGACCGGCTTCAGAGTCGCGCGCGGCGGTGCCCAGGCGCTGTATGGCATAACCCCGGATCTGACCACGCTGGGAAAAATCATTGGGGGCGGTCTGCCTGTCGGTGCTTTTGGCGGCCGAGCCGACATCATGTCGCACATCGCACCGGAGGGTAACGTCTACCAGGCGGGCACCTTATCGGGAAACCCGCTGGCAACCGTCGCTGGATTAACCGTGCTTAAGGCATTGAACGCCGATGTCTATCAGACGCTGCAGGCGAGAACTTCTCAGCTTGCGAGCGGGCTGCGGACACTTGCCGCAGAAGCCGATATACCCGTATGCGTCAATAAAGTCTGTGGCATGTTCGGCCTGTTTTTTACCGCCGGGCCCGTCACCGAATTCGACCACGCAGCCAATGCCAACATCGATCAGTTCAATCGATTCTTCCACGCGATGCTCGACGAAGGCATCTATCTGGCACCCTCAGCTTTCGAAGCCGGATTTATCTCCACCGCCCACACCAGCGACATCATCGACGCCACACTGGCTGCGGCAGCTCGGGCATTCAATACACTCAAAGCAGGTTAGATAACACTGATGTACGACGTATACGGCCTTGGTAACGCACTGGTAGACATGGAATTCGCGATCGAAGACGAATTCCTGAATCGCCACGATATTCCGAAGGGCCACATGACTCTGGTAGATGAAGCCAAAATTGACGCCCTGGTCAGTGACCTAGACGGCCATGCTCCGCAGAAGATGAGCGGTGGATCTGCCGCTAACACACTGATTGCGGCACAGGCTTTCGGCGCCAGGACCTTCTATTCCTGCAAGGTGGCAGAAGATTCTACCGGTGAACATTTCCTCGGTGACCTGGCTGACGCCGGTGTGGTAGTCAACGACAACGCCGGGGCAGGCCAGGGAAAATCCGGCCACTGCCTGGTATTGATCACCCCGGATGCAGAGCGGTCAATGAACACGTTCCTCGGCGTTTCCAGCCATCTGAGCACCGGCGAGGTCGACGAAGCGGCGCTGGCACGATCCAGCTACTTCTATGTTGAAGGGTATCTTTCGTCTTCAGAACAGGCTCTGCAGGCGGCGATAACTGCCCGTCAGATTGCCGAAGACAATCGGGTGAAAACAGCGGTATCACTTTCCGATCCGAGCATGGTGGAATTTTTCCGGGACAACCTCACCCAGATACTCGGCAACGGAGTCGATCACCTGTTCTGCAACGAAGAGGAAGCGTTGACGTGGGCTGGCACCGAAAGCCTGGAAACAGCAATCCGCGAACTGCGCGATATCGCTCGGCATATCAACATCACCCTGGGCGCAAAAGGCAGCCTGGTGGTGGATGCAACCAGCCAGACCCTGGTCCCCGGCAATCCGGTCAAAGCCGTGGATACCAATGGTGCTGGCGACATTTATGCCGGCGGCTGCCTGTATGGCTGGGTGACGGGCATGAGTCCTGAACAGGCTGCCGGGCTCGGCAATCATGCTGCGGCTGAGCTGGTGAAACACTTTGGCGCACGATTGCGGCAACTGGATCACTATCAGGACACTCTGAAGGGTTTTCTAGCCAGCTAGCGCGCAACTACAAAACAACGGGTAACGGAGTAGCGAGCCTGATCTCCTCAGGCTCAATTGAGCAGGCGAAGGCCAGCACCCGGACACCCGCCGTCTGTGCTGCCCTGATCGCCTGTGCATACTCCGGATGAATCTTCTCGGCCGTTGTCACCCGCCTGATGCCACTGTGCTGAACACAGAAAATCAGCGCGGCCTTGGCCCCAGCGTCGACCTGTCGCTGAAGAGCCAGCACGTGCTTGAGCGCGCGTTCGGATTTCGCATCCGGAAACAATCCCAGTCCCGAGTCACCACACCAAGTGACGCTTTTCACTTCGACAAAACAATCCTGCGCCTGATGCTTCAACAGCAGGTCAAAACGCCCGGCTTCGTCGGGAATCGCAACTTCTGAGCGTTCCCAGATTGCATCTTCGAAGCCTACCAGACGCTGCTCTAATAGCGCCTCTTTGACCAACCCGTTGGCTCGCGCGGTATTGATGCCGATTCGTCCGGCGTCGGTAACCACAACTTCCAGGGTACCCGAGTACTTGCGTCTGGAATTGTCCGATCGCGAATACCAGCAGTCACTGCCAGGCAGATCACACCCCGTCATTGCACCGGTGTTCGGACAGTGCATCGTCTCAACCGCTCCGCACGGCAGCTCTACATCAGCAAGAAACCGTTTGTAGCGGCGCACCAGCACGCCTGGCTCAAGCGGCGGAGTCAGTCGCACCGTTCAGCCCAGCGCTGCAGGGCCATTGCCAGCCGCTCCAAGCCAAGGGCAATGTCTTCTTCACCCGTCGTATAGGCAAAACGCACGTACCTGTCAGCCTCCGCAGCTCCGAAGTCGCTGCCCGGTGTCGCCGCGACATGGTACTCATCAATCAGACGCCAGCAGAATTCCGTAGACGAAAGCCCGGTACTGGAGACGTCTACATACAGATAAAAAGCCCCCGCGGGCAGCACCGGGATGTGCAGTCCCAGAGCCTGCAGCCCTCGGGCCAGCAGATCGCGACGCTGCTGGAAGGTTTTTCGACGCTGTTCATGAACAACCATTGCTTCAGGCTCAAACGCAGCAAGCGCTGCGTGCTGGGCAATGCTGGATGGCGAGATGAACAGATTCTGCGCCAGCGGTGTCACCGCCCGGACCGCGTCTTCAGGCATCACCATCCAGCCAAGCCGCCAGCCTGTCATCCCGAAGTATTTCGAAAAGCTGTTGAGGATGAAAATTTCACTGCTGAGTTGCAGCCCGGTTCGATAGCCAGCCAGGTCTGATCCATCAGGCTGGTCGTCATAAACCAGTCCCTGATAGATCTCATCGAGAATCACCACGCCCTGATTACCCTGGCAGAGCGCCAGCAAATCGCGCAGGTGAGCGGCACTGATCATAACCCCCGTGGGATTCGCTGGTGAGGCCAGCAGCAGACCGCGGGTGCGCGGGGTCCAGGCAGCCTGCACAGCGGCGCAGCTGATCTGGAAACCGGAAGCGGCGTCGGCGGCTACCTTGACCGGTTTTGCCCCAGTCAGCCGTGCGAACACTTCGTTACAGGGATAACCGGGATCAGACATCAGAAGTTCATCGTCAGCATTGAGAAGCAACCCGCACAACAGCAACAGGCCACCGCTGGCACCGGAGGTGACCACCACCCGCTCCGACGCGATCCGGATCCCCGCATTGTCCAGGTAGTAGTCGGCTATCCGCGCGCGCAGCTCCGGCAACCCCAGAGCCTGGGTGTATTTGGTATGGCCGTCGGCCAGCGCTCGCTGGCCTGCCGCGATTACCGACGGCGCAGTCGCGAAGTCAGGCTCGCCAACCTCGAAATGGACCACGCGCTTGCCTCGGGATTCGAGCTCTTTGGCCCGCTCCATGAGTTCCATGACCCGAAAGGGGGCGATCTCCTGCAAACGATCTGCATACATGGCTGCTACTGGCGACTCCTCAAAACAGTAAAAATGTTGCATCGATTATATGGCGAATGTGTCGATGTTCTGGTAGCGTACGCGCCCTTCAATTTCGGGCCACATTCCACACCCGTTTTTTTCACCTGCAGTAGGAATTTCAGGGATATGGCAACTACAGCACGGAAAAAGTCCGCAGCAAAATCTGACTCTCCGTTTAAGAATTTTACGCCCTATAAGCCCAAGAAGAACGAGGCTTATATGAGCGATAGCCAGATGGACCACTTTCGCGACATCCTGATGAAATGGCGTCAGGAACTCATGGAAGAGGTCGATCGGACCGTCGGTCACATGCGCGACGAAGCCGCCAATTTTCCGGATCCGGCTGATCGCGCGACCCAGGAAGAAGAGTTCAGCATCGAACTGCGCACCCGGGACCGGGAACGCAAGTTGATCAAGAAAATTGATCAAACTATCGATCGTCTGGATCAGAACGACTTCGGTTACTGCGATACCTGCGGCGTCGAAATCGGCCTGCGGCGCCTTGAGGCCCGTCCGACAGCATCACAGTGCGTCGACTGCAAATCGCTCGACGAAATCAAAGAAAAGCAGCTCCACGGCTAGTCGCGAGATGACTGCTGGCCGGTTTGCCCCCTCGCCAACCGGCCCACTGCATCTTGGTTCTCTGCTGGCTGCAACCGCCAGCTTCCTGGACGCCCGGGCCCGCGGCTATCGGTGGCGCCTGCGCATCGACGACCTCGATGTTCATCGCAACCAGCCTGGCGCTGAAGCAGAGATTCTGCATGCCCTGGAAGCCCATGACCTGATCTGGGACGGCCCTGTGCAACGCCAGAGCGAGCGCCTGCCGGTTTATGAAAACGCTCTCCAACAACTGACAGATCAGTCTTTCTACTGCAACTGTTCCCGAAGACTGCTTGCGGGGCAGTCGATCTACCCGGGAACCTGCCGAGACCATCGACAACCACGATCAGACTGTGCGGTGCGAATTCGCGTCAATGAGCAACCCATTTCTTTCGACGACGGCGTCATGGGCCCCCAAACAGTGAGGCTCAGTGACACTCTCGGCGACTTCATCATCCGCAGGCGCGATGGTCTGATCGCCTACCAGCTGGCCACCGCGGTGGATGATGGCGACGATGATATTTCACACGTAGTGCGCGGCAGGGATCTGCTGGACAACACTGCCCGGCAGATATTCCTGATCGACGCTCTGGGTCTGAGCGTACCGGCGTATGCCCATGTGCCCACCCTGATCCATGCCAATGGCCAGAAGTTGTCCAAACAGCACGGCGCACAGCCCATTGAGAGTCGACACGCGTCGAAAAACATCAGCACCGTACTGGCTGCATTGGGTTTCCTGGTGACGCCAGAGATGCGCGAAGCGACCTGCAGCAGCCTGCTGGACTGGGCAACGGCACAATGGCGGCTCGAAAAAATTCCCAGGCGGGATATCGTGGTCGAGACATGAAGGCCGGCGCGGGCGGATTTTGGTAACATCGCGCCGCATGAGTCGTATTGTGATCCTAATACCCGCAGATGGCAGCCGAGCGCAACTTGCCAAGTGGCTTGAGGCGGATGGACATGTTGTGCTCACCGCCGAGTCGATATCCGCGGCTACCGAGCAATTCGGCTCTCTGGGCAACGCTGACGTCATTATCGGTGATGAATCTTTTGGTGCCAGGCTGGCTGCGCAGGCTCAGGGAACGCCGGTCCTGATTCTCTCCCGCCAGGCTACGGTTGCTGAGGCAGTGAAAGCCATGAAGACCGGCGCCAGCCACTACCAGGCCTATCCGGAAACGGCCGACCAGCTGTTGATACCCGTTCATGGAGCACTAGCTGAAACCGGTGCTGATCGGTCCGGCGATTTTTCTCTGGGTGGCGACAGTCCACCGATGCGAGCACTGTTGGAGCACATAGGCAAAGTCGCTCCGACTGAGTCAACGGTTCTGATATCCGGAGAATCCGGCACCGGTAAAGAACTAGTCGCCCGAGCGCTGCACGCCCGCAGTCAGCGCCGCCTGGCCGCGCTGATCTCGGTAAACTGCGCGGCGATACCCACTCACCTGATCGAAGCTGAGCTGTTTGGTCATGACCAGCAGGAGGACCATCGCGGCCTGCTGGAGGCTGCGGAGGGCGGCACCCTGTTTTTGGATGAGATCGGGGAACTTCCGCTCGACGTCCAGGGACGACTTCTGCAGGTGCTGGCCGGCAGTACCGCCAATGTCAGACTGATCGCTGCGACCCAGCGAGATCTCGCCGGACTGATCGAAAGCCAGCAGTTCCGTCAGGATCTCTACTATCGACTGAAAGTCGTGTCGCTGGATATTCCACCACTGCGGGACCGGGGTGAAGACATCCTGCAGCTGGCGGAAGACATACTCACCCGCACCAGCCGACGCCTGGGTAAACCCAAGCCGGGTTTCAGCAGCGAGGCGAAAGACAGCCTGGTCAGCTACCATTGGCCCGGCAATGTCAGAGAATTGGAGAATGCGATCGAAAGGGCGGTTATTCTGGGCGAAGATGCCATCACAACTTCGCTGCTGGCAATCGAAACTGCAGCACCAGTCATCGACAACCTGGCCGCCCAGACGCCGGATCAGACCATGGAGGACTACTTCGTCAGTTTTGTCACCGCCCATCAGGACCAGTTGACTGAAACCGAACTCGCAGAACGACTCGGAATCAGCCGTAAAAGCCTCTGGGAGCGCCGCCAGCGGCTGAATATCCCACGTAAGAAAACCCGCAAGCGGGGCCCCCGCCGAGACGTTTCTTGAACGCGGCCGCCAACAACCCGGTACGCCTGGAAAGGGCCGAGCACGGCATTGATCCGATGCTTGTTGATCAGCACGGAGTCGAAGTGGTCAGCCGTCTGCAGCAGGAAGGCTTCAGCGCCTATCTGGTGGGTGGTTGTGTGCGTGACCTGCTGCTCGAACACCAGCCGAAAGATTTCGACGTGGCCACCAACGCCACGCCCGAAGAAGTCAAAGCTCTGTTCCGCCGCTCGCGACTGGTGGGCAGAAGATTCCGCATAGCCCATGTTCGTGTCGGTCGGGAGCTGATTGAGGTCTCGACGTTTCGAAGCAACACCAGTGCCAAGCAGAGTGACGACCGCAGCCATTCAGATGAAGGCATGATTCTGCGCGACAATGTCTATGGCACGCTTGAAGAAGACGCCTTCCGCCGTGATTTCACCATCAATGCCCTCTATTACGATCCGACCAGTGAGACAGTTGTCGACTATGTAGGCGGATTGGAAGATCTGAAACACCGCCGTCTGCGCTTCATCGGAGATACCGCAACACGATTGCGCGAGGATCCAGTACGCGCGCTGAGGGCTATTCGATTCCAGGCAAAAATCGGCTTCACCCTGGATACCGAAATCACCCGCCTGTTGCCGGAGGCTGCCAGCGCGATGAGTGCGATCCCACCCGCCAGACTGTTTGACGAAATGCTCAAACTGCTGCTGTCCGGCTATGGTGAACGCGCCTGGAGACTGCTCGCCGACTGCCCGCTGAGCGTGGTTCTGTTCCCCAACACAGCACCCGATGATCCGCTCATAAGGCAGGCAATGCAGAACACCGACGAGCGGATTGCCGAGGACAAGCCCATCACCCCCGGTTTCATGATCGCGGTGCTGCTCTGGAAAGACTATCAGGCCAGGGTGCGGGATCATGAAAGCACGGTTAAACCAGCAGAAGCCCGGTTTCTGGCCGCGGCTGAAACACTGGCAGCCCAACAGCAGGTGATCGCAGTTCCGCGACGCTTCAGCCAGTTTGTGCGCGATGTCTGGAGCCTGCAGGAACGACTTGTTGAGCGACGCCCGCGCAACATTACCCGTCTAGCAGAAAACCCCCGCTTCCGCGCCGGCTATGATTTCCTGCTGCTGCGAGGTGAAACCGGCGAAGATGTGGTGGAGCCGGGAGAATGGTGGACGCGCTATCAGCAGGTTGACCCTGAGGAACGAGAGAAAATGGTTGGTGCCCTCACCGGTCGCACGCCCCGGCGCCGCCGACAGAAAAAGAAAACCGCGCCACAATCACCAGATTCGCTTGAATGCCCGTGATGCGTTGGCGATCATCCCAGGACCGACAGCCGTAACAGCGCTATGAGCCCACCGGTCCAGACCAGCCTGAACACAGATTCTGATGCCCAGACTCTGGGGCTATATCGCCAGCAGCTGCAGGATCGCAACGTCCCCAGCTATATCGCGATCGAGGGACCGATCGGGGTCGGTAAAACGACGCTGGCGAAAAAGCTCGCCGAAGTCCTGGAGTATCCAACGCTGTTCGAACCTGCAGCCGAGAACCCATTCCTGGATCGTTACTACCGAGAAGGCAGGCGCCACGCGCTGCCCACGCAGCTGTTTTTCCTGCTGCATCGGGCACGACAGATGGCAGACATTGGCGGCAGCGGACTGGTCGGTAACACACTGGTAGCCGACTTCCTGATAGAAAAAGACGATCTGTTCGCGAAGCTGACACTCGATGACAATGAGTATGCGCTGTATCGACAGATACGCGACAACCTCGCTATCGAAGCACCCCGCCCGGATCTGGTGATCTATCTCCAGGCTCCCCAGAATGTGCTGCTGCAACGCATCTACCGTCGAGGTATCAACTACGAGCGAGATATCAGCGCTGATTATCTGAACGCGCTGATTGACCAGTACACGGAGTTTTTCCACTACTACTCCGACGCACCGCTTCTGGTGGTCAACGCCGCCGAAATCGATTTCGCCAGCAATCATCGGCATTTTGATGCCCTGCTCGAACAGATCGTCTCAATGGATGGATTCCGCCAGTACTTCAATCCAAATCCGACTCTGTTGTAGCCGATTATGAATCCCGAGCAACTTCAGGAATGGCGCCAGCTGACCAGACTCGCCGCAGACGCAATCACCACGCCGTTGAGCACTCGAACAACGGCTCCGGACCGATTTACCGATTTCACTTTTTCTGCGGGCGGGCTGCTGCTGGATCTGTCCAAACAGCGTCTGGACAACCACATCGTCAATGCGCTGCTGGAACTGGCACAGGCCAGCGGTTTTCCAGCCGCCCGAGACGGCCTGTTTAACGGCGAAAAAATCAACACCACCGAAGGTCGCGCAGTCGGGCACACGGCGCTGAGAGCAGCACCCGATGACCGGCCTGCCATCGCCCAAGGAGTTGGCGAGGTCACCAAACGGCTCGAACAGACCGTCGCGGCGATCCGCAGTGGCCGCTGGCGGGGAGCCACCGGCAAACCTATCAGTGACATCGTGCACATCGGCATCGGCGGCTCTCACCTGGGTCCGGAACTGGTTTATGAAGCTCTCTCGCAACCGCTGAACCAGCAGCCGCGCGTTCATTTTGTCGCCAACATAGACGCCCACGCGCTGGCGGCAGTGCTGGCTGATCTGGATCCAGAGCGAACCCTGTTCATCATCGTCTCCAAATCGTTTTCTACCCTGGAAACCAAGATCAACGCCTCTTCAGCGCGCAGCTGGTTCCTGGAACGTATGGCGAATTCCGACGCAATCACCAGGCACTTTCTGGCGGTGTCATCCAATCCAGAAGCGGCATCTGCATTTGGCATACCTGAAGCCAATCGTTTCGAACTGTGGGACTGGGTTGGTGGTCGCTACTCTTTGTGGTCAGCCGTCGGTCTGCCGATCATGCTTGCTGCTGGCAACAGCGCGTTTGCTGAGCTGCTCGCGGGAGCACGGGACATGGATCAGCATTTCCTCAATGCACAAGCAGACGCCAACCTGCCACTGCTGATGGCGCTGACCGGTATCTGGAACTACAACTTTCTTGGAGTCACCAATCACGCCATCCTTCCCTACGCACAGCGACTGAGGCTGCTGCCCGATTATCTGCAGCAGCTGATGATGGAGAGCAACGGCAAAAGCGTGCATCGAGACGGCTCGCCGGTTGCCATTCATACCATGCCCGTCGTCTGGGGTGGTGCCGGAACTAACGGGCAACACGCCTATCATCAGCTGCTGCACCAGGGCACGAGATCGTTTACCGCTGATTTTATTGTCTGCGCCAACGACGAGCATCAGCTTACTGATCACCATAATTGGCTGCTGGCCAATGCCCTTGGGCAGAGTCAGGCCATGCTTATGGGCGAAGACAACGCTGACCCACACAAAGCTGTGGCCGGCAACCATGCCACCACAACGCTGGTGTTACCGGATCTGCGACCTCACTCAATTGGCGCGTTGCTGGCGCTCTACGAACACACAACGTTTTGCCAGGGGGTGATCTGGCAAATAAACTCCTTCGATCAATGGGGCGTCGAGCTGGGGAAAAAACTCGCCAATCCGATCTTCAAACAGCTTGGCGGCAGCTCAACACTGACACAGGATGGGTCAACGGCAGGTCTCATCGACTATCTGCGAAAGACTACTCGCGACAATGCCGAGTAACACGAGCGGGTTTAAGCTCCCCAACCAGAACA
Source organism: uncultured Pseudomonadales bacterium (assembly GCA_937921865.1). Taxonomy (GTDB): domain Bacteria; phylum Pseudomonadota; class Gammaproteobacteria; order Pseudomonadales; family Azotimanducaceae; genus SZUA-309. The sequence continues at coordinate 57,441 of CAKZWF010000033.1, read as the reverse complement.
ACAGGCAGCTCATCAGAAAGGGTAGATTAAGATGTCACAGCCACACATAGTTCCAGTGCCAGCCGATGTGCTGGACCGTTGTTACATCAACGAAGACCAGTATCACGCGATGTACCAGCGCTCGATTGAAGACCCGGAAGGCTTCTGGGCTGAGCAGGCGGACATCTTTCTCAGCTGGGAGCAGAAGTGGCACCAGGTCTGCCAGGCGAACATGGCTGAAGGTGAAGTCAGCTGGTTTACCGGTGGCAGGTTGAACATCGCCTACAACTGTATCGACCGGCATCTACCGGAGCGAGCGGCTCAGACGGCTATCATCTGGGAAGGAGATGATCCGGCTGATGACCTGAACATCACCTATCAGACCCTGCATGACGAAGTCTGCAAACTCGCCAACGGTCTGAAATCTCGCGGCGTCAGCAAAGGCGACCGGGTCTGCATCTACATGCCAATGGTTCCCGAAGCCGCCTATGCGATGCTGGCCTGCATGCGCATTGGGGCCATTCACTCAGTGGTATTTGGTGGCTTCTCACCACAGTCACTGAAAGATCGGATCCTCGATTCAGATTGTCAGGTCGTCATCACGGCTGATGAGGGTATCCGAGGCGGTCGAACTGTCGCCCTGAAGGACAACACCGATACTGCTCTGGCCGACTGCCCGAACGTACACAGCGTGATCGTCGTAAAACGAACCGGGGCTGACATTGCCTGGCAGGATGATCGTGATGTCTGGTATCACACCCTGACCGAAAACCAGCCGTCCACCTGTGAAGTTGCATCGATGGACGCGGAAGATCCCTCATTTATTCTGTATACCTCAGGCTCCACCGGCAAACCAAAAGGTGTACAACACGGTACCGCCGGCTATCTGCTGCAGGCGGCGATGACGCACAAATACGTTTTCGACTACCACGATGGTGATATCTACTGGTGCACGGCCGACGTCGGCTGGATTACCGGACACACCTACATTGTCTATGGCCCGCTGGCCAATGGCGCAACCACATTGATGTTTGAAGGCGTACCCACCTATCCCGATGCGGGGCGCTGCTGGCAGGTGGTCGACAAACATCAGGTCAATATTTTCTACACTGCACCTACCGCATTGCGTCAGCTGATGGGGCAAGGCAACGGGCCGGTGGCGGCAACCTCCCGCGCCAGTTTAAGACTGCTCGGCAGCGTCGGGGAACCGATCAACCCGGAGGCCTGGGAGTGGTATCACCGCGTGGTAGGTGAGGAGCGTTGTCCGATTGTGGACACCTGGTGGCAGACCGAAACCGGCGGCATCATGATCAGCCCGCTGCCCGGTGCCTGCGCGCTGAAGCCCGGATCCGCCGCTTTACCATTTTTCGGGGTCGAACCGGGGTTAATGGACGAAAATGGCAAGCTCGTCGACAGTGTCGAGGCCTCCGGCAACCTGGTAATCAAAAACAGCTGGCCAGGGCAGATCCGCAGCGTCTATGGCGACCACCAACGGGTGATCGATACCTACTATTCGACCTATCCCGGCTATTACTTCACCGGAGACGGTGCTCGCCGCGATGCGGATGGCTACTACTGGATTACCGGCAGAGTCGATGACGTGATGAATGTATCCGGCCACCGTATCGGGACGGCCGAAGTCGAAAGCGCGCTGGTTCTGCACGAACAAGTTGCTGAAGCCGCCGTGGTCGGCTTCCCACACGACATCAAGGGCGAGGGTATCTATGCCTACGTCACCCTGATGGCCACCAGCCACGTAGACCCGGAGCAACTGCGCAGCGAGTTGATTGAATTGATCCGCAGCGAGATCGGGCCCTTCGCGAAACCCGAACATATCCAATGGGCACCAGGATTGCCGAAAACCCGCTCAGGCAAAATCATGCGTAGAATTCTGCGCAAAATCGCTGCAGATGATCTGGAGAATCTGGGAGATACCAGCACACTGGCGGATCCCAGCGTGGTGGACGATCTGGTTGCCAACCGCGCCAGCGCCTGAACCTCATATTAGGGGACTGAGGCCTGTCGAAGTTATAAGCTGGCGAACGCCAGGTAAAAAAAACGGCGAGTGGATTAAACCACTCGCCGTGAGTCTCTAAGCCGATGCTTATGCCGATATCAGGCTCAGGCGTTTTCGGCGTAGCTCTCTACTTCCTTCATGGAAAGCTTAATACGACCACGCTGGTCGACATCAAGGCAGACCACCTTCACATCCTGCCCTTCTGACAGATAGTCGGTGACATTCTCCACGCGCTCATCAGCAATCTGCGAAATGTGCAGGAGTCCGTCTTTACCTGGAAGAATGGTAATGAACGCACCAAAATCAACAATTCGGGCGACTTTGCCTTCATAGATCTTGCCAACTTCAGCTTCCGCAGTGATCTCCTGGATTTTGGCAACAGCCGCATCCATCGCGTCAGAATTCTCTGCGTAGATCTTCACGCTGCCATCGTCTTCGATGTCGATGTCTGCACCGGTCTCGTCAACAATGCTGCGAATCATCGCACCACCTTTACCGATGATGTCGCGGATCTTGTCCGGATGGACGTTAAGCACTTTCATCGCTGGAGCGTTGTCGGAAACCTTGTCACGAGACTTATCCAGGACCTTGTTCATCTCGTCAAGGATATGCAGTCGGGCTTCATTGGCCTGCTGAAGCGCAGCTTCCATGATTTCCTCGGTGATACCTTGAATCTTGATGTCCATCTGCAGGGCGGTTACACCTTTGCCGGTACCCGCTACTTTGAAGTCCATATCACCAAGGTGATCTTCATCACCCAGAATGTCGGTCAGAACCGCAAATTTCGAACCTTCTTTAACCAGGCCCATTGCGACGCCAGCTACCGGTGCCTTCATCGGTACACCTGCATCCATCAACGCAAGTGAGGTACCACAGACACTGGCCATGGAACTCGAACCGTTGGATTCGGTAATTTCAGAAACCACTCGAAGGGTATACGGAAATTCTTCCGGGTCAGGCAGCACTGCCTCAACGCCACGACGAGCGAGACGACCGTGGCCAATTTCCCGGCGCTTTGGTCCACCCATGAAGCCAGCTTCACCAACACTGTAGGGAGGGAAGTTGTAGTGCAGCATGAACGGATCTTTGTAGGTCCCCTCGAGCGCGTCAATTAGCGCCGAGTCGCGCATGGTGCCAAGAGTGGCGACTACAATCGCCTGGGTTTCACCCCGAGTGAACAGCGCCGAACCGTGGGTCTTCGGCAGCATGCCGACTTCCACATGAATCGGACGGACCTTGCGCAGGTCACGACCATCGATGCGAGGCTCGCCATTGATGACACGCTGACGAACAATGTTCTTCTCCAGAGACCCAAAAGCGCCGGAGACTTCATCAGCCGTATAGGCGCTGTCTTCACCGCCAGCAAGTTGCTCAACAAGTCCGCGACGCAGTGCATTGACCTTCGCAACCCGCTCAACCTTATCGGTGACGCGATAGGCTTCGCCGAGGTCGGCTTTGACTGCCGCTTCGACGGCGCTTTTTAATGCGTCATTGGATACCACTTCTGGCAGATCCCAACCCGGCTTGCCAACTTCTGCTGCCAACTCTTTGATGGCACCAATGACACCCTGCATTTCCTGATGGCCGAACAGCACAGCCCCGAGCATCTCGTCTTCTGAAAGCTCAGCCGCTTCTGATTCAACCATGAGCACAGCAGCCTCAGTACCAGCGACTACCATGTTCAGAGAAGACTCTTTGAGTGCCTCATAGCCTGGGTTCAGCAGGTAGGTGCCGTCTTTGTAGCCGACACGTGCACCGGCGATCGGACCGTTGAACGGAATACCGGAGATCGCCAAAGCGGCGGATGCGCCGATCATCGCAGCTATATCCGGATCCTGGTCTTTGTCAGTCGACATGACCGTACAGATAACCTGCACTTCGTTGAGAAAGCCTTTCGGAAACAGCGGACGTAACGGCCGGTCGATGAGACGACAGGTCAGCGTTTCTTTTTCCGAAGGACGACCTTCACGGCGAAAAAAACCACCGGGAATCTTTCCCGCTGCATAGGTTTTTTCCTGATAGTTAACCGTTAGAGGAAAGAAGTCCTGACCAGGTCGGACATTCTTCTGACCAACAACCGTACACAACACTACGACATCGTCGATGCTGACGAGCACGGCACCGGATGCCTGTTTGGCGATACGGCCCGTTTCTAGGGTCAGCTTATGATCGCCGAACTGAATTTCTTTTATGACTGGGTTCAAAATAACCTCCGTTATATTCCTATCGTCTGAGACCAAGACGCTTGATGAGATCGCTATACCGCGCTACGTCTTTGCTCTTGAGGTAGTCCAGTAGTTTGCGACGCTGGTTGACCATTCGGATCAGCCCTCGTCGTGAATGATGGTCTTTCTTGTGATCACGAAAATGTTCCTGCAGGCCGTTGATGTTGTGAGTCAGCAACGCTACCTGCACTTCTGGAGACCCTGTGTCTCCGTCTTCTGTCTGATATTCCTTGATGATGTCTGCTTTTATTGTGGCATTCAGTGCCATGTCTTACTCCAGTTAATGTGCTCTGATTGATTCGAGATAACCGTGCACACCTACAGTTAACTCAGTTTTTTACGATTCAGGAAACCAGGCGCCTTGGCGCTACTCGTCCGTCATCGAGAATTTCTCCGACGCCAATAAAGCGCGAAGATTCGTCGTCCAGTATTTCAGCCAGGCGCACCCAGCCGCTCGTCGGAGCCTGCGGCACAATCACCGGCTGGCCCTGCTTGAGGTAATAAGCTGTATTGTCGGTCAGCATCACCTCAGGCCACCCCCGCACCGTGCTGGACACAGGCTGCAGGAAGGAATCCAGAGATCCCTTTTCTCTGGCGGCTTCCAGTTCTTCGAAAGTCACCAGATCAGATTCGTCGTATGGCCCTGCTGCTCTTCGTCGCAGCGCAATAACATGCGCACCACAACCCAGCAGTTCACCTAATTCTTCAGCGATGGTGCGAACATAGGTGCCTTTCGAGCAATGAATTTCCAGCTCCAGCTGATCGCCGTTAAGCGCCACCAGCTCATTGGAAAATATGTTCACTCGGCGCGCCTCGCGCTCCACCGAAATACCCTGCCGCGCCAGTTTGTAGAGCGGCTGACCCTGATGTTTTATCGCTGAAAACATCGACGGTACCTGATCAATTTCGCCCCGGAAGAAACGCAGCGCGTCTTCGATGCGGGCTTCGTCTACACCTTCGACAGGACGAGTCGAAAGCACTTGCCCGTCGGAGTCGCCGCTATCGGTGGCAACGCCTAACTGCAAGCGGGTCCAGTACTTCTTGTCCGAAGACAGCAGATACTGTGAAAACTTGGTCGCTTCGCCAAAGCACAGAGGCAAAACCCCGGTCGCCAGTGGATCAAGCGCGCCAGTGTGTCCAACTTTACGAGCGCCAAACAGGCGTTTCGCCCGCTGTACAGCATCGTTCGAACTGATGCCCTGAGGTTTGTCGACAATCACCACGCCACTGATATCTCGGCCGCGTCCACGTCTAGCCACGATCGTCATCCTCAGTACTGTCAGCAGCACCAGAATCGGCTTCCAGCGCTGAATCGATCAATGCTTCCAGCCTCGGACCCCGTTCCACTGACTCGTCATAGTGAAAACGCGGCTTTGGTGTCGTCCGCATACTATGTCGCTTGGCCAGTTCAGTGCGAAAGTAACCGGCAGCATTGTTGAGAATGCTGATCAATTGCGCGCGCTCTTCAGACGTTTTAGCGTCAATTGAGGTGATATAGACGTCCGCCCATGACAAATCGCGGCTGACATTGACCTCATTGACCATCACCATGCCAACCCGCGGGTCGCGCATCTGTCTCTGAATGATGCTGGCGATTTCATCGCGAACAAAATCGCCAATGCGTAAGTCTCGACCTCTTTCCGCCACTTAGATCTCCCGCACCTACAGCTCCCGGGCAACTTCCCTGGATTCAAAGACTTCGATCATGTCGCCAGGACGGACATCGTTGTAGTTGCGTACACCAATACCACACTCGGTACCGTTTCTGACTTCATTAACGTCTTCTTTGAAGCGCCGCAGAGATTCGAGTTCACCTTCGTATATGACTACGTTGTCTCGGAGCACTCGAATAGGCTTGTTTCGGAACACATTGCCCTCTACCACCATGCAACCGGCAATCTGGCCATAGCGCGGTGACCGGAAGACGTCCCGGACCTCGGCCACACCAACAATCTCTTCGCGAATTTCTGGAGACAGCATGCCGGAGAGCACCTGCTTGACGTCATCGAGCAGTTCATAGATCACGCTGTAGTAACGAAGATCCATACCTTCCCGCTCAACAATACCTTTGGCCGCATTGTCAGCTCGGACGTTGAACCCGAAGATTGCTGCTCCATACGTCAGTGCCATGTTCGCGTCTGTCTCGGTAATGCCACCGACTCCAGAGCCAAGAACATTCACCGCAACTTCATCATTGCCCATCTCGGCAAGCGCCTGCGAAATAGCTTCCAGGCTGCCGCGAACGTCCGCCTTCAGTACCAGCTTGAGAATCCGCTTCTCGCCTTCGCCGATGTTGGCAAACATGTTTTCCAGCTTCGCCGCCTGCTGCATGGCATGACGCTGTTCCTGGTGTTTGTCGCGACGGAATTCAGCAAGTTCCCGCGCGGTCTTTTCGTCTGTGACCACAGAAAAGTCATCGCCAGCTCCAGGCGTTCCGGACAGACCAAGTACTTCCACTGCATCCGAAGGTCCGGCTTCGCTGGTCGGCTCGCCTTTATCGTTGAGCATGGCTCGCACGCGACCGTGGAACTCACCCGCAATGACAACATCACCCTGCTTCAGGGTGCCGTTCTGGACCAGAACTGTCGCGACCGGTCCTCGACCACGATCCAGTCGTGATTCAATGACAACACCACGACCGGGTGCATCGACAACGGCTTTCAGCTCCAGAATTTCAGCCTGCAACGCCACCGCTTCGAGCAGAGGCTGGACGCCTTCGCCGGTCAGTGCGGAGACCTTGAGGAACTGAGTGTCACCACCCCACTCTTCAGGCACAACGTCTTTGGCTGCGAGTTCGTTAATTACCCGTTCGGGGTCTGCACCTTCCAGATCCATTTTGTTGATCGCTACTACGATCGGTACACCCGCCGCCTTGGCATGCTGCACGGCTTCTTCTGTCTGCGGCATAACTCCATCGTCGGCTGCCACGACTAGAATCACTATGTCAGTGGCTTGCGCTCCACGGGCCCGCATCGCGGTGAAGGCGGCGTGTCCGGGTGTATCAATAAAGGTCAGATCGCCATTAGGCGTTTGCACCCGATACGCACCGATGTGCTGGGTAATGCCTCCGGCTTCGCCGCTGACTACCCGCGACTTGCGGATGTAATCGAGCAATGAGGTTTTACCGTGGTCTACGTGGCCCATCACGGTGACAACGGGTGGTCGGCTGACGCCATCCCCTTCGATGACCAGGGATTTTTCAAGTTCCTGCTCTATCGCGTCGTCATGGACAAGCTTCGGCGTATGCCCCATCTCTTCGACGACTAAAATCGCGGTGTCCTGATCAAGCACCTGATTAATGGTGGCCATCACCCCGAGACCCATCAGAGTCTTGATGACTTCACCAGCCTTGATCGACATCCGCTGGGCAAGATCCCCGACGCTGATCGCATCACTGACCTCAACTACCTGAGACTTTGAAGCAACAGGCTGCTGGAATTCGCCACCCTGTGTTTCGACCTGGATAGCGGGTGCCCGCTGCCGACGTTTGCTGCGCCGATCGCCGGCCAGGGAGAGCTCTCGTCGTCGACCGCCACCCGAACGACCGCCGCTGCGCTGATCGCGTCCAGACGCCTGTTCCCGGGATTTGGAGCGTTTACCGCCTTTTTCTGTGGCCTGCTGTTTTGCCTGAGCTTCCGCCGCAGCAGCTGCTGCCTGTTCTTCGAGCGTGCGGGTATCTTCAGCCGGTGTTTCTGCAGGTGCGGCCGCCTGTTGCGCTTTCGCTTTTGCTTCGAGCTCGGCTTGAGCCGCTTTCTCGCGCTCTTCTTCAAGCCGCCGTTCTTCTTCCGCCTTCTTTTCGGCTTCCAGACGCCGGGTTTCTTCTTCAGCAGACTTGCGAGCCAGATCCTCTTCGCGAATGCGCGCAGCTTCCAGTTCCGCCTGAGAAGGACCAGCTTCAATAGTCTCTTCAGCGCCACCTGCAGCATCACTTTCGGAACGCTTCATGTAGGTACGCTTCTTGCGAACCTCAACGTTGACCGTACGTCCGCCTCGGCCTTGCCCGGTTTTCAGCGTCCCGAGAGTTTTTCGCTTCAGCGTTATTTTGCTTGGTGCTGCACTGCTGGCTTCACCATGACTGCGCTTCAAAAACGCCAGCAGCGTCTGCTTTTCTTCATCAGATACCTGCTCATCATTGCTGGTGTGCGGCAAGCCGGCTTCCTGCATCTGCTTGAGCAAGCGGTCGACCGGTGTACCTACCGTGTCTGCGAGCTGTTTGACTGTCACTTCCGACATTGCTTACCCCTTCCTCTACTCTTCGGCTTCCTCGAACCAGGGTGCCCGGGCGGTCATAATCAGCGCCGCAGCCGTTTCCTCGTCCAATTCTTCCGCGAGTTCCTGCAGATCCGGCACTGCCAGGTCCGCCAGATCTTCCATCGTCACAACACCCTGGCTTGCCAGATGAAAAGCCAGTCGGCGCTCCATGCCAGCCATGTTCAGCAGATCCTCTGCCGGCTCGTGTTCACCCAGTGCCTCTTCGCTGGCGATTGCCTTGGTGAGCAGCGCATCCCGAGCACGGTTGCGCAGCTCTTCCACAATCTCTTCGTCGAAGCCTTCGATCGAAGTCATTTCTTCGAGAGGCACGTAGGCCACTTCCTCGAGGGTCGAAAAGCCTTCTTCCACCAGCACGGCGGCCACGTCTTCGTCCACCGACAAAGCTTCCTTGAACTCAGTGATGAATTTCGAAGCTTCTTCTTCCTGTTTCTGGACAGCTTCGTCCTGAGTCATGATGTTGAGCTTCCAGCCGGTCAGATCACTGGCCAGGCGCACGTTCTGGCCACCACGACCAATCGCCTGGGCCAGATTGTCTTCAGAGACCGCGATATCCATTGACCGGGTATCTTCGTCGAGGACAATCGACTCAACTTCTGCCGGGGCCATCGCATTGACCACCAGTTGAGCTGGATTTTCATCGTGCAACACTATGTCAATACGCTCACCGGCCAGTTCTCCGGATACCGCCTGGACACGCGAACCGCGCATACCCACACAGGCGCCAACCGGATCGATACGACCGTCGTTGGTGCGTACCGCAATTTTTGCTCTGGATCCCGGATCACGAGCAGCCCCACGGATCTCGATGACCTGTTCCGAGATCTCCGGCACCTCGATCTTAAACAGCTCTACCAGCATCGAAGGTGAGGTCCGGGTCAGAATCAGCTGTGGGCCGCGATTGTCGGGTTTGATTTCAAGCAACAGAGAGCGAACCCTGTCACCCACCCGGAAAGTTTCTCGAGGAATAAGGTGCTCGCGGGTCAACAGCCCTTCGGCGTTGTTGCCCAGATCAATGATGACGTTGTCTCGGCCGAGCTTCTTGACGGTACCGCCAACGAGTTCACCTACCCGCGGCAGATACTCTTCCACAACCTGAGCACGCTCGGCTTCCCGGACTTTCTGGACGATGACCTGCTTCGCCGTTTGCGCAGCAATTCGACCAAACTCAACGGATTCGACCGATTCTTCTATCGTGTCGCCAATTTCCAGCGATGGATCCTGTTTCTGCGCGTTCTGGACGGTGACATGAACCTCAGCGTTCCAGGGATCTTCCAACTCCGCCGGATCAGTGACGAACCAGACCCGAAAGCTCTCATAGCTGCCGGTTTCACGATCGATGGCCACACGGAATTCGGCATGTTCGCCATACTTTTTCTTCGTAGCAGTTGCTAAAGCCACCTCGATGGCTTCGAAGATCACGTCTTTGGACACGCCTTTTTCGTGGGAAACTGAATCCACCACGAGCAGCATTTCTCTATCTAAGTCGCTCACACCAACCTCTAATTGAACCTCTTGGGGTTCTATCGATCGCTAATCAAAAGCGGGCACAATTCGCGCCCGCTGCACGTTTTCCAACGGCAGCACAAATTCTTCGTCGTCCACCTGAATGATGACTTCACCATCTTCCAGGCCAGCCAGAGTGCCGACGACGCGCTTGGTACCCTCGAAAGGGTAGTTCAGTCGCACTTCGACCCGCTCACCTACACTGGCCAGGAACTGCGCGGGTTTGAACAGAATTCTGTCCATCCCCGGCGAGGACACTTCCAGCGTATACGCACCGGTCAGCGTTTCTTCGACATCAAGAATGTCACTGGCCATGCGACTGATCCGCTCGCAGTGCTCCACGGTTACTCCGTCCGCACTGTCGATATAAATCCGCAGCTTGGAATGTCGGCCCTGGGCCAGATATTCCACACCCCAGATTTCGCACTGTTCCTGCACCGCCACTGGCGCCAGCAGTGCTTCAATCTCCTGTTCTTTCCTGTTCACAGCGTCTCGTCTACCACGTCTGTTAACCGTGCCCGTCTTCACCGCGCCCGGTTTCTGCGCAGCAGACCAACGTCTGCACAACGCCGTGTCGCCATCGCCCAACAAAAAATGGGCATAACGCCCATTATAAATAGCCCGGATCACTCCCAGACCCGCAGGGGCGAGAGTGCCGGCCGCTTCAAGCCGCTGATATCAACCAGCGTATGAGAACACGGGCGACTTGCCGCTACGGCCAGCCACCGAAAGGACTCCGCGCCATTTGTCTGTGTCTGCCGGGACGTTCTCTACGCCCGCTGAAACACCAGACTCATTGCCGCGATACGAAAAGGCCCCTCATAAAGGGGCCTTCTCCTTTTGGTAGCGGGGGCAGGATTTGAACCCACGACCTTCGGGTTATGAGCCCGACGAGCTACCAGACTGCTCCACCCCGCATCAGCAAGGTGCGAGATTATAGGGATGCGGACCCCGGGTAGCAACCGCCTATCTCAGGAGATTTTCAGCCTCGAAAAGGGGCCTGGCCGGTAGGACTGGGATCGAAAGACGTGTTGGACGGAAAGATTCTGGTGCCGAAGGCGAGACTCGAACTCGCACGACCGTTAGGTCACTACCCCCTCAAGGTAGCGTGTCTACCAATTTCACCACTTCGGCAGAATCGTCAAACGTCAGGGATGTCGGAATCTACACTGTCCGATTCCGTAGTCAACTCTTCCTCAACAATAGCCGCCTCTTCGATCAGCGGAATACCCAGCTGATCCATGCTAGCTGCGCGCTCTTTGGCGGTATAAGCAAGACCAAAAGACACCACAAAAAAGCCAATAGCCAGCCAGACGGTGATCTTGGTGAGAAATGAGGTGGAGCCGCCGCTGCCGAACATTGTGCTGCTGGCGCCGCTGCCAAATGCAGCACCGACGCTGGCACCTTGACCCTGCTGCATCAGCACAAGCACCGCCAGCGCCAAGGCGTCGACCACCAGGAGGACCATTAAAACTGTTTCAAGCGTGGACATTGCGTCACCCGTCTATCGTGTTACTCGTTGTTTTCTGACTGCTGATGCTTTGCAGTTTTCTGCTCAGCAGCCACTCAAATTCTTTAAACGCTCCCGAACGTCAACGTGTCGTCACGTCAGCGCTCAACGCTCCATCTCCGGCCGCAATGATAGCGGCAAATTCCTGCGGGTCGAGCGAGGCGCCCCCTACCAGACCACCACCAATATCCCGCTGAGCAAACAATTCTGCTGCATTGGCCGCTTTGACACTGCCGCCGTACAGCACCGGAATCCGGTTATCCGTTTCGCCCGTTAACCCGGCCAATTGGGCACGGATCGCCGCATGCATAGACTGCGCTGTTGCCGCCGTTGCCGTCCGCCCCGTGCCGATCGCCCAGACCGGTTCGTAGGCAATCAGACACTGCTGCAGCCCTTCGGCACCGAGCGCTTGCGCGACAGCCTGTATCTGCCGTTCTACCACCCGCTCGGCGTCACCCGAATCCCGCTGTTCGGCGGTTTCACCAACGCAGATGACCGGGGTCAGCTCTGCCGCCAGAGCAGCCGCCGCTTTCCGCGCCACCAGCTGATCGTCTTCAGCGTGATACTGACGCCTTTCGGAATGCCCGATCAGTACCCACCGCGCACCCAGATCACGGAGCATTGCGCCCGACATATCGCCGGTAAACGCGCCCTGACTCTCTGGATGAAGATCCTGAGCGCCAATAACGATCTGATCCTGAAGTCCACATACCCGCAGCTGCTCGCTCAGAGGAACCAGGTAACCGATCGGTGGAAACAGCACCACCATCGCGCGATCAGTTGCTTCGGACCGTTGCGACGATAAAGCTCGCGCCAGAACACTCACATACTCTGCCAGCATCTCCAGCGAACCGTGCATTTTCCAGTTGCCGGCGACAACCTTCGTGGGTGATTTCTGCATTTTCGAGCACCGCCTGTGCGGGGGCGCGAATCTTAGCGACTCACTGGCTGCGCAACAAGGGGGATATCAGCCTCCCTGGCCAACCAGTTCAGCCAACGTGTGGACGCAGGTCTCAACCGCAACCGGATCATCACCTTCAACCATGACCCGAACCACCGGTTCAGTACCCGAAGGTCTGATCAGGACCCGGCCGTGACCGGCCAGCAGGGCGTTGTGTTCTGCTACTGCTGCCTTTACATCCGCAGCCTCTGCCCGCTGTGCTGGATTCGTCACAGCAACATTGATCATCCGTTGCGGCAGCTTCTGCATGCCGCGCTTTGCCTGTGCCAGCGGCTCGGCATTACTCACCAGCGCCGACAACACCTGAAGCGCTGCCACGATCGCATCACCAGTACTGGTCAGATCCAGTACCAGAATATGTCCGGAGGCTTCGCCGCCCAGCAGCCAGCCCTGTTGACGCAGAGCCTGCAGCACATAACGGTCACCAACATTGGCACGAACAAACGGCACAGCCAATTCTGCCAGCGCTTTTTCCAGACCGTAGTTGGTCATAAGGGTACCGACAACACCGCCACCAATATCGCCCATCCTGGCTCGGTGCCGGGCGATGATGTAGAGCATCTCATCCCCATCGACCACTTCCCCGAGGTGGTCAACCATGATGACCCTGTCACCGTCGCCATCGAACGCAATGCCGACATCAGCGCCAGTGGCGAGCACTCGCGCGGCAAGCTCGGCAGGTTCAGTGGAGCCAAATCCGGCGTTGATATTGAATCCATCCGGACTGGCCCCAATCAGATCAACGCTGGCGCCAAGTTCCTCAAACACTCTAGGGGCGACGTGATAAGTCGCACCATGGGCACAATCCAGCACCACTTTGAGACCGGAAAGACGAAAACCCCGACTAACGCTGGCTTTACAGAATTCGATGTAGCGACCTGCGGCATCATCAATTCGCGCTGCCCGGCCCAGATGAGCAGACTCCACACACTGCATCGGCGCATCCAGCTCAGACTCAATTTCCAGTTCTATTTCATCGGCGAGCTTGTTGCCCTCACCATCGAAGAATTTGATGCCATTGTCGTGATAGGGGTTATGCGAAGCGCTGACGACAATACCGGCATCCGCCCGCAGGGTTCGGGTGAGGTAGGCGACCGCCGGGGTCGGCATCGGCCCCATCAGGCTGACATTCGCACCCGCCGCGGCGAGCCCCGACTCCAGCACAGATTCAAGCATGTAGCCGGAAATGCGGGTGTCTTTGCCAATCAGAATGTGACAGTTCTCACCACCATTCCGACGCGCGAACACCTTGCCCACCGCCCAGCCCAGGCGCAGGCAGAACTCCGGCGTAATAGGGCTCATGCCGACTCTGCCGCGTATCCCATCAGTGCCAAAATAGCGTTTTGCCAGCGGTTGGCTGCTGGCTGTTACAACATCTAGAGGTTGAGCAGCGACTGCTGCTGGTCTGGAATTTGTCATACTCGGATCAACTATCAGGTAAATTGCTCGAAGTCACAGCACTCAACACTTTCAGCGCATCCACAGTTGCTGCAACGTCATGAACTCGGACGATATCAGCGCCTGCCTGCACCGCAAGCAGGGCCGCCGCCACGCTGCCGGCCAATCTTTCGGTCACCGGCCGACCTGTCAGAGCGCCTATCAGGCTCTTGCGCGACAGTCCGACCATGATGGCAGCATCCAGATTGTTAAACGAATACAGCTGCCGCAAAATGGTCAAGTTGTGAGTAATCGTCTTACCAAACCCGAACCCCGGGTCGATACACAGACGATCATCTGCGATGCCGTGGTTACGACAGGCCTGCAGCCGCTCGCTGAGGAAGCCGTAAATCTCTCCGACCACGTCTGAGTATTGCGGATCAGTCTGCATAGTCCTCGGTGCACCCTGCATGTGCATGAGGGCCACAGCCGCCTGGCTGTCTGCCAGCACGCCCAGCATCTCGGGGTCTCCCAGACCAGTAACGTCATTGATCATGTGGCAGCCCAGCTCCAGGGCCCGATCGGCAACCGCGGCTTTGGAAGTGTCGACAGACAACACCACGTCGAGATCGAGCAGCAATTCCAGCACCGGCAGTACCCGATGACACTCTTCGGTTGCAGTGACCGGCGCCGCACCCGGGCGGGTCGATTCACCGCCGATGTCCAGAATCGTTGCACCCGCGGCCACCAGTTCTTCGGCGTGCGCGCGCAATCGCGCAGGCTCAAGTGAACTCAGTTCACCGCCATCCGAGAAGGAATCCGGAGTGATATTCAACACCGCCATGACCTGCGGCTGCGACAGCGGCAGCTGGCGGCTGCCGCAGTTTAGGATCCGGCCGCTCACCGGAACCAGGACATCAAGCTTCGGGCGCGGGCCCACCGATTGGAGACTCTCCAGAGGCGGATTCATCGCCCGGGGTCTGCGAACTCGGCGGCGTGTCCTTTGGTGCTCTGGGTTTAGCACCTGCCATGATGTCATCAAGCTGGTCGCTGGACAGAGTTTCCAGTTCTACCAGAGCCTCCGCCATCTTGTGCAGCTTATCTTCGTTCTCTTTGAGAATCCGGGTTGCGGTTTCATAACATTCGTCAATGATCCTGCGAACTTCGCCATCGATCGCATGAGCGGTATCGTCGGAAATCGGTTTGGTCTTCACCCCAGCAGACATACCCAGGAACACCTCACCGTCATCTTCGTCATATTTCAGCGGTCCCAGCTTCGAAGACAGTCCCCACTTGGTGACCATATTGCGAGCCAGCACTGTCGCCCGTTCGATATCGTTGGACGCACCCGTGGTCACATAATTTGCACCTAAAATCATTTCCTCGGCGATTCGACCACCAAAAAGACTGCAGATCTGCGAAATCAGCGCCTGACGGCTGAGGCTGTAGCGATCCTCTTCGGGCAGGAACATGGTCACACCCAGCGCTCGACCGCGCGGAATAATCGACACTTTGTAGACCGGATCGTGATCCGGCATCAGCCGACCAACAATGGCGTGCCCGGCTTCGTGGTAGGCAGTGTTGAGCTTCTCTTTATCCGACATAACCATCGATTTGCGCTCAGCACCCATCATGATTTTGTCCTTGGCTTTTTCGAACTCGTCCATTTCCACCAGGCGCTTACCTGCGCGGGCGGCAAACAGCGCAGCCTCGTTAATCAGATTGGCCAGATCGGCCCCTGAGAAGCCTGGAGTACCCCGCGCGATCACTGACGGATCAACGTCGTCAGACAGCGGAACCTTGCGCATATGTACTTTGAGTATCTGCTCTCGACCGCGGATATCCGGCAATCCGACCACCACCTGACGATCAAAACGTCCCGGGCGCAACAGCGCCGGGTCGAGTACATCCGGTCGGTTAGTTGCAGCGATCACGATAATGCCGTCATTACCCTCGAAACCGTCCATTTCGACCAGCAGCTGGTTCAGGGTCTGTTCCCGCTCATCGTGGCCACCACCAAGGCCGGCGCCTCGATGTCGGCCGACGGCGTCGATTTCATCAATGAAGATGATACAGGGCGCCTGTTTCTTAGCCTGTTCGAACATGTCCCGCACCCGCGAAGCACCCACACCAACGAACATTTCGACAAAATCTGAACCGGAGATCGAAAAGAATGGCACTTTAGCTTCGCCGGCAATGGCCTTCGCCAGCAGAGTCTTACCGGTACCCGGCTGCCCGACCATCAGAATACCGCGTGGGATCCGGCCACCCAGGCGCTGAAATTTGCCCGGGTCGCGCAGGAATTCGACCAGTTCCTGAACATCCTCTTTGGCTTCGTCCACCCCGGCGACATCGGCAAAGGTGGTTTTTATCTGGTCTTCCGAGAGCAGCTTGGCTTTGCTTTTACCAAAAGCCATCGGGCCTCCGCGACCGCTGCCACCGCCCTGCATCTGGCGCATGAACAGCATGAAGACGGCGATAATAATCAGTATCGGGAAACTGGCGATCAGCAGTTGCGACCAGATGCTGGGCCGTTCCGCTAATTTACCCAACACCTCAACATTGTGATTGTAGAGGTCGTCCATCAACTTCGGGTCGGCAACAGGCGGCAACACCACCTGAAAGTCTTCACCGTCGCGGCGCTGGCCGTGGATCATTTCCTGATCGATCTCGACACGCTGCACCTGGTCAGCGCGAACCTGCTCGATAAAGCTCGAATAGCTCAGGCTTTCCGGTTCGGGTGTGACGTTGAAGTTATTGAAAACTGTCAACAGTACTGCTGCGATAATGAGCCAGAGCAGCAGATTTTTTCCCATGTCTGTCAAAGACTTAATCCTCTGTTAGTAGCAGTTCTAGCCGCCTTTCGGCTGGCGGTCTGGCCGCCCGCGGCGCTGAACTTTGCCTTTCAATACGACCTGATACTATACACCTACCGTGTGAATTGGGTGTGTAAACACTTTCGACGTTGTGAGGCCCCGGGCCCTTCAGGCTCCGGACTTTCTTAAACCCGGCGATACCCGAAGCAGTCACTATCGGGCGCAGCCGCTATCAGGCGCAGCCGCTATCAGGCGCAGCCGCTATCAGGCGCAGCCGCTATCAGGCGCGGCTGCGGCGGAATCCTTCGGCAACCACATAGACTTCCCGGGAGTCAGACCGGGACGCTTTAGGCTTCAGTAGCCGTACTTTGTCATACTTCTTGCGCACTTTCGGAATCCAGGCTTCAACACCTTCACCCTGGAATATCTTGATCACCAGCCGCCCACCTGGCTTCAACCATCGATCTGCGCAATCTTCAGCCAGTTCCGCTAATTCCATCGACAGGGCCTGGTCTACGGTCCTTATCCCACTGATGTTGGGGGACATATCAGACAAAACAAGCTCTACCGGCTGATCGTCCAGCAATCGGGCAATCTCTGCATCCACATCCGGATCACCGACCGCGCCTTCGACAACCTGGGTATCAGGTCCCGCGCTGATTGCACGAAAATCGCAGGCCACCAGCATTCCACCGCGAATTCGCTCTTCAACGTACCGCGTCCAGCCTCCAGGTGCAGCGCCCAGTTCCAGCACCCGCATCCCCGGCCGCAGCAACCGACAACGCCGGTCGATTTCTTCTAGTTTGAAATGAGCCCTGGATACCCGGCCCTCGGCGGTCGCTTTGCGGGTATACGGATCACGCCGCTGCCGCGCCAGCCAGCGGGCGCTGGATTTGCTGCGGGAAACCCCACCGCCGCCACGACCACGCGTTTTCGATCCAGCCATCAGTCAGTTCTCTCATTTGTTCCGAAGGCCTTGCCGAACGGCGCGGTGCGACTACAATGCCCGACCCGTTGAGCGCTTGGCGCCAGATAGAGATTGGACACAGCCTTGGACAACAAAATGTTACGCCGATTGCGTCGCATCGCCCATCACCTTAATCCGGTTGTCAGCATCGGCGACTCCGGATTGACAGACGCGGTCGTTGCCGAGACTGAACGTGCTTTACGCGATCACGAGCTGATCAAAGTCAAAATTCACAGTGAATCACGCGACGACCGGAAGGCCTTCTGCACCGATCTCGCCGAACGCTGCAGTGCCCAGATTGTCCAGAGCATTGGCAAGGTCGTCATACTCTACAAAGACAACCCAGAGCCGAACCCCAATCTGTCCAACGTGCTGCGGCATACTCTGGCTGGCGGGAAAGGCTGAGCTTTACCAACCGCGCAGGTCAGCCGTAGTCGACGCCATCAATTTCATATTCGGACAGGCCATTTGGCGTCTGCACAACACCAACGTCGCCCACACTCTTACCCACAACCGCACGAGCAATCGGGGACATCACGGAAATTTTGCCGTCTTTAAGATCCGCCTCGTCTTCACCAACAATTCGATAACGAAGTGATTTGCCGTCTTCATCCACCAGAGTCACGGTAACGCCAAATATCACCTTGTCTGAGGGTGTGATCTTGCTGATGTCGATGACCTGGGCGTCAGCCAGTTTACCTTCAATCTCCTGGATACGGCCTTCGTTGAAACTCTGCTGCTCGCGGGCTGCGTGGTATTCAGCGTTCTCTTTCAGATCACCGTGTTCACGCGCCTCGGCAATAGCCTGAGTAATCTCCGCACGCAGAGAACCCTTGCGATTTTTCAGCTCATCGCGCAGCGCTTCGGCGCCTTCAACAGTCATCGGTATCGGCATAACAAATAGCCCAACGGCTGCTTCAGCTGCAGCCTTGTCAAATTTTCAGATTGCTTCGAGTGACCCGCAGAAACTGCTCCGGCTGCTCAATGCGCCGCGTAGAGCTCCTGCAGACAGCGGACCTTCGGCTCACGGTCGTGGTTGATGTTGTCCAGATCGTGACGAATGGCAATACACAAGGCCGCACCGCCGGTCAAAGTGGTTGTGTAGCATACTTTGTTCTGCAGCGCGAGCCGGCGAATAATGGCGGAGTCGCGAATGGAACTGTGCCCTTCGGTGGTATTCACAATCAGAGCAATCTGCTCATTCTTCAACATATCGCCGACATGGGGACGCCCCTGACCCACTTTATAGACGCGTTCACACGGCACTCCGGCATCGCGCAGCACGTTCGCGGACCCCCGAGTACCAACCAGCGTGAAGCCAAGATCGACCAGATCCCGCCCCAGTGCGACAAGGCCGGGTTTATCAGTATCTTTCACCGACACAAAAGCCCTGCCGCTGGATGGCAGCTGCACACTGGCGCCTAGCGCTGCTTTTGAAAATGCCTCGGCAAAGGTCTCACCAACCCCCATTACCTCACCGGTTGATTTCATCTCAGGACCCAAAATGGGGTCCACACCAGGGAATTTGGTAAACGGGAATACCGACTCTTTGACGTTATAGAAACTCGGAATGATTTCGCTGGTGAAATTCTGGTCTACCAGCGAGGTACCGGCCATGCAGCGGGCGGCCACTTTTGCCAGCGATACGCCAATGCACTTGGAGACAAAAGGCACGGTTCGCGATGCCCGGGGATTTACCTCGAGGACAAAGACGTCGTCTTCCTGAACGGCCATCTGGACATTCATCAGCCCCACCACTCCCAGTTCAATGGCCATGGCCCGAACCTGATCGCGAATCCGATCCTGAATCTCACCCGACAGCTGATAGGGCGGCAGCGAACAGGCTGAATCTCCACTGTGCACGCCGGCCTGTTCGATGTGCTCCATGATGGCGCCGATAACCACCTGCTGACCATCCGACACCGCGTCTATGTCCACTTCAACCGCCTGATCGAGAAAGCGATCCAGCAGCACGGGTGATCGGTTGGAGACAAACACCGCCTCGCGCATGTAACGCGACAACTCTTCTTCGTTGTAGACAATCTCCATAGCCCGGCCACCGAGCACATAGGACGGTCTGACAACAATCGGAAAACCGACCTCTCGAGCGCCAACAAGCGCAGATTCAACGTCTGTGGCAGTTCGGTTATCCGGTTGGCGCAGACCGAGCTTGTCGATCAGCCCCTGGAAACGTTCGCGGTCTTCAGCGCGATCAATCGCATCAGCACTGGTGCCAATGATCGGCACGCCCGCCTGTTCGAGCGCTTCCACCAGTTTCAGCGGCGTCTGTCCACCAAACTGAACGATGACGCCTTCCGGCTGCTCTACATCGAAAATGGCGAGCACGTCTTCCAGCGTGACCGGTTCGAAATAGAGTCGATCTGAAGTGTCGTAATCGGTCGAAACAGTTTCCGGATTACAGTTGACCATGATGGTCTCATAACCGTCTTCACGCATTGCCAGCGCAGCGTGCACACAGCAGTAATCAAACTCGATACCCTGACCAATGCGATTCGGTCCACCGCCAAGCACCATGATTTTGCGGCGATCAGACGGTCGCGCCTCACAGCTCTCCTCATAGGTGCTGTACATATATGCGGTCGCGGACGGGAATTCTGCTGCACAGGTGTCGACGCGGCGATAAACCGGCCGCACCCCCAGGGTCTGGCGATAGGCCCGCACCTCGAACTCAGTTGAGGCCAGCAGCGTGCCAAGCCTGATGTCCGAAAAACCCTGCTGTTTGAGCCGATAGAACCGATCCCGGTCGATGTCTGTCAGCCTCACCCCATCAAGCGAGCGCTCCACATTCATCAGATCTTCAATCTCTGCCAGAAACCAGGGGTCAACGGCAGTGAGTTCATGGATCTCCTCAAAGCTCATCCCGACCCGGAAGGCATCGGCGATGTACCAGATACGCTCACCGGAAGGCGCTGCCAATTCTCGCCTCAGCACACTGAGCGATTCTTCGTCATTACCATCCAGAACCGGATCAAAGCCACTCATCCCGGTTTCCAGACCCCGAAGCGCTTTCTGAAGAGATTCCTGAAAAGTCCGGCCGATGGCCATCACTTCACCCACCGATTTCATCTGAGTAGTCAGCCTGGCATCGGCCTGAGCGAACTTCTCAAAAGTGAATCGGGGTATTTTGGTGACCACATAATCCAGAGCAGGCTCAAAAGACGCCGGCGTCACGCCGGTAATGTCGTTGTCCAGCTCATCGAGGCTGTAGCCGACAGCCAGTTTTGCGGCGATTTTGGCAATAGGGAAGCCGGTCGCTTTACTGGCGAGTGCAGAAGAGCGGGATACGCGGGGATTCATTTCGATCACCACTACCCGGCCGTCTTCCGGGCTGATGCCAAACTGCACATTGGAACCACCCGTATCGACACCAATTTCGCGTAACACGTCGATGGACGCGTTGCGCAGCAGCTGATATTCCTTATCCGTCAGGGTCTGCGCAGGCGCAACAGTAATACTGTCGCCGGTGTGAACCCCCATCGGATCAAAATTTTCGATGGCACAGACAATTATGCAGTTGTCTTTCTTGTCGCGAACCACCTCCATCTCGAATTCTTTCCAGCCGAGCAACGACTCGTCAATCAACAGCTCGTTGGTAGGCGATAGGTCCAGACCGCGGGTGCAGATTTCTTCAAATTCTTCGACGTTGTAGGCCACACCGCCGCCGCTGCCGCCGAGGGTAAACGAGGGCCGGATGATGCAGGGGAAGCCCAGGGCGCTCTGCACCTGCAGTGCTTCTTCCATGCTGTGTGCTATGGCTGAGCGCGGCGTCGCCAGGCCGATTTTCTTCATCGCCTTGTCAAAACGTTCGCGGTCTTCAGCCTTGTCTATCGCATCCTGGCTGGCGCCGATCAGTTCAACACCGAACTTGTCGAGTACACCTTCCCGGGCCAGATCCAGCGCGCAGTTCAGCGCGGTCTGTCCACCCATGGTCGGCAACAGCGCATCAGGGCGCTCGCGTTCGATGATCTTGGCAATCGTCTGCCACTCCACAGGCTCCACATAGGTGGCGTCTGCCATTGTCGGGTCGGTCATGATGGTTGCCGGATTCGAGTTAACCAGCACAACCCGGTATCCCTCATCCCGCAGCGCTTTGCAGGCCTGGGCGCCCGAATAGTCGAATTCGCAAGCCTGACCAATGATGATCGGGCCGGCGCCGAGAATGAGGATGGATTCGAGGTCCGTACGCTTAGGCACTACGGGCCTCCATCAGTGAGATGAATTCGTCAAAGAGATACTGGCAATCCTGAGGGCCCGGGCTGGCTTCAGGGTGGCCCTGAAAGCCAAAAGCGGGCCGGTCCGTGCGACGTACACCCTGCACGGTGCCATCAAACAAAGACAGATGAGTGGTTTCCAAGCAATTCGGCAGCGACTCGGCGTCAACGGCAAAACCATGATTCTGGCTGGTGATCACCACCCGCTCATCGCGGAGATCTTTCACGGGATGGTTGGCGCCATGGTGCCCATGAGGCATTTTCAGAGTGCGCGCACCGCTGGCCAGCGACAACAGCTGATGACCGAGACAGATACCGAAGATGGGCAGTTCGGCGTCGAGCAACTCACGGATCGCGGCTATCGCATAGTCACAGGGTTCCGGGTCACCGGGACCGTTTGAAAGGAAAACGCCATCTGGCGCGAGGGCCAGCACCTGTTCAGCCGTCGTCGTCGCTGGAACGACGGTCAGCCGACAGCCGCGAGCTGCCAGCAGTCGCAGAATGTTGCGCTTGACGCCAAAGTCATAAGCCACCACATGGAAGCGCGGCTCACTCAGTTCACCGTAGCCTGAGTCTATAGACCAATCGGTTTCCCGCCACTCGCCGTTGTTTTGCCGGGTGACCTGTTTCGCCAGATCCATCCCCTGCAGACCTGGAAAACCGGTTGCTGCGGCGAGTGCCGCGGCTTCGTCGACAGACTGACCGGCAACAATGCAGCCAGCAAGAGCGCCTTTTTCCCGAATCAGACTGGTGAGCCGGCGGGTGTCCACATCAGCGATTGCCACGACACCCTGACGCTTAAGAAAACTCTGCAGTGTTTCGGTCATCCGCCAGCTGCTGGGGAGACGCGGTGTCTGGCGTATCACCAGACCGCTGGCCCAGACCTGGTCGGATTCCATGTCTTCCGGGTTGATGCCGGTGTTACCAATCTGCGGGTAGGTGAGTGTGATGATCTGGCGAGCGTAGGATGGATCGGTGAGGATTTCCTGGTAGCCGGTCATGGCAGTATTGAACACCACCTCACCCGCCGATCTGCCATCAATGCCGATCGATACCCCCTGAAAGAGGCTACCGTCTTCAAGGGCTAGCAGTGCCGGCGTCAATGTATTCACCAATCCAGTGTGTTCCCAGATGTCATCCAGGCCGTTTTAACTCCTGCAGTAAACTGCAGTCATTGCTGTTAACCGGCCGTAAAAAAGCGAGATCGCAATGCTCTTTCACACCGGCAGGAATCCAAACAGATTCTCAGGGTGTGGCTACGATCTCGCCTTATTTTGGGTAGCGAAGTCTACCGGAGCGATCAGCTCAAGCCCAGCACATCCTGCATATCAAACAGCCCGGAATCTTTGTCCACCGCAAACAGCGCCGCTCGAAGTGCACCGGTGACAAAATTATCCCGACTCTGGGCCCGATGAGTCAGCTCTATCCGCTCGCCAATACCAGCAAACATCACGGTATGTTCGCCAATAATGTCACCGCCGCGTATCGACGAAAATCCTATGGTCGATCGCGCTCGAGCCCCGACCTGACCCTGGCGGCCATACACCGCATCCTGTTCCAGGTCTCGACCAAGCACCTGCCCAAGGATCTCGCCCATGCGCACGGCGGTTCCAGACGGTGCGTCAACCTTGTCCCGGTGGTGGGCTTCGATCACTTCCACATCAACATCGTCGCCCAGCGCCCGCGCTGCCATCTCAATCAGTTTGAAGGTCAGATTAACGCCGACGCTCATGTTCGGCGCCAGCACGATAGCAATGTGTTTCGACGCCTCGGAAACTGCCTCGAGATCGCCTGCGGTGAAGCCGGTGGTACCGATCACCAGACGTTTGCCTGCCGCAAGACACTCGCCCAGAACCCGACGGGAAGCTGCCGGCGTGGAAAAATCTATGACCAGCTCAGCCACTGCGACCCCGGCTGCAACATCGTCGGTGACCGGCACGCCACTGGCGCCAGCGCCGGCCAGAACTCCGGCATCTTCGCCGAGCGCGTCTGAACCCGGGCGGGCAACGGCGGCGGCCAGTCGCAGATCAGGGTGAGCACACAAGCGACGCACCAGAGCCTGACCCATGCGCCCGGCAACACCAACGACGGTTATGTTCATACGTTTATCCATTAATCCGTCAGCATTACCCTGTCAGCAATCGCCTGCGAGCTGGAATCCGCCGCTACGACTTCAACCCATCAAAAAAATCTTTCACGCCCTGGAACCAGGAACTTTCCTGAGGTGAGTGTTTACCTGCACCTTCCGCCAGCGACTTCTTGAAGTCGCGCAACAGTTGCTTCTGCTGCTCCGACAGCCGCACTGGAGTTTCCAGATTAACCTTACAGAGCAGATCACCTACGCCACCGCCACGTACCGGGGTCACGCCCTTGCCACGCAGCCGAAAGACCTTGCCAGATTGAGTTTCCGGTGGAATTTTCAGCTTCACCCGACCATCCAGGGTCGGCACTTCTATCTCGCCGCCCAGCGCAGCATCAACAAACGACAGCGGCATTTCACAGAACAGATTGCGACCGTCCCGGGAAAAGATCTGGTGTGGCTGAACTTCGATCTGGACATAAAGATCCCCGGGCGGACCGCCGTTGAAACCTGCTTCGCCTTCGCCGGTCAGGCGAATACGATCCCCGGTATCCACGCCCGCAGGGATTTTCACAGCCAGAGTTTTGCGTTTCTCTTTGCGCCCGGCACCGCCACACTGGCTGCAGGGGTCCGTGATCACTCTGCCATTGCCACGACAACGCGGGCAGGTCTGCTGCAGGGAGAAGAACCCCTGAGCCACGCGGATTTGTCCGGCACCGCCACAATCGGGGCACGTTGACGGCGTGGTGCCCGGCTTGGCACCGCTGCTATCGCAGGCCTCACAGGCTGAGAGCACCGGTACATCAATCTCAACGTTGTCGCCACTGACGGCCTGTTCCAGACTGAGGTCGAGCACATAGCGCAGATCCGCACCACGCTGAACCGAGCTGCGTCCACCACCGCCGCCGGCGCCACCAAAGATGTCACCGAAGACATCGGAGAATATGTCCGAGAAGCTGGTGCCTTCGAAGCCACCACCCATACTTGGATCAACACCGGCATGACCATACTGATCGTACGCCGCGCGCTTTTCTGAATCCGCCAGTATTTCGTAGGCTTCGGTTGCCTCTTTGAACTTATCCTCAGCCGACGCATCATCCGGATTCCGATCAGGATGAAACTTCATCGCCAGCCGGCGATAAGCCTTCTTAATGTCTGCTTCCGGTGCGTCCCGGTTCAGTCCGAGAATTTCGTAATAGTCTCTTTTCGCCATCGCTGCATGCTACCCGGTCAGGCTTGTGCCTGATACGACTGTTCTTTCAAAGCACAATTATCTGCGTGCCACTTCTATGCGAACACGAAAAGGGACGCTGCTGCGTCCCATTCTCTGCGTGTCCAATTCGACGATTCGACGATCCGCTGTTGTTCCAGCTGACGTCGACTATTTCTTGTCTTCGTCGTCTTTGACTTCCTCAAACTCAGCATCAACGGTCTCGCCATCAGCATTTTCAGCATTGGCGCCGGCCGCGTCACCGTCTGCAGCCTGCGCTTGCTCCGCCTGCTCGGCATAGAGCTTCTGCGCCAGCGAAGTAGAGGCTTCTGACAGGGCCTGGATCTTGGCTTCGATATCAGCCTTGTCGCCGCTTTGCAGAGCTTCTTCCAGAGCGGTCGCTGCAGTTTCGATTGCTGACTTCTCTTCTTCCGTTGCCTTATCGCCAGCATCTTCAACCGACTTTCGGGCAGCGTGGATCAGGCCATCAGCCTGATTGCGCAGATTCACCAGCTCTTCGAACTTGAGATCTTCTTCGGCATGGGCTTCTGCATCACGGACCATCTGATCGATTTCGTCATCGGACAGACCGGATGAGGCTTTAATGACAATCGACTGCTCTTTGCCGGTCGCTTTGTCTTTCGCAGAAACATTGAGAATGCCGTTCGCATCGATATCAAAAGCCACCTCGATCTGCGGCATGCCCCGCGGCGACGGTGGGATATCAGCCAGATCGAAGCGACCCAGCGATTTGTTCTGGCCCGCCTGCTTGCGTTCGCCCTGCAGCACGTGGATCGTCACTGCCGTCTGATTGTCGTCAGCGGTCGAGAATACCTGCGTCTTCTTTGAAGGAATCGTGGTGTTCTTCTCGATCAGCGCGCTCATCACACCACCCAGGGTTTCGATACCCAGGGACAGTGGCGTCACATCAAGCAGCAGCACGTCTTTGACATCGCCGGAAAGTACCGCGGCCTGAATGGCAGCACCTACCGCAACGGCTTCGTCAGGGTTTACGTCTTTGCGGGCTTCCTGGCCAAAAAACTCTTTAACCTTCTCCTGAACCTGCGGCATTCGGGTCTGACCACCGACCAGGATCACGTCATCGATATCGCTGGCTGACACACCGGCATCTTCCAACGCCGTGCGGCATGGACCGATGGTCCGATCAACCAGATCTTCGACCAGAGACTCGAGCTTCGCCCGGGTCAGTTTCAACACCAGGTGCTTGGGTCCGGTCGCGTCTGCGGTGATGTAGGGCAGATTGATTTCCGTCTGTGTGCGGTTGGAGAGCTCAATCTTGGCTTTTTCAGCAGCTTCCTTCAGGCGCTGCAATGCCAGCGGATCGTTATGCAGATCCACACTGTTTTCTTTCTTGAACTCTTCCGCCAGATAGTCGATCACGCGCAGGTCGAAATCTTCACCACCGAGGAACGTGTCGCCATTGGTCGACAGCACTTCAAACTGGTGCTCACCGTCAATTTCGGCAATTTCGATGATCGATACGTCAAAGGTACCGCCACCGAGGTCATAAACGACAATTTTGGTATCGCCGCGCTTCTTATCAAGACCGTAGGCCAAGGCTGCGGCGGTGGGTTCATTGATGATGCGTTTGACGTCGAGACCGGCAATTCGACCGGCGTCTTTGGTTGCCTGACGCTGAGAGTCGTTGAAATATGCGGGTACGGTGATCACCGCCTCGGTTACGTCCTCACCGAGATATTCTTCAGCCGTCTTCTTCATCTTTTTGAGCACTTCCGCAGAAATCTGCGGCGGTGCCAGCTGTTCACCTTTGACTTCTACCCAGGCATCGCCATTACCGGCTTCGACAATGCCGTACGGCACCATCTTGATGTCTTTCTGCACAACGTCGTCTTTGAACTGTCGACCGATGAGGCGCTTGACCGCAAAAAGCGTATTGGTCGGGTTGGTGACGGCCTGGCGTTTGGCGCTCTGACCAACCAGGATCTCACCATCGTCCGTGTAGGCAATAATGGAAGGCGTGGTGCGATCACCTTCAGAATTTTCAATAACCTTGGCGTCTTTGCCTTCGAGCACGGCCACACACGAGTTGGTCGTTCCGAGGTCGATACCGATGATCTTACCCATTTGCTAAATCTCCCGATGCTGCTGGCAGCTACTGTCTGAACTACCGATTAACTGTCTGTTGACGGCTATATGTGGGCTCCTGCCCACGTTTCAAGCCCGCAGTGCGGCCTTATTGCCGAAAAACTCAATCTGGTGCTTTACTGACCACCACCATCGCCGCCCGCACCAGCCGGCCATTCAGGGTGTAGCCTTTCTGCATCACGTCCATCACCGAATTCGGTTCCAGGTCGGGGTTCGGCACCATGGCCATGGCTTCGTGATGCTGAGGATCGAAGGGTTCGCCAATCGGGTCGAGCTGGTTGATGCCGACCTTGGCAAGAACATCGACAAACAGCTTCGCAGACAGCTGAACGCCTTCAGCGATCGCAGCGGCTGCTTCATTGGTCTCTGCAGCACCTTCAGGTGTTGCCCCCTGTGCTGCCGCAGCCGCCGTTTCAACCGCCTTTTCCAGGCTGTCGAGCACAGGCAGCAGCTCGGCTACAAACTTTTCCAGCGCATATTTGTGCGCATTTTCGACATCCCGGGCGGCTCGACGGCGGGCATTTTCGGCATCCGCCTGGGCTCGCAGGGCCTGGTCGGTGAGCGCAGCTATCTGTGCCTGAGCAGCCTCCAGCTGCGTCTGTAGCGACGACGAATCTTGCGAACCGGGCGCTGCCGCTGCCTGCTCTGAGGCCCCTGTCTGAGACTGTTCTTCGAAGTCCGCTGATTCATCGCCTGCATCAGCTCGAACGTCAGATTGGTCTTCGGGTTTGTCCGCCATAATTTCTCCACTGTCGGCCTTTTGCATGCCCCGCGATGGCGCAGGGCATGGCAGATATGGGGACAGTCAGTGGAAAATCAAGCCTCAGATCTGGTTGATGGCGGCGCCGAGTACGCGAGCTGTCACATCGACAACGGGGATCACTTCGCGATAGGCCATACGGGTCGGTCCAACCACTCCCAGCACCCCGGCAGCCTGGCCGTGAACCTCGTAGGGCGCGGTGACGACGCTGAAATCGTCGAAAAATTCGTAGCCGGATTCTTCACCAATAAACAGCTGAATGCCGTCACTCTGCAGACACTGGTCAAGCAGGTGCAGGATTCGGCCTTTGTGGGAAAAAGCTTCGAACAGCGTCCTCAGCGCGCCGGTATCGCTGCTCATTTCCAGCAGCTGGGATTCTCCGGACACAATCATCTGCTGGCTTTCCGCCGGCTCGTCAGGCGCAACAAAAATCTGCCCCGCGACATCCAGTGCGGTCTGCATCAGGCCGTCCATGCGATCTTTATCCGCCTGCATGCTGTTGACGATTTCATCACGGATCCGCACCAGTGATCTGCCACCAAACTCGTGATTGATCAGATTGGCCGCCTGAGTGAGTTCGACCGCGGTGTACTCGCGTTCGGTATGAATGACCCGGTTCTGCACTTCCCGATCATTCAACACCAGGATCACCAGCACCCGGTCACCCGACAGCGGCAGAAATTCCACCTGGCGCAAGGCCACATGGTCGCGCCTGGGCAGGGTGATCACACAGGTCATGCGGGTCAGCGTGGAGAGCATATTGGAGGCGCATTCCACCAGTTCGCTTGGCGAAAGATCGGGATTCAGCTCGTGTCGCAGCGCGTCAATACGCTGGTCATCTAAAGGTTCAACCGACAGCAGGCTGTCGATGAAAAATCTCAGGCCCTGAGTGGTGGGCACTTTGCCGGCTGAGGTATGGGGCGAGCGTACCAGTCCCTGGTGTTCGAGTTCGGCCATGATGTTGCGCACCGTTGCCGGGCTGACACTCATCCCGGGATCCGATGCCAGCTTCTTCGATGCGACCGGCGTACCTTCATCAAGATAGCTTTCCACCAGCAACTTGAACAGTCGCCGGGTCCGCTCATCAATGGGTTCTTCCAGCCGATTACTCATGAGATTACAACTTCCGCTCGTGCTTCCAGTACCATCTGCTCACTGCTAGAGCTTTGGTTAATAAGCGAGCGTCGTCAAGACATGTTGAAGAATCTGCACATTCGCGACTTTCTGCTGGTGCGTGCTCTCGATGTAGCGTTCCAGAACGGCCTGACGGTCATAACCGGGGAGTCCGGCGCCGGAAAATCAATCATTCTAGGCGCACTGGGTCTGGTTCTCGGCGATCGCGCCAATGCCGATACCCTGCGCCCGGGTGCTGCCCGCGCGGAAATAACCGCGGAGTTCGATCTGGGCAGCGCAAGCCCCTTGCATATGCTGCTGCATGAACAGAGCCTGGACGACCCCGACCAGCCCGGGCGTTGCCTGGTGCGCCGCACCCTGACCAGCGATGGTCGTTCGAAAGCGTTTATCAACGGCACCCCTGTCAATCTGCGACAACTCAAAGCCTTGACCGGCGATCTGGTGGACGTCCACGGCCAGAATGAACATCAGCGTCTGGCAGATCCTGAAGTCCAGCTGGCACTGCTGGACGATTACGGAGTCGACAAAAGTCTGCTGGGCAAGTGCCGACTGGCGTTTGTCGACTGGCGGCAGACCGCAAAGTCGCTGTCTGACCTGCGCAACGCGGTTCGCGACAGCGAGGATCGGACTTCGCTGCTGACCTATCAGCTCGAAGAACTGTCCCAGATTGATCCTCAGCCCGGGGAATTCGCGAATATCACCCGCGAACACAAGCGGCAGAGTCAGGCTCAACTTCTGCTCGACCACGTTCATCAGGCACTCGAAGTTCTCGAAGAGGACACCGCACTGGCTCAAGCACTCGGCCAACTGGAGCGGCTGGACGATGAACATCCTGCCCTGAGCGCCAGCCTGGAAACGCTGCGCAGCGCACTGGCACTCGCCGACGACACAACACGCGATCTGAAAGTCTATGAACGGACCCTCGAACACGATCCGCAGGCGCTGCAGAGTCTCGATCGCAGGCTCAGTGAACTGCATGAACTGGCGCGAAAACACCGGGTGGAACCTGATGATCTGGCGCGGCTGATGCGTTCGCTGCACGACGAGCTCGAATCGATGTCTACCGACCGGTCGGCACTGGAGACCCTCGAGGTTGAACAGGAGCAGCAGGAAAAAGCCTATCGCAAGCTTGCAGCGCGTATCAGCAAACAACGGCGCGCGAGCGCGGATTCATTTGCCAGTGCAGTCACTGACTGCATGCGCACCCTGGGCATCTCTGAAGGTACTCTGTCACTGGCATTTACCCCTTGTGAAGCCGCCCACGGCGTCGAAAAGGTGGAGTTTCTCTGCGTCACGAACCCCAAATTCTCCGCCGCCCCGCTGGCCAAGGTGGCCTCGGGGGGCGAACAGGCACGAATCAGCCTGGCTATTCAGACAGTGGCTGCACAAAAAAGCCAGCTGCCAACACTGGTGCTCGACGAAGCTGACGTCGGCGTTGGCGGCACGACCGCGGACGTGGTCGGCCGGTTGCTGCGCGGTCTGGCGCGGCGTACTCAGGTGCTGTGTGTGACCCATGCTCCGCAGGTGGCGGCCCTCGGAGAGCAGCACATGCGGGTGCACAAAGATGAAGAGCAGGACACTCGCATCGACCCGCTGCCCGAAGGAGGTCGCATCGATGAGCTGGCACGCATGCTCGCCGGCTCCGGGATCACCAAGAAATCGCGCGACTACGCCAGAAGTCTGCTCAAGGAAGCGTCGGACAACCCGGTACACTGAAACGACTAACGGCTTCATTCACCGGGCCTAAGCCGGTACTATCGCGCATCTCACCATCACTGCAGTTATTTGGTCCCATGCGGCATCGTTATCTGTTTTTCCCCGGGTTGATCTGCGCTTGTCTGATCCTGTCCGGCTGCAACCTCACCAAGCTGCGCCTGCCACGAGTACACAAGCTCACGGTTCAGCAGGGCAACGTGATTACCCAGAACATGATTGATCAGCTTAAGCCGGGCATGACCTACAGCCAGGTTTCTTACATCATGGGCGATCCGGTGTTCAGGAACTCGTTCAACACCAACCGCTGGGACTACATCTACACAATCGAACTGCCCGGGATCTTCAATGACGAACGACGAGTGAGCCTGTATTTCGACAATGATCGGCTTGCGTACTTCACCGGAGACTATGCCCCTACCGCAGAGCTGCCGGTGGTCGAGGCTGATGAAGGAGACGAGCAGGAAGCTTCAAGCGAACAGGACGCCGACTGACAGGCAGGGCTGTCCCGGCGACTTCAGACTGCTGGCTCTACTGACCGGCTTGTTTCGATGCCCATCCGGGCACCGACAGAAAACATCAGATCATTCATAAACACTGTTTACCTGCGCTCTGATCCACCAGCAGCCCGACGTCGTCTGGCTTCTTTCGGATCAACAAGGAGAGGCCGCAGTATGTCGATCCGATCACCATGGCGTAACTCATCATCATGTGCCACGCGGCGACCGAACACGGCTAACGCCTGAACTGCCAGATCCAGATCGCGAAACGGGCTTACTTTCGAAACTGCTGCCAGCGCATCGGCTACCCTGGCGCCCTCCAGAAGCTCCAGATGCACACGATGCTGATGGTCAGGTAGTGCGTAGGCTACTTCAATGTGCATGAGCACCCCATTGAAGCTGCTGAAAGCTCACTCTGCCCCATCTCAATCCAGCAACGCCTGCGCCCGAGTACAGAAAGCGTTAACAAGCTGATCAGCTGCGCGGGTGAATACCCGCGTAAAAGGGCCGCCAAAAACCTGTGCCATACCACCAAACTGAAAGGTCAGATTCAGGTCCACCCGGCAACCGCTGTCGCCTAAAGGCGTGAACTGCCAGTAACCCGACAACGACTGAAACGGCCCGGACACCAGTTCGAGATTTATCCGCTCATCGGGAATCAAGGTATTGCGGGTGGTGAAACTTTCTTTGATACCGCGACCGCTCAACGACAGCGTTGCGGTCAACACCCGATCAGTTTCTTCCAAGACTTCGGCGTGTTTACACCAGGGTAGAAATTCCGGGTAGCTACGCACATCGTTGACAATCTCAAACAGCGCGGACGCGGCATAAGGTAATAAGGCAGATCGTTTAACCTGATTAGCCACAACGTGCCTAGAACAGTGCGATCACAGCGTTGAAAAGATCCGGGAACAGAGTCGCGATGAACACCACCAGCACGGCAGCCGGAGCGATTACGCCACAGACCACTTTCCAGGCTACAGCAGCCGCACCGCTTTTAATCCCAAGCTGTGCGCCAATAACAGTATTCGGCAACACATAGGCGGCAAACAAGGCTATGAACATCCCACCCAACGGCAACATGACATTCTGGGACACATAGTCAACAAAGTCGAAGTACGTCAACTGGCCAACGATGTGGACGTCCGCCCAGACATTGAAAGACAGCACGGTACCTATTCCCAGCAGCCAGCTGATTGCACCCAGGGAGATAGCAACCCGACCGCGTTTAGCGTTGTACTCTTCAACCAGATACGCCAACGCGGGTTCACTTATAGATATCGCCGACGTGATCGCGGCAAAACTGACGAGAACAAAAAACAGGGTGCCGAATACAACACCGAGTGGCAACTGGCCAAACGCCAGCGGAACGGTCACAAACATCAGACCTGGCCCCTGAGAAGGCTCCAGACCATTAGCAAAAACAATCGGGAAAATCGCCAGGCCAGCGGCAATTGCTACCGCAGTATCCAGCAGAGCGATGATGGTCACAGTGGAACCAATTGATGTCCCACTAGGCAGGTAGGCGCCATAAGCCATAATCGCGCCCATACCGAGACTCAAGGTAAAAAACGCCTGACCCAGCGCAATCAGCACAGACTCAGATGTCACCTCTGAGAAATCGAGTCGGAACATGAACTCAACACCCTGGGACCAGCCATCTGAAGTCACCGCGTAGCCGAGCAACACGCATAGCAGGACAAACAGAAGCGGCATGAACCAGCGGATGGCCCGCTCGAGGCCTTTGATGACACCTTTGGAGATGATGTACACGACCATCACCATGAAGATGGTCTGCCACATGATCATCTGCCAGGGATCTGAGAGAAATTCGTCGAACAACCTGGAGGCGGAGTCAGCGGTCGCACCATCCAATGCACCACTGCCCATCTGCAGCACGTAAAACAGCGCCCAGCCGGCAATTACCACGTAGTAGGACAGGATCAGAAAGCCGGCAACAACGCCCGCCCAGCCAATCAGTGTCCACAGGCCACTCTTGTGGTGCTGCTCGGTCAGCTTGCGCATGGTATTGATCGGGCTCTGTCGACCCTCTCGGCCTATCAGAACCTCCGCCATCATGATCGGGATGCCGACAAACGCGACACAGACCAGATAGATAAGGACAAATGCCCCACCGCCGTTCTCACCCGCTATATAGGGGAATTTCCAGATGTTGCCGAGACCAACCGCAGATCCGGCTGCTGCCAGGATAAACAGCCAGCGATTCGACCACATACCATGGCGTGAAACGGAGCCAGTGGACATAGATTCTCCCCGAATGGGTTGCAGAGCGTTGGCCGCGCATTGTGGCGCAAGCCTATAACCGCGACAAGCACAGGGCTTATACTGGCGGAATGACCAGAACCGGCAAAAAGAGCAGCAAGACCCCCTCGAGCACAATCGCGCTGAATAAACGCGCGCGCCACGACTATGTGTTCGAAGAGAAGTTCGAGGCCGGAGTTGTCCTGGAAGGCTGGGAGGTTAAAGCCATCAGATCCGGCAAAGCCCAGCTGACCGACAGCTACGTGCTGCTTCGTGATGGCGAAGCCTGGCTGCTCGGTGCCAACATCGCGCCTTTGAACAGCGCTTCAACTCATGTGGTGCCGGATCCCCAGCGAACCCGCAAGCTGCTGCTGCACGGCAAAGAACTGGCCAAACTGTATTCCGCCACATCGCAGAAAGGCTATACCTGCGTTGCCACGGCTATGTACTGGAAAGGCAACAAGGTGAAGTGCGAAATTGCGCTGGCACGTGGCAAGCAGTCGCATGACAAACGTGCCACGGAAAGGGATCGGGACTGGAATCGTCAGAAAGAACGGATCATGCGCCACGGCTGAGTCCACACCGATGAAAGTGCAGGGCCGCAGATATAGCGGGACTCAGGCGCCGATCGAACGCCGCCAGGCAATCATTTCAATCGCCGCGGCCGCCGCTTCGTAACCTTTGTTAAACTCGTCATCTGCCGCTCTGGCCTCGGCATGAGCCATCTCAAACACCGGCAGGATTTCCACAATCACCGGCCGTCGATACTGCAGCATCACGTTGCCCAGACCTCGCATACATTCATTGCTGATCATTTCGAAGTGCAGAGTTTCACCCTTCACGATCACCCCGAAACAGATGAGCGCATCTATCTCTTCGTTGACATCCGTTGCCAGCAGATCGGCCGCAGCAAGAGGCATTTCCAGAGAGCCTGGCAGGGTATGCAGGTCTATGTTTGCAAACCCGTGCGCCCGCAGCACACGCTCACAGGTTTCGCTCATGCTGGCCACAACGTCCGGATACCACTTCGAGCCGAGAATGACGATGCGTCCGGGATGCTCTATTGCGGGTAGTGAATCCAGGTTGACCAGGGTTTTAGCCATGACAGATACCTATGCTGCTGGTGGCGGGCAGCATACCGCAATGACTCGAGGTCACCTATAGATCTGCTGTGCCAGCACAATCAGCTTGTCATCCTCGGCAAGCTGCCACTGCGCGGTTCTCGACGGGTTGAGCAGGACTTCGCGGTCACTCAGGTACAGACCCAGCGCGATCTC
This sequence comes from uncultured Pseudomonadales bacterium, assembly GCA_937921865.1. GTDB lineage: Bacteria > Pseudomonadota > Gammaproteobacteria > Pseudomonadales > Azotimanducaceae > SZUA-309. The sequence goes on along the minus strand of CAKZWF010000033.1, from coordinate 22,519 downwards.
TGAGTGTTGCTGGGCCGCAAAAGTCAGGTCGTCAAAGCGGCAGGGAACATCAAGCGACACATATTCAGACACAGAGCGCAGGGAGAATTCGACGCCACCCGCGCTCAGCAGCTCCCGATAGATCGAACCCAGTACACGCTGCTGCGAGACCTGTGCGAGTTGGGCACTGATCAGATCAGACGTGACCACGATGTCGCGGACACCCAGACCGTCGACCAGGTCGCGATTCTCCCCATCAAGCAATTCCACAATGAGCTTGTTCTGGAAAGTCTGATAGTCCTTGTGCTCAGAGAGTCTCAGCAGTACCCGCAACGCCCGGGTATCTGCATCTTCTTCGGTGGTTTCATCCGCCAGCACGACAACGCTGCCATAGCTGAGCATATCCATCGTCTCATAGACGTGGCGTTCGGTGGCATCACCCAGACGGACGTCCAGATCAAGGTTGGTCAGCGCCGCACGCAGCGGCTCATCGAGTTTTTCCTCGAGTTCAGTCTCAGTGAGATTAGCGACAACGGTCACTTCAGAGCCTTCCGTCGCGTGCGCATTCAGCTCCCAGAGAATGTCATAAAGGATATCCGACCAGCCAAGCAGCAGGACCTGCTGAGGGGCAGCTACTCGAGACTCACGCTCACGATAAATCGGTGACTCATAAGGCTCAACGCCGCCGCTGAAAGCCACCCGCGGATCTCTCGCCATCAGCACCAGCTGTTCATCTTCGACAAGATCGTAGTCCGGCTCCGGATTCAGCCCTGCTTTGTGCTGCAGCTCCCCACCCTGCTCTGCCTCCCAGGTGACGCCAACGGGAATCGCTTCGGTGAAGCCATAGGCAATTTCTCGAATCGTCAGATCCGCACAACCCGCGACCGGCTGCACATAAATACTGTTGCCATCTAGCGACATGAGCTCGTCATAGACACCGGCGAGGCCATGATTGCGGATGGTCTGGACGATGATTTTGCTCGATACGCGACTGGCAGACACGACGTGGATACGGTTTCTGGCGGCAATCTCTGCCAGTTCATAGTTCTTTTCCAACGAAATCTCTGCGGTCAGCGACGGCGGCTGACCGTGCCAGGCGTCTCGACGGGCAAGCAACACCAGCGTCTTAATCGCATCACTGTCATCGGCGCCATTGGACAGCACAATGACCGCTGACGCCCGGTCAACGGCCATACGATCGAGTTCTTCGTTGTTGCCCGGGACACCGTTGCGAAGAATGACCGTCAGCTTCTCTGCTGAGATGCCTGCCACCCGCAGCGCTTCTGACATTGTGATCAGGTCGGAGTCTGCGAGGATCACTACTCTGGCACCCGGCCGCAGACGCGCCAGCTGGCGCAGTACCACAAATATCCGCTTGTTCCAGCCGAGAATCACGATGTGACCCTGCTCGATGACAGGAGTATCGCCCTGCTGCAGCAGCTCGATCCGGCGTCGCATCGCGTTATTGATAACCGACACCAGAACCCCGAATACGGCAAGGCCCATGATCGAGAGCACAACCGCGTAAAACAGCACAGGGCCTGTCGCACCATACATATTTTCGAACGCCGGCAACCGCACGATGTAGGTGATCGTCCACCAGACGGCATCCAGAATGCCCTCGTCGATCCCGCGAGGAATACCGTCCACGTCAGCGTTGTCCGGATGAAACAGCCCGAACAGCATGGAGGAGAGGCCGAAGACGGTGACAAAAGCCACCAGCACAAAGAATAGCAGGAGCTGTCCGGCTGCTTCTCGGGCAAATGCCCGGTCAACCAGATAGCGAATGCGTGCACGCAGCCGTCGAAGAGTTTGCAGCACAGAAGCCCTTGGGGGTCAGACGCGCCAGTATAGTTTGGGCCTCGGAGTAGCAGCAACAGTGTAAGCTTGCCGACAACTGCTAATAGGCACAGGAGAGTATTCATGACCATCAGCCAGCGCGAAGTTCATCTGATCAACCACCCGGACGGGATGCCACAGCCGAGCGACTTTGCGGTCGTCGAAACCAGCATCGACGACCCCGGCGAAGGTCAGCTGCTGGTTCGCAACGACTACATGTCCGTAGACCCAGCAATGCGACCCAGGCTTTCCAATGGTCAGCAGGCACTGAATACGCCGATGATGGGAGGAGCCATAGGCACCGTAGTCGCTTCCCGTCACGCGGATTTTGCAGAAGGTGACTGTGTTCAGAGTCAGCAGGGTTTCTGCGAATACTTCCTGAGCGACGGCAAAGGTCTGGCAAAACTCGACCCGGGAGAGCTGCCGGTAACACTGTTCATGCATGTGCTTGGCGGTACCGGTCTGACCGCCTACGGTGGCCTGCTGGTTACCGGTGAACTGCAGGACGGCGAGAATGTTTTTGTCTCGGCCGCTGCCGGAGCGGTTGGCAGCGTGGCCGCCCAGATCGCCAAAATCAAAAACTGCTACACCATCGGCAGCGCAGGTTCCGCCGAAAAGTGTGACTGGTTGAAAAACGATCTGGGTCTGGATGCAGTCATCAACTACAAAGATGGCAACCTGCGCCAGGATCTCAAAGCTGCAGCACCAAAAGGTATCGATGTCTATTTCGAGAACGTCGGCGGCGACCATCTTGAAGCTGCGCTGCCGCGCATGAATCCGCTCGGCCGTATTCCCGTCTGCGGAATGATCTCCGCTTACAACACGCCCGGTGCCAGATCCACCGGCATCACTACGTTATCCAACATGATCTACAACCGGATCACGATGAAAGGCTTTGTCGTCTATGAATTCAACGACATGCGCGAGCAGTTCTTAAGTGACATGACCGGGTGGATTAAAGACGGACGAATGAAGTACTCCGAAACCATTCACAACGGCATCAGCGAAGCCCCCGAGGCACTGATCGGGCTGTTTACCGGGGAAAACATCGGCAAGATGCTGGTAAAGCTGAGCGACTAGTCGAATCTTGTCGGCCAGACCGAAGGCCAGTCTGATTTACGACGGCGAGTGTCCATTCTGCAGCCGCTACGTGCAGCTGCTCAGACTGCGTCAGCATCTGGATCTGCAGCTGATCGACGCGGACCAGCATCCTGACACATACCCTCGACTGTTAGCCGAGGGTATGGATCTGGATAAGGGTATGGTTCTCAAAATACACGAAGGGTTGGCAACACAGACTTACCACGGTGCAGCCTGTGTAGAGCAACTGGCGCTGCTGAGCAGCGCCAGCGACCGCTTCAATCGAATCAACAGCGCAGTGTTCAGGCAGTCAGCGCGCTCCGCGCTGATCTACCAGGTTCTGGTCACGGCAAGGAATCTGCTGTTGTGGCTGCTAAGACGAAAGCCGCTTGCACAGCGATGACTGCTAACGGGCTGGGACACAACCTCCAAAACCGTTGAAGGAGTAGCCGTTGCCCGCCATGGTAAAAACCATGGAGCCATACCGTCTATCCACGGTTACGGTCCAACCACCACCATCGTCCTGATCCGGCGTCCCTGCTTCGATGCCCTGGAAGACCACTTTGTCTTCAACAGTCTCGACCCGCTCAATCGCGCTCGAAAAGCCAGTCTCCAGATGAGCTAGTGATATGTTCTTGTTTTTCACATCGACGTTGAGATGTTGCAGGTGATAGGCGTCTTCTGCATCGAGGACTCGGCAACCATGTGCTGCGTCACACTCATAGATTTCAGTCGCCGTACACAACAGATTGATTTTACCGTCAAAGTCCGCAGCCCAGACAGGCGTGCTGAGTACGATCAGAGACATCGTCGCAATCGTAGTTTTTACTGTTTTCACGTCGAAGCTCCTAATTAACCGTATAGCCGCGGCCCTGCAGACAGGCTGAATATGCGCGGTTGTAGTTATCCCGCCCAGCCGCGTACTGCGATGCCTGCTGATTGGCCCACTGCTGCTGCTCATTGCGGCTGTTTTCCTTGCGCATGCCACCAAACAGACCGCCGCTCACCGCACCTATCGCCGCACCCTTACCGGTATCTCCGGCAATCGCTCCGATGGCAGTACCCAGCAGAGCGCCACCCACCAGTCCTTTGCCGGCACCGCCTTCGGACGGCGGCGGCGCTGAGGTCGCTGTTGGTGTCGCCATTGGATCAAAACCTGTTTGTTGCTTGGCAAAGCCCATACACGCGCCCTTGTCTTCGTTCTGCTGCTCCTGACTCTGTCCTTTTGCCGGATAGACATAGAGGTCAGCGCTGGCTTGCGGCACAAACAGACCGCACCAGGCGAAACATATAGCGCAGATAACACTGGTCAGTTTGAATCTGCCCGATTCTGCTCGATTGAATTTCAGAATATTCATAGATTTCTCATTTTCTCAGTCCTGTTCCTCCGGTCCAACGCCGGCCGGGCTCGCCCGTGACAAAACGCCGATCCTGGATCAGATCAGCGACGGCCAAAAGCCATATTCAGCTTCATTGAAACACACCGCAGATAAGGAGTTCGACCATTTCACGCAATGCGAGTTGTTTGATTTCGAAGCCCAGACGCTTACCCTGATCTTACTTAGACCGGCATCAGCAACCCAACCGACAATCAGAACTTGAGGGCATTAGTGATACTCTCAACAATCTCACTTTTTGCCGCGCCCGCCATGGCCTGGCTCCGCATCCTCACTCGATGGCGATGGAACTCACTCACTCTTGGCGCTGACCTTTGAGCGACTATCTGCGAAGCCTGGACGAATCAGACGAATACTGGTCTGAAGAAGGCTGTTTCATCCTGGAACTGGCCAACGCTGCTGCTGACGAAAGCTGCTCCATTGCCCGCGCACGAGTCCCAGCAGGAGGCAGCACCCGACCCCACGCCCTACTGAACACCATTGAACGCTATGTGATCTTAGAGGGCAGCGGACTGGTTGAAATCGATGGTCTGTCGCCAGAGACAGTCAGCCGTTATGACGTCGTCCAGATACCAGCAGACGTATCCCAGAAGATCACCAACGCAGGCGACACCGATCTGGTCTTTCTGTGTATCTGCACACCCAGATTCCAGCAAGCCTGTTATGTCGAACTGGGTTGATCCACAGGGGTTGCTTCAGCCAGTTTGATGGAACACCGGCCAGCGATCCGCCAGCTGCCCGTCTTTCACCACCAGAAGATCGCCAAATTGCAGCATCACATGTTCACTCTGGGTGGGTCGCAGAAACATGTAGTCGTCGACCTGCAGGTCCACCGCAGTAGAAGTGGTGACAGGGCTCTGATTAGTGCTCTGATACAGCGGTTCGGGGACGCCGGGCGGAGACACCATGCGGGCTTTCCAGTAGCCCCCATATATGTAGTAAAGCCGGCGCATGTTGGGGTTCCAGGCCGACAGAGCATCAGCGATCCAGGGATCACCCGCCACTTTAAGTTCGTCGTAGCGCTTCAAGATAGGTGTGGCAATAAACAGCGCCGGGCGATTGTCGGTGAGATGGTAGGTATCAAAGTCCGTTGGCATGACCACGCCCGATCCCGCGGAAAGATCGTTCATGGTCCTGTCACGCTCATAAATTCTCAGGGTATGACTACCAGCGCCGTTGAGCGTCAGCTTAGAAGGGTCAGATCCAGCTGCTCGCGCTGCATCAAGAAACCCCTGATACACACCCAGCACCGAAGTGACTGCCGGATCATCCAGTGACGCCTGCAGCCCGGTAAGATGTGGCTCATAACCCATGAAGCCAGCGAAGCTGAGATGCACTGGATCGTCTGCGATGATTTTCAGCAGTGGCACAAGCGCTTCTGGCGACGGCAAGCCGCCACGATGCAGGCCAACGTCAATCTCGAAGTTGATGCGCATGCGCACGCCCAGCTCCCGCGCCAGCGTCTGATACTGTTCAAGCCGATCGCGACTATCGATCAACCACTGAATCCGACCTTGAGCATCGTAGCGATCAGCATCCAGCTTCTGATAGAAGGTTCGTACCGCGGTGACCGGCATCGGCTTGCCAAGCAGCACATCCGCACTCGGGAAAGCTTCGGCAATCGCGTTCAGAAACGGCTGATGGAAGACCATCAGCGCATTAGTTTGCGCCCGGGCCATAACCGCTTGCAGCAAAGGTACAGAAGGCAGCGACTTGACGACAACACGATAGGTTTTTTCCGGGCCCACCGAGGTGGTCAGCACATCAATGTTGTGCTCCATACGCTGCGCATCAATCAGCATCACCGGATGCCCTGGACCAGACCGCTTCAGCAATGCGTTGAGCTTCGAAAAGTATGCGTCGTGTGGTGCGCCCTGATCACCCGGCCGCCACAACAACGCTCCGCCCGCGGCAGCAGCCATTACGCCGGCTCCACCCAACAGCAGGTTGCGGCGCTTCATCCGATGAACAGCTTACGCAGGTGATCGTTGAGCATTCGCCCTTGCGGATCCAGTTCTGCGCGCAGCGCCTGGAAATCGGCGAAATGCGGATACAGCTGAGTCAATTCAGCTGCACCCAGCGAGTGAATCTTGCCCCAGTGCGGTCTGCCGCCGTACTTCCAGAAGATCGGCTCGATCAGATCAAAGTAGGGACGATAATCTTCAGACGCGGTTCGGTGTATCGAGATCGCTGCATGATCTTCATCACCCGAGCTCATGCCCAGCCAGGTATCGTCACGTTTCACGTAGCGATATTCGAGTGGAAACACCACATCGACTTCCTGTTCGCTGATGGTGCGCAGCACTTCGCGCAAACACTCGGCACCCGCCTCAAGGGGCACCGAATACTCCATCTCATTGAAGCGGTTGTTGCGCACATTGCTGAGAATCCGATAAGAAACATCTACGGCCTCAGAGGGGCCAATCTGTTCTGCCAGCCCGTTGACCAGTGGACGCCGATCCCGGGGTGGTGTCTGCGCCCACATCGCCATTGCCTGGTCGAAGGCGGCCGCTTCTTCTGCGGACGGCTCCGGATTGTTGATTGGCTCGTCTGTTTCATCAATGGACAGCGTCAGCGCGTAGTCCGAATGCGTCAGCGGAAACATCTCGAAGTGCCGATGGCTGGCGGCCATCTCATCAAAACTCTCCAGCACCTCCTCAATAGGCTGCACCCAATTCTTCGCTTTGAGCCGATAGGTATCCCGGTTCTGCAGCGTCATTCTGGTGATAACACCCAGTGCACCCAGGCTGACCCGCGCTGCATTGAACAGATCCGGATGACTTTGTGCATTGACGTCAATCACCTCGCCACCCGGGGTGATCAATCGCAGCTCAGTGACCATCGCTGAGAGGCCGGTGAAGCCGATGCCGGTGCCGTGGGTTGAGGTCGCGGTTGCACCTGCCAGCGTCTGCCGATCGATATCCGGGAGATTCAGCATGGCCTGACCGATCTGTGCCAGGGGCTCACCCATGTCACCCAATCGAGTCCCAGCCCCGAAGGTTGCCGACATGCTGGCCGAATCGTGATCCAGCAAACCTGTTAACTGATCAATAACCACCAGATGACCGTCCGTGGGCACCAGCGCGGTAAACGAATGACCCGAACCAACCGGACGCAGCGACCCGCTGGTCGAACCGAGAAATTCAGCCAGCTCAGCTTCGCTCGCCGGTGCAAATCTTCCTGCCGGGGTTGCTGACAGACCACCCGACCAGTTGCGCCACGGTGTAGAACCAGCAGTCGCTGACAGCGCGGGTATCGGCAAACCGAAGCTGGCAGCCAGCAAACCACCCGCCAGCAAATGACGCCGAGTCAGGCCGGTCATCGCAGATCTCCTATCATGAAATCAATCATCGCGCTGAAGTCATCAGTCTCGCAGGACATGCAGTAGCCCAGAGGCGGCATGCTGTTGAACCCTTCGAGGGTATGAGCAAGCAGCACGTCTTTGCCCTGAGCCTGTCGCGCTTGCCACTGTTCTGAGTTGCCGATAACCGGGGCATCGGCGACCCCGGTAACGTGGCAAAGCGCACAGCTGTCTGACCACTGCTGCATCTGTCGCGCGGTCAGTGTGCCCGCAGTTGGCGCGTCCGCCTCAGCAGCCCCAATATCGGCTACGGGTTCAGGGGCCGAGTCATTGCTTTCACCACAGCTGCCCAGAACAAGCAGCAATGTCACTGCCAAACCCAGCTTCAACAATCGATTCATTATCCCCTCAGAACTTGTATGACGCTTCAACACCAAAGTACCTCGGTGTGCCGATCATTTCTTCATTGAACCCGAAGAAAGACAGATCAAATGCATACACCATGTACTCCTCATCACCAAGATTACGGCCAAATGCCGCCACTTCCCAATGATCATCCAGCGATTTCCAGCTGGCCCGCGCATTCCATATCCAGTAGGAATCTTCGCTCAGCAACTCGTTGTTCAGCGCATCGAAATACACCTCATCCTGATAGTTGAAATCAGTCTGGAGGGTCAAAGTGCCAAACCGGTTCAGGGCGATGTCGTACTGAACCAACCCGTTGAAGGTAACCTCGGGTGACATCGGCACATCGTTACCCGAAAAATCTCCATCGGGCAGAACGAAGTCTTCGTACTCCGTCGATAACAAGCCAAGCCCCAGATTGATGAACAGGTTGTTGATCGGCAGCCACTGCAGTTCAAACTCAGCGCCGTAGATTTCGGAGTCAGCGGCGTTCGAAATCGTCGAAAACCCTAGACCGTCAACAATCACGAATGCATATACCTGCATGTCATCGTAATCGTAGTAAAAGGCAGATCCGTTAAATCGGATGCGTCCGTCCGCGAGGGTGGACTTGAATCCAGCCTCGTAACTGAGCAGCTTTTCCTCGTCGTAGGTGGCGATCCCATCACTGGTACTTTGAATACCGCCAGCTTTGAAACCGCTGGTAATACCGCCATAGAGCAGCAGGTTGTCGTTCATCTGGAAATCCAGCACGGCACGACCGGAGACATTATCGAAGTCCACGTCTTCCTGATCGGGAAATCCTGGCTGGTTCGGATTACCAGCGGCAGGTTCATCAAAGAAGAAGTAGGAATCGTGCTCAACCTCTTCATAGGTGTAACGCAGGCCCGTGGACAGCTTCAGCCGCTCGGTAAGGTCAACGGTAGTATCCGCATACACCGCAAAGCTGGTAATGGTCTGATCTGTGCCGGATTTGGAAGTCTGGACAAACTGCTCTGGACAGAAGCCGGTCGGGTTACCTGGGGGTGCGGAGCAGTTGACGTCATCGCCAATGAACAACGGCCGAAGATCCCGGAGAATATCGAAGGACGTATTGTCAGTCGCTTCATCCCGCAGATAATACGCGCCGGTCAGCCAGGTCCAGCGATCGCCCTCCCAGCCCACACGCAACTCTTGAGCAAACGTATCCTGGTTTACTGCGAGATCACCGGTGAGAATGTCATTAGGGCCAACGTCCGTTTCCTCCGGACGAGAATCATCCATATCGTCATATGACGTTATTGAAGTCAGCAGGTAGTCGCCAATCTGCCAGTCCGCTGTTAGAGATATCCCCCAGAAGGTGGTGTCATTTTCTGCCTCCAGGTCAAAATTGCCATCCTGGTAATCAGGAACCGCCTGTGCGTCGACGCCATTCAACGTGGTGTAAGGCGCCTGTTCTGAGTAACCAAAGATGTCCGAACACAAGCCAGCAAGAGTATCTGCGTTGGAACACATGTTGCCATCAGCATCCCACACGCCGAGATGGCGATACTGAACAGCATCAGATTCAGTCTTACCACCACGGATGTTGAGTAACAGATTCAGGGTATCTGTCGGCTGCCATTCCAGCAGCAGACGCCCAGCCAGTTCATCGATTCCCTGCTGGTCGTTGCCGGTGAACTTGTTGTTCATCCACCCATCCGATTTGGTTTTCAGCACCGAGGCGCGAAACGCGGTTGTTTCGCCGAGCGGACCTCCCACTGCACCTTCCAGCTTCGCCATATCCCAGCTGCCATAGCTGCCACGAATCCAACCTTCCCACTCTCTTGTCGGCTTTTTGGAAACAAAGTTGATCGCACCGCCGGTCGCATTACGACCGTACAGCGTGCCCTGCGGTCCCCGCAGCACTTCAACTCGCTCAACATCCATCAACTGAAAAATCTGCGCGGCGTTGGAAGAGATATAGGTCTCATCCGCGTAAGCGGCAATGGGTCCCTGGTTGAGGACACCAAAGTCATTAAGGCCAACGCCTCGAATGAACGGCGCTGGAACGCCAGTGTCGCCGTTCGGATAGCCGACACTGTAATTCGGCGTCTGGGCGGTGATGTCAACCGACTGGCGGAACCCTAACTCGACAATGGCATCTGCACTGAACGCGGTGACCGATACAGGAGTATCCTGGAGGTTCTGTTCCCGCTTCTGCGCGGTGACAATGATTTCTTCGATGACGCCTTCTGATGATTGCGCCGCGTGTGCGCTAGAAAAGGTAATTGCAGAGATCAAACCCAGCGAGAAGCTAATAAAAATCCGAATTCCATTCATCCTTTTTATCCTTCGTATTGTTTCAACAATCCACACTCTTTAACGACTAAATCCACACTCTTTAACGACTATAAACGGTCAACCCAGAAACCACACCGACTCTCAGCGACCAGATAAAATAGTCCAAACATCCGCGCAGCGCCAATAAATGATGCGGTGAGGGGATTGACGTCGCGGCGATGCGCCAGTCGATGGAAGATATGGCGACGCCGGTGGCCTCTGACATCAACCGAAAAGACTTTGCCGCAAATGGCATCGGGTTATGCCACATCGCAGCACCAGAGGGGCGGCAGGACAGAGGTGTGCTGTACCTGCACGGCGGTGGCTATGTGCTCGGCTCATTGAACACCCATGCTGAGCTGATGGGGCGGATCGCCAGGGTCTGCCGGGCGCCGGTACTCGGCGTCGATTAGCGGCTCGCGCCTGAACACCCCTATCCAGCCGCGCTAGAAGATGCCATAGCGAGCCACGACCGATTGCTCGCAAACGACATCGCGCCGGAACGCATCGTCATTGCCGGAGACTCAGCCGGTGGTGGTTTGACCCTGGACTGTCTGCTGGCTCTCAAATCTCAGGGGAAACCGCAACCTGCCGGGGTGATGCTGTTATCACCCTGGACAGATCTCACTGGCGGCGGCGACAGCACTCAAACTCGTGCGGATCTTGATCCGATGGACTCCGCAGATCTGCTGAGTCCGATGGCTGCCCTGTACCACGGTGCCGCGGCGGTCGATGAGCCCCGTGTATCTCCACTGTTCGGTGATTTAAGCGGCTGGCTCCGATGCTCGTTCAGGTAGGCGACCACGAGGTTCTGCTCGACGACTCAGTCAGACTCGCAGAGCGAGCCGGAGATAAAATACTGGAACGTCCCGCTGATCCGCCGTTCCCGATCAGAGGCAGGCTATACGGATGAAGTGATCGAACAGCCGGTCGACCAGCGCACCCTGACCCATCGCTACACGCGCGAAGCTCAGCAGTGCATCGAAACAGCAGCGGATTCGCCTTTTTTACTTCACGTCCCCTACAGCATACCGAACACGCCTTTGTTCCGCAGTGCGCAGTTTGCCGGTGCCAGGGCTGGCCAGCGTATGGCGAGGTGATTGAAGAACTCGACTGGAGCGTCGGGGAGATCCCCTGCACCCTTGAGCAACAAGGCCTGGCTGAAGACACACCGGTGCTCTTTACCAGCGACAACGGTCCGTGGCTGTATATGCGCCACCACGGCGGCAGCGCCGGTCTGCTGGCGAACGGCAAAGGCACGACGTTCGAAGGCGGTATGCGGGTCCCGACAGCCTGGATCTCAGCCCGACCCTGTTGCAGGGGAAACCGAGCTCAAGAAACTCGATCAGCTATTACCGCGGCAGCGAACTTCAGGCTTATCGCAGTGGACCCTGGAAATTAAGGCTCATTTCGGCTGGCGCCTATGGAATGCCACCAGAGCGCATCGAACATGAACCCCCCAGCGTTGTTCCATCTGCTGGAAGATCCCGGCGAACGATTCAACGTGGCAGATGGTCATCCCGAAGTCGTTGCTGAGTTGTTGGCAGCAGTGCAACGCCATCAGCAGCAGTTGGAAATCAAACCTCCGCTGTTCGATCGACGTCTGCAGTCGATTCTCTCCGGGCCCCAGTGAGTTGGAGCAATTTTCGGACAACGTCAGTTGCACCGGCGACCACGCCCGGTATGCTCCATACTTTAGCGCCCGCCAGGAGGACAGCATGAGCGAAACCATCGACCTCGCGATATTTACCGACTACGTCTGACCCTGGTGTTATCTCAGTACCGGGCGTATTGAAAAACTCAAAGCCAACTACGATGTAAACGTCACCTGGGTGCACTTTCCCCTGCACCCGGAAACGCCTGAGGATGGCGCTCGCCTTGAGGATCTGTTTGCCGGACGGGGCATTGATCTGGAAGCGATGTACACCAACATGAAAACGCTGATGGACGCCGAAGGGCTGCCTTATGCGCGCCGGACTCATACCTACAACAGCCGGCTGGCTCAGGAACTTGGCAAGTGGGCAGACACCCAGCCGGGTGGTGAAGCAATTCATGATCTGCTGTATCGAGCCTACTTTGTTGATGGCATCAACATCGGCGATATCGATGAACTGGTGAGCATCGCTGCATCGATTGGACTGTCCGCAGACGCAGCCCGGGAAGTGCTCGAGTCGCGCAGCTTCAGCGCTTCAGTTGACGTCGACTGGCGCAGCTCGCGTGATCTCGGGATCACCGGTGTGCCGACTTTCGTCGCGGGTGGATTCGGCATTGTCGGCGCTCAGGAGTACAACACGCTGGAAAGCCTGCTGCAGAGGGCGGGCGCTCAGGCAAAGTCAGCACCAGACAGCTCCAGCTAGAACCAGTCGGTCTGCGACGCGCCATGGTGCGTCGCCATCAAGGAGACTAAAGCCATGACAGGAGTTGCCCGATGCCATTGCGGCCAGATCAGGCTCACCCTAACGCGTGAATTTCTTTTTACTGGCAGCAGAGCCATATCGTGTCAGGGATAGCACCGCTTCGCCTGCTGTTGAGAATTCTGGCTTGTATACCGGTGAGCCTGGCAGTGCTGTGGGCGATGCTGGCGTTATGGATAGATGGGCCAGACTCACGCCTGTTTGCCGGACTCCTCGCAGGCGGGTTGCTGTCAGCCGTTGTCGCTGTGATCACACTGATTCGACCTTTCCGGCGATCGGTCGCGGCTGTAGCGGGGCTGTGCATCGTGACCATCATCTGGTGGTTGACGCTGACACCCAGCAATCAGCGAGACTGGCAGTCCAATGTCGCGCAGCTACCCACAGCTACTCTGGAAGGTTCTCTGCTCACTATCAGCAACGTTCGAAGCTTCCGCTACCGCAATGATGAGGCAAACGCGGAAGAAAACTGGATCACCGCAACCTATAACCTCGATGAACTCGTTGGTTTCGACATCTTTTTCTCATTCTGGGGTCCCCAGGCGTATGGCCACACCATCGCCAGCTGGGAGTTTGCCGACGGCCGCCACCTGGCGGTTTCTATCGAGACCCGAAAAGAAGTCGGCGAGTCGTATTCTGCATTGCGAGGCTTCTTTCGCCAGTTCGAACTCTACTATGTGGTTGCGGAAGAAACTGACGTGGTCGCGTTGCGCACCAATCATCGGGGCGAACGAGTGGAGCTCTATCGGATCTTCACCCCGAAACAGGGTGACCGGGCCATGCTCCTAGATTACATTCGTGACATCAACGAGGTGGCTGCCGAGCCTCGCTGGTACAACGCCCTGACTCAAAACTGCACCACCACTATCTGGGGTCACGCTAAAGCAGTCGGATCAAAATTCCCTCTCGACTGGCGACTGCTGGCTAATGGCTATGTGCTGGAACTGGCCTACCAACTTGGCACGGTGAACAGCTCAATGAGTCTGGATCAGCTGAAGCAGCGCAGTGACATTACAGAAATCGCTGTGGACAGTGGTGATACCGACGACTTTTCCAAGGCCATCCGCCGGGGACTACCAGAGCGCCCAACGGCATTTCCGAACCGCAGCCAGTGACCAGATCAGGTACAGCCGCGTGACGTCTCAACGCCTGCCAATTCTCTACACATTTAGACGCTGTCCCTACGCGATGCGGGCGCGGATAGCCCTGGCCTATGCAGGAATCAATTTCGAGATCCGAGAAGTTGTGCTGCGGGCCAAACCGTCTTCTCTGCTGGAGCTTTCGGCTAAAGCCACAGTGCCGGTACTGCGCCTGAACGACCGTGTTCTGGAACAGAGCCTGGACATCATGAACTGGGCACTCGAGCAACAGGACCCGGATGGCTGGCTGGATTATGATGAAGCGACGCTGGCCAGAATGATTTTGCTGATAGAAGACTGTGACCAGGACTTCAAACCGAATCTGGATCGCTACAAATATGCAGACCGCCATGCTGAACTCTCTCAACAACAACATCGAGCGCTGGCTGAAGCGTTCATCAGCCGGCTGGATGCTCAATTGTCGATACAGCAGGCGTCAGGAAATGCCTACCTGTTCGGGCCGAAGCCCGGATATGCCGATGTGGCGGTATTGCCGTTCGTGCGCCAGTTCGCCTACGTCGATATTGAGTGGTTCAAGACCTCACCCTACACCGCCCTTGCAGGCTGGCTGGATCACCTCCTGACCAGTGAGCTGTTCCGGGCGGTCATGAAAAAATATCCGGCCTGGCAGGAGGGCGACTCTCCGACCTACTTTGCGAATCCGTGAACGCCAGCGGCAGCAGACATCCAGCCGATCGTATTTGCCACAGCTCACCTTTTTTATCCCCGGTAAACGCAGACTAGGTAGTTTCGATCATATCGACATGCCGGAGCCACAAACCACCGCCAAGATGAGGTCTCGGATCGTAAGACTGATGACCTAAAAGACGCTTCACCCGAGGGCTCTGCTGCGCCAGGTCAGCGTCGCTGTAATCTATAGGGCTGGACTCCTCCGGCACCAGCCAGCCCAACACAAAACTCAGATGCATGGCGAGCCGCCACTGGTCATCGGTGCGATTGGCGCCGCCGCCGTGGACCACTTTACCGGTGTAAACCAGAGCATCCCCCACCTTCATCTCGGCGGGATAGGTCAACTCAGCAGTACCATTTTCCTTATAGTCACCCCACCGATGACTGCCCGGTATGACTCGAGTAGCACCAAGCTCTTCAGTGACATCGGCAAGGGCGATCATCGCACTGAGCGTCACCTCCGGACTGTCCGGCCAGCCCTGCGCTGAGACAGCAGGCCAGTTGTCGCAATCCCGGTGCAGCATCTGAGCTGGTGATTGCGGCCCGATCAGCATGGCCTGCCCGGTGTTTACCCAGTAAGAGCCACAATGCGGTAAAAGCACAGCGTCGGCGATAGCCGCATAAAGCGGATTGTCCAGCATCGCAAAATAGGCTTCAGACAGCCTGCCAAGGCTGGAAAAACGGATGGTGTTCCGCCCGACAAACGCTTTCCCATCCTGGCCTAACCCCTGGGTGGCAGCACCCGGCTGAAAGTCGGCTGCAGCCGCGAGGATGTCTTCTCGCATTTGTTCAATAACGGCTACCTCAAACAGACCTTCAATAATCACTCCGCCGTCAGCGTCCAGTGTTTCCAGAATCTGCTCCAGCGGACTGGCAGCTGAAATCCTCTGTAAAGCCATAGTCGTGGTCTCCTTACTCAGCCGGCAGCTCAGGCAATTGTGCCGAATCTGACAATTGTAGCTCCCAGTGTATTCAGCACCATTCGTCAAAAACTGATCTTTTCGCTACGCTGCCCGTCTTTGATCAGTCTTCTATGGGAGTTTTCGTGGGTGGATTTTGTGATGACCGCTTTGCCGCGGTCGCGGAAGAGTTCGAGAAGAATCTGGCAGAACGTGGGGATATCGGTGCCAGCTTTGCCTGCACCATAGACGGTGAATTCGTCATCGATCTGTGGGGCGGGCACAAAGACACGGAGAAAACCCAGCCCTGGGAAGAAGACACCGTCTGCAACGTCTATTCCACCACAAAAACCATGACCTTCCTGTGCGCGCTGATTCTTGCTGACCGGGGTGAGCTGGACCTGCAGGCACCGGTCGCCAAGTATTGGCCAGAATTCGCCACCAACGGCAAAGAAGCCGTGAAGGTCAGCCACTTCCTCTGCCACGCTGCCGCAGTTCCTGGATTGAGCAGAGTATTTGAAGCGGAAGAACTCTACGACTGGGAAAAAGTGTGTGCAGATCTCGCCGCTCAGGAACCCTGGTGGGAACCCGGTACGCGCAGCGGATACCACGCAATTACTCAAGGTTATCTGATCGGCGAGATTGTTCGCCGTGTTACGGGTAAAACTATCGGCACCTTTTTCCGGGAAAACGTTGCCGAGCCCCTGTCCGCCGATTTTCATATCGGTGTAGATCCATCAGTATTTCCCCGCGTTTCCGATCTGCACCCGGATCCGGAAGCTGCAGGCGGCATCGGGCTGCAGATGGATGCGGACAGCATCACCGGCAGAGTATTCGGCTCCACCAACCTGCCGCCTGGATCAGTGAACAGCGAAGGCTGGCGCAATGCAGAAATTCCCGCCGCCAATGGCCATGGCAACGCCCGCTCGGTAGTCAGAGCACAAAGCGCGCTGGCAAACAACGGCAGTGCGTTCGGGGTCGAACTGTTGAGCCCGCAAGGTTGCGCTCGCGCCAGAGAAGTTCAGATCGAGTCCACCGATGCTGTACTGGGTTTCCCGATCAGGTTCGCGATGGGCTATGCCTACGGAAATCCGCTGTTACCGGTTACTCCAAACGCCAACGCAATCTGGTGGGCGGGCGCCGGCGGTTCCACGATTGTCATTGATGAAGACAATCGCATGTGTTTCTCCTATGTGATGAACCAGATGAAAGCGGCGATGGTCGGCGACGAACGATCCGGGAGTTTGACTCGAGCGCTTTACGGGGCGCTCTGATGTTGAATGTTCTCTGGTGAGCAGCAGTTCTCGACTAAATCAACGAACCAGGTCAAACGAATGGTTCATTCTCCAGGCGGTATCAACAGGCCGTTGCTGATGAGACCCCGTCATATACACGGCTCTGCGGAATGACTATGCCAAAGAGAAATTCAAAGCCGATCCGTGTCTCCCACGTAATCACGGGGCTCAGTACCGGTGGTGCTGAAACAGCGCTATACAATCTGCTGAGCGCTATCGACCCGGATCAGTTTGCGATGTCTGTAGTGTCATTGACTGATGTCGGCAGCGTCGGGAAGAAAATTGCCCGACTGGGCATTTCTGTCGACAGCTTGGGAATGCGGCCGGGTACACTGCCGCTGGCGGGAACAGTCAAACTTCGCGCTCTGATGTCCAGACAAGAGCCTGACGTCATCCAGAGCTGGATGTATCACGCCAACCTGCTGGCGTTGCTGGCTGCAAGATCTCTGCGAAAATCTATCCCAGTAATCTGGAACATACGAAACTGTATCTACAATCTGAAAGATGAGACTCGCAATACGCGCTGGGTGATTCAAACCACCCGCATGTTGTCCCGTTTCGCAAACCGGATTATCTACAACAGCAACGTCGCGAAACAACAGCACGAAGCCCTCGGCTACAACCCTATGCACGCATTGCGGATCCCAAATGGTTTTGATCTGCACAAACTCAGACCTGAATCGAGCTTCCGAAAGCGAATTCGCTCCGAACTGGGCATTCCATCCGATGCATTAGTTCTGGGGCATGTAGGACGGTATCATCCAATGAAGGATCACGTGACTTTCCTGCGTGCACTTTCACAACTGACCAGCTCTAACAATGAATTACACACAATCATGTGCGGCAAGGGTATTGAGGAGGAAAATCCTCAGCTGATCCCACATTTACAGAAGCTTGATCGTTCCCGACTTCACCTACTCGGGGAGCAAAACAACGTGCCGCATCTGCTCAGCGCGATGGATATGTTCTGTTCCAGTTCATGGTCAGAAGCGTTCCCTAATGTACTTGGCGAAGCAATGGCTATGAAATTACCCTGCGTAGCCACAGACGTTGGCGATAGTGCATCGATCGTCGGAAACACTGGTGTCGTGGTGCCACCGCGAGACCCGTCCGCATTAGCGAAGGCGCTGAGTGAAATTCTCAACTTGCCGCCTTCTGAGCGCGCAAGCCTGGGCGAAGACGCGCGCTTGCGGGTCAAGAACCACTATTCCATCGACACTACCGCAAAGGCTTATGAAAGCCTCTATCGGTCCGCAATCGAGATACTCTCTAAGGAGGCTGAGTCGTTCTGATTCAGTCGGACAAATCAGAAAAAGACGCAAGATTCATACAGAGTCGGCCCCGGGAAGCTTATAATTCGCACTTCTTCAGACTGACAACAAGGCTTGCGGCTGCCATGAAAGACGAGACCAAGCTCATACACTCCGGCTACGAGACCGACCCAACCACCCGGTCGGTGGCGACTCCTATCTATCAGACCGTGGCATACGAGTTCGACAGTGCCCAGCACGGCGCTGACCTGTTCGATCTGGCAGTCCCCGGCAACATCTATACCCGCATCATGAATCCGACTAATGATGTTCTTGAGAAGCGGGTTGCCGATCTGGAAGGGGGCGTGGGCGCGTTGGCGGTCAGCGCCGGCAGCGCGGCAATCAACTACGCCATCCAGAACATCACCGAGGCTGGCGACAACATTGTCACCACGCCACAGCTCTACGGAGGCACATACACACTCTTCGCTCATATGTTCCCTAAGCAGGGTCTCGAAGTACGCTTCTCAGCCAATGACTCGCCTGAGAATATTGCCGATCTGATCGACGAGAAAACCCGCGCGGTTTTCTGTGAATCAATCGGCAATCCGGCCGGCAACATCATCGACATCGAAGCTGTCGCCAAGGTCGCGCAGGAGCATGGCGTGCCACTCATTGTGGACAATACCGTCGCCACGCCAATGCTGATCAAACCATTCGATTACGGCGCCGATATCGTCGTTCATTCGCTGACCAAATACATGGGCGGCCACGGCAATTCGCTCGGCGGTGTCATCGTCGACTCAGGCAATTTTCCCTGGGCAGACTACCCCGAGAAGTTCTCCATGCTGACCTCACCAGAACCCTCATATCACGGCGTGGTCTACACTGACGCGATGGGACCTGCGGCTTACATCGGCCGGGCACGAACCGTACCGCTGCGCAACACCGGCTCAACGCTGTCCCCTTTCAACGCCTTTCTGCTTCTGCAGGGCATTGAAACACTGGCGCTGCGTATGGAACGCCATTGCAGCAATGCCATTACCGTCGCTAACTACCTGAACAACCATCCCGCGGTGAGCAGGGTTCAATTTGCTGGACTGGAAGACGACCCGTACCACCCGCTGGCCCTGAAGTACTGCAACGGCCAGCCAGCATCGCTGATGACTTTCGAGATTACCGGTGGCTTCGACGCCGCAGTGAAATTCTATGACAAGCTGGCGCTTTTCAAGCGGTTGGTAAACATCGGCGATGCCAAATCACTGGCCTGTCACCCGGCATCCACAACCCATCGCCAGCTTTCTGCTGAAGAACAGCAGCGGGCAGGAGTAACCGCCGGGATGATCAGACTGTGCGTGGGTATCGAACACCCGGACGACATCATCGCCGATCTGGAGCAGTCTCTCTCATAAGGGGATACCGGCAATTGCCCGATCAAATCAATCCGCGATCGAGAATTCGATCTCCTCGCCGGCACGCAGCGGGACCAGATGATCATCGCCAAAGGGCAGTGCGGATGGTACCTGCATCGCCCGCCGCTGCAGGGTGATGTGATCCGGATTACGCGGCAGCCGGTAGAAGTCTGGACCATAGTGGCTGGCGAACGCTTCCAGTCGATCAAGCCGTCCCACCGAATCGAAGGCTTCAGCGTATAACTCAACGGCGGCGTGCGCAGTATAGATGCCAGCGCAACCACAGGTAGTTTCCTTGGTGTGACGCGCGTGAGGCGCGCTGTCGGTACCAAGAAAGAATCTGGGGTTGCCGCCGGTTGCCGCTTCCAGCAGGGCCTGACGATGAATTTCCCGCTTCAACACCGGCAGACAGTAGTTGTGCGGGCGAATACCGCCGGTAAACAGATGGTTGCGATTAAGCAGGAGGTGATGAGCGGTAATGGTTGCGGCGACCCGGTCGGAGCTTTGCTCAACAAATGCCACCGCCTCGTGGGTGGTGATGTGTTCGAGCACCACACGCAGCTGCGGAAACTCTTTCACAGTTGGTTCAAGTTGAGTCTCGATGAAGATCCGCTCCCGGTCAAATATGTCGACGTCGGGGTCGGTGACTTCGCCATGCATGAGTAGCGGCAGATCGAGATCCGCCATCGCCGCAATCGTGGCTTTGCAACGGGCCAGATCGCGCACCCCTGCATCGGAGTGGGTTGTCGCGCCGGCGGGATAGTATTTCACAGCGTGCACAAAACCGCTGGCTTTGGCCTCGGCGATGTCGGCCGGCGAAGTCGTCTCTGTGAGGTAGAGCGTCATCAACGGCTCAAAGCTCAAGCCTTTCGGTAACGCTGCGAGGATCCGCTCGCGATAGGCTGTCGCCAGCGCGACAGTCGTTACCGGCGACGCCAGATTCGGCATGATGATCGCCCGGGCAAACTGGCGGGCTGTATCAGGCAGCACTGCCGCGAGAGCGACACCATCGCGCAGATGCAGGTGCCAGTCATCAGGACGGGTGATCGTTATCTGTTCGGGATGGGCTGTCACCTTACGCTTCCTCAATCAGTGTCTGCGAATGCGAACGATACCGCTCGTCGCATCACGGGGCAGTGATGATCAAGAATAAGATTTCGGGTTGCAACTCCCGCGCCACAACCACAACACAAAAAACCTCGCCAGCCGTTATTGGATAGAGCTATCGTAGCTGCATGAGTGAGGCACCAAAGCCAGACAACGAAACCGCTCGCCTAGAGGCCCTGAGGGACTACGCAATCCTCGACACCTTGCCCGAGCAGGCTTATGACGACATCACCTATCTGGCGTCGCAGATCTGCGACACCCCAATTGCCATCATCAGTCTGGTGGATGAAAATCGACAGTGGTTCAAATCCAGCCATGGACTGGATGTTTCGGAAACCAGCCGCGACCTGGCTTTCTGCGCCCACGCTATTCTGAACCCTGACAACCTGTTCATCGTCGAAGACGCCACCACCGATCAGCGCTTCTCAGACAACCCGCTGGTCACCGCTGCTCCGGGCATTCGCTTTTATGCCGGTGCTCCCCTGGTCACCTCCGATGGGCACGCTCTGGGAACTTTGTGTGTCATCGACCGCAAGCCGAGGCAACTGACTCAGGTGCAGAAGGAAACGCTCAATGCACTGTCGCGTCAGGTGATTGCACAGCTTGAATTACAGCGTACCGCGGCCAAACTACAGATCAGTTCAAATGCACTCGAGCGGTCATTGAACGCATTGGAGCTACGCAACGATCAACTGCGTGCGTCGCGAGATGAACTCGCGGAGATGGTTCGTCTGCTGGAAGGACAGGCAGAAATCATCGAGCAGGATCTACATCGGGCAGAGATCATTCAACGTTCGCTTCTGCCTCACGAGCTACCACCACTGGTGGATTTCAATGTCCGCTCGCTGTATCGGCCGGGTCGCACTATTGGCGGCGATCTCTACGATGTCGTCGGCATTGCCGGGCAGTGGCTGGCTCTGATCGTTGCCGATGCATCCGGTCACGGAGTGAGCGCTGCGATGCTGTCAGTGCTCTTCAAACATCACATGCGTCTGCACGATCAGAGTACCGGCCTACCTTATCGTCCGGGCTGGGCGCTTGAGCGCATTAACGCTTCACTGCGGGACAACCCACCGGCCCCTGGAGTTTTTGTCACCGCCGTGTTCTGTCTGCTCGATATCAAAGAACGCAAACTGGCGGTCGCCTCCGCCGGCCATCCACCGCTGCTGTGGCTGCATGCGACTGGCGATATTGAAGAAGTGGAACACACTGGACCCGCTCTTGGACTGCAGGCAGACGCTGTTTATGCAGAACATGAGTTAACTCTGGCCGAAGGCGATCAGGTACTGCTCTACACAGATGGACTGTTGGACATCAGCGAAACAATGCCAAGCGCAAGCGCCATCGCTGAAGTTCTACACAAGCTGAACGACGATCCGGAGGTGCTCGAACATCTGCTGTTGTCAGTGACAAACGGGCAGGTACGTCAGGATTGTGACGATGTAACCATGGTCCTGCTGAATGCATCCCCTGGTGAATCAGTTTTCAACGAATCTGTAGAGGACGTTGACCTGACCACCCTGCCCGCCTTCGAACAGCCCGAATTCAGCTATGCCGAGACACCCGATGCCACCGTGCTGGTTGTGAAAGGTCGGGTAACCTGGCTCTACGGCCAGGTACTGTTCGAAACCGCAACCGCGGCCATGGACTCACGACGCAAACTGGTGATTGATCTATCAAGCTGTGAACACATGGACAGCACCCTGCTTGGCACACTACACGAAATGGTACTGCAGGCTCGCGAACGCGGCTGCGAGTTGCTGCTGCAGCACGTCCCACCAGTCCTGCGCGAAGACTTCGAAGAGTTGAGCATGGTCGCTGTGCTCGAACAGATTTCAGCTGCGCCGGTTCCGGTTCCGGCTGATCTTAATCGCATCGACCTCCATACAGCGCCCTCCGAGCGTCAACAGATGCGACTATTGAAAGCCCACGAAGTGCTCGCAGACCTTAGTGATGACAACCGCGAACAGTTTGGCGATCTGGTCGATACCCTGCGATTGGAGCTTGGCAGAAC
>CAKZWF010000032.1 GCA_937921865.1 uncultured Pseudomonadales bacterium | reverse complement strand
GCCCATGCCGTCCGACTATCTGCAGGCGCGCCAACTGCTGCTGAATATGCTGTCCAACCGATTCGCAGACAATGTGCTCATCGCCATTCTCACACTGCTGGTGTTGCTGCCATTCTTTCTTGGGTATCGGCAGCGGCGTAGTGTGAGAAGCCAGCATGCCTTCGTCGAAGGCGTCGAGTAGATTTGAGGTCAAACTTATTGATCCAGAGTCGAATCGATATCATTTGTATAGGTTTTTCATCTGAGCAGGCTGTCAGAGTACCGGCTAATTTGTCAGTGCCCTCCACATTGCTCTAGCGCTCCAAAAAGGCGCTCAGCGGTAGAAAATGTGATTCCCAATCCGGGCTGTTCGGGTGCGCTTCCACGGTTTACTAATCGATGTGTTGTGGAAAAACAGGGCGCCGTGAGTTGGATCGGCAGAGCGTTCGTGCAAGAGATTAGTAGATAGAGCGAGCGACGTTTGCCAAAGCCCCTCGTGGACCGGCCGATCACTTTTGCCGTCACACCACCAGGAGAATTGACAGGGCGGTGTTTCACCGCCTTGATAGACCACCGAACAGGGATCATCTGGAAATCGCTCATCTTCCACACGATTCAACACCACAGAACCTACGGCTTCCATACCTTCTTGCCCTTCGCCCCGTGCTTCCCAGTACATAGCGAGCGCCAGACATCGGGTCGAACTGGGATCTGCCTCAGGGGTCTGGTAAGCCTGTTCGCGTGGCCCTGCCACGCATCCTGTAAGGACCGCAACAACGAGTAGATTCAGTATTATCTTCACAGTCAGACTCCGCTATTCCACGAGAATCTTACACTCTGCTAAGTTAATGGCCTGTGATAAAAGTCTCCTGGCCAGTCTTCCGTGATAACGCCAAGAAACGAATGAAGACGACAACTCCCGTTGCAGTTGAACATGCAGATGATCGGGATTCACCGATCACGCCACTGACCTGGGCCGGGCGGCTGACGCGTGCCTTGTCAGTTTGATATCTCAAACGGTCCGTTCGGAAGAATTGGGGTCGAACCGAGGTTTAGAAAAAGATCTCGCGAATACTTCGGTTCGACCCCCATTAAGCGGACCCCCATTAAGCGAAGGCACGCTGCCTGTTCAACATGACCGGGATTTGCGTGACGCTGGCCGGAGATAATGAGTTCGTCTGCGAGGGACGATGCTGGATAAAGGGATTGGTTGAGAATGACTGGACCTTGAGGTGCGTTTGACCAGTGGCAGCGCGCGATTCGGGATAGGAGGAGACTAAGGGATTCCAACCAGCTGGCTTCAGCAGATCATTCGCATAAGCCAAATGGAGGCTGCAGTCGACGAACTCCTGGATAACTTGAACTAAGGATGGACTGACTTATTCGAGAATTCAGCGAACGCATGCTTGGTAGTTCGGATTCAGGTTCTAACTGAATACAAGCAGTATGATTGCCCGGTAATTCTCTGCATATCGGCTGCTTCTTTCCGGCCGGGAGGCACCTCTCGCATCCGTAGTCGGCGCGCGTTGAGTAATCTATAAAGCTGTTCGGCGCTACGCAGCCTTGGGTGCAGGGTGATAGCATGTTCATGATGAATACATAGCAACAGGAGGGCAGGCAGATGGCTTTTTCCGGGTTGGGTATGAACATGGGCAATCTGTCGCTGTTGTCAGCGGCGCAGACACGTTCCATCAGTCCGGAGAATTTCTCCGGCGCCAAGGGTGAAGCTGGTAAGTCAACAGACGGCCTGGCAGCAAACGCCGCCCGCGACCTTGGCCAGGGTTGGAAGGTGTCACCGTACATCAGAATAGAGCCGGGTCAGACCATAGACCTGGCGGATATCTCCGGTAGCGGCGCCATTCAACAGATATGGATGACTCTGGCACGCGGCAAGTGGCGGCATACTATTCTGCGCGCGTACTGGGATGGCCAGGAACAACCCTCGGTTGAATGTCCTGTCGGGGATTTCTTTGCCTGTGGCTGGGAAAAATATGCACAGGTTTCCTCGCTGGCAGTGTGTGTTAACCCTGGCCGTGCATTTAACTGTTACTGGGAAATGCCTTTTCGTGAACGCGCGCGCCTGACCATGCAGAACCTCAGTGACGAAACCATCACGGTTTATTACCAGATTAACTACACGCTGACCGAAGTGGCCGAAGACGTTGCCTATTTTCATGCGCAGTTCCGGCGCGTTAATCCACTGCCTTACAAAGACGTTTATACCATCCTCGACGATGTTCAAGGGCAGGGTCACTACGTGGGTACGTATATGGCCTGGGGGGTAAACAACGCAGGTTGGTGGGGTGAAGGCGAAATCAAATTCTATATAGATGGAGATGAGGAGTTTCCAACCATATGTGGCACCGGCACGGAGGACTATTTTTGCGGCGCCTACAATTTTGATCCGGGTGGTATGGAGCGAGGCCAACCTGGCGCTGCGCCACCTGGATACGTGGCATTTAATACACCGTATGCAGGCATGCCTCAGGTGATACGTCCCGATGGTCTGTATGCGTCACAGCAGCGCTTTGGTTTGTACCGTTGGCACATTCCTGATCCGATCCGCTTTCAGCAGGATATTAAGGTCACCATACAGGCGCTGGGTTGGCGGACCCACAAGGACCGGCAATATCTGCCGCTACAGGATGACATCGCCTCGGTCGCCTACTGGTATCAGACGCTACCCGCGACAACCTTTCCGCCACTGCCGGACCGGGACTACCTCGAGGTTATTTAGCCGCTTCTATATGAAGCGCCAGACCCGACAGCCACGAGGTGATCGGATTGCTGGAGAATCATGGATCCAACTGAAAACGCCAATCGGAACGTCGAAGAAATTCTCAGTACCCTTGGCGGTGGCTATGAGGGTGCCAGCATCGAAGCCCTGTCTACTCTGCCTCACAGCCATGTCGCGAGGCTGACTCGGACAGATGGACGCAGCGTAATCTTCAAACAGGCAGGCGGCGCCGACTTCGCACCAGGCATGCTCAAAGAGCTGGTGATCAACCGCGACGTACTGTCTCGACTGCCGCAACTGGCTGCGCCCGTGTTGTTAGACTGCGATGCTGAAGCTGATCTGCCCTGGTTGATTTTCGAAGATGTATCTCGTTCTCATCAACCCGCGAAGCAACCACCGAGTGATGAGCAGATAGCAAACTTCGTCAGAGCTTTGGCGATGACCCACGCGCAAAGTGCCACTCTGCCTCTGAGCGACCTGTTCGCGCTTGTCGAAGGTGATATACACGTCGGTGATGGTGCAGAACTTGTGCCTGTGCTGTTGGACACTTTTCTCCGCTCAGCAGATCCGGCGCCGCTGCCGCGCGGAACGTTTGAAATGCTTGTGCGCATCCGCGACGGGATTCCCACGCTGGGCGGTCAGCTCCAGTCTCAACCCGGTGTGCTGGTGCATGGCGATGCGCATTTCGGCAACGCCTTCTATCGCACCGATGATGCTGTGCTCATCGACTGGGCGCTTGCCGTCATCGGACCTGGGGAGGTTGATCTGTGTCATGCCCTGGCGATGAATCTGCCGAGACACATCGGTGCAAACCACGAAAAAGAGATGATGCGCCAGTACACGGCTGTCTGCTCAGAATTTGGTCATCCCTTGACGGAGAGGGAGGTGTATACCCGCTATCAGAATTGCCTGCTGCTTACTGTCATTGTGGCTGTCGGCATGTCCACGGTCCCCGGTATGCCGGAGCCTGTCTCACAATACATGATCACCAATGCCGTTAATGCTGCGATCGAACATGATTCATTGGCGTTTCTGGGCTGAGTTGAGGCGATGCTGGTTCGAACTGTCATCTATCGCCTGTTCCACCCACCTGGGTTTGCTTGCGGAATAACGGCAGAGTCCCGAGCCGATCGCTCCGATCCATGGCCTGATCGTCTATGTCGGAGAGCGGCTTTGGTGGGTCTGTTTGTTGAGTTGACAGCGAAAGCACAATCGCCACCACCAGTGATACCCAGAAACCAACAAAGCTTGCTGATATTTCCGGAAACCAGACGGTCACGGCAAAGAATGTGGCAAAACCTGCAGCAATACCTGAAAAGCCACCGGTACTGTTGAGCTTCGGCCACCAGATGCACAATACATAGGGCCCCGTCAGACCGGCGAAACCGATTGAAACCGCGATCGCAATTGCAGATATAACGCTGCCGGTGTTGAACGCGGTGTACAGCGCTATCATCGCCATCACCGGCACAGATACGCGGGCAACGGTCAGCTGCAGTTTCGGAGTGGGGTCTTTGACGATTCGCGGCAGCAGATTCACCGATATGATGGTTCCGCAACCCAGCAGGATGCTGTCTGACGTGCTCATGATTGCAGAGATGACCGCACCGACGAAGACCGCGACAAGTATCGGGTGCAGATGTTCGACCGCCAGAATCGGCACCACAGCATTCGGGTCTTCGATGCCCGGCATCGTTGTCGCAGCGATATACCCCAACGTGACCGGCACCAGACCAAAGAGCAGATAGCCGATCCCGGCAAGGTAAAAAGCGTTCTGCGCGACCTGTTCGTTGCGTGCCGCCATTGCCCTTTGAACAACCGAAACTACGCCAATTGCGACCAGCCCGGAGCTGAACCAGACCTGGAAGTACGCAAAGAAATCACCAAATGATTTGCCTTCAGGCGCAAATTGAAAGGCATGGGATGGCATTTTCTCCGGCAGTGATTGCCAGCCGCCGCTGTCGTCGACAACCACAAATAATAGAATCAGCATACCGATCACGATAAACGCCATCTGCACCACGTCTGTGGTGGCTACAGCTTTGAGGCCACCGAGTACGGTATAGATGACAATGATCAGGGTGCCGCCGAGAATACCGAGAGCAGCCGGCTGGTCTGTCATGGTTTCAAAAACTACACCAAAGGCAAACAGTACCGCGCCGAGCCAGATCGAACCCGCGATCAGATTGACAAACACCGAGATGACACCGGCCAGCTTGCCGATTCTGTTTTCGTAAAAATCGATATGGGTATAGCGTCTTGAACGGCGGTAAGTGCGCGCGAAGAAGAACCCGGCGATGAGCAAGGAAACTCCCGAGGCGATTGGGTCTCTGAGGACCTCGAGCATTTCGCCTCGATAGGCGGCCGCCGCTGAGCCCATCATAGGTCCGCTGCCAAACCAGGTGGCGATAATGGAAATCGAACAGACACCGAGCGACATATTGCGGCCTGAAACCGCGAAGTCACTCATCGTCAATGATCCTCGTGACGCCAGCATGCCAACGACAAGCATGAGCGCTACGTAGATCACTACGCCGAGCAGAATGGTTGTCTGGCTGTCTATCCTGCTGCTGCCAGATTGGGGGGTAGCGTTGAAAAACCCATGGCTCTGCCTCTCTTCAGAACGTCTGGATAACACTAACAAGTTTCAAGTGACCAGTCGAAACGCCTTGTACCAGTTCTGATCAACACGGCACCAGAACTTGGAATATACTCCGACGAACAGGACAACCAGGACGGCAGAGTAATGCCCGAGCTCAAGCAGATCGACAGCAGTCGGGTGGACGATATTCTGGCTGCCGTGGCGAACGATGGTGCCTGCATCGCGCTGGACGTACTGGACGTAGAGCTGTGTCAGCACCTTATGAGCGACTTCAATCAGGCGTTGGGTGAGATGCGCTGGGGAGAAGACGAGCTTGGCTATCGAAATGAGTTCTATGGCGAGCGGACCAAGCGCCTGCATGGGCTCTTCAGTAAATCCCCCCGAATGGTAGACGTGCTGACCAACCCGCTGTTCCTCGAACTCGGTAAACGCCTGTTCATCGATTCGAAAATGGCAGACGACATCCGCTTGAGCAACGCCGAGCTGATGGTGCTCAATCAAGGCCAGGTGGTACAGGCGTTTCACGCCGATGCCGCCTCATGGCGGCGTGTTCAGCAGGCTGAGGAACACGAGATACTGATCAGCGCAAATTGCGCGTTGACGGAATTCACCGCCACGAATGGGGCAACACGCGTGGTTCCAGGCAGCCACCGATGGCCGTCTGATCGCGAACCGCAGGACGATGAGATCACATTAGCCACCATGCCGCGAGGCGCGGCCCTGATTTACGCAGGTAACGTGCTCCATTCTGGCGGTGCAAACCACGAAGTCGAAGCGCGAGTGGGGCTGTATCTCGGCTACATTGTCAGCTGGCTGCGGCCCATCGAAAACCAGTTGATCACCAACAACCCCGCCGACATCCTGGCATTGCCCGAGCAGGCGCAAAGGTTACTGGACGTGTCTCCCGGGGGTTTTACCGTTTTCGCGTGAGCGGCAGGTGAGCACACCTTACACTTTTGGAGGGCAATAATGTCCAGCTTTGAATCGGGTACCAATCAGCTTCTGGTGGAACTCAATGAACGTGTCGCGGTTATTACGATGAATCGACCGGAAGCGCGCAATGCCCTGTCGGACGAGCTGACCGGCGCATTCCGCCGTGCCATTGTCTGGGCAGCCTCAGATCCTCAGGTGGGTGCGATTCTGGTGACCGGTGCGGGCAGGGCATTCTGTTCGGGCGGCGATGTCAAAGCCATGGGACAACGCAGTTCCAGCCCGGCAGATCAGCCCAGCGTCGAAATGCAGTTCCAGACCATGCGGGCTCGGCATCACGAAATTGCCGGGGCGTTACGCGCCATGCGCAAGCCTTCGGTCGCCGCGCTTCCGGGTGCAGCCGCCGGTGCTGGTATGGCGATTGCTCTCGCCTGTGATCTCAGGGTGGCGGCCAGCAGTGCATTCCTGAGTACGGGCTATGCACGCATTGGACTTTCCGGAGACTACGGTATTGCCTGGTTGCTCAGCCGCATTGTCAGTCCTGGACGAGCTCGAGAGCTGATGCTCACCTCGCAACGGGTCGACGCCCAGCGGGCTGAGCAGATGGGCCTGGTGAATGAAGTAGTGACAGACGAAAATCTCAACCGCGCGGCATTTGAGCTTGCCCGCTCGCTTGCAAACGGCCCGCAGGCGGCTTACGCCTACATCAAGGACAATCTCGACGAGGCGCTCGACATAGATCACGCAACAGCCATCGACCGAGAAGCTGATCGTCTACTGAAAGCACGCACCACGCAGGACCATAAAGAAGCCGTCCGGGCATTTGCGGAGAAACGGCCACCGGAATTTCAAGGCGTCTGAGGGTGCTGACAAACTGAGCGTTGCTCTAACCGACGCCGTCAGCCAGCCAGCCAGCGAATGCAGTCGGTCTGCTCAAGTAGCGGATCGATCCGTTGTCTGTCAGCCGCTGGAAGGTTTGTATACAGACTTTTGAGTCGGGAGTAGCACTTGGTCTGATAGCGAAAGGGTGGCTGCGAAAACGGCAGCCCCAGAATTTCCAGATCCACCGTATCGGCACCTGCATCGATGGCTTTTGCATTTGCCGCCAGGAACGGCAGATAAGTGGCAGCACAGAGTTCGAGAAGCGTCGCAACAGCTTTCGGAATCTGCTCCGATTCGGACCGCCATTCACCGCTGATGCCTGACAGATCATCCATCTGCCGAACCCAATGGCAGACAGTCGGTGAACGCTGGCGCATGAGCCATTGCGGGGTCGGGTCGTCGCCCAGCGTCTTGAGTTGCCCGAACAGCCCGAAGTCTCCAATCGAAGGTCGGCTGCCAAATAGAAAGCACCCGAAGCCGACATGAGACTCGAGGGCATCCAGCACAGCTTCGTAACTGCGCTCGATCACCGGTTTGTTTTCATCGGTGCAGCCGACCAGGGGCATTCGACTGACCTGTCGCTCGCTGATCTGATCTGCAAACGCACGTCGGTTTGATCTGGACCCGTCTGCTGAGGTCACCTGATCGGTAGCGATCCAGAAAGCGCTGAAATCCCGGTCGGTGGCGTAGTACCATCGATAGTGAAACATGGCTTTGGTCAGCCACTCGTCGGCAAAGTCTTCGATGAGTTCGGCGATGAAACGGTCGCCGGGATTGTCAGGCAGAACTGAGCGGCCATTGTCATGGCGGTCTTCCAGTTCGTAGATGATCGGTGTGGAATCCACCATCCAGGATGCATCTTCAGGACCGCGAACCATAGGGATTATCTGCGGCCTAACCTGGCTTGTTTCTTCGCGAACGGTGCCGTTGCGCATCTCGAAAATGTGCGGGAGGCGCCGATAGCGGAATACTGACCGCAGTTTCATGGAGTACGGTGATCCGAGGCCGCCGACGACTCTGTAGTGCCCATCCATGATCTGTCTCTCCGTGTGGGAAAGTTGGCAGTTTACAGGTTTGGAATCGCCCTCGACATGAGCCGATTGCAGAGACTATCAATTCGCCAGCATTGGTCGGCTCAGGAGCGCTTCGCGCCGTGCAGGTCTGATGGCTTTGAGACCGGGAACCGAAACTGAGCTATTGCCGTGATCAGGAACGACTTTTGAACTTATCCAGCGCAACATCCAGATGTTGTTGGGCTGCGTTGATCTCAGTTTGAATGGATGAGCGTTCATGGTCGCTGTGTTCGGCGACAAGGCGCTCTTTCAAAGCTGCGATTTCCTGAAACAGTTGTACTTCAGGGGGAGCAAAACCGGCATTCTTCAAGACCCGAAAAGCCATGCGGTACTTTGGTGGGATGTGCGGGTCGTCTTCAAGGTCCAGTGGCCGCCCATATCCAGGCAGGTCTTTGACAGCGCCAGACTTTTCCGCTTCGCGTATCCATCCACCAATAATGTCGTCAACTCCAGCCACAGCTTGCCTCCCTCTGTCCTATGGATACTGACGCTCAAAGGCGTGTTCTAAAACGAATACCCTGGTAGTCGTTGCTTGCCACCTGCTTCAGTCGCTCGGCGTACTTGGGGCCGCCACCATTGTAGATGTTGTAGCGGGTCTTGCCATACTCGTGCCCGTCGATGTTTGAGTTGTATCCGGTGATCCAGCTTTTAGCCTTGCGCAGGAGCAACCCCTTATACATCTCTTTGACGTGCTCTAACCATGTCGCTTCTGCGCTTTCCTCGGCATCAAAACGGCTATAGCCGCGTTCCTGCATGTATTGCAGCAGTGGTGTTACCCAATTCACCGCGAGTTCTGCACCGCGGGGAAAGTTCGTCGCTGCAGTTTGTGGTCCGGCAAGCATGAGCAGGTTGGGGAACCCGTGAACCATGGTGCCGAGGTAGGTAACGGGTCCGTCCGCCCACTTATCGCGAAGTTGACGCCCACCAATCCCTGTAATATCGATCCGGTCGAAGGCGCCGGTAAACGAGTCGAAACCTGTGGAGTAGACGATAACGTCAAACTCGAAGGACCGGTCGGTGGTTTCCAACCCGGTTGGCGTGACGCGGACGATGGGCGTCTGCTCAGAATCCACGAGTTCGACATTGTCCCGATTGTAGGTCTCGAAGTAGTTTGTCTCGAGAGGAACGCGCTGGATACCGAATCCGTGGTCCTTCGGAATGAGCTTTTCAGCAATGTCAGGATTGTTCACGCGCTCGCGAATTCGACCGGCGATGTAGTCTGAGAATTCAGCGTTAGCCTGCTCGTCGACAAATATCTCTACGAAATTCCTAAGCCAGATGCCAAAACCTGGCTCATCATAGAGCCGATCCCACAACCTGCGTCGGTCCTCCGGGCTGACCTCATAAAAATGGCGTCGATCCGGTTCATGCTCGAAACCACCAGGGGTGCGCTCGCAGGTCGCGAAGATCTCGTCATAGCGACCACGAATCGCGGTCATCTCGGTTTCAGAAATCGGCGCGTTGTTCAGCGGCGCTGCCCAGTTAGGACGCCGTTGGAACACCGTTAATCTGCCCGCCACTTTAGCGACTTCCGGTATGAGCTGGATAGCCGTAGCGCCCGTGCCGATGACGGCGACTCGCTTTCCGGCTAAGTCGATGGGTTCATGAGGCCAATCGAAAGAGTGGAAGGAAGCGCCGCTGAAACTGTCCATGCCTTCAAACCTGGGTAGTGTCGGAATCGACAGTACGCCCAGGGCCGTCACGACAAATCGGGTGGTGAGCTCCCGGTTGTCGTCAAGGCGCAGCTTCCAGGTGTCTGTCTCTTCGTCGAATACCATCGAATCGACTCTGCAGCCGAACTGCATGTGCTCGCGAAGGCTGAATTTGTCAGCCACGTAGTTCAGATAGCGCAACGTTTCCGGCTGGGGCGAGAACTGTTCGGTCCAATGCCACTCGTCGAGCAGTTCGGCGGAGAAAGAGTAGCCGTATGTGAAGCTCTCAGAATCGAACCGGGCTCCTGGGTAGCGGTTGTTGTACCAGGTACCGCCGAGATCCCCGTTGGCATCGAGCACCGTTGCACGAATCCCGAGATCCTTCAGGCGCTTGATCTGATAAATACCAGCGACGCCGGCACCGATCACGACTACCTCCCAATCCGGCTGCGGATTAGTCTGTTGACAACCTTCTGCAATCCCCAGTGTTTTTTTGGCCATGGCTTTTCCTCCGTCGTTTGGGCAGCACTCGCACCCGTGCGGTCCATTCGTAACTGTGAGTGGCGAATTCGTATCTAAACCGTAACGGGTGTCTGGAACAAGCCCCGGCAACGTTCTGCCTTCAGACTTTTCTGGCATTTGCGGTCGTCGTCTTCACGGTCTTTCCGGGCGTTTAGCGCCGTATCCGTAATCCCCTTCAGGGCGCCAGTACACCATCGCTTTCGAATCATTCAGCGTAGCTACGGCAGTGGCAAGCCTTCACTGAATCAGCGTATTCTCGCCAGTTCCAACTTGGGAGCCGGATATGAGTGATCATGCACGCGACATCGTAGACACCGCGCAGGGAGCCGTTCAGGGGACTGTAAGCCCTGATGGACTGCGCATCTTTAGAGGTATTCCGTTTGCGGCGCCACCCACCGGCAAGCTGCGGCTGAAGCGATCGATTCCCCACCCTGGCTGGGATGAGGTGCTCGATTGCACGCAGTACCGAGCCTGCTCTCTGCAGCCCACCTTCCCAGGGGTGGATGTGAGTGCCATTTACCCTGGCGGGCTGGATGAAGACTGTCTGCATCTGAACGTCTGGGTGCCTGACGCAGCTTCCGCAAAGGCGCCTCTA
Organism: uncultured Pseudomonadales bacterium; assembly: GCA_937921865.1. Classification (GTDB taxonomy): domain Bacteria; phylum Pseudomonadota; class Gammaproteobacteria; order Pseudomonadales; family Azotimanducaceae; genus SZUA-309. Next base: position 34,366 of record CAKZWF010000032.1, on the reverse strand, counting down.
CCCGTATACGTCTGGATTCATGGCGGTGCATACACGGCGGGCAGCGGATCGGAACCCACTTACGAGGGCTCCAGGTTGGCACAGGAAGGTATGGTGGTGGTCACCGTCAATTACCGACTTGGTGCGCTGGGTTTCATGTGGCCAGACGATGGGGATCCGAACTGTGCGCTGTGGGATCAGGTTCGGGCACTTGAGTGGGTTCAGGAAAACATCGCCGGCTTTGGCGGAGATCCAGACAGCGTCACCATTGGTGGTGAGTCTGCGGGCGCAGGTTGCTCGACGTGTCTGGTAGCGTCGCCGATCGCTAACAAACTGTTTCACCGGGCTGTGATCATGTCCACAGTGGCGCAATGCACGGACGATGAACGCACGGCGAAGATCAGAACCGCTCAATTTATCCGAGCTCTGGGTGCCGCTTCCGCCAACGCGACAGATCTCGCCGGTTTCAGCGGTATGGAGTTCGTGGCAGCTCAGGTAGGGATAAAGGACGAAGCACCGGATGAAGATTTCGCGGTGGCGCACACCACACCTGGCTGGCAGGGGCCGAGCCTGCCTCAGCTCAGCACCGGGTACACACCGGCCGAAGCTGACGGCATTCATTATGTGATCCCGGGCGAAGAACGTGATTCGCTGCTGGGCTCCGGATTCCACCCTGTGATGGATGGTGAACTGCTGCCGGGCCATCCTCTCGATCTGATCGCTGATGGCGGTGCGGCTCATATTTCGATACTGGTCGGCTCAAATCGGGAAGAGACCGGATTTCGCGTCAACCCGGCGGATTCTGAAATAACAGCGCCCCTCACCTACGGAGCTAAAGTGGACAGCCTCGATGACGCCGCTCGGCGTGCACACTGGTTTTTCATGGGCTGGGGTCGGTTAGAACCTCTTGGCGGTGGTCGGGCGGTGGCTGAAAATCTGGTGAACGCTTACTACGATGCTGAGGCGGACGGCTCTGGTGCCGCTGAGAAGGGTTCACCCCAGCATGTCTGGAATCGTCTTGCGTCAGATCTCGCGTTCAACGCCAGTACTGTGATGGTGGCGGCAAGACAGGCCATGCACCGGGAAGATACGTATGTCTATCGCTTCGATGGCTTTAACAACAGGAATGCTTTTCATGGCTGGGAGATGGGACTCAAGTTCGGCACGATTCTGAACGAGTCCAACGCAGAGGTGGTGAAGTTTGCCCGGTCGATGCGCAGCGCCATTGCTGACTTTGTGAAGACTGGTGATCCGAACGGGTCCGAAAATGTTCCCGCATGGCCCGCCTGGTCCATTGATGACGGTCTGAACGGTCCAGTCATGCATTTCGACAAGGCTGGCAACCATGTGGATGGCTATCAACAGGCCGCGCCAGCCATTGGCCGGGTGATCGAGGTCATAGATACCGCCTTTCCGCACAGCAGTATCACCTAAGGTGGAGCTGCTGGCAGGTCAGCAAAACTGGACTGGTGGTGCCTTGTGTATTTGTGAACTTGTTTTCTTTTAGAGTTCCTGAGCCAGGTTCATGCGTCAGCCACCCTTAGGTGCTCCTACGCCTATAACTGAGATTTATCGTTGATTTAGGATCTTGGGTAAGTCTGAGCTAAGTTCACGAAAATGCACGGCACCAGTTTATCCGCCTTAACCCGCTAACTGCTCCTTTATCCTGTCAATAATGCCAACCCCAACGGCGCCCGCAATTTGGCTTGCCGGTTTTTGCTGTGCTTGATGATGTAGGCATGGCGAGAATTCAGCTTTGAAATGTGTTCGAGGATAGTCCGTCAGAACCATATCCAGAGCATCTTCAGGTACTTCATCAAGACGGGTGCCAAACAAATCCATACCGGTTCCGAAATGAAGCAGCGAGATTTCTGGCTGCAAGCCTTCGACTATGCCGACTGAGGTATGAAGCGCAATTGCATTGTGTACGGTTGCCGCTCTGATTTCTGTTTGTTCAGCATTCAGGCACATGGTGTGCGCAAGCCTGGCGCCGACCCATTCGAATGAACCAGGATCCTCAGCGTGGGCTTCGCACAGCCCTAGATCGTGCAGCATGGCTGCGACGAAAAAGGTCTCTCTATCGAGGCTCATTTTGTTGCGCGCCGCGAGGATTGCGCCGAAACAATACGCCCTATAACAGTGTCTAACCATGAACTCAGGGCACAACGCATTCGCGAGGTCGATTGCCTGCATGGCGAATGCACTATCGGGGATCGCCCAGTTCTCTGGGACCGCCTCATACAGCTTTCGAAACCCCATCTTCCGCGATAAACGCTGCAATCCAGCGCGAATCTCAGAACGGACAAGTCGACCTGCGAGCACCGGTTTAGATGGTCGACCGGGGTCGCTGACGAGATTCGTGGTGTTGTTCTTGTTCATCTCCTTCAGGCTGCCAGCGCACTAACCGCTTGTTTCAGGCCTTTACCAAACAGATTTTCGATACTCGCTTTGGCGCGAAATGCGCGATTGGTCAGACGATTGTTACCCATGACTTCGTTCTGAAACGATGGCCTTTGATAGATTCTCTGATACCACGCAAACAGCTCCGGATGATGCTCTCGCACTGGATAGCCACATTCGAGTAGTCGGAGAATTTTCATAGACCAGAACGCATCGGCGATTGAAAGCTCATCTGACATGAGAAACTGTCGACCGTCTCTGAGCTCTAAGTTCAAATCACAAAACGCCGCATAGAGTTTGGCGAGGTGGTCTTGATAGACAGACTCGGGGATCGTGCGATTACTGTAGCCTTCGTAAAAGTCAACGAGGTTCTCGCCATCGTTGCCTTGTTGGGCCAACGTCGCCAGTTCGACGCGCTCTTTGGGATTCAGCATTGCCAACCGGCCGAGTCCCCAGTAGAACGTGACGTAGCGAATTGACTTGTGCAACTCCTTGGCTTGTTCGACCCGACTCATGGTGGCCGCTCGGAGCTCGGGCGCTCCTGGAATGAGCGGATTGCCGCCAAATGTGTCGTCGAGGTATTCAATAATGTCCAAGGACTCCAGGTAAAGATCGCCATCGTGCACGAGCGCGGGCACAACCATGTTTGGGTGAATGGCTGCGTAAGCAGGAGTCATATGGTCTTTTTTAACTAAGGAAACGATGCGGCTCACCCAGTGTCCGGGTTCACCGCTCACCGCTGAAGGCGTTGCCGAATCGAACTTTTCTTCCCTGCCTCTGGCGAGACCTTTTTCTCCAAGCGCAAAGCGAACCCGCTGTGCACAGGGTGCACCGTCGAAATGAAAAAGGTGCAAGCCTTGAATCTGCGCAACGAGCGGACTTTTGGGGGATTCCATTTTCGGCATGAAGGTGACCCGTTCGGACTATTTATGTACTATCTCGAATATTATTCAAGGAATCAACAAATAATATGCGAAATGGTATATATACATGAGCACACAGCGCGGCCGCCCTAAAAAATACGACCCTCAAACGGCTTTACAGGCGGCCGGAGGTGTATTTTGGGCGCAAGGCTTTAGTGGCACATCTCTGGATGACCTATCTGCCGCCATGGGTATGAATCGGCCCAGCATTTACCGAGCCTTTGGAGACAAGGAGGCCGTCTATCGATTAGCGTTGGCGCAATTCACCAGGCAAATGGAGGAAGGATTCAATCACACGGTTTTGCAGGAAACCGACTTCCGAGAAGGGCTCAGAAGATTCTATAGGGCCGCTTTAGAGGTCTATTCATCTGGCGAGGCCGCACTGGGTTGTATGGTTATGTGCACAGCACCCGCAGCTTCGATAACGCATCTGGATGTACAGTCTGATTTGCTGGAAGTCATTGAGCAGTTAGATAGACGCATACTTAAACGCGTTGAGCTGGCCGTCGATCAAGGGCAGTTATCTGCGATTGTGGACGCTAAGTCGTTGAGCAAGCTCATACAGGCCGTGTTGCACAGTCTAGCGATAAGGGCTCGGGCTGGAGAGTCAAAAACCTCACTTCGACGATTTGCCGACGCCGCCATACTTACAATTCTAGGGAAGACCTGATTGCTGGCTGCCCGGTTTTTTCACCTTGGCGTTCATCGCCAGAATGGCCTTCGGCGGACTAACTCCACTCCTGATATTGTTGGTGCTTGGAATTCGGTTTCAGCCAATTGCCAGGAGCTAGATGTATGAGTGATCAAATGATTGAAGTTGTGGAATATACAGACCCTCTATGTTCCATCGCCTGGGGAACAGAGCCCTATAAACGCCGTCTGCTCTCGCGTTTTGGCGAAAAGCTCAAGTGGCGGGTCGTGATGGCAGGGCTTTGTGGTGATAACTCAACGGTCAAAGCGTTCCAGCCCTGGGACCCCTATAAGGCGGGTCAAGCCTATCTGAAAGTCTGGAAGCGGGTAACGGGTATTACCGGCATGCCGTATCCGCAGGATCTTCGTTATATGGCAGTCACCACAGATCCGCCCTGTCTGGTTGTAAAGGCGGCGGAGTGTCAGGGTTCTGATGTGGCCGATCGAGTGTTGCGACGCTTCCGTGAGTCGGTATTTCTGTATGGCACACCGGTTGATTCACTTGATCAGACGAAGAGGGCGTTGGAAGGTCTTCCAGGTCTCGATTTCGACAGGCTTGAACGTGATATTGAATCAGAGGAGGTCAAGGCTGCCTATCTTGCAGATTGGCAGGAAACACGCCAGCCTAACGATTATGTGAGAGGACTGCCCGATGCGGAAACGGAACATCTTCAAGGCGGCATGATGGTTTCAGAGGGTCACGAACGTTACAACCTGCCAACCTTTATATTCACAGGTCCTGCAGGAGAAAGAACGGTTCCGGGCTATCGTCCGTACGCAGAATATGAAGAAGCCCTGGAAGCGGTTTGCCCCGGTATCACCGAACAAGCGCAAGCTGACCCTACTCCCGAGGAAGCACTGGAACGGTGGTCGACCATGACGTCGAAAGAATTCGAGGTAGTCTGCGGTTCGTCAATTGAGGATCCGAAGAGTGGGCGCCGCGTTGAAGGTGGTGGTGCAGATGTCTGGCTTGATGACACAGAGGCAGCTTACTGGGATAGGCGCATGGAAGCTGGCTAGTCCCCAAGGATATCTGATGCAGACTATAGATCTACAAGCTGCAGCATCTCAGTTCGTGGGGGCTTTTGACTTTGATAAGACAGAGGCTGGAATAATCCCGCGGCGGCTGCCTGCTTCCACCAGGTTACGCGTACCTGAAGAGATGCAGCGAGTGATCGCAACACCATCAGGCATCCGTATTGAGTTTTTAAGTGATACCACCCGGGTTGAGCTTGATGTTCACCTGTCACTCATCCTGGCAGGGCGAAAGATACCTGACGCAACCGTTGACCTGACAGTGGACGGTGAGTGTGTGCAATCCCAGTCACATGCGACAGGTGATCTGCTTCGCATGATTACTATTAACGAAATGCATAGAGAACCCGGGCCTGCTGTTTGTTTCAGGTTTTCCGGGCTTGAAAATGGATTAAAGCGCATTGCGTTGTGGTTGCCGGTGAATGCAGTGGCTGAGGTTCGCGGTTTACGAATTGATGCCGGTGCCAGCTTTGAATCTGTCGTTGAGCAACTGCCGAGGTGGATTCATTACGGCAGTTCGATCAGCCAGTGTTCGGAAGCATTCTCTCCAACACAAACCTGGCCGGCGATTGCGGCGCGCAAAGGCAACGTCTCACTCACAAGCCTTGGCTTTGGTGGTCAGTGTCATTTAGATCAATTTGTTGCACAGACAATTCGTGACTTACCGGCTGACTACATCAGCCTGAAAGTAGGGATCAACATCGTCAATCAGAACTCACTTGGCAGACGCGCGTTTGCCTCGGCGCTGCATGGTTTCTTAGATACAATTCGAGAAGGTCACGCTGACACTCCGATCATTCTGATATCGCCAATTTTCTGCCCTTTCAGCGAAAACGCGCCTGGCCCGACCAGTGCCTCTATTAAAGAAGTAGAAGGGCAGAAACGGCTCGTCTTTGAGGCGATCCAGGGGCATGAAGAAGTACGCCAGAATTCATTATCACTGACACAAATGCGCACAATCATCAGCGACCTTGTGGTAGCTCGCCAGGCAGCAGGCGACGCTGCACTGGGATATGTGGATGGGCTTGCTTTGTTCGCAGCCGACGACCAGCACGACCTGCCCGATGACCTGCATCCAAACGCATCGGGTTATGTTCGCATCGGCGAGCGCTATGCTGACATCGCGTTTGGCAGCGGACTGTTCAGTCGTCTTGTGGCGGAATGACGTTGGTTTGATTAAAACCCATTCGGTCTTGCCCGCTGACGATGGGCAGGACGTGATTTTGCGAGTCGTACTTTAAGACGCGCACAATAGGTGGGATAAGCCGAATCGACAATCCACACCGCTGCAGGTTTGAGGTATTGACCTCAGAATGGTGCAACAGCCGTTCGTTAAACAAAATGAACTGGCCGGGTTCAAGTTCTATATCGATGGCAAGACTCGTGTCGACATGAGCGGGGTCAGCCATTTCGAGAAACGCCATATCTGGTGTCGCTTTTATGTGGGGTAATAATTTCCGGTGTGAACCGGGAATAAACTGCATGCAGGCATTTTCACGCGTGACGCGATCGATGGCCAGCCAGGCCGATATGATCACAGGTGGTTCCAAGGGCCAGTAATTGTAGTCCTGGTGCCAGGGTATTTCTTTTGCACCAGGTCCCTTGTCAAAAAAGTGCGCTCGCCACAGCAGAAGATCTTCACCAACAATGCTGGTCATTCTGGACACCATTTCCGGTAGTGTCGATAAGCGATAAGCAAGGGCTGAATCAAGAAACCGGTTGTGATGTCGTGGAATAAGGCTCGCATGCCAGCCTTCTTCAGGATAAGGATTCGGCTTCGTTTGCAGCAATTCCGTCACCGCGCCTCTTAGACTATTCATGGATTCAACGGACATGGCTTCGAAGGGCCCCAGAAAACCCTGCTGGTGAAACTGTGCTACCTGGTCTGCATTGAGTTTACTTGGCACCATGGACTCTTCTTTAGATGTGGGCTGGTGAATATATCAGCATACAGTCAGAGCACCGCTTGATTTGTCAGTGCCAGACCGGAGATTTCATAGTCGCTGCCTTCTCGTCTATATTGCGATAGCAGATTTTGTTCATGTCACAGTGGGTAAACTGATTTAGAGAGGGTTCCACATGCATATTCGGCAACGAATCCAGCTGGCGGTAGGAAAGGCCTATGTCCATGGCAGGTCAGCGATTGAGGGCCTGCAACACGGTGTAGCGTTTAATCCGTACGACAAATCAGTGACCTCAAATCCCTATCCAGTACACAACAGGATGAGGGAACTTCGGCCGATCCATTATTCCCCCACCTGGCAGGCCTACTGGGTATCCCGGTTTGACTGGGTGCAGGAAATTCTGCGCGACAAACGCTTTGGTGCCGATGTCCGCCAGCATCCCAAACGGTATGAACGGGTAACAAAGTATATGAGTCCGCGGCGACGGGAACTTTTTGATAATCCCAGCATGCTGGACCTGGACCCACCAGACCACACCCGGGTCCGGAAACTTGCGCAACAGGGATTTTTACACAAATTTATCCAATCACTGGAACCTCGCATCCGGGAGATTGTCCGCGGGTGCCTTGATGCCAGTGGCAACGAGAAAATTGTCGACTTTGTGGATTCGTTAGCAAAACCACTGCCCGCAATTGTAATTGCCGAAATGCTTGGATTGCCCAAAGAAGATCACGACCAGTTTGCGCACTGGTCAGAAGAACTGATGCTCGGTACCGGGACGGCGGATGCTGACAAGCTGGAAAGGTCGCTCAAAGCTAACTATGCGCTGATCGACTACTTCCGGCAGGTGTCCGAAGCCAAAGCTGAGAATCCCGGGGACGATATGATCTCTCGCCTCATCAGCGCAGAGGAGGAAGGCGACAAGTTGTCCGGAAACGAACTCTACAATACCTGCCTCCTGTTACTGGTCGCCGGTCACGAAACAACGACGCGGCTGATCGGCAACGGACTGTACCTTCTGATGCAACACCCCGACCAGTTCGAGCAGTTACGGACCAATCCTGACATGATTCCCCAGGCCATCGAAGAGATGCTCAGGTTCGAGCCCCCGGTTCAGGCAACGCGCCGGTTCGTGTTGGAGGATGTGGATTTTCATGGGACTGCTTTGAAGAAAGGGCAGCTGGTTTTTGTTTCGATACCGGGCGCCAACAGAGACCCCAGCATTAATGACTCGCCGGAAGAGTTCCACATCGACCGGGAGAATCCGAAGCAGGTCTCCTTCGGTTACGGTATACATTTGTGTATCGGTGCGTCGCTGGCACGCATGGAGGCGAGAGTTGCCTTCGAGGAGATCCTGGCGCGTTACGATCATCTTGAGCTGGCTGAAACGCCGGTGTGGGGCAACAATCCATTCTTCAGGGGTGTGGACGCCCTTAAGCTAAGTACCTGATTCAGGACAGGCGTGACAGTTGGTGGGAATCGATGGCGCTTATAGATGTTGATCAGCTCGATATGCTGCCAGTGAACCGTTTAATTTGTCAGTACCTGACTGAGAATTTGCCACCCGCAGGGAGCGACCATGTCGACTGAAGAAAACATAGAACTCGTTAAGAAGTTAGTAGCCAGTGGTCTGAATGTCATGGAATTTCTGGCAGAAGACGCTGTCTGGGTAATCCCGGGTTTCGGTACCTATGAGGGCAAGCAGGATATATACGCCAAACTACTGGCTCCAACGGATAACCTCATGGAAAGCATGGGGAACTCAGTAATCACGAATATCGTTGCACAGGGAGACTACGTGGTCGTTGAGTCCTATGCCAAAGACAGAATGACCAAAACCGGTAAGCCGTATAACAACACTTACTGTCAAGTCTATAAGGTAAAAGATGGTCTAATTCAGCATATCACCGAGTATGCAGACACTGCGCTCGCAAAGAAGGTTTTTGCTGGTTAAGGAGGGAGATTGATTTATCAGGGGTTATCCCTCAGTCGTTGAAACACGAACGACTACCTTGCCCTGAACTTTGCCTGCGGCGATATGCTGGATCGCTTTCAGCCCATCGTCGAATTCAAAAACCTGATTACCCACCACCTTCAGTTTGCCGTCGTTCCAATATTTCATGAGATCACGATGGGCACCCACATAGAATTCCGGGCTGAATCCAGTAGGCATCGCTCCAATGAGCGAAACATTATCCAGAAGCGTATCGGATACGCTTACTCGGGCCCATTCGCCACTGGCAAAGCCGATAACGACAAATCGACCTTCAAAGGCTATGGCCTTGAACGCGGCACGACCCGGTTTGCCGCCTACAGGATCAAAGATCACGTCAACACCCCGTCCACCAGTGAGTTCCATCGCTGAACGGGTGATATCGTCGCTGTGATGATCGATCACTTCGTCGGCGCCGATTTCCAGACAGAAACGACGCTTTTCAGGACCTCCGGCAACCGCTATGACGTGTGACCCAACCGCCTTTGCCAGTTGCACGGCGGCACATCCGGAGCTGCCCGAGGCACCGAGAACCAGGACGGTATCATCTGCGGTAATCTTTCCACGATGAACTAGACCAACCCAGGCTGTCTGATAGGGGATATAGAATCCGGCGGCTTCCTCACTGCTCATGCCGTCGGGAATCTCATAGACTGCTTGTGCCGACATCAGACAGAATTCAGCCAGTCCACCTCTTTGTTGCTGAAAGAGTGTGGGACCGAGTACGCGCTTGTTGATCAGATTCGCGTCGACGTTCTCTCCCACTTCAACGATTATTCCAGCGGCTTCCTGAGATGGCACGAAAGGTAATGGCGGCGTCAGCGGATAGCTGTTCCGGCACGAAAAGACGTCGGGCAAGCCGAGACCAGCCGCTTCAACCTTTACTTTGACCTGATCTATGCCGGCTTCAAATGGTGTAACGTTACCTTCCAACGTCAGCACATCAGTTGGCTCGCCGTAACTTTTCACTTTCCATGCCCGCAAGATTCACGACCCTCAAGTCACTGGTTGGTAGCATCATAGTCCATATCCGCGCGCGGTACTGACAAGCGAAATGTTGGTGTTACTCAATCGCTGTCCGACTCCCAGGCTTAGGTTGATTTGAACCGTCGCGATGCCGCACCACACATACCTCTTTCTCGGACTCGGGTGGGTTGATGCGGAAGCTCTGCTCGATTGTTTGCTTGCTGTTCAGTGGTGTGTCTAGACTCTGGTATCAGTGATCGATGTGCCACGCGATAGCTACATCGAAATCGTCGTCGGAGAATGGGAGCTTCTCGGCATTCGCGACCCGAAACGTTGCGCCAGACCTTCGGCGGCGAGAATTGAGCACGAGGGCTGGGATCAGTTGAGAGCGGTGTAGCCTGGACAGGTCGGTGGATGGCCTATGGTACGTCCAATGAGGTTCTGGTATTCGGGTGTGGCCCACATCTCGTCGAAGGCTGTTCCTGGATGACTGCGCATCGCCCAGAATTCGTAGTGGTCTCCGTGCTCCCATCCGATCGCCATCCAGTTCACAGCCTGCGCGTACTGCCCGATGGCCGTATTGCCCCATACATAGAATCGCCAGACCATCCGTGAGTTCTGTGGGTTCCAGATGGATCGCCACCAGTGCTGCGGATCGCGCTAGACTCAGTATGAAATTGACCTCTCGCCGGCAGTGCTCGGAGGCAACCGAGTGCGGCGTGACAAAGTAAAGAAAGTGGGCGCAATCTCGGATGCGCATCGCAAGCGTCTCAGACCACTCAGCGCCAGGTGCAATACCCTCGTCATACCAGAGGTCAAATTTTTCGGCCTTTAACCGCGTAATTTCAGCATATACAAGGGCGGCGTCAGCACGCGCATAGCACACGAATATATATTGCCCGCTGCCTTCATAAGCCGAGAATGGACGTTGTAAGGCAAGCTCCGCTCGATGACGTCACGCTAGTCTAAACTCCATCCGTCGTTCAATTGACCAATTTAGGTGGAAGATCTCCTTATGGACAGTCTGGTGACGATGTCTCAGGTGTATCTCGGGGTAAATCGCACCAGCCTTTGTAGCTTCTGTGTCTTGGAAGCGTCGGAACCCAACGCGAGAAGCTGGCTCGATACCACTCGTGCGAAGAGAAACTGCAGATCGAGTTGAACCTCATCGTGGTCCCCCGTGACTCATGAGTCATCAGGAGAAAAGGATCCACAACGATGAGTATCTTTCGCAATCTGGCCGCGGTCACCGATACCTGTGAGTACACCGTGTACTGGTATCTGGATCCGGACTATGTGTATCCGAACTCGCTTGGAGCTGGTCAGAGCATGGATCCGGTGCTGCGGCCTATGGGCGACAATTATCAATTCTCGGGCGTGGCTGATTTCTTCCGCTTCGCGCGGGAACAATTCCCTGGCAGCAGATGCCAAGCGGATGCCCGATAAGTTGCGGCGCGGCGGTCTGACCTGGGCAGTTTCGAGAAATTTTGCTTGCAGGCCTACCTGGCATCAATCGAACTCAAGAATTGCCCGGCCGCTGATCTGTCCTGCCTCGAGAGCCGCAGTTGCTTCGTTGATCTCGTCGATCCGATAACGCGCTGTCACCATGGCGTTCAGGTCCAGCTTTCCGGCTGCCTGCCACTCGAGAAACATCGGAAAGTCTCTGTCGGGTGCGCAGGAACCGCCAATACTGCCGATGAAGTGTTTTTCATTGACCAGCACGTCGATGGCGTTCAGTTCCACCGAGGTGCCCGGCACGCCCACCAGCACGCCGGTGCCGCCGTCGGTGGCGCCGAACCTGCCGCTGCGACAGGCGGGAATAATCTGTTCCATCGTTGTTTTGATGCCAATACAGTCGAAGGTAAAGTCCGCTCCGCTGACCGGTTGTCGGGTAATCGTGTATTCGCCTGGCCTGGTGGTCAGCGCGTGAATGGCAGCAATCGGATCGGTGTTGCTGGCGTTGATACCGTGGGTTGCGCCAAAAGTTTTTGCGAACTCGAGCTTTTTGTCGTCGAGATCGACCGCAATAATCGGATTGGCACCGGCAACGCGTGCGCCAACGACTGCAGACAGGCCGACGCCGCCAACGCCGAAGATGGCCACGCTCTGTCCAGGCTGGACGTTGGCCGTGCGTATGACCGCACCTGCACCGGTCATGACGGCGCAGCCGATAATCGAAGTCACATCGCGCTGCACATTCGGGTCCACCTTCACCGCGTACTGCTGGTCGGCGATGGTGTGATCAGCCCAGGTGAAGACATTCTGTGAAACCGCCACGCCATCGCTGACGTCCAGCATCGCGGGCTCGGGTGGTGCGGCTGCGGCGGCTGCGTCTCTGGGCACCCAGGTGACCAGTACGATGTCACCCTCCGCCACATGAGTGACGCTGCTACCCACTTTCAGGACAACGCCGGTCGCTTCGTGACCGAGTATCACCGGGCTCTTGCGCGGATTGTGCATCTGGTGCAGCTGGGAGTGGCAGATACCGGAGGCGAACTGTTTGACCACCACCTGGTTCGGACCAGGATCGGGCAGGGTCAGTTCCTCTATTCTCAGTTCCCGGCTGTCTTGAGGAAGAACGACGACTCTGGCTGCGGTTCCCATGGTTCTCTCCGGCTGATATCAGAACCTGATACTGACATAGTCGAAGACCGGTATCTCCCTCATAGATCCAATTGAATCTTCTCTGGGCTACTCCGGATCCGCCACTTTCACCATTAATTTGCCGAAGTTGTCGCCGGTGAACAACATGCGGAATGCGCGCGGCGCGTTTTCAATACCTTCTTCTATCGTCTCGCGGTATTTGAGCTTGCCTTCTTTAATCCATTGACCCAGCTCTGCAGCGGCCTCTTCAAACTCGTCGAGCCATTCTGTGACTACAAAGAACCGGTGCGCAGGCGGATTTGGCAACGCGCCCAATACCGCTTCGGGCGTACGAATATCGTCAAAACTGGTGGCATTGTAGGCTGAGATGAAGCCGCAAATCGGCACCCGGGCGCCATCGTTCAACAACGGGGCGACCGCATCCAATACGTCGCCGCCGACATTCTCAAAATAAACATCCACTCCGTCCGGACAGGCAGCCGCAAGCTGTGCGGGAAAATCAGGTGCTTTGTAGTCGATACAGGCGTCGAAACCCAATTCATTGGTCACATAATCACATTTAGTCTTACCGCCAGCCACGCCAACTGCGCGGCAGCCTTTGATTTTGGCGATCTGACCTACTACAGAACCCACAGCACCCGAGGCTGCTGATACCACCACGGTTTCACCGGCTTGCGGTTCACCGACGCGCAACAAGCCAAAGTATGCGGTTTGCCCTGGCATTCCGGTGACACCGACAGCGGTGGAGATCGGCGCTAAATCCGGATCGATCTTAAACAAACGGTTGTCATCCGCCTTGGCGATGGCGTAGGACTGCCAGCCGTACATGCCACTGACAATAGTCCCCACGGGATAATCGTTGATATTGGACGCCACCACCTGACAGACAACGCCACCGGTAATGACATCGCCGATATCCAGCGGTTTAGCATAGGATTTGCGGTCACTCATACGGCCGCGCATGTATGGGTCCAACGACAGCCACAATGTGCGGAGCAGCATTTCGTCCTCACCAGGCGGAGTCACCGGCACCGTCTGAATGTCGAAGTTGTCATCGGTAGGCATACCAACCGGGCGTGATTTGAGCACTACACGAGTATTGGATAGCGAGCTGATATCGATCATGGCTTGTGTGTTCCTATAGTCATTTTAAATAAGAGCTTCGGCGAGCGTATCGTGGCCTCGCGAGATGGCATCCAGGTGCGCGGCCGGATCGGCCAATTCCTGGTTCATGGTTACCAGTGCCACATGAGTGACGCCCATATCCTGCAACCTCTTCACACGCTCGGCGTCGGTGTTTGCGGGAATCATACATTCGATGCCGATGCTGGCCGGATCGCGACCGGCATTCCTGGCACTGGCGTGTATTTGCCCGATTTGATTACTTAAGTCTTTGTTCACAAAAGGAAACCACCCGTCGGCAAGACGTCCCACCCGGTCAATCACCTGGGGCGCCATACCGCCTAACCAGATGGGGATATTCCTGTTGATCGGCAAGGGGTTCAGGCCAGCGTCGGTGATTTTGTGATGCTCGCCGGTAAAACTGATCGCGTCGTCACGCCATAGCTGGCGCAGCAAATCGATCTGCTCTTCCGAACGGAGGCCGCGGTCATGGAAGTTCGCACCCAGGGCTTCATATTCCACCTCATTCCAACCGGTACCTACCCCTAAGCGAAGGCGCCCTTTGCTCAAAACATCCACGCAAGCGGCCTGTTTGGCGACCAATGCGGTTTGACGCTGGGGAAGGATAATCACCGCTGTCACTAACTCGATCGTGGTCGTAAGGCCAGCAAGATAAGAAAACAGGACCAACGGCTCCTGGAACATGCTCTCGGCGGTGTAGGGGCCGCGCCAATCCGGGCGACTGGCGGTGTTTGCGCCCAGCACGTGGTCATAGGCCAGGAGATGGTCATAGCCGAGGGATTCAGCCGTAGTCGCGAATTTCGCTACGACATCCGGATCTGCACCGATTTCAGTCTGTGGGAATACCACACCAATTTTCACAGTTACTTCTCCTTTTAGCGCAATAGTATATTCACGCCCGACAAGCCTGAAGCTTACGCGAAAGCCAGCGGAAGTGGGGCGCAGCTGATGCGACTGCCGAACGGATACTCGAGCGCTTCAGGTTAACGGAACGCAAGATTACCCGGGTCGGATTACCGGGGTCGAACCGAGGTTTATCAAGCTGTCCCGAAAAAAACTCCGGTTCGACCCCGTTTGCGTAACCTATGAATCCGGTATTGAGTGTTACGTATCTGTCGGGCAGTTCATCCGCCCAGGCATGGGGACGAGTAAGTCTCTTGTTAGACAAACTGCAATGTAGGAAACTGCAGCTGGGGGAGGGGCTGATTATTGCATTCTGATTTATTCGAAGATCACGCTGGTAAAGGTCGTGCAATCTAATGCGCCTTCTTGTCTCAATATTGAGGATGAGAAAATGAGAAAGCTATTCGCACTGACAATCTTATCGCTGGCATTTGTGACTGGAAATGCACTGGCGGAAGACGCAACGCCCGGAGGCATTGTGCAAGTCTTTGGGTGCACGCTTCAGGATGGCCAAACCACGGACAACGTCTGGGCATTGATGGATGCACTGGGCACTCCGGAAGGCGCTGCCGCACCGCCTGATCCGGCGTTCGGGGTTTTTTTCTGGGCACCTTTTCGCGGCGCGACCGATTACGATTTCGCGTTTGGGGTACTCAATTCTGACTTGGTTTCGATGGCAGACGCGGGATCTGCTTATGCAGCTTCCGCAAGAGGCCAAGCTAATGACTTGCGTTTTGAGAACACGGTTAGCGATTGTGATTCAGCCATCATGTCTGTGGAAGAGTTGAAAGAAGCCTCGATTGGTATGACTGCCGATCGTACTGTGGACGCCGTGGTCGAAACCTTCAGCTGCACAATCAATGAAGGCTCCGACATGGATGATGTAAATGGCGCCTTGGACTATTGGAAAGGGCAGATCCCTAAGATTGGCTCGCCGGCTTTAGACAAGTACGGCGCACATCTCTGGACTGCCTACAGAGGCGGGACAGGCTCGGATTTTGTCTTTGTTGGCAATTCGCCGGACTTGAAGACCTGGGCGGAGGGTTCAGTCGCGTACGATTCTTCGGCGGGAGGACAAGCGGCAGACGAGCGCTTCTTCAAGCACAGCACTTGCACAAATCAGATGTGGAATGGCTATTGGATCGTCGTACCTGAGCAGTTCTAGTCAACGATTGACATGATCGCATCCGGACACGTCAGCACTGGCGTGTCCGGACCTCCTCGCACCACGCCCAGCACAGGGCATGGTTGGAGGTGGCGCAAGCCGCTGAGGTTGTGCTTCTGAGATGTGAGCGCTTGTGAGTTTGCTCTGACTCCATCACTCTCTTGGAATATGTGCTGTAGCTCGCAGCATCCGTGGCGACGCAGGCCCAATCAGGCTGTCCTGAAAAACTTCGGTTCGACCCCATTTTCCTCAGTTCCCGTTGGTCCCGGGATCGCGAGCACAACCTGGCAGGTCGTCCATGCGTTGGCAGGCTGCCTCTGTCGCCAGCGCCACGTCAGCCACGTAGTAGAGGGTTGCAAACCCGAGCTGCTCACGTCCGAGATTGTGGAACACTATTCCCAGCGCAATGTCGCCGGCGGTGAAGCGTTGCTGATGGCTGGCAAAGTACCGCGCTGGACCATTCAGCGACTCATCGGTCAGCAACGAGGTTACCCGGCCAATGCCGGTGTGGTATGTCTGAACAAGCAGCATCCAGTAGAGCGCTTCCGCCTTATGCTCTGGCAGGTGGCCAAAGTACTCGGTAAATACCGGCTCGAGGATCCGATGATTCTGCTGCAGCAGGTACAGCGCGCAGTCGATCTGGGCCAGTCGGTGAAGGTGAAACCGCTCGTCGAGACGACAATCCTCGAGAGCAGCGGGAGACAGCTGCATGATCCCCACCGCACCCGCCGGCGACAGAGCCTCGCGCACACCACCACTTTCGATTATGACTTTACCGGCGAGCCGGCCCAGCGCGCCCTCAGGCAGATCGATTCGGCCTGACCGTCGACGCTCGTCATAGACATGGCGAATTGCCTGGTGCAGAGATACCGGCTGATCTTCATTGCCAACGCTAAGCCCGTCCCATGTGCCCCACAATCGAGCTGACGACTCTTCGCCGGTATATCTCGCCAGCAGGTCGGGAAGATACGCATCGGGCTGATCGCAGCTCAGCACAAAAGGGTAGCCGATTCGATCCTCTTCACCCGGCGCCCAGATCTCCACCTTCTGCTCGAGTGCCAGACGGCGCCGCTCTTCGTTGATTCGGCGCTGATTGGATTTCCGTTTCCCGGCATCGGTCAGATATCCGAGAAAGCGCATGCGACGGTCGAACAGGATGTGTCTGTCTGCTTGTTCGCAGTACGCTTGACCGGTAAGCACCCAGCGGCGGATGGTCAGCAGGTTGTCGTAAACACCCTGACTCTCCCAATACGGCGTCGCCGCGATGACATCGCGCCAGCTCGACACCGTGGTACCCGTTGCAGAGCCGAGCAGAATCGGCAGCGCGATGAGTGACAGCATTGAGCGAATAGATGACGACAACATAGTCCTCCACCTTATCTTCGCTGTACGAGCCGTTCTACACCACTTGTTGGTCCGGAAAATGATCGGGATCAATATCAGCCGGCGCACCAGCAGGCAGATTGCCGAGAATGAGGAGCGAGCCCGATCTGCTCTACTGACAAGTAAGAGTCGGAAAGGTCAGTTGCTGTTTGCGACGAAGCTGGTGGTTCCGGAGTTAGGACGCTACACGCCGGTCGTCTAAGCGTGTCGGCACGGCGACTGTTTAGAGAGGCGACAGCGTGGGATAGATACGATCTGCCATGGCTCTGCGTCTCGGTTGAACCCGACGCGATTGCAGGTGCCCGCGTCGGCTCAATGTTCTTTCGACAAGATAAATTACCATTCCGACCGCCAGGTCAGAAAGGTCAAATGCGGATAAACCCACGACAAACCAGCTGGCCAGGTCGTTGAGCCACGGCAACACGTGTGCAACAAAAGTCGCCAGCGACAGGTCAATAACTGATTCAAGTAACATCGGCAGGACGTACTATTTCACGGGCGAGCATCTTCTCTGAACAGGTGGCAGAAGGCAAGGACCTGGCGGAGCCGACGAGACCCCGTCGGTCGTAGGACGGTCTTACGTGAATTGCTGTGCTGCTTTCGCCTGCTCATCTGGCAATTGGTATTCAGCCTGCAATATGCTGCCTTGGGAGCTGGCTGACCGCGCGCCCGTTGGACAGGGCAAACGATGAAATTCCGCCCGGATAACCTCTGCTATTGAAAACGGCTATCCGCTTAGTCTGCGCGAACCAAACAGCGTCGATACACTCTAGAATGGCCGTTGTCGCCTCGACGGCGATGAATTTAATCATGAGAGGAGAGAAGGCATGGTTTTGAAAGCGCTGAGTTGGGTTTCAGCTGTCTCTATGTTGTTGCTGGCTGGCTGGACAGTTCCGGCTCAGGCAGAGCTGGATAGCGCGACGGCCGCGCTGTTGCAGAAGTCTATTTCCGGAGAGCACCGAAGCGACGAGAACCGTGCCAGGGACGTTTACCGGAAGCCTTATGAAGTGCTGGAATTTGTCGGCTTGCGCTCGGACATGACTGTAGTCGAGATCTGGCCTGGAGCCGGCTGGTATACCGAGATCCTTGCCCCGGTTCTGAAAGATCGTGGGAAGTTCTACGCTGCGCAATACAGTCCGAATGGACCCTACGGCTATCAGCGTCGTGGCCTGGGCGCTTACCTGACTAGGCTCGGCACCCACCCCGACCTGTATGGCTCAGTCATTGTTACTGAACTTGATCTGCCGTATTCGCTGCGTATGGCACCAGCGGCCAGTGCTGATCTGGTACTGACCTTCCGGAACGTGCACAACCTGGTTATGGATCTCTATGACAAGGGCGCTCATGCAGGACTGGCTTTTCAGGCGACTTACGATGTGCTGAAACCTGGCGGCGTTCTCGGCATCGTCGATCATCAGTGGGACGACGTCGCCAACGAAGATCCGTTGGCCGCAAACGGCTACATTTCAAAAGAACGCACCATTGCGATGGCGCAAGCCGCTGGCTTCGAACTCGTTGCCGAGGCATCCATTTTGCGAAATCCGCAAGACAGCAAAGATTATGAAGCGGGCGTCTGGACCCTGCCGCCTTCGCTGGCGCTCGGTGAGAAGGATAGGGCGCGCTATCTGGCGATCGGGGAGAGTGACCGGTTTCTGCTGAAGTTTGTTAAACCGCTGGGCGATTAAGGCGCAGCGGAGCCTGATTAAAAAACCACTCAGCAATTATCAGATTGGGGATCCAGCAGAACCAGGCAACAATCGCGTAAGCCTCGTCAAAACTCATGCCCAAAGCACCTTGATAGAGCGGCAGCTGAATTCGCAGCGTGACCGCCGCCAGCGTCAGTGCGTAAGACCGAATCATCCACTGCCGGTGTAAGGCGATATTCCCTGCTCGGATGGCGAAGTAAGCCATAGCGCCTGAGTAAAACCAGACCACCGCCAGGGACGCAAATCCTAAACGCGTCGCCGGGCTGTGTGGTGCATGCCAGGCCAGTAAAAGACCGCCCATCGCGCCGGACAACACAAAAACAACATAAGCGCGCCCACAGTTTCGATGGATGTTCGTCCAGCGCTCACGCAGGCCGCTGTGAAACTGAAATGCACCTACAATGAGCGCCAGGCCGCCTGGAAAGATGTGCAATCTGGCCGACCAGGGAATGGCATCGAAGCGTGTTTTGAATTCCGGGTCGATCATGTCGGGAAAGTAGAAGTAGCTCAGTGCATATACACCGATGGCGAAGGCCAGCAGCATCATGAACCACCAGGCTGCAGTTTTTGGCCAGCTCATCTCGACCTCCC
Source organism: uncultured Pseudomonadales bacterium (assembly GCA_937921865.1). GTDB lineage: Bacteria > Pseudomonadota > Gammaproteobacteria > Pseudomonadales > Azotimanducaceae > SZUA-309. The sequence continues at coordinate 14,981 of CAKZWF010000032.1, read as the reverse complement.
AACATTCAGTTCGACTGATTCACATTACCATCGGCAAATATTCATCACGAGTGTAATGAAACGGCACAAGGCATACCTGTTTCACTGCGGTCCAGAATTCGTTGTCGAAATCGTGTTCGGGCCTGGCGAGAAATGTAGCGGGATGACGATGCTCGTGCCTCGTTATTCGATGTGACCTGTCATTGAGAACTGCGGCAGTCGAACATCGACGCAGACCCTACGACGTCAAAGTTTCTTCAAAACACCTAGTGAGTATCGCTTCTACTGTGAAGCCTTCCTCGGAAGCGAGACGGCCAATCTCCTAACCTTCTGCTCATGACAGTTAGCAGCTGGCCGGGACCGCCAGCAGTAGGGGACAATATGACATTGGATTCAGCGCGAATACTGATTACCGTTGCCGTTCTTTGCCTGTTAGGCAGCGAACCTGCACTAGCTAAGCGTAACAATCCTCCTGGCGATGGCGGAGGCTCGAGTAACGCGATCTTATCGTTCACAGCCGACAAGACGATCTACCAGACAGGCGAGCGTGCGCTTTTAAGCTGGGCATCAGCAGGCACTCGGTTCTGTAACGCGTCCGGCGCGTGGGACGGCAAGTGGCCTACCGAAGGGGTTTATCGCACCCCACCGCTGAATGCTTCTGGAACCTACCATCTGAAGTGCAGTTCGAAAGGTGGCGGTGTCAGCGAGAGCCTTGTGCTGACCGTTGAGGATCCGGCGCCAGAACCCGTGCCGGAACCGGCATCCGCGCCAGAGCCTGAACCGACTCCGGAGCCAGTGTCCGAGCCTTCTGTCACGTTCTCGACCGATCAACGGGAAGTGCGTGTAGATGAGTTGGCTACGTTAAGCTGGAGTTCGACCGATGCAGATTCCTGCCAGGCAAGTGGCGACTGGTCTGGTCAGAAAGCCGTCGCAGGCTCGCAGCAGATTGGTCCGTTCGACGGCGCCAGCACCTTTACCCTGACCTGCTCAGGTCCGGGTGGCAGCGCTCTGGCCATGTTGCAGATTGACCGAATCGGCAGCGTACAGCTGAGCTGGCTCGCGCCTTCTGAGAACGTTGATGGCTCGTCTTTGACCGATCTCGCCGGATACCGAATCTATTTTGGCAGCAGCAGTCGCACCTACCAGGACAGCATCGTGGTCAATGATAAGAGCGCCACTTCGCATGAGTTTGAGGCTAAATCCGGCGAGTACTACGTAAGCATGAGCGCGGTCGATACTGAAGGAAACGAGAGTGCTTTTTCCAATGAAGTGTTGAAGCTGCTGCCGTGAGCAGGTCATCAAAGGTCGGATGTGGGGCATAGGTTTTGAATAATCCTACGCTCCACCCAGCCGGTAGCTCCTGCGCGACGAGTACCAGCTGCCATCGTCGGCGCCGATTTCCTCAGCTATCAGCGCATTTAATCGATCATTCAGAGTCAGGATCAGGTCTCGATGCGATTCAGGCTCAAACGCGAGGTTATTCAACTCGTGCGGATCTGATTCGGTGTCATACAGCTCCAGTTCGTTGTGGCGCAGGAGCGTGTCCCAGTCTTCGGGAACGTGATGTTCTGCTGGCTTGAAGTAGCGGGCAAACTTGTAGCGACCATCACAGATACCCCGATAGCAGGCAAACTGCTCCAGAGACTGACCGGCGGCCAGCTGCTGTTTTTCGAGGTCTGTGAACTCGCCGCGAACCTGACCACGAAACAGGGTTTCGACAAAATCAACATCCCAGGCGAGGGTGGCGGTGTAGTTCAGCAGCATGCCGCGCTGGTCGCGTTCGCTGGTTTGTCCTGTCAGAGCTGGACTGAATGACACTCCTTTCAGATCCGGCCAGCGTTCGTAGATGTCGCTCACATCGGCGCCAGAAATAGCCAACAGCGTCGGGATCAGATCTACCGAGGTCGCCAGGCTGTCAGTTTCTTTTCCGCCCTGAATATCCGGGTGGTTCACAAAGCAGGAGACACCCACGTTCTCTTTGTAAATAGACGCACCTTTCTGCCGCATGCCATGCGCACCAGCCATCTCTCCATGGTCGGAGGTGAACACGACGATGGTCCGGTCTGCTTCGCCCGACTGCTCCAGCGCGTCCAGAACCTGGCAGATGTGCTGGTCAACGTCGCGAATGCAGTTGAAGTAGAAATTGCGATGATTGCGCCAGGCCGCTTCGTTATCGAGCGGCAGGTGGCCATACATCAGATCAGCCAGACGCTGGTCCTGCCGATGGGCGGAAGGTTTGCGGTCGAGATTGTCGGTAAAGCTGACTGGCAGTGGTATATCGAGCTGGTCGCGATAGATCGGCGCGTGAGGGGCGGGCAGCAGCGGGGCGACCCTGACCGGGTCGAGACGCTCCTCGGCCATGCTGCCTGTGGCATCGAAAAACATTACGTCGTGCGGATTAATGAAGTTGACTGCCAGCAACCAGGGCTGATCATCAGGCTTGCGGCCGTTTGCGCCGAGCAGCCAGTTGGCTGCATCGGCGGCAATGGCACCATCGTGCATATAGCCGTCCCAGGCCAGGCCGTGATGATCGCCATCGTGGGTGTATTCATGGAAACCCCAGGGTTCCAGCGCCCGGGTGGTCTCTGGAAAACGTTGCTGATCAAACTCGATGCCGTGGTTCAGGTGCGATAGATGCCACTTGCCCTTGTACGCCGCGTAGTAGCCGAGCTCTGCAAACATCGAGCCGAGGGTGGGCATGTTGCGCGGCAATTCAGGATGCGGCGGCACGTTGGGGTTCACAAACAATCCCGTCCGCTGGGTGTGCTGACCGGAGTAGATGACGGACCGGGACGGGCCGCACGGTGTCGAGTTCACCTGGAATTTTCGAAAAGCGATCGATTGCTCGCGCAGGCGATTGTGGCCGGGGAGCGCAAGAGCAGACGGCAGATCGACATATGACTGCTCCTGATCAGTGGTGATCATCAGAATGTTGAAAGGTTTCATCTGCCGCTCCGGTTTGGACGAAATCATTATTGACTATAGTCATAAATATATGCAATCATTTTTGACTTCAGTCATTTATTTTCGAGTGTTTGGCTATGCCCAGGGCCGCGCAGCAGGTATCGGAACCGCAGAAACTCTCCCGCGTTGAGCGCAAACAGCAGCAGGCAAAGGCCCGAATCATTGCTGCGGCCACCGATCTGCTGAGCGAACGTCCCATTGATGACATCACCATTGCCGACCTTACCAGCGCTGCCGATGTTGGCCACGGCTCGTTTTATCTGCACTTCAAATCAAAACACGACGTGCTCACGCCGATAGTCGCCGAGTACGCCAGCGCCATGGACGAGCGCTTCCAGAGGCTCACCGCAGACCTGAGCGACCCTGCAGCAATCATTGCGCTGTCAGCTCGACTCACAGCTCGAGAAGTGAAGACCAATCCGATCTGGCGCTGGTATCTCAAACATTCGGCAGCTCCGCTGGAGGAGATGGCCATGGCATTCAGATCCTACAGTTTGCGCGATATCGAGAAGGGCATTCGCTCTGGCCGGTTTGAAATCTCAGATATCAAACTGACCACTAACTTCGGCTTTGGCGGCTTCATCAATGTGGTGAAGCAGTGTTTGGACGAGGCAGATGTTGACGAGAAGGTCGACACAGCCACAGAACTGATGCTGCGCGTGTTCGGCGTGCCGGCTGAAGATGCCCACGAACTTGCCCACCAACCCTTACCCGCGGAAGAGACATCATGAAACTTGTAACGTTTTCCAACGCCGATTCTGATACGCCACGCACCGGTCTCCTCGTTGAAGGAGGAATCATCGATCTTGCTGCGGCTGGACTGCCGGCAACCATGATGGAACTGCTGCAGGCGGGTGACAGCGGGATGCAACGCGCCGCTGCACTCGCTGGATCATCCGCATTGATCAGCGCCGATGCGGTCACTCTGCACGCGCCACTGCCGAATCCTGGCAAGGTGCTTGCGATTGGTCTGAACTACGCTGATCACGTCGCAGAAAGTGGCATGGAAAAACCCAAACACCAGATGTGGTTCAACAAACAGCACAACTGCATCAACGGCCCCTACGCGGATATTAATCTGCCTATGGCGTCCAGTCGGCTCGATTACGAGGCGGAACTCTGCGTGGTAATCGGCAAACGCTGCAAACATGTGCCGAGAGAAAAGGCCCACGAAGTCATCGCCGGCTATTGCTGTGGTAACGATGTCAGCGTCAGGGACTGGCAGCTTCGAGTTCAGACCATGCAGATCGGCAAATCCTTCGACACTCACGGTCCGCTCGGCCCCTGGCTGGTAACCCCGGATGAAGTTGGCGACCCCCACAACCTGGAGATCCGCTGCTGGGTGAACGGTGAGGAACGTCAGCATTCCAATACCAGACATCTGATCTTCGATTGCTTCGATGCTATCGCCCACCTGACTCAGGCGTTCACTCTGGACGTGGGCGACGTGCTGTACATGGGGACACCTTCCGGTGTTGGCGTTGCCATGCAGCCACCGCATTTTCTGAAGGCAGACGACGTCGTCAAGGTGGAAGTTGAGAAGCTCGGATTCATCGAAAACCGGGTTGTCGTCGAAGACGCTCGCTGCATCATCGAATAGGCCGGGGCCAGCTCATGACGCCTGACTACGATATAGCGATTCTGGGTCTCGGGCCGGTAGGCAGCGCCGCGGCGGTACTCCTGGCCAGGGCCGGACTGAAAGTCATCGCGTTTGACCGCGACAAAGAAGTCTACCTGCTGCCTCGGGCGGTCAACATGGATGGTGAAATCATCCGTGGTTTTCAGGCGCTCGGGTTGGGCGATGAGCTGAACGCGATGATGCAACGATTGCGTGAAGGTGAGTGGGTCGGCTTTGTTAATTCCCGGCGGGAGGTCATCTTTGGCTTCGAGCCGTCCGCCGGTGGCGTCAATGGCTGGGACACCAACGCGTTTTTTGACCAGCCTGACATTGATGGCTGGCTTCGCAACCGAGCCGCAGCAGAAGCTGATGTTGATATGCGTACCGGTTATGAAGTCAGCGCGTTCAGCGAAGTCGAAGAGGGTGTTGAGCTGCAGACGACCAATCTGGACACCAATCAGCGGGAGAGCTTCAGCGCACAGTATCTGCTTGGCTGTGATGGCGCTTCGAGCCTTGTGCGCAGATCGCTTGGGATCAGCTGGCAGAGTCTGGGCTACGACCAGGATTGGCTGGTGGTCGACATTGAGTTGAAATCCGGACACACCCTGGGCCCTCGAACCATGCAGGTCTGTGACCCGGATCGACTCGCCACCTATGTGGCGACTCGGGATCCCTACCGACGCTGGGAATTCCGCCTGAACGATGGTGAAGACCCTGAAGCTTTCTGCGCCGAAGCGAACGTCCGCGAGCTGATCGAGCAGTGGACTCCACCAGGCACCTACAGCCTGCGGCGATCAGCTCTCTATACCTTTCACGCCGCGGTGGCGGGAAGCTGGCGAGCGGGCAGAGTGCTGCTTGCCGGTGATGCCGCGCATCAGACACCGCCCTTCCTGGGTCAGGGTATGAACGCAGGCATGCGCGATGTCCTCAATCTGGCGTGGAAATTCAAGCTGATAAAACAAGGCAAAGCCACCGAGGCGTTGCTTGACAGCTATCAGGCTGAGCGTGATGCACACGCGCGTGACCTGGTGGACTGGGCTGTGAACATCGGCAAGCTGATGGAGTTTTTCGCAGCGACAGAACAGGCTGAACGTGATGGCAATCCGCCTCCGCCGCCAATGGATCAGTCCTCAGGTTATGGCCAGGGTCGCACGGTGCCACCTTTGCGCGATGGTGTGATCTGTCACCAGCAGGTTGGCCTGGAGCGCCCCTGCGGTTTCCTGTTCAGCCAGCCGGATGTGCTCACCAGTGCCGGTGAGCGGGTACGTCTGGATGATCTTCTGGGTAACGGGTTTGCTGTTGTCCATCGCGGCCAGGTGCCAGCTATAGATGACATATCCACTGAGTTACTTGCAGCGACGGGCGGCCGACTGGTTGGCATCGATGAACTGGAAGTTGTACGCGGACAGTGGGACAGGCTGCTCGATGAGCACGACGCCGTTGTCGTGCGTCCCGACCGGTACGTGTACGGCTTCACAACCGAACAGATCAGCGTAAATGATCTGCTGCACGACGCTGCGCAGCAGATGTCCCTTATACCGGCTAACAGGAGTTGACCAATGAACGCACCGATCATGAAAGCCAGAGAAGTCGCTTATACCCGCCTTCGCGTTCCCGACCTCGACCGCATGGAGGCGTTTCTGAATGACTTTGGTCTCACGACTGTTGAAAAAAACGACCACGCGCTCTTTCTGAGGGGTGCAGGTCCCGACTATGTCGTGCACGTGGTTGAAAAGGGCGAGGCTGCGTTCCTCGGCTTTGCGCTGTACGCAAATAGTGAGAGTGATCTTGAGGCGCTGAGCGCGTCACCAGATGCATCCGACGTAGCAGCGATTGATGAGCCGGGCGGCGGCAAACGCGTCATCCTGACGGACCCGGACGGGTTCCAGATTGAAGTCATCCACCGTACCCAGACGCACGCGCCGCTGCTTCAGAATACCGATCCCGTCAACTTCGGGGGTCGCCAGGAGCGACACGGAGACACCGTCCGATGCCCGCGCCAGCCGGCACGCGTTAAACGTCTCGGTCATGTCGGCATCAACGTTGCGAACCTGTCCCGAAGCTGGGACTGGTACTATCGGCACCTGGGCATCGTGCGTAGTGATGGCGTGGGTGTGGGTGATAAAGATTTTGCCTATTTCTGCCGGTTCGATCGCGGCGAGGAGTTTACTGACCATCACTCGGTGCTGCTGGCGCAGACATTCGACGAACCTGGTTTCAATCACTGCTCGTTTGAAGTTGTCGATATCAACGACATCTACGTCGGCAACGAACACCTCGAGGCGCAGGGCTACAAACACAGCTGGGGAATTGGTCGACACACCCTGGGCAGTCAGATCTTTGACTACTGGCGTGATCCCTGGGGCATGATCCACGAGCATTTTGTTGACGGTGACATTATGAACGCTGAGCACGAGTTTCAGATCCACGGTCCGGACGTTGGCGCTGCCAGCCAATGGGGACCACAGATGCCGTCAGACTTTGGTCGTACGGTTACCGACTGATGGACCTCGGCATCCGCAACCGGCGCGCGCTGGTGTGCGCGTCAACGCGCGGATTGGGCTATGCCTGTGCGCAAGCCCTGGCGCGTGAGGGCTGTGCTGTCCTCATCAATGGCCACGACCGCGGCCGACTCGACGCAGCCGTCGATTCACTGCGCGCAACGGGTGCACAGGTCGACGGAGTCCTGGCGGATCTGAATCAGCACGAAGAGCGTTCGCGCCTGCTGGAAGCTGCCGGTGAGATCGACATACTCGTTAACAACAATGCCGGACCACCACCTGGCAACTACCAGAAATGGCAAACTGACGACTGGTACCAGGCGCTTGAGTCCAACATGCTCGGCGCTATTGCGTTGATTCAGGGATTGGTGCCCGGTATGTGTCAACGTAAGTTTGGGCGGGTGGTGAACATCACCTCAGCCATGGTGAAATCGCCGCGCGCGCCTATGGGTCTGTCCACGGCAGCGCGTTCCGGGCTGACGGCCTACTGTAAAGGACTCTCTCAGGAAGTCGTCGCCGACAACGTCACCATCAACAATCTGCTGCCCGAACGCTTCAACACCGACAGGCAGCGCTACATGGCGCAGCGGATGATGCAGGCCTCAGGCATCACGATGGAGGAAGCCATGCGCCAGATTGCAGACACGATCTGCGCGAAACGGCTTGGCGATCCGGCTGAATTTGGGGATACCTGTGCGTTTCTGTGCAGTCATCAGGCGGGGTTTATGTCGGGTCAGAACATACAGCTGGATGGCGGTTCTTACCCAGGGCTGATATAGAGTCACCATGGAACTCATACTCATTCGGCATGGCCTGCCCATGCACATAGAAAACCGTGACGGCCAACCGGCTGATCCCCCTTTATCCGACATCGGTCACTCCCAGGCCGACCTGATGGCTACCTGGCTGCAGCACGAATCCATTGATCATCTGTATTCTTCTCCGATGGCGCGCGCGCATCAGACTGCAGAGCCGCTATCCCGCGCCCAGGGTTTGAGTATTGAATTACGCGAAGGCGTAGTTGAATTTGACCGCAACTCTGAAGCCTATGTCCCTGTGGAAAAGCTCAAACAGGTTGATTACGACCGCTGGCTTAAACTGATGAAAGGCGACGTTGGCGTGGATTTCGAGGCATTCAGCAACACGGTTGTCGCAACGCTTGAAGGCATCGTGGAGCGCCACCCGGGTAAGCGCGTCGCGGTGACCTGCCATGGAGGGGTCATCAATGTCTGGACCGCGCACGTGATCGGCTTTTCGCCCAGGATGTTTTTCAATCCGGACTACACCAGTATTAATCGCTACCAGTGCGCCAGCACCGGAGAGCGCTCAGTGATTACCCTGAACGAAGCCGTACACCTGCGCGAGGTGCAGGGCTAAGCGGCCGCGGCCTGATCAGGAACTACGAGTCGGGTGCCCACCCTCGGTCACCCACTGTGCCGCAGCGGCGGGCATTGATGCGTTAAGATGCTCGTCATAGCGCTTGAGTTCCTCAGCGCTCAGCACATCGCGCCAGCGGCCATTGCTGCCTTTGAACAGAAAACCTTTGGTGCCGCCTTTGAAGCCGAAGCTCATGTCGCCGACCATGGCTTCGTTTTCCCGCATGTTTTCAAACATGCAGCGTGAAATCACATCCGGCCAGATTGCCTGGGGAATCTCGATGTCGAGGAAACCGGCAATACGCCGCATCTGCCCACCTAGGTCCTTTTTCAGGTCGTTAAAGTGCACCAGCAGCAGGTTTGATTGATCTTTTCTTTCCCAGTAGCTGCTTGCCAGCTTGAAAAACTGCTCGTCCGATGAGCCTAGCCAGTGCTCGAAAAAAGCATGCACGTCGCCTTCGAAGTTGGGCATTGGGGGAATGCCGTCCTTGATCGCTTGCTCATTGAGAGCGTCGGTGAAAATCATCCGGTCCATGTGATTGACCATGGACATGAAGGCGTCTCGGCCATCCCTGCAGACAAAAACGTAACGCGCGTCATCGAACCACGGAATGCCATCTGCAGGAGTGTGTGACTTCATGACCCGGCGATGCGTCTGCGCTTCGAGCGCCGCGTGCATCTCGTCGGCCGGCCGCATTTTCATCTCGATCCAGGGCGACAGCTCCATCACCGGTGCCGGAAAGTCCCCATTCGGAAAAATGAGGTTGGTGACGATGGTTTGGGTCCAGGTGGTGCCGCACTTCGCTGGTGTGCAGATGAAAATATCCCCAGCGCGGTGTTTGAAGCCCTGCCATCGATCAGTTGTATACACGGCTGTGTTGTAGCTCTTCATCAGATACCCCTCATTGTCGTCATTGTCTCCCATAGTGCGTTAGTATGGCGCGTTCAAATTTGCCGGCAAGTACCTGATATGCAATGGATTTCTGTTTCGCTTCTGGTTCTGTATTCTGCGGCGGCAACTGCGCAGACGGCCACCCTTCAGCTCAATGATGGGTCCTCTGTCGTTGGCGAAGTTCGCTCACTCGAAAACGGTGTTTACCTGATCGAGGGCGTATCGCTTGGCCGTGTTGAGATTTCCCAGGACAAAGTGCGCAGCATCCAGTACGGAGCTTCCTCAGCCGCACTGTCCGGCGGGACGTTGAGCGCTCAGCCAGCACTCGATGTGGATGCGCTGGGCGCAAGTATGATGGCGAATCCGGCGATTCTGTCGATTATCCAGTCGCTGAAGACTGATCCCCAGTTCCAGTCGGTGATCGCGGATCCGGAGATCCAGCGGGCCATCAATACTGGTGACTATCTCAGTCTGATGGCGAATCCGAAGATTCTCGAGCTGATTAACCACAACATGGTCAAGGCGATCTCCGGCGAGCTGCAGCGCTAGGGTAGAGCCTGGCCTGCAGTCAGATATTCCAGCGAAAAGACTTGTCCACAATCAAGATCTGGGTGTCTGACGTTAAGCCGCGGCAGAAAGTTGGTAAAGCTGTTAACGACTCGCCATTGGATATTGTTGCGTCGTACAATGCGGTCTCTTCCACCAGATCGTCCGGTTAGAGATGCGCTGCCGTAATTGCGATACGATTAATCCAGAGAACTATCGCCACTGCTCCAATTGTGGAACCGGTTTAGCAGGTTGTGAAGTCTGCGGATTTGAGAATTTACCGGGAGCCAGGTTCTGTGGAGGCTGTGGACGACCCATCGGCGGTCCTCCAGAGGTGCAGCAACGTTCGATATCGGCGGAGCGACGCTTCACGACGATTCTCTTCTGTGATCTCATCGGCTCGACTGCGCTTTCAACGACCCTCGACCCTGAAGAGTTGCGCTCGATCATAATCAGCTACCACGACATGTTCAGAAAGGTTGTTGAAGAACATGATGGGTTTGTGGCCCAGTATCTGGGTGATGGAATATTGGCCTATTTTGGCTATCCGAGCGCGCGCGAGGACGATGCCGAGCGTGCCGTAAGAGCCGGTCTGGAGTTGGTTGACGAAGTGGCCAGCAGTGATTCCGGCTATGAAATTCGAGTAGGAATCGCCTCCGGTATGGTTGTTGTTGGTGATCTCACCGCAAATAACTTTTTTGATCGAGAACCTGCTGTTGGCTCCACCCCGAATCTGGCTGCCCGTCTGCAGGAAGTGGCACAGGGTGGATGCGTAGTTGTCTGTCCAACCACGCGAAATCTGGTCGGTGGGCAGTTCAAATTCGAAGATCTCGGGTCTCACGATCTGAAAGGCTTCGGTGAACCCGTTCCGCTATCTCATGCAGTCGCCGAACATACAGGCATAAACCGCTTTGAGGCATCGCGTGTCAATCATCAGCTGGCGAATCTCGTTGGTCGCGATCAAGAGCTTGAAAAGATTATTCAATCCTGGGAGCTGATGAAAGTCGGCAACGGCCAGGTTGTGTGTTTGCGAGGCGAGCCGGGACTTGGGAAGTCGCGCCTGACACTGGCAGTCACCGCAGTACTTGCTAACGAACAATACATTTCACTCAGCTATCAATGCGGACCACATTTCAGCAATACCGCGCTATATCCCTTCATCAGCCAGATTGAACGATCAGCCGAATTTGCACGCGGCGATAGTGCTGACGAAAAACTGGACAAGCTCGAAGCGCTACTTGCGCGCACCGGTTCAGACGATTTCGGCGGTTCCGTTCGATACATCGCGGCATTGACTTCTATCCTGTTCGCTGAGCGATACGCACCCATCGAAGAGAGTGCAGAACGCCAGAAAGAACGGACGCTGGATATGCTCCTGCTGCAGATCCAGGCGCTGGCTGCCAGGCAGCCATTACTGGTGCTTTTTGAGGACGTTCACTGGATCGACCCTACATCGCTGGAATTGTTGATAAAAATTGTCGAGATGATCGATAAGCTACCGGTGTTGCTGCTGGTGACCTGCAGACCTGAATTCACTCCACCTTGGCAGGAGCTGGCACACTCAACAATCATCGATCTGGTGCGGCTAGGTGACCGCGAGAGCATGAAGATTATCGATGATATCTCTGCACCCGCCACGCTGCCGAATGCTGTGAAGCAGGGCATTCTTGCCAGAAGTGAAGGAAATCCACTGTACATCGAAGAGTTGACTTCCTCCGTGGTTGAATCCGATTCTTCTGGTGGAAAGTTGAATCGGTCAGTGGTTCCTGAATCACTACAGACATCATTGAACGAACGTCTGGATCGTCACTCCAGCAATAAAAACGTTGCTCAGGTCGCCGCAGTGCTCGGCCGGGAATTCACGCTCGATCTACTGACCGCTACCACACAGACACCGACGGCAGAACTGGGAATCATTCTCGAACGCCTGATCGATGCCGACATTGTCCAACGCACTTCTGATCTGATTGAACCGACGTATCGTTTCAAACATGCTTTGCTGCAGGATGCTGCGTATGAATCGATCCTCCTGATCGAGCGCGCAAAAATTCACCGACGAGTTGCCCATGCGCTCGAGACTGAATTCCCCGAGATACTTGAAAAACAGCCGGAAGCCATCGCTCGACATCTTTCCGAGGCCGGAGAAGCGCAGCGCGCCATAAACTATTGGGTCAAGGCAGGGGAGCGGGCAGCCGGCCGCGCAGCTCATGCTGATGCCGTGGATCACTTATCGAAGGCTCTCGCTCTTCTCGAAAAAATACCAGAATCGATCGAGCGTCATCACCTTGAGCTGAAGCTTCTCGGGGCGTACGGATTCAGTCTCTCTGCCTCCCAGGGGTATGCGGCTCCCGAGGTAGAAGCTGCACAACTTCGTGCACTCGAGCTCTGCGAACTGATTGGTGATGAAGAATCCCTTTATGCCGTCAAGAGACGCTTGGGTACATTTTTTATCGTGCGCGGCGAGCTTGATCGAGCTGGGGAACTTGCTCACCAATGCATTGAGCTGGGCGAATCACGGGATCGCCCCGACTATCTGATTGAAGGCTACAATGCACTCGGCTATGTTCTCGGCTACCAGGGTCAATATGACGATGCGATGAAAGCGCTGGAGCACGCCGCGCTGCTCTATCAGACTAAAGGCGGCCAGAATTTCTCTTACCCAACCGAACAGAATCCTCTGCTGGCGGTCTTGGCTATGATGGGATTGATTTCATCTGTTCGAGGCGAGCTGAAACAGGCTTTGAAGCATATTGACGAGGCGGTCGCACTTGGGAAAAAGCTCGGTAGACCTTTCGACCAGGCCTACGTTGAGAATTTTTGTTCGTCGATTAATCACATTCAGGGCCTAACGGAAGAAGGGCAATCACATGGTAGAGCTTCAGCCCGGCTCTCAGACGAACATGGCTTCGGACTCTGGCTATGCCTGGGGAAAGTCTATGCAACGTTCTCAAACAGCGCTGAAGAGCCCTCTCAAGACCGAATCGATCTCATCAATGAGAACGTGACGCTCTATCAACTTTCTGGAGCGAGACTGTTTGGACCTTTTCTGCAGGGTTGTGTTGCCAGGACTTATCTAACGAAAGGTCTTCACAACGAGGCGAATGCGGCATTGCAGCAGGGATTTCAGCAGGTAGAGCGTTTCAATGAACGTCTGTATGAACCAGCCTTGCACCGGATTCAAGGTGAGCTGCAGGTTTCCATGGGCCTGATAGGTAATGCACGAGAGTGTTTCTCGAAGGCAATTGATCTGTCCAGGCAGATGGGCGCCACTTTGCTCGAGCTGCAGGCGCTGATCGCGCTTGTAAAACTGGAACGAAAAAGCGGCGATTCAAATGAAGGTACGCAAACCTCGCTGGCAGGGCTTGTGGAAGAATTTGTCAGTCGAGGCGAGGTATCACCAGACCTGGATGAAGCTCGACGACTGCTGGCAGCGAACGAGTAATTACCGTACCCAGACTGGCCTAAATCACGTCTTCCAGCAGGACGTCGTCAAAATCCAGTATGAAGTCTGCGCCAAACACTTTCGCCGAAGTGGTAAAGCCTTTTCTTATTTCGCCGTTCAGCACCTTTTGTAATGCGCGTATCGCTATGGGAGGAGTGATGCTGTAACCGTCCGGCAGCGTCAGTCGGGAAGACATTGTCCAGCGCCCTCGATTCTGCACTTCCGCGACAATGACCCTTCGTTTGTCTTGTCTCGCCGTCGAGTCAGGCCCCTCTGGCCAGGCTCTTACCGCCAGATCTATCAGTTTGCGGGCAGGTGGCAAACGCAGTGGATCCGCATACCACGAACCCAGCTGATAAGCACCGCGCAGGAGCACACTCATTTCCGCGTAGGCTTCGATATTAGGTATCCCGGTTGAGTGATAAGCGGTGATCACATCAGCCCAGCTCAGGGCGGCGCTCATCTGCGGTCCTTCGCCAAAATCGAAGCAGCGCTCCAGGCGACCGACCGGTACAGTCACCAGTTCTGCATGCCGTCTGATGCAGACATCACGACGAACCAGTGAAAACATCGCTCGCATGGTGCCGCGGGAAACCAGGTCTACTTTGGAAAATCCGAATCTAAGATATTCCGCATCAGGCATTCTTTTCTTGAGGTGTGCGGCGAGACAATCGGAGGGCGCATTCACGAATCCAACGCCAGGCAGGATCATGATGCCGCACTCGCGGGCACGCTTATCGTAGCCGAATGCCAGCGCAAATGAGGACATCTCACCAGATACGTCGAGATAATGAGCCTGCGTTCGCAGGCACGCTTCCAGCACCGGCTGTGCGGTATCGACAAAGGGTCCGGCGACATTGATTACGATGTCGACATCGTCAAACGCCCGGTCCAGGCCAGCAGCGTCGTCAAGGCCAACTGTGATGAACGGAACATCCAGCTGGCCGGCAAGCTCCATTAACTTTTCGCGATTGCGGCCGGCTACGACAAAATCCAGGCCGGCCTGTTTCGCCTCGTGGGAGATGGCACGACCGGTGAAACCGGTCGCGCCGTAGATCAGGACGCTGGTCATTCGGTGGATCGTTGGCCTTGGCGATTCGGAGGACAGTACAGCCACTGGTCTTCGAACATCTGTAAAGCATGCCGCTGGTGCCAGATCCCGTTTTCTCTACTACCAATGGTATCGTTTCGAATACACAGATCAGGTTTTGAAGTTTTTTCCTGATACCATCGCGGGTTACCCCAATGGCTCCATTCGTCACTCAGAATACTTTCGATGACAATCTGGATCTCGTCGATTCTTTCAATCGCCTTTGCCCCCTCTGATCGTTTCACTCTGTTTGTAACAACATCTTCATCACGCAGTTCGCGGATTATGCCCTCGACTACCTGGTACAGCTGCTCAGCAGACATCGAGTTGGCGAATGATTGAAGGGATTCCAGTTTTGAAAGGCGTCTGAGCTCTTTTGAGTGATCCAGTCGCTCATGCTTTACCAAGGCTTCAAGTTCCTGCAACAGATCTCTCTTCATCTGGGTTTCCACTGTTGTGTCGATCCGTTGCATTGATCCACCTGGTCCGCGCTTTCCGAGCTCACGGCTCACTCTTGTGTAGCCCGAATCACAAAAGTAACCGTGTTCCTCCGAGGCTTCCTGCTTGACGGCA